>NZ_BOMZ01000043.1 GCF_016862455.1 Actinoplanes utahensis
CCCGCCCGGCAGCGCCCCGACCGGCGACACCCTGCCCGGCAGCGCCCCGACCGGCGACACCCTGCCCGGCAGCGCCCCGACCGGCGACACCCGCTTCGGCGACGCCCCTCTCAGCGCTGGCCCTCTCAGCGCCGGCGCCGGTGGCCGCATCCGGTTCATCGAGGCGGATCTGCGTGATCCCGCCTCGATCCTGACTCACCCGCAGTTCAAGGAAACCGTCGACCTGAGCCGCCCGGTCGCTCTGATCCTGATCGCGGTGCTGCATCTCATCCCCGACCAGGACCGGTCCCGCGAGATCGTCCACGAGTTGCTCGCCGCACTGCCCTCCGGCAGTTACCTCGCCGCCACCAGCCTCACCCTCGACTTCGGCGCCGCGGACACTCTCGAGCCGATCACCGGGCCCCGTTCCCCGGTGCGCCCCCGCACCCGCGACGAGTTCGCCGAGTTCTTCACCGGCCTCGGCCTGATCGGCCCCGGCATCGTCCCGGTCTCCGAATGGCTCCCGGAAGTCCCGGCCCACCAGCGCCCACCTGCCGACCAGGTGGCGACTTACGGCGCGCTCGGCCGCAAACCCTAGGCTTCCCGCACGGTCCGCCGACCTTCCTTCGGTACGCCCATCGAAGGCGCCGGAACCACACGGGACTTCTCCAGCGGCGCTGCCACGGGCCCACAGCGATGAGGCCGTGACCAACACGCCATTCCCAACGTCGCGACCCGCTCCTGCAACCCGCTCCTAAACGACGCGGTGGTGGTGGTGGTGGTGCGAGCGCCGCCCGAGCGACGAGACCACGGTCGATACGCCAGTGTGAACATCCCGACTCGCCAGTGGAACCCGCTCCGAAACGACGCGGTGGTGGTGCGAGCGCTGCCCAGTCGCCCTCACCACCACCACGTCTTCAGGAGTCAGCGGCCCCGAGTAGTCGCTGTCTCCTTGCCGGCGGCGCCTTCAGCAGCGCCCGCTTCAGCGGCGCCTTCCTCAGCCGCACCGCCGTCAGCCGCACCGCCGTCAGCCGCACCGCCGTCAGCCGCACCGCCGTCAGCCGCACCGTCCTCAGCCGCGCCTCCCTCAGCGGCGCCTTCCTCAGCCGCTCCGCCGTCGCCGGCTCCGGCGGCGGCAGCCACCGCCTTGGCGTCCGCGAGCGCCAGGCAGGACTGCAGGAGCGCCTGCTGCGCCGACGTCACCGCGTTGGCAGCGGCCCCGGCATCCGCACCGGCCGCACCATCCTCCGCGGCGCCTTCCTCGGCCGCGCCCTGCTCAGCGGCACCCTTTCCGGCCTTCTCCGCCTTCCCAGCCTTCTCCGCCTTCTCCGCCGCCTTCAGAGCCTTCGCGTACTTCTTGGCGAGAGTCTTGTTCTCCGCGCGAGCCTTCGCCGGGTTCTGGGCCGCCTCTTCAGCCTCCTCGGCGGCCTGCTCCGCACCGGCTTCCCCGGCAGCCGCAGCTGCGTCCGCGGCAAAGGTGTCACAGGCCGCCTCCAGAGCAACCGCCGAATCGACCGCGGCCTCCTCCGGCGCCTGCTGCTCCACAGGGGCCAGTTCCTCGCCGTCACAGACGACCGCGCCACCGTTGACCTGAACATCGGCACACTTCGAGACATCGAACTGCTGACCGTCCACGGTCACCAGATCCACAGCCTTCGTCTCGGTGCCCGCCGACGCGAGCTGCACCCCGGTCACCCCGCTGACCACCAGCACCCCAGCGACCACCACCGCGCCGATCGTCTTCCGCCGACTGTCCCCGTTCCGCCGGTACGTCCGCGCCCTCATAATCACTCCTCGTCGTTGGACGTCGATGTCATCGGTTGGGGGGCCATACGGGCACCAGCCACCCCGGGGTTCAACCCCGATCCCCGACTCCCTCTCCAAAACCCACCGCCCAAGTCACGAATCCCCAGCTCAAATCCCCCTTCCTCAGGCCCCGGAATTTTTTCCCAAAGCTTCCCGACCCGGCATCCCGACAGCAGTCACGCTGAGTACCCCGCCCTCCCCCAATCCGCCCGCTACGCTCCGTAATCCATACCAGCCGATCACTTTCCACACTCCCGCCAGAACGAACCCATCCCCAGCACCCCGCTCATCGGTGCAACCCAATGCGTCAACTCGTGGCGCCACCTTCTCAACCCCCTCGCCCTTTACCAGCCCTTCCCAGCCCACAGCCATCCCGTCACGCCCCGGCTCGCCCCGAGTCCCGTGGCCCCACTAGGTTCTGTCTCTTAGATCAAGGTGGCGATCATGGGCGTCGATCGTTGATGTGGTGTGGCGCGTGGTGATCTGACGAACGAGGAATGGGCTGTGCTGGCGCCGTTGCTGCCGGCCCAGCCGGTTCAGGGCCGACGGTGGCGTGATCACCGGCAGGTGATCAACGCGATCTGCTGGGTCAAGCGGACCGGTTCGCCGTGGCGGGATCTGCCCGAACGGTACGGGCTGTGGAAGACGCCGTATCAGCGGTTCCGGCGGTGGGCCGCCGATGGCACCTGGGCACGGTTGAAAGCCCAGGTCGTCACCCTGGCTGAACTCGATGACGACATCGACTGGGACGCCCAGATCGACGCGACGATCGTGCGTGCTCATCAGCATGCCGCCGGGGCAGCAAAAAGGGGCTCGACGTCGCCGGAACACAGGCACGCGAAGGCATCGGACGCTCCCGCGGCGGGCTGACCACGAAGATCCACACCCTGGCCGACGGGCGAGGCCGGTCGCTGGTCTCACTGATTACGCCGGGACAGGCCGCCGACACACGGCAGTTGATCCCGCTCCTCGACCGGGTCCGGGTCGCCACGCCCGGGCCTGGACGCCCGCGAGCACGTCCCAACTCGTTAACCGGCGACCGGGCGTACTCGTCACGGGCCAACCGGCAGGCGTTGCGGGACAAGCGCATCACCACGACGATCCCGCAGCCCAAGGACCAGATCGCCAACCGGCTCCGTAAAGGCCGCAACGGCGGCCGGCCACCAGCGTTCGACCCCGCTGCCTACAAGCGGCGCAACCAGGTCGAACGCGGCTTCAACCGGCGCAAGCACTGGCGCGGCGTGGCCACCCGCTACGACAAGCTGGGCGCCCACTTCCAAGCCACCCTCGACCTCGTCGAAATGCTCGACTGGCTCCGTGCCGTACCCGACGGCCTTGATCTAAGAGACAGAACCTAGTCCCGCTCGCCCGAGCCCTCGCCAGCCACACCCAGCTCCGTCACCCCGAGCCCGCCCCGCCCCGGCTCAGCCCCGGCTCATCGCGTCACACCCCCTCAGGCAGCGCCGCAGCCGTCGCGGGATCGCCTGCGATCGATGATGGGAATGCCTTGGGACCATCGATCCTGCTGGCCGACACACCGACGAAAACGGGCACGAAGAATCTGTTAGATCATTGTTCCAACAGACATATCAACCATTCCAACAATCGCCATAGTGGCACCCGCCACCGCTATGGTAGTAGTGGAATTTGGCATGATCGAATACTGACACTTCAGACCCGGACGCGGCACAATTGATTCATGAGTCAGCTGTCCTTCTTCAGCAGATCCGAAACCGCGGCCATGCGCGACCGAACCAAGTCACGCAACTATTCCCCGTCACACGACGAGTTCCGCCGCGAGCACAAGAGACGCCGCGACTGGGGCCTCCAGCGCCGCCATGCCGAGAAGCTCCGCCGTCTCCACCAGGCCGATTCCCGGACGACTTCCACCACCGTTCCACCAGCCCGCGCAGCCCCGATCCCGCCCGAACCGTCGCCGGTCCAGACACCGCCTTCCGCTTCGACTACCGCAAGCCCTCCGTCGACCTCGGGCACCCCAGTCCCGACAGCCCCGACCACTCAGGCTGAAGCGCCGCTCCGCCACGGCCCCGCCGAGGTCGTCAGCGCCGCAAAGCCTCGTGTCCCCCTTACGCTCTCCCTTGGTTCCGCCGCTTCGTCAAGCGGCCATCGCTCGGCGAATCGCCTCAGCCCGCCCCGTCCGACCGATGGTCAACGTTCGGCTCATGGTCAATGTTCGACGCGGACGGCATCGGCGGAATCACTGGTGACTCCGCACAGCACCCACAACCAGCCGGCCAGACCGCAACCGACCCGGGACCGCTCCGCGCCGGGACCCGCCCCTGGCAGTACTGATCGAAGGTGCCGACCACGACTGATCGAAGGCGCCGACTACGCGCGCCGTCGCCGACATCTCAGCGGAAGGGCCGACCGCACTCTTCCAGTTCCAGCCGACGGCTTATCCGGTCAGGGCGACAGCCCTCTTGGTAGGCGGCTGAATTGGTCGCGGGAGCCGGTCTTCACGTAGGGCCCTAGGGGCGGGATAAGGCCCGCAGGTTTCCGCTTCTGGGGAACTCTGGCCACTCCAGCCCACCGACAGGCTCGGCTGAGGAGGTTGACAGACCCGGAGGTGTGGTCACCGAATCTCGGATACGTGTGCGCTGCGGGAGCTTAATTCCAGCCGGTGAACGGGCACCTGGTTTCTTTGAGCTAGTGAAATGGCAGCCACGGCGTGAAATGGGGTCATAGCGCCCAGCGGATCGCCCACGGGGCGCCGACCTTTGCGATGATGCTGTTCATTCTAATTCGACGGTCCTAGCGAAATTAATCCGAGCACGGGAAAGTCGAGTGATCTCATAGTACAAGCGCTTTCCATGTGAGAGGCCCTATTGCGGCCGTCGGCTGAAGCGGAACCGAGAAGGCCGCTTCGGTCCTATTACCGGTGACTGACGGGCCGACGAACCGGACGATCAGGCGAGAAAGCTCGCGCGTCTTGCTCCCGACGGCGTTCGTGGTGATCTGGAGCGGGACCGTTCGCCGCGGTCTGCGGTTCATCAGCGGCAGCCCTCGACCGCACGAAGATGCCAGCGGCCAGCGACAGGTTGGCCGCACATGCGGGGCCAGGCTGGCCGCACATGCGGCAACGAACAGATTGGCCGCCTGGGTGGTCAGTTGAGGCGGGTGACGGTGCGGCGGGTTCGGAGACGGTAGGTGATCAGTAGCAGGGTGGAGCCGATCGTGATCAGGGCGACGCCGGCCAGGGCGATGGGCAGGGACGGGCCGCCGGTGATCGGGACGTCGCCGGCGCCGGGGGTCGGGGACGAGGACGGGGCTGGGGACCCGGTCGGGGAGGTGGACGGGGAGGGGATTCGCGGTGTGGTGGCTGTCGGAGACGGGGTCGGGCGCCGGGCCGGGACGACCACCGTGGAGGGGGCGGTGGCTTCGGCCGGTGGGGCGTCGGAGTCGATGAGGTCGCCGGCGACCTGCGCGGAGAAGGTGTGTCTGCCGCGGGCGACCTCCTCGTCGGTCAGGTGGTAGACGGCGGAGACGCACGGAACGGTCTCGCCGGGGGCAGCCCGGTTCGGGGTGCACGTGACGGCCGCGGGCAGACCGGTGACCCGGATGTTGACCAGGGTGACGTTGCCCTTGTTGGTGACTTTCAGGCTGGAGACGACCTGGTCGCGGGTGCTGAGCCGGCCGTCGCCGTCGGTGTCGGTCCAGGCGGCGGTCTGGCTGGCGTTGAGGGCCGGCGCGGGTGCGGCGACCGGCACGGCGGCCTCGGCGGTGTTGGAGGTGACGGAGCGGGCCGTCGTGCCGTGGGCGCCACTTGCCACAGCGGTGGCGGTGACGGGGCCGCCGGCGTCGACGTCGGCCTGGGTGACCTCGTAATCGCGGGTGGCGGCGCAGGTCGTGGCGGCGCCGGGGGCGAGGCGGGTGGCGGCGCAGGTGACGGCGACGGCGCGGGCGTCGGCGACGGCGATGTCGCGGACGGTCACGTTGCCGGAGTTGGTGACGGTGTACCGGTAGGCGATCAGGTTGCCGGTGGAGGCGGTGAGCGCGCGCATCCGGACGGCGACGGTCGCGGTCATCGCCAGGCGCAGGGCAGGCGCCGCGGTGACCAGGCCGACTCGTACCGGGAACGGGCCGAACGTGCGCGGGGTGGTCTCCAGCGGCGCCTGCCCGACCACCGTGATGTCGCCGGCGAGGCCGTCGCCGCTGTCGAGGTCCTCTTCGGTGACCGGGTACGGGCCGGAGGTGCAGGTCATCGCCTCCCGGGTGGCGAGCCGTGCGCCGGGGCAGGCCACCGGGCCGGACAGTTCGCTGGTGACGTCGATGCCGCTGATCGGCTGGTTGCCGGCGTTGACGACGTCGTGCCGGAAGCTGATCCGGTCGCCGGGGACGGCCTGGCCGTCGGGCGAGGAGAGCCCGGTCGGTGTGGTGGTGACCCGCAGCGACGGTTCGGGGACGAGCACCGCGACGACGGCCCGGGCCGGGCCGAACGTCTTCGCCGGCCGGCCGGGACCGTTGGCGGTGACCTGCGCCTCGGCGACGATCTCTGCACCGGCTTTGATGTCGGCCGCGGTCACGGTGTAGGTGTCGCGGGCGGTGCAGTACATCTGCGCGGCCGGGGCGAGCCGGTCGAGCGGGCAGCTCACCACACCGGTCAGCGAGTCGACGGCGGTGATCTGCTCCATCGTGACGGTTCCGGCGTTGGTGACCAGGTATTCGAAGCCGACGCGGTCGCCCGGTTCGACGGCGTTGCGATGGTCGGGCGGGGTGACCACGGCCGACCCGGAGACGGACAGTTCGGTGGTTCCCGCCGCGACGGCCACGCTGATCGGGTCGGTGCCGTAATCGGTGAGGGCGGTCTGGCCGGGGCCGCGGCCCTGCGCCCGGGCGGTTCCGGTGATCGGGCCGGGGCCGTCGACTCCGGCCTGGGTGACGGTGTAGGGCGCGGCCGGGCAGGTCAGGTCTCCGGCGGGCGGGAGCGGCGTGGCCGGGCAGGCGACCGCGCCGCTGAGCGGGTCGGCCACGGTGACACCGTTCATCGTCACGTTGCCGGTGTTCTCGACCCGGTAGACGACGGAGAGCACGTCGCCGCGGACCACACCGCCGGGCGGCACCGTGACGGTGTGGGTGAGCGACAGCGCGGGCGCGGCCGCGGCGACCGGCACCGAGGCGCCGGCGTCGACATGAACGGTGGGGCTGAGCGGCGCGACGCCGGTGGCGGTGACGACGGCGTCGTTGTGGACGGAGCCGCCGTCGTCGATGTCCTGCTGGGCGACCGTGTACGGCTGGGCGACCCGGGTCCGGCAGACGCCGATGACGTTCGGCGCGATGGTCGCCGGGCAGGTGACCCCGGTGACTCGGGAGTCGGTGACCTCGACGGTGCCGACGGTGACGTTGCCCTTGTTCTCGACCCGGTACTCGTACGCGATGGTGTCGGTCTTCCGGACCGGTGTCCGGCTGGGTGCGGGTACCACGGTGACGACGATGGCGGGGTCGGGCGCGGCGACGGTGACGTCGGCGTGGTACGGCCCGAAGGAGTGCAGGACGTCGAGACCGTTCCGGCCGCTCACGGCGGCGTTGTTCCGGACCGGCGTGCCGCCGTCGATGTCGTTCTGGGTGACCTGGTAACGGGAGCCGCTGGGGGTGGAGCACGTGTCGGTGGCGCCCGGCGGGAGGCTGGCGATCGGGGCGCAGCCGAGCGGGCCGACGGTCGGGTCGGTCAGCCGCACGTCGGTCATCGTCACGGTGCCGTTGTTGGTGATCTGGTAGTCGTAGTGGATCAGGTCGTCCTTGGCGGCGCCGTGCTGGCGGGCGGGGTCGCTGACGGTGGCGGTGACCACCACGACCAGGGACTCGTTGGGCGCGGTGAGCGGCGAGACGGTGGTGACGCTCGCGAAGGTGACCGGGAGGATGTTCGCCGCGGTCTGCCCTACCAGGGTCGCCACGTTGCTGATCGGGACGGCCGCGGAGGCCTCGGCGGCCGTCACCTGGTGGGTGACGGCCGGGCACATCACGCTCTGACCGGCGTCGAGGGTGCCGCCGTTGCAGGCGCCCGAGCCGGCGCCGGTCCGGCTGGCGGTCAGGGTCACGCCGGTGGCGTCGAGGTTGCCGGTGTTGGCGACGGTGTACTGGTAGGTGATCACGTCGCCCTGCGAGAAGCCGCCGGCGCCCGGCACGGCCGTGGCGGTGACGCTGAGGGCCAGCGCGGGCGCCGCCGGGTCGGCGACGATGCTGTCGGAGGCGCTGTTGTTGGTGCTGACCGGGTCGGTGCTGTCCGAGGCGACGATCCGTGACGTGTCGACGAGCGTGCCGGATCCCTGGGCGATCCCGTGCACGCGCACGCTCGCCGTGCCGTTGTGCGCGAGGTTCGGGATGGTCCAGGTGAGCGCGCCGCTGTCGTAACTGCTGCCCCCTGTCGCGCCACTGCCGGAGACGATCACCAGGCCGGCCTGCGGCTCTTCGCGGACCAGGACGTTCGCGGCGTCGGACGGCCCGTTGTTGGTCACGGTGATCAGAAATTCGACGTCGTCGGTCTGCACCACCGGGCCGGCGGTGACCGTCGTCTTGGTGAGCCGCAGCTCGGAGCGGCGCTCGACCGGTTCGGTGGTGGTCACCGTGTTGTCGGCGGCGTCCGGGTCGGGGGTGGTGGCGGAGATCGTCGCGGTACGGGTGAACACCCCGCCCGAGTATCCGCGTGACAGGCTGACCCCGTCGAAGGTGACCGTCCAGCCGGCGCCGACCGCCAGGGACGGGCGGGTGCACACGTAGATGCCGCCGTCGTGGTTGCTGCTGCCCGGCGTACCGCTGCCCTGATAGGCGCAGTTCTCGCCGTCCCCGGTGGACGTGGTGACGAACGGGATCGGCCGTCCGGCCGGGACGGCCTGCCGCAGCACGAGACCCTCGGCGCGGGTGGCGCCGTCGTTGTGCACGACGACCCGGCCGCGCACCGTGTGCCCGGCGACCAGGCCGGTCTCGCCCGGGGTCGTGTTGGTGAGGGTCTGGGTGACCCGCAGGTCGGCTTCCAGGTCGATGGTGAAGGTGACGGTGGAGGTGTCGTTGGCGGGGTTGGGGTCGCTGGTCGGCGAGATCACCGTGGTGCTGGCGGACAGCAGGCCGGCGGCCACGTTCGGCCCGACCGTGGTGGTTCCCTTGATCTCGATGACGTCGCCTTTGAACACCGCCGGCAGGGTGCACGCGCCGGCGGTGCAGTACTGCGAGGCCTGCCGGTTCACGGTGAACCCGACGGGGACGATGGTGTTGAACGAGACGTTGGTGGCCGGCCAGGGCCCGGTGTTGGTGACGGTGAGGGTGAACGGCACGACGTCGCCGGGTTTCGCCCGGTTCGCGCCGAGGACCAGCTTGACGCCGACGTCCGCTTCCGGTGTCCCGGTCTTCCACACCGAGTGGTTGTTGTCGGCGACGTTCCGTTCCGGTGTGGAGGAGCTCACCGAGACCGCGTTGTTGACCGTGCCGGTGCCGGGGAACGGCAGGGCGACCACGATGGTGACGGTCGTCGTGGTGCCGGGCATCATGTCCGGCACCGCGCACTCCACGGTCCCGATGGCCGCGGTGTAGGTGCAGGGGGTCGGCGACGGCGTGGTGCCGATCTCGGCGCCGACGAAGTTCGAGGTGTACGCGATCGGGTCGGTCAGCAGGATGTCGCGCGCCTGGGACGGCCCCTGGTTGGTGACGGTCGCGGTGTAGGTGATCGTGTCGCCGGGCACCGGGTTCGCCGGGGTGTACGTCTGGACCACTTTGAGGTCGGTCGACGTGCTGACGGCGGCGCTGACCGAGGTGCCGTTGTCGGCCTGGTTCACCTCGTACGTCGCGCTGGTGACCGACGCCGTGAGGGTGGCCTGGGCCGCCGGAGTGGCCTGTGGCACCACCGTCCCGGTGATCGCCACCGTGGTGGTGGCGCCGCGGGCCAGGACCGGGATCGCGCAGGAGACGTTCGTCGGCCCGGCGGGCGCGGTCGGTGTGGCCGTGCAGGTGCCCAGCGGGGTGGTCGCGGCGACACCGTAGAGCCCGTACGGCACCACGGAGGTGACCTGGACGGTGTTCGCGTCGTCGGGCCCGGTGTTGGTCACGGTGAGGTCGGTGGCGGCGGCCTGGCCGGCCATGATGCCGGGCGCCCGGACGACGGCGGTGATGCCGAGGTCGGCGGCCGCGGCCACGGTGGTGCCGGCGCTGGTGGAGACGGACGTCTGGTTGGCGTTGGTGAGATCGTTGAAGAAGGTCGCGGTGGCCTCGTTGGCGAGGGTCGTGGAGGCGGCGGCCGAGGTGACCCGCACCTGGTAACTGAACGCGCGGGACTCGCCGACCGGGATCGAGCCGCCGGTGCTCGCCCCGGCGCCGACCCCGGTCCGGACGCGGACGGTCCGGGTGGCCGGGTCGTACTCCCCGGTGTCGGTGTCGGTGCCGTCGGAGACGGTGGCGCTGCTGGAGCCGGTGATGCTGCGGATCGAGCCGGGCACGAAGGTGGTTCCGGCCGGCAGGTCGTCGCTGAGGACGGCGTTCTTGGCCGGGTTGCCGCCCCGGTTGCTGGTGGCGACGGTGTAGGTGAGCACGTCGCCGACGTTCGCGGCGCCGCCGCCGGACACGCCGGCGGTGGTGGTCAGGCAGGGTTCGGAGCCGAACGAGATGGCGTCCAGGAAGTTGCCGTACGTCGGCTTGTTCTGCGCCGCCGAGATCGACTCGAACCAGAACCGGGTGGTGGTCTGACCGGACGGGACGGTGTAGTTGCGCGACCAGGTCCCCCAGGCCGCGGAGCCGTCCTTGATCTGCCCGCCCTGCTGGACCGGCGCGTGGGGCGGGCCGATCTTGACGATCATCGTGTCGTCGCCGAGCCGGCCGCGGTGCTTGAGCTCCCACCGCAGCGTCTGCCCCTCCGTGGTCGTCAGGTCCTGGTAGACCGCGGAGACGAAGTTGGCGTTGAGCTCGACGAACTGGTTGCCCTGCCCGGCGGTGAAGCCCTGCCGGACCTCCCGCCAATGCTCGAAGAGCTTGTCCGGGGCGTTGGTCTTCCAGCCGCCCATGTCGGCCTCGGGCTCCAGCACCATCGTGTTCGCCGGGATGACCGGCGCCTCGAAGTCCCCGTTGGCGATCTTCACGGGGGTGGCGCAGACCGTCGCGGCACGCGCATCCGGCGGCCGGGACAACGTGATCGGCAGGACGTAGCAGAGGGTGGCGAGGAGAGCGAGCACGCCGGCCCGGGCAACGGCAGTCATCACCGGCAAGCTTTACCGAAAAACATCCTCACGTACGTTCTTTGACGGAAATGCCGGATGTGAGGACCAGCTTGCGCACGGCCGCGCGCACCACCCTCTTCAGGTCCCGCTCGTCCGGCTCGCCGATCCCGATCAACCCCACGATCAAGACCAGGTTCCGGTACGCGACGAGCGCCATCCTCCCCCGCAACGCCGGCCGGGACGCCGGCTCGTCCCAGCCGAACCGGAGACCCAGGGTGATCGACTCGTCGCCGAGTGGCGGATTCCAGCGCGACGGCTCGATCTCCAGCCGCCCGTCCGCGGTCGTGACGACCGGGCACTTCGCCAGCATCGTCCCGGCGGCGGCGACCAGGTCGGCGGCCGTCTCCTCGCCGGTGTCTGCCAGCGCCTCGGCCAGGACCGTCCCCTTCTCCGGGTGGAGGAACACCGCGATGGCGCTCCGGCCGGCCGCCGGGGCGGGCCGGGGCGCGGGGCGCCCGGCCGCGCACGGGTCTGCTCCCGGCCGGTGTGCGGCGAGCGCCGCGCCGAGCATCCGCCGGATGTTCCCGGCCTCGCCGGGAACATAGCCGTGCGGCACGTCATGTGTGGTGAGCAGCGACTTCGCGAGCGGCGCCGGACGAGAGGGCGGCGGGGCCGCGTACGCCGGAGTGGTCAGCCCGAGCCCGGCGACGACGGCGACGGCACCCACCAGCGCCATGGTCTTGTGTGTGGAGAACCCCATTCGCTCACGATATTCAGCGGTTCATCGGGCTTGCGATGATTCGAGCGATTCGCGGATCCGCTCATCTCCCGCCGGTGGGCGAGTGGGCGATCCGTCCGTCGACGACGGTCAGCAGAACCGGGGACTCGGCGAACTCGTCCGGACCGGCGGTGAGCGGGTCGAGGCCGAACGCCGCCAGGTCGGCCCGGTAACCGGGGAGCAGCCGCCCGGACGTTCCGGCCAGCCCGGCCGCGGCCGCCGCCTCGGTGGTGTACCCCTCGAGCGCCATCCGGGCGGTGAGCGCCTGCCCGGGCAGCACCGGCTCGACGCCGGCGGCACCGGGTGGGCGGCGCAGCCGAGCCGCCGCGATGATCTCCCGCGGGTCGAACGGCGCGATCGGCCAGTCCGAGCCGAGCGCCAGCCGGGCACCCTGATCACGCAGGTCACGGGCCCGGAAGGCGCGGTCGGCACGGGACTTGCCGAGCCGGGTGGACCAGTTGTCCCGGTGATCGGCACGGAGGTGACCGGTGCAGTGGGTGGGCTGCATACCGGCCGTGACGTCGAGTTCGGCGAACCGTCCGACCAGCTCGGTCGGCATCGTCTCCAGGTGCTCGACCCGATGCGGGACCGCGGAGGTGCGGGGCAGCCCGGCGTAGGTGTCCAGCACGTACCGGATCCCGGCGTCGCCGATCGCGTGCGTGACGACCGGGACGCCGTGCCGGTTCAGGACGGTGACGGCGGCGGTGTACTCGCCCGGATCGGGCCAGAAGCAGGCCGTCGACTCGCCGTGCGTGTCCGGTTCGTCGAGCCAGGCGGTTCCGCCGTCGATCGTCCCGTCGATCATGAACTTGGCGCCCTCGACCCGCCAGCGCCGCCCGGCCAGGCGCTGCTGGGCGATCACCGCGTCCAGGCCGTCGCGCCCCGAGCCGGGCATCACGAACGGTGCGAACCGCCACCGCACCGGCAGGTCCCCGTCGTCCTCCAGAGCCCGGAACAGGTCGAGGGAGTCGTCCTCGAAATCCATCGCGTTCGCCGCGGTCAGCCCGCACGCCGCCATCCGCCGCAGCAGATCGGCCAGCCGGGCCCGGCGATCGGCCGGCGCGTCCCGCGGGAGCAGCACCCGGACCAGGTCGAGGGCCTCCAGTTCAAGCAGGTGGCCGGTCGGCCGCCGGTCCGCGTCACAGACGACGCTCGCGCCGGACGCGAACTCCCGCGGCCCGCCGATCCCGGCCAGTTCCAGAGCCCGCGGGCTGACCAGCGCCGCATGCGCGTCGAACAGCAGCAGGAACACCGGCACGTCCGGCCCGAGCGCCTCCACCAGCGGCGCGTGCGTGATCGGCGCGCCCTCGAAGGCGTTCGGGTCGAGGCCCCAGCCCTCCAGCCATCCGCCCGGCTTGCGGCCGGCGGCCCGCAAGGCAGCCGTCAACCCCTCGACGGTACGTACGGACGACAGGTCCACTCCACGGGTGAGGCCGACACCCAGGACCGGGTGGAAATGCCCGTCCACCAGGCCCGGCGTGATGGTGGCCGCGCCCAGGTCGACGACCTCGGTACCCGGGCCGCGCCAGTCGCGGGCGTCCGCCCGGTCGCCGAGCGCCGTGATCACCCCGCCGGCCACGGCGATCGCGGTCGGCGCGCCCTCACCGGCCATCGTGCGGATGCGGTCTGCCATCAGGATCAGGTCGGCGCTGCTCACGCGTGGTCTCCTCGTTGCTGCGGTCCTCACCGGGTTGTACCGGCGCCGGCGGGACGCGGTTCATCCGCCGCACCTTCGCGCCGGCTGTCCGGGCGTACACCCGAGGTGGTCCACCGCTTGCGTCGATGGGAGAGGCTGTCCTCCTGACCTGCCGCCCTCTATCCTTCGGTTCCCTTCGAGCACCAGGAACGGCCTTGACGACGTCCTATCCCTGTCCGCACTGCGGGGCGCCCGCCTCCCTGCCGGACGGCTGCCCCCACTGCGGCGCCGGTCCCGACTCCGAGGCCGCCGAGGTGATCCGGCTCGACGGCGAGATCGCCGACCTCGACCGCCGCCTGCGCGCCGCCCGGATGGAGGTCGTCACCACGGAGCGGCACCTGCAGGCCGCCCGCGACCGCCGCGCCGCCCTCGCCGCCCGCGTCGTCGCCCGCCGCACCCCCACCCCACCGGCCTCCGCGCCGCCGGCCTCCGTGCCGCCCGTTCCGTCGCCGCTGCCCGTCTCGTCGCTGCCGCCCCGCGACATCCCGTCGGCTGAACCACGTCTCAGCACGATCACCGTGCAGAACGTGCTGTTCACCCTCGGCGGCCTGCTCCTGGTCGTCGCCGCCGCGGTCTTCACCGCCGTCGCCTGGGCGCAGGTCGGCGTCACCGGCCGGGCCCTGCTGCTGGCCGCCGCCACCGCGGCGATCCTCGCGATCCCCCCGTTCGCGGTGCGGCGCGGCCTGACGGCCGCCGCCGAGACCTTCGCCGCCGTCGGCCTGCTGATGATCCTGCTGGACGGCTATGCGGCGTGGACGGTCGACTTCCTGGCCGTCCGCGACCTCGACCCTTCCGCGTACGCCGCCGCAGTCCTCACCACGACCTCGGCCCTGTCCGTCGGCTACGCCCGCCGCACCCACCTCCGCGGCCCACGAATCGCCGCCCTGCTCATCGCCCAGCCGGTCGCCCCGCTGCTGGCAGCCGCCGCCGACGCCGACCTGACCGGCTGGTCCCTGTCCTTCCTGGCCACCCTCCTCCTCGACATCACCGTCCTCCGTCTGCGCTCCACCGCCGCGCCGGCCACTGCCGCGCAGCCGGGCACGACCGGAACCGGCGCCTCCCCCTCCGGCCTCGCCGGACCCGCCACACCCCCTCACCCGTCCACCGGCCTCTCCGGGCCCGCCACCCCTCCTCACCCGTCCACCGGCCTCTCCGGACCTGCCACCCCTCCTCACCCGTCTACCGGCACGGACGGCACGGAACCGGCGGCCGGGCGGCTCATCCCCGCCGATGCGGTCACGGTTCTCACGTACCTCTGCGGGGGTTCCGCCGCGGCGATCTCCGCGGTGACCGCACTCGCGGACCTCTCGCTCGCCACCACCCCGGCGAGTGCCGCCCAGGCCGGCGGGATCCTGCTGCTGACCCCGATCGCCCTGTTCGGCTGGGCGTTCCTGATCCGGTCGGCGATCGCGCAAGCCATCACCGCCGGTCTGCTCGTCGTCACCGCCGGGTTGGCCGGCGCCCGCTGGGCGTGGACGCTGCCGATCGAGTTCGCGAACTCCACATGGCAGTCGACCCGTCTCGCGGCGGTCGCCCTGGTCCTTGCCGCCGCGACCGCGCTGCTGCGCCGTTTCCGCACCACCGACGGCCGGCCACTGTTCATCCCCACCACACCGCACCCCGCCCACCCGAGCGGCGCCCCGCGATCCGGCGCCGTCACGCCCACCTCGCAGCAGACCGGCGCCACACGACCCGGTGCAGTCACACCCTCCGCACAGCAGGCCGGTGCCGCGCCGCATCGTCCCGGGCCGGGCAGTGGAGACGAGGGCGCAACAGGCGTCTGGAAGCCGCAGCCGACAGGCGACGGATCAACGGGCACCAGTGAAGCCGCCTCCGGCCACCGCGGCGGAAAAGATGCCCGCAAGACGATTCCACGGCCCGGCGAACCCGGACGGCCCGACAACGCTGGCCGGTCCGGTCAACCGGGACAGCCCGGCGAGACCGGACAGTCGGGCGAGACCGGCCGGTCCGGCGCACCCAGCCGCGACGCGACGAGTGGGCTGTCCGGCGAGACCGGGAGTGGCAGGACGGGCGGACGGGCGGTGGCGGATGTCGCCGGGTTCGGGGCTTGGGTCGGGGCGCTGCTGGTCGGGGTGGTCCCGGCGCTCGCCATGTTGGTGTCCGTGGCCGGTGCGGCGATCGTCAGCGTCGAAGCGGCTCGGCCGGTTCTGGGCACGCCCCTGGACGTGGCGATCGTACGGACGCAACCGGACGCGCTGGTGGCGGCGGTGCTGACTGTGGTGGCGTACCTCCTGCTGCTGCCGCGCAGCACCCACCTCAACCTGATCCTGACCGCCTCCGCCGGGGTGGCTCTGCTGCTGCCCTCAGCGTTCGGCCTGCTCTGGTGGGCCGTACCGGTGGCCGATGTGGCCGTCGCCGCGGCCGCGCTGGCGCTGGGCGCCGGGTCACGCACCACACGGGACGTGAGCTTCCGGACGGCGCTGTGTGGCGGACTTCTGCTGCACGCGGTGGTGACCGGTTTCGGTCATGCCGGGGTCGCGGCGGCGGTGCTCGCGGCGATCACCGTGCTCGGCGCCGGCGTGGGCGTGCTCCTGCGTTCCCGGCCGAGTGGCGACGATCTCGGGGCCGGCGGGTTCACCGTGGGTCTCATCGCCGCCGGTCCCGCGGTGTGGCTGGCGCTGCTGGCCGCCGACACCTCGGCGACGACCCGGGTCCGGGCCTCGCTCGCCGTCGTGGTGCTGCTGTGCCTGGTCGCCCACCTGGTCGTTCGAGAGCTGGCCGTCTACTCCCCGCACGCGCTGGGTGTCGCCCTGGCCGCGGCGGGCAGCATCCCGTTGTGGGCGGGAGCCGGCACCGATCCGGTCGCTCTCTACGCCGCCACCGCCCTGCTGCTGATCGCCTCCCTGCTGCCGATCCGCACCACCGGAACCATCGGCGGCAGCGTGACCGCCGCACTCGTCCCGATCCTGGCCCTGCTCATCCTGACCGGCCCCGACCTGGCCGTCGTCCTGGCCGAACCCTGGACCGCCACGAACGACATCTGGTCCGGGGTCGCACCGCACCAGTCGGCAGCCGCCTGGTCCTCGGTCGCCGCCCTCGCCCTGACCGCGGTAGCCGCCGCGTGGACCGGCTGGCTGCTCACCCGTTTCCCCCTGCTCACCGCCACATCCGGATCCGCCAACGGCACCACGGACCGCTCCACCACAGGCGACTCGACGGCTGAGAGCGGAGTCGGGTGGGGCGGCGCTGAAGAGGCCGAGACCGGCGCCGGCCGTAGCAGTGTTCAAGAAGCCGGAATCGACACCGGCCGCAACAGCGAAGAAGCCGCAACCAACGTCGACCGCAGCGGTCAAGAAGTCGCAACCAACGCTGGCCGCAGCAGCGATGAAGAGGCCGGAACCGGTAGAGGCGGCGATCAAGAAGCCGGAATCGGCGCCGGCCGGAACAGCAAAGAAGCCGTGACCGGCGTCATCAGAGGCGGCGGTGCTGTGGCGGAAGCGCCGTCCGGGGGCAGCCGCTGGAAGGGGCGGTCGCCGTGGGCGGTGGCGGTTCTGGCGGCGATGCCGCTGGTCGCGCTGGTCGTGCCGATGGTGTTCGCGGCGGCGCGGGCGCCGTGGCCGGTGGTGCCGATCGTGGATCTGGTGGTGGGGCTCGCGGGCCTGCTGGCGCTCGCGTACCTACCGCGACGTGACGGCCCGGCCGATCTGCTCACGGTTCTGTTCGGGGCGCTGGCCGCGGCCGGGGTCGCCGGGTCGAGCGCCGCGCACGGGCCCACGATGGTGGCGTTCGGCCTGGTCGCTGCGGCGGGCGCCGTGGCCGGTGCGGCGGGACGGCGTACGGTCGCCCGGGTCACGGGCTGGGCTGCGGGCACCGTGTCGGTGGTCGTTCTGGCGTACACCGTCGCGGACGCGGCGGACCTCGGCCCGGCCGCGCCGCCGTTGTTCGTGCTGGGCGCCGCGGCTCTGGTCGTGGCGCTGGAGTGGGTCCTGGCCTCGCACCGCCCCCGGGAGGCGGTGGCGCCGTTCGCCGTCGCCCACGCGTCCGCGCTGGCCGCGCTGTTGATCACCGATTCGCTGGGCTGGGCCGCGCTGGTCTGCAAGTTGTGGGCGCTGGTGCTCTCGGTCCGGGCGATGCGGCCGGGCGAGACGAGGGGGACCCGGTTCCGGTACGCCGTGGCCGCCGCCTGCGTCGCCCTGATCGGCTGGTGGCTGCTGCTGTCGTCCCAGGAGGTGGGGACCACCGAGGTCTACACGTTCCCGGCCGCCGTTCTCGCGGCCGTGATCGGCTGGTTCGCCCGCCGGAGCCGGCCGGACCTGCCGTCGTGGACCGCGTACGGCCCGGCGCTGGGGGCCGCGTTCCTGCCGTCGCTGACGGTGATCGCCCACAGCTCCGACGCCGATCCGCACCATCTGCGGCGGCTTCTGCTGGGGGTCGGGGCCCTGCTGGTGCTGTTGGCCGGTTCCCGGGCCCGGTTGCAGGCCCCGGTGGTGACCGGTGGGGCGACGTTGACGCTTGTCGCGCTGCACGAGCTGGTCCGGTTCTGGGACCTGCTGCCTCGCTGGGTGCCGCTCGCCGTCGGCGGCCTGCTCCTGGTCGGGGTCGCCACCACGATCGAACAGCGCCGCCGCGACCTGGCCCGTTTCCGCGCCGCCCTGAATCGCATGACGTGACGGCCCCGGCAGGACCGCGGGAACCGTCCCGATTGCGGTAGATCTTGTACGGCTGGCTGTCAAACTGTCTCAGCCGGCCGGAGACAGCCCAGACGACCAGCCGAGCTTTCCACCCGGCCACCACGGTCGTCCCCGGACGGGTCGGGACAACCCTGACAGCCGGCTTTTCCGGCCGGTCACCACGGTCGTCCCCGGACGGTTGAGACAGCCCTGACAGCCGGCTTTTCCGGCCGGTCACCACGGTCGGGACGGTCGTGAGGACCGGGCGGACGGCGGGCGGCGCGTCATGTCAGTAGACGTCGCGGACGTAGCGTTTGTCGGCGCTGAGCTGTTTCAGGTAGGCGGTGGCGGCCTCGTCGCTGAGACGCCCGTGGTTGACGGCGATGTCGTGCAGGGCGCGGTCCACGTCGCGGGCCATCCGGCTGGCGTCGCCGCAGACGTAGAAGTGGGCTCCGGCCTGCAGCCACGCCCACAGCATGGCGCCTTTCTCCCGCATCCGATCCTGTACGTAGATCTTGGACCGCTGGTCCCGGGAGAACGCCACGTCGAGCCGGCTGAGGATGCCGTCCGCGCGCAGGGCCTCCAGTTCCGCGGCGTAGTAGTAGTCGGTCGAGCTGCGCTGTTCGCCGAAGAACAGCCAGTTGCCGCCGGGCGCGCCGGTGATCTGCCGTTCGTGCAGGAAGCCGAGGAACGGCGCGACCCCGGTGCCGGGACCCACCATGATCATGGGGGTGTTGGGGTCGGCGGGCACCCGGAAGTGCGGCGCCTTCTGCACGAAGACCGGCACCTCGGCGCCGGCCGGCGCATCGGCCAGGTGGGTGGAGCAGACGCCTTTGCGGGGCCGGCCACGATGGTTGTCGAAGCGGACCACCGAGACGGTGAGGCTGACCAGGTTCGGGTCGGTGACCGGCGTGGAGCTGATCGAGTAATGGCGTGGCTGCAGTCTCTTGAGCACACCGGCGAGTTCGTGGGCGGTGACGTCGACGGGGTGCTCGGCGAGGACGTCGACCGCCTGCCGGCCCCAGGTCCACTTCGCCAACTCGCCCTTGTTGTCGGCGCGCAACAGGGTCTTGAGGTGCCCGGATCCGCTGCGTTCGGCGACGAATCGCAGCAGATCGCTGGTGACGCGGGTGATGTCGAGGTGCCTGGTGAGCGCGGTCTCCAGGGGTACGGTGCCGATTCTGTCGAGTTCGACCGGGGTGTCCGCGGCCAGCCCAGTCACTTCGAGCCATTCGCCGACAAGCGCCGCGCAGTTGACCGGCCACACCCCGAGCGCGTCGCCGGCCCGGTAGTCGAGGAGCCCGCCGGTGTCGAAGGTGAACTGCCGTACCTCCTTGGCCGATCCGGGCAGGCTGAGCAGCCGGTTCCCGACGAGCGAGGCGGTCAGCGGCGCGGCTTTCGTCGGCCCGGTGACGACCTTGGTGATCACAGCGGAGGTGGCCCCGATGGTAGTAACACCGCTAGTACTAACGCCGCTAGTAGTAGCGGAGGCCGTGGGAGCGGAGGCCGTGGGAGCAGGAGTGGTGGTGGGAGCGGAGGCGGTGGGAGCAGGAGTGGTGGTGGGAGCGGAGGCGGTGGGAGGGGACGTGGTGGTCACGGCCGCGAGGACGGCGGAGAGCCAGCCGTCGGCGGTCTCCTCGAAGTCGGGTTCGCAGTCCGCCCGGGGAGCCAACCGGACCGCCCCCAGTTCGGCGAGTCGTTCGTCGAGCCGCCGCCCGTGCCCGCAGAAGTCGTCGTAGTTGGAGTCGCCGAAGGCGAGCACCGCGTACCGCTGCCCGTCGAGCCGTGGCGCTCCGTCTCCCGCGAGGGAGTCCCAGAACGAGGTCCCGTTGTCGGGCGCGTCCCCGTCACCGAACGTGCTGGTGACGACGAGCAGGTCAGCCCCGGGATCGAGCAGGTCGGCGGCGGGCCCGTCCATGCCGATCACACTGACCTGCCGCCCGGTCTCGGTCAGCCGTGCCGCCACGGTCTGCGCGAACTCCTCGGCGTTGCCGGTCTGCGACGCCCAGAGCACCTGCAGGCGGCCCGCTTGCGGCTCCGCGGTGGGCGAGGCCGGATCAAGAGCTTGCGAGGGTACGGGAGAGAGCACTCCCGCGAGCAACCCGTTGACCCACATGGCCGTGGCGTGGTCGAAGGGCGCGCCCGGGGGCAGCACCGCCGGTCCGGGCCGTGCCGCCGCGCCGGCCAGGAACCCGGCCAGGTACCGCCGCTGGTCCTCGGTGAGTTCCGGTGGCGCCGTGTCGATGCCGAGCGCCTGCCCGAGCCCTCCGGGCAGAGCCGCCCCGGCGAGTGCCGTCCCCCCGATCCCCCCGGCCCCGGCGCCGACCAGAGCCGGTTCCATCCCGGACGGCGCAGCGCCGGCGAGGAAAGTCCCGTTAGCAGAGGAACCGACAGGAGGCGGGCCG
>NZ_BOMZ01000044.1 GCF_016862455.1 Actinoplanes utahensis
CCGGGGAAAGTCCCGGCAGCAGAGGAACCGGCAGAGGGCGGGCCGGTCAGGCCGGAACCGTTGGTGGAGGAGCCGGTGACAGGGACGAGGGGCGCGGAGGAACCGGAGACGGCCGGGCCGGACGGGGCGGGGCCGACCCGGGTGAGCGACACCGCGCACACCTTGAGCTCCGGCTGGAAGGAGATCGGGTCGACGGCGTCGCTGGTGACCGCGTTGACGCTGACGTATTCGCCGAACAGGTCGTTCCAGTGGATGGGGGCGAAGCAGCCGCCCGGCAGGACCCGGTCGGTGATGACGGCGGGCAGGACGGCCCGCCCGCGCCGGGACGCGATCTCCACCAGGTCCCCGGCCGCGATCTCGTACCCTTCCGCGTCGACCGCGTTGATCTCCAGGAACGGTTTCGGGTTGAGCCGGTTCAGCTTCGCGATCTTGCCGGTCTTGGTCATGGTGTGCCATTGGTGCTGGAGGCGGCCGGTGTTGAGCACGAACGGGTAGTCGTCGTCGGGCATCTCCGCCGGGTCGGTGTGCGGCCGGGCGTGGAAGACCGCCTTCCCGCCGGGGGTGGCGAACCGGAGGCCGCCGTCGGCGGTGCGGTAGCGGATCGGGTTCCGGTCCGGGCCGCCGGGCGCGGCCGGCCATTGCACGGGGCCACGGTTCAGCCGTTCGTAGGTGACGCCGCTCAGGTCGTACCCGGTCTGCGGGTTGGCGAAGGTCTTGATCTCCTCGAGGATCTCCTCGGCGGAACCGTAGGCGAACGACGCGCCGTAACCCATCTCGGTCGCGACGCGGGCGATGATCTGCCAGTCGGGCAGCGCCTCGCCGGGCGCGGGCACCACCGGGTGGACCAGGGTCAGGTTCCGCTCCGAGTTGATCATGATGCCGTCCGCCTCGGACCACATGGCCGCGGGCAGCGCGATGTCGGCGTACGCGTTGGTCTCGGTCTCGGCGAACGCGTCCTGGGTGACGACCAGCTCGGCGGCTTCCAGGCCGGCGATGACGGTGCGCCGGTTGCCGACCGAGGCGACCGGGTTGGTGCAGATCACCCAGCAGGCCCTGATCCTCCCTGCGGCCATCTGCTCGAACATGTCGACGGTGCCCTTGCCGACCTCGGTGCGCAGGGTTCCGGCGGGCACGCCCCACGCCTTCTCGGTGAACTCGCGGTCGGCCGGAACCAGCACCGACCGCTGGCCGGGCAGTCCCGGGCCCATGTAGCCCATCTCCCGGCCGCCCATCGCGTTGGGCTGGCCGGTGAGCGAGAACGGCCCGCTCCCGGTACGGCAGATCGCGCCGGTCGCCAGGTGCAGGTTGATCAGGGCGTTGGTGTTCCAGGTGCCGTGGGTGCTCTGGTTGAGGCCCATGGTCCACAGACTGACCCAGTTCCCGGACGCACCGATCCACTCGGCCGCGGTCCGGATGTCAGCCTCCGGGATGCCGGTGAGCTCGGCGACCCGGTCCGGGGGGTAGTCGTCGAGGAACGGAGGCATCGCCTCCCAGCCCTCGGTGTTGGCCTCGATGAAGTCCTGATCGATGTGCCGAGAGGCCACGAGAAGGTGCAGCAGGCCGTTGAGCAGGGCCAGGTCGGCGCCCGGCCGGATCTGCAGGAAGAGGTCGGCCTTCTCCGCGGTGGCGGTGCGCCGCGGGTCGACGACCATCAGCTTGGCGCCGGCCTTGACCCGCTCCATCATCCGCAGGAACAGGATCGGATGGCAGTCGGCCATGTTCGACCCGATGACGAGGTACGCGTCCGCGTGATCCAGGTCGTCGTAGGAGCCGGGCGGGCCGTCGGCGCCCAGCGACAGTTTGTATCCGGTGCCCGCGCTGGCCATGCACAGCCGCGAGTTGCTCTCGATGTTGTTCGTCCCGATGAAGCCCTTGACCAGCTTGTTCGCCAGGTACTGGGCTTCCAGGGTCATCTGCCCGGAGACGTACATGGCGAACGAGTCCGGCCCGTGCTCGTCGATGATCGCGCGCAGCCGCCGGGCGGTCTCGCTGATCGCGGCGTCCACGCCGGTCCGCTCCGGAGCGGCGCCGCGGTCGGAACGGATCAGCGCGGTGTCCAGCCGTCCCGGCGCGGCGAGCAGTTCGGCGCTCGTCGCGCCCTTGGTACAGAGGCGCCCGGCGTTGGCCGGGTGTTCCCGGTCCCCGCTCGCCTTGATCACTTTGAGACGGCCGTCGCCGTGGCGCGCTACGTCGAGCACCATCCCGCAACCGACACCGCAGTAGCCGCACACGGTTCGCACCTGGGTGACATCGGCAGCCACGGGCACCCCTTCAAGCCAGACGTCATCGCAGACGGGACGTGCACCCAACCTAGGAACCGCTGGTTTCCGCATGGTCACTTGAAAGTGCGTCGCCGATTACCCCGGCGTCACGTCCCGGCGCCCGCCGTTGTGAGTGTCCGCCGACACAGAAAAGCCGCCCCACCGGGGGTTGTCCCCCGGTGACGCGGCCGTTCTGACCAGCCGGGGATCAGGACTTGTCGGCGGCGGCCGTCGCGTCGGCGGTCTCCTCGTCCTGGGCCGCGTGCCGGCCGGAGCCGGTCCACTGCGCCGGGACACCGGTGGCGGCCGTGCGGGCGTTGCCCCGGGCCACGATGATGCCGCCGACGACGGCGAGGATCAGGCCGAGGACGCCGAGGCCGATCGGGCCGTACAGGCCGACCAGGTCGAGCTTGAGAACGTTGCCGCCGACGGTGTCGACCGACTTGTTCACGGTCTCGTCGTTGTAGGCGAAGGTCGCGTCGAGGATGTCGACCGAGCGGCCGTCGGTGGAGACGAGCTGCTTCTGCTGCTGCTCCTGCACCCGCAGGAACTGGCCGGTCTTCGGCTCGACCCACACGGTACGGGTGTTGCTGTACTTCACCGAGCCTTCGGTGGCGCCCGGCAGGAGCTGGCCGAGGATCAGCTTGACCCGGTCCTCCGGCAGCACCTGGGTCTCGTTCTGCAGCGTCTGGGTGAACTGGTAGACCTCGAGACCCTGGATCTCGTCGGTCTTGACGAACTTCGCCGGCCGGGCGTCGAGGATGTCCCGGTCGAAGATCTCGTAGTCCTTCTGCTCGGTGCCGAACGGGAACTTGTAGACCTGGCCCTTGTAGGAGACCGGCTCACGCTGGCCGCCGGTGTCCAGCCACTGGTCCGCCCAGTTCACCGACGCGGCCGTCTCCCGGTCCACGGCGAACGACGTGCTGTAGGCGCTGATCAGCTCGTTGGTGTCGGTCCGCTGGACCTGCTGGCCGGCCACCCAGACCAGCGCGCTGCCGTCGAGGTCGCCCTGGAGCTTGGCGGTCGCGTCGGCGTCGGGCTGGACGGTCACCGTCGAGCGGAGCGTGGCGCTCTCGATGGTGGCCGTGCCGCCCTTGATCTGCATGAAACGGGCGTTCGGCGCCTCGGCCACCGACTGGGTCATCTCCATGTCGTACGGGATCTGCTTGGCCGTCGGGGCCACGACGAAAGCAAGGCCGCCGGCGAATACCAACGCCAAGACGCCGAAACCGAACAGCACGGTGCCGATGACGCGGGACTTCATATGTCCTCCACGAGGTGGAATCGGAATTGTGGCAGGTGAATGTATGCCAAGCTGGCAGGAGGTTACTACTGAGTCACATCCGGAAGCGAGACCCTGGACACATCTTCCTGATCGCTTGCTGAAACAGACTCGCCATCGCGCCGCAGCACCACCGTGAAATTCCACGTGAGCACCTCCCGCAGCACGGGCACCGAAGCCACCCATTGCGCCCACCAGGGGTGATACCGCGGGATGACGTCGACAACCGTGACGGAACCGGCACGGCGGGCGGCCCGGGCCCAGCGCATCATCCGGGCGGCGCTGACCGGGAAGAGCGTCTCCCGGTAGCGGTTCTTCGGCTCGTGGCCGGTCTTGCGCAGGTAACGGCGCCGCGCCCGGTCACCGCCGAGCCAGTGCCAGAAGGGCCCGGTCTCGTGCCCGCCGTGCGGCGACCACCAGGGCGTGAACGACACGAAGACGGTTCCGCCCGGCCGGGTGACCCGGACCATCTCGTCGAGCATCGCCTCCGGTTCGCTGACGTGCTCCAGCACGTTCGACGAGTAGCAGACGTCCAGCGCCCCGGTACGGATCGGCAGCGCGGTGCCGCTGCCCCGGATCATCCCGTTGACCTCGGCGCCGGCCGCCGCGAAGTCGCCGACGGCCGGGTCGAGCCCCAGGTACGTGGCCCCGGCCTTCTCGAACTCGCTCGCGAAATAGCCGGGCCCGCCGCCGACGTCCAGCACCCGGGCGCCGTCGAGGTCGGCGTACGCCTCGAGCTGGCGTACCGAGTCCTCGGCGAGCAGCGAGTAGAACCGGTCCGGGTCGCTCTGCTCGACCAGGAAGGCGCGGAACAGCCGGACCGATCGGCGCAGCGTCGCCCGGTACGGGCTGATCGGCCACTCGTCCACTGAGATCTCCTTCTCCGGCCGGCCGGACGACGGGGCCGCGACCGCCGCGACCGCGCACACGGCGGCCAGCATCGCCGACTGCACGGCGATCCCGTACGCCCACTCCTGCCCGTGCCCGAGCAGCCGCCCGCCGACCGCGACCACGACAGCGGTCACGGCGCTCGCGAAGGCGAGCCCGGGCAGCCAGTTCGGCCGGCCCTGCCGGATGATCAGGGCGGCCAGCAGCAACGCGGCGCCGGCCGCGCCGCCGAGGACGACCACCAGCACCATCAGCGGCAGGATCATCCACCAGTCCCCACCGGGGACGCGAGTGCGGAGCCTGGCCGGCGGACCGGCGGCGACCTCCCGCCGGCGAGCCGGCACGAGGGCGAGCAGGACGACCAGCAGGACACATCCGGCGCCGGCCGCGAGACCGGTACGGTACGGGTCGTCCGGCGTGAACCGCAAGATCACCGGCCCACCGTCGCCGGCCGGCAGCACGAACGCCTGCTGCCACCCGTCCACCCGGACCGGCCGCAGCTCCTGACCGTTCAGCGTCGCGGCCCATCCGGCGTTCAGGTTCTCCGGCACGACCAGCAGCGACGCGGCCCCGGCGGCGACCGTCACGGCCCGTTCGGTGGCGTCCCAGCGCTCCACGGTCACGGCCCGGTGGCTCACCGCGGGAGCGGCGTCCGTCGTGCCGTCCGGAACCAGGATCGCGGAGTCGATCAGGAACGCCGCCGACGGCACCGTCCGCAGACGCTGGTCACCCTGGGGCAGCCGGACGGACTCGCTGGCGAACACGTCGCAGACGGTCACCGCCAGCGCTCTTTTCGCCCGGACGTCGCCGAGGGTGCCCCGCACCGACGTCGGGTAGCGGACCCCGCCGATCTCGACGGCCGGGCCTCTGCCGCACGGCGCCGCCAGCGGCGTGCCGTCGGCGGCCGGTGCGAGCAGCCCGGCCAGCCCGGGCACCTGGACCTCGGCGATGCCGGCCGGGGCGGGCCAGCCGATGCCGCCGCCGCGGGTGTCCGCGGTGACCCGCTCAGCGGCCGAGACGGTGATCGCGATCCGGCTGGTGACGACGGCCGGGAACGTGACCCAGCCGTCGGCGCCGACCTGGGCGCTGGTGTTCCGCCCGCCCGCACTGATCGACACGATGGTGGGCCGGGCCGCGGCCGGGGCCTCCGGCACGACCAGCCGCACCCGGTCCACCCGGCGGTTGCCCTTCCACGCCAGGGCCAGCGTGGGCTGCGCGTCGGTGGGCTCGGCCAGCCAGGCGGTGACCGGGTCGCCGTCGACGGCGGCGTGCGCGCCGACCGTGACGTCACCGGTCAGCACCGACGACGCGGACGCGGACACCGGCCGGGACAGCGGGACGGCCGCGCCGGGCCGGGGCAGAGCGGTGAGCCTCAGGTCGTAGGCGGCGTCCACCGGGGTGGTGAAATACCTGTCGATGCCGAGCGGTTCCTCGCCCTGCCGGGTCAGGAACTGGTCGCAGCGGATCGCGGCGCCCGCCCCGGTCCCGGCCGGATAGCAGGAGCCGCGCTGCTGCACGGCCCGCTCGAACGCGTAGACCGGCGCGACGTTCGCCGCGGTGTCGGCCGGCACCCGCAGGCCGCGCTCCGCCGTGAGGCCGGGGATGCCCAGCTCACGCAGCACGACGCTGCCCTGGTAACCCTGGCGCAGGGCGAGGACGGTGATCCGGACCGAGGTGGTCAGGCCGGGCAGCGTCTCCAGGCGGTGCGGGCCGGGGGTGGCCGGCACCGGACGGTCCACGATGCCCTGGTCGGTGGTCAGCCGGACGACCGAGACCGGCGCCGAGACCCGCAGGTCGTCGACGAAGTCCACGGTCACGGCGGTGACCCGCTTGGCGGTGCCCAGCTCGACGTCGATCCACTGGCCGGCGCCCGGCTCGTACGGGTCCGAGCGCCACACCGTGGACCGGTCGCCGTCCAGGGCCGCGTACGGCAGGGCGGACGGGTCGATCGCGGCGACCGCGTCGGCGAAGCTGATGCTGCTGGACGCCTGCACGGAGCGGATGCCCTGGTATTCGGCGACGGTCTGGTGGCCGGCCGGGTCGAACGGGGTCAGGTCCGTGCGTACCCGGCCCTGCCTGGTCTTCTCGTCGGCGGTCAGGGTCTGGCTGACGTTGTCGCGGATCCGGCCGATATTGAGCTCACGGCGGCGCAGGCCGTCGGTGACGATCGGCCGGGCCGTCGACTCACCGGCGGCCAGGCCCAGGTCACCCGTCGCGTCACCGGCCAGCACGGCCGGCTGGGTTCCGTCGATCAGGCCCTGTTCCAGGACGCCGAGCAGCGACTCGGGGCCGCCACTGACCACCGGGACGTCGGCGATCGCGGTCGCCGAGACGGCCGGCACCGTGCCCGCGACCTGGAAGATCTCGATGGACGGCACGGCGACCCCGGCGTCCACCGGGCTGGGCTCCGCGCCGCCGGCGCCGACCTCGGGGCCGAACGTGACGACCCGGTCCAGGCCCGGCGACCCGGCGATGGCCCGGCGCACCACGGCGATCGGCGGCGCGCCCGAGGCGGCCCGGTCCAGGTCGTGCCGGACCAGTAGGTACTGGTAGCCGGATCGGGCCAGGAAGGCGGCCAGCGCCGGGGAGCCCTGCCCCTGCGCGAGGACCGCGTCGACCGCGTCCATCACTCGGGTGTTGCCCTCGGAGCCGAGCGGGATCTGGTTGCGCTGCGCCCACGGCGCCCCGGCCAGCGGCTGGATCGGCTCGTCGACGGTCCGGCCCCAGGTGTGCTGGGCGAACCCGGCGCCGGGCACGACCAGGGTGCGCGCCCGCGCGTCCTGGTCGGTGAGCCAGTCCGCGGCCTCCTGCCAGTACGACGGCATCGCGGTCCAGCCCGGCCCGGGACGCAGCAGCGTCATCCCGGCCGGCGCGGCCGCGATCACCAGCAGCGCCGCGACCAGCGGGCTCGCCGGGACCGGCCACGGCAGCCGGCGCAGACGCAGGGTGCGGCTGGCGGCGTACGCCAGGCCCAGCGCGATCGGCAGGCGCAGCACCGGCTCGAACTTGTGCACGTTGCGCAGCGGGGCCAGCGGCCCGTCCAGCAGCTCGCGGGCGAACGGCGCGAACGGGCTGTCCATGGTGCCGACGTAACCCATGGTCAGCAGGGTCAGACCGGTGAACATGGCGACGATCAGGAAACGCCGCTCGGGCAGGCCGCGCATCGCCAGCCCGGCCAGGCCGACGGCGGCGACCAGCGCGGTCGCCGTCATCAGCAGCGGGTTGTCGATCAGGGTCCAGCCGGCCGGCCACCACGGGTCGCCCTGCACGATGTAGCCGACCCACTGGTTGGTGCCGCGGAACGCCTGGAAGAGCGAGGTGACCGCGGTGGTCGTGCCGGAGGACTCGATGTAGTCCAGGAACGGCAGGCTGTACTCGCCGAAGAGCAGCAGCGGGACGATCCACCACAGAGTCGCCCCGACGACGCAGAGCACCCACCAGCCGATCAGCTCGGCCAACCGCCGGTCCCAGCGCCGGGTGATCAGCCACAGGCCGGGCAGGACCAGGGCCATCACGGTGGCGGCGGCGTTGATGCCGCCCATGAAGAGCACCGCCAGCGCGGACAGCGCCGCCGCCCGCCGGGCCGAGCCGATCCTGCGGAACCGCACCAGGGGCAGCATCACCCAGGGCAGGAACACCACCGGCAGCATCTCCGAGGAGAGCGGGCCGATCTCGGTGAGCATCCGGGGGGCCAGGGTGTACGCCAGCGCGCCCACGATCCGGCCGGCGTCGTTGCCGATCCGCAGCGCGCGGGCCAGCAGCAGGACCCCGAAGTAGGTGACGCAGAGCAGCACCGCGCACCACAGGCGCTGGGTGATCCACGGCGGCACGCCGAGCAGGTCGCCGGCGGCGAAGAACGGGCCCATCGGGAACAGGTAGCCGTACGCCTGCTGCTGCAGTTCGCCCGAGGTCGCCCACGGGTTCCACAGGTGCAGGGCCCGGGACATGAAGCCGATCGGGTTCTCGGCCAGGTCCAGTTTGGTGTCGAAGGTGGCCTGGCCGGGGCGCTGCACGAAGGCGAGCACGACCAGCAGCAGGGCGCCGACGATGGCGAGCGCGTGCCGGCTGGGGCCGGCGGTGGTGGCGGGCGGTGTGGTCACCCGGGTCCGCTCCCGGACGGCGGCGGTCATCGGCGGCACTCCGGGGGCAGGCAGCTGAATTCGGCGAGGGAGGTGTAGAAGATCTGCCGGATGCCGGACGGCTTGTCGGTGAGCGCGACCCGGCCGCCGGTGGCCTTGGCGATCTGGTTGAGCTCGGCCGGGTCGATCTCCGGTCCGACACCGATGAACAGGATCGGCACCGGGCGCTTCCGGTCGGCCAGTCTGCCCAGCTCACGCAGGAGGGTGGCCCGGCTGATGCCGCTGGCGTTGTCGTCGGTGCCGTCGGTCAGGATCAGCACCATGTTGATCCGGCCGGGCGTCCAGTTGCGGGTGGCGTCCCGGTACGCGGCGAGCGCGGTGTCGTAGAGGCCGGTGGTCCCGTCGGGCTCCACCTCCATCCGGCCGACCCGGCGGATGATGTCGTCGCGGCGCGGGCCGATCGGGCCGACCGGGACCACCTCGCGGTAGTCGCGCTGCCCGTCCAGGTCGGTGGAGAACTCCCACACCCCCAGCTCGGTGGTGCTGAGCAACAGCTGCACTCCGTCCTGTGCGGCCTTGATGGTGGCGGACAGCCGGGACTCGTCCGATCCGGGCACCGCGGCGGCCATCGAGCCGGAGATGTCGAAGACGGCCAGCATCCGGGCGCTGATGTGCACCCCGCCCCACGCGTTGAGCAGCGTCTCGGCGTCCTGTTCGGCGGGCAGCGGGGCGGGTGTGTAGGCGGTCTTGCGGATCCGGGTGGCGGCCGGGATGTCGGTGGGCGCGGCGCCGTCCGGCGCGCGCAGCCCGTGCCCGGTGAAGACTTCGGCGCCGTTCGTGGCGAGCAGCGCGCGCAGCAGCCCGGTGGCGTACTCGCGCTGCTCCTCCTCGGGGGTCAGCACCGCGTACGGGTAGTCGGGGCCGGGCACCGGCCGGCCCGGGTAGACCGCCACCTGCCTCCTGCCGCCGGCCGCCGCGAACAGCACCTGTTGCTCGGTGCTGACCACAGCGGTCTCGTTCTTGCCGGGGCCGACCGGGTCGGGGACCTTCTCGCCGGCGGTGGAGACGGTGTTCGGCGACAGCCTGCGCATGAGCGCCGCGGTGTACGGCGCACTGCCGCGGGCGATGTCACGGAGGCCGAGCAGGCCGGCGAAGCCGAGCGGGCTGGTCGCCGGGTCCGGCAGGGAGACCGCCACCGGCGGTTTCACCGCGCCGACCAGTTGCGGCCAGCCGGCCGCGCCGACCCGTTTCGCGGTGCCCTCGTCGAGGGCGAGTACGACCGGGGTGGTGGCCACCGAGACGCCCTCGGCGGGCACCTGGAAGGCCCCGGTCGCGCGGGCCCGGCGCAGCCAGAGCGTGGATTCGGGCAGCCACACGTCGGGCGCGACGGTGGCGTCGGCGGCCGCGTTGGGGCCGGCGCCGGCCGATGAGGAGGCCGATCTCCCCGCGGACGGCCCGGCCGACGCCGAGGCGGAGGCCGTGACGACGCCCTCCGTGGCGGTACGGGACACCACCCGCAGCACGTCCACCGATTCCCGGGCCTCGACCAGCAGGTCCAGGCAGGGGTCGCGCTGGGCGAAACGGTCGGCGGTGGTGCGGACCGCCGGGGCGATGCTCGGCGCCGCCGCGACCCGCAGGGTGGTGCGCTCCGTGCACGCCGGATCGTTACGCGTTCGATCGAGATACGTGAATCCGGACCATCCGGCGAGAACCGCGATCAGCGCCGCGCTCAACAGCGCTACCGGCCAGAACTCCGGTCTCGCGCGGAGGCTCCCATCGCTCACGCGGTTCCTCCCGTTGTTACGCGGCCGTTGCGGTTGTTCCCAGGGCTGACCTAGTGTGACGCGATCGCGAATCGTACTCGCTAGTAGGGGTGGCAGAGTAGACCATGACGGATGCCTGCGGCGGTCACGTCCTGTTCCTGAACTGGCGGGACACCAAGCACCCCGAGGGTGGGGGCTCCGAGCTCTACCTCGACCGGGTCGCCACCGAACTGGTGCGTCGCGGTTACCGCGTGACCCTGCTCTGCCAGGCCCACGGCATCGCCCCGGCGCAGGAGACCACCGCCGGCGGTGTACGCATCGTCCGCCGGGGCGGACGGCACACCGTCTACCTGATGGCCGCTCTCACCTACCTGATCGGTCTTCTCGGCATCGGGCCGTTGTCCCGCCGCCGGCTCGGCCGACCGGATGTGATCATAGACGTCGGCAACGGCATGCCGTTCCTCAGCCGACTCTACGCCCGGCGGCCGGTGATCGTGCTGGTCCACCACGTGCACCGGGAGCAGTGGCCGGTGGTGTTCGGCCCGCGGATCGCCCGGATCGGCTGGTGGATCGAGTCGGTGCTGGCCGTCCGGGTCTACCGGCGCTGTCAGTACGTCACCGTCTCCGAGTCGACCCGCGACGAGCTCACCGGCCTCGGCGTGGACCGGCACCGGATCACCGTCGTGCACAACGGGACACCCGAGGTCACCGGGCCGCCGGTGCCGCGTACCCCGCATCCGAGCCTGATGGTGCTGGGCCGGCTGGTGCCGCACAAGCGGGTGGAGTTCGCGCTGCGCGCGACCGCCCTGCTGGCCCTGGAACTGCCCACCGTCGAGCTGGTGGTGGCCGGGCAGGGCTGGTGGGACGAGCCGCTGCTGCAACTCACCGAGGACCTGGGGATCCAGGACCGGGTCCGGTTCACCGGCTTCGTCTCCGAGGAGCGCAAGCACGAACTGCTCTGCGGCTCCTGGCTGCTGCTGATGCCCTCGCTCAAGGAGGGCTGGGGCCTGACCATCGTCGAGGCGGGGGTACGGGGCACGCCCTCGGTGGCGTTCCGGTCGGCGGGCGGGGTCGCCGACGCGATGGCCGAGGGCGAGACCGGCGTGCTGGTGGAGAACGAGTACGACTTCTTCCTCCAGGTGCGCGCGCTGCTGCTGGACGCCCGGCGGCGTACCGAGATGGGCTCCGCGGCCGCCGTGCACGCCGGCCGGTTCACCTGGGAGAAGGCCGGGGAGGCGTTCGCCGGGGTGGTGCACCGGCAGCTCGCCGGGGGGATGCCGTCGGCGCCGACCGGTGAGCGGGTCCGATGAGGGCGGAGGACGAGGAACGGCCCGGCGGAGAACCGCCGGGCCGTTCCTTTTCCGCTTGCTGTCAGCGCTGACCGTAGACGGCAGTGCCCTGGGTGACGTCATCGTTGCTCACGTTGGCGACATGGTCGGCGGACGGGTTCAGGCTCCCGACCGCGGCGACGACGCCGACGATGCCGAGGAGGCCCCCGGCCAAGGTCGCGATGACGAGCGTGGCCAGTTTGGCCATGATTCTTCCTCCCCGAACTGGTGGGTGGGCGGACCGTACCACGATCTACTGCCCGGTAGCAGTAGCCGGAGAACCCCCGCGAGCACCACGAGGGCCGCAAGCAGGTGGCCGAACAGCGCCCAGGCCCGGCGGCCGTCACCGGCCACCGACGACACCGGCGGCGCTGACGGGTTGTCCCACAGTTGAAGATACTTCCCGTCGTACACCAGCCGAAGCCCCGCGAGCACCGCCACGGACGGCTCCCCGGCGCCGCGCCGCACCAGCACCCAGGGTGTTCCGGCGTCGGCCGCCGGCCGGCCCGCGGCCAGCAGCGCGCCGACCGCGGTGGCCCGCGGGCTCTCCCCGTCGACGGTCACCGTGCCGACCCGCAGGGCGTCGTTGATCAGCACCGGGGCGTCCAGGTAGCGCGGGGCCGGGTCCCGGACCACCACGTCACCGGTCCAGGAGTATCGCTGGTAGCCCTCGAACGGCAGCGACAGCACCTCGCCCGGCCGGTCCGCCACCCGCGCGGCGACCTGCTGCCAGTCGGCCGGGTAGCGCACCGGCCGCAGCTGCCCCATCGCCCCGAACGCCAGGTCCGGCAGCACCATCAGGGGCAGCAGGGCGGCGCCGGCCAGCAGGACCCGGCCGGCGGACGGTTCGAACCGGCGGGCCAGCCAGGCCGCCGCCCGTTCCGCGCCGAGAGCGAAACCCAGGGCCAGGACCAGGGCGTACGGGATCAGGAACTTCTGCCCGTCGCGAAGCAGCCCGGCGCCCGGCACCGCCACGACCGCCCACTCCAGCAGCGCCACGCCCGGGCCCACGATCCCGGCCACCGCCAGCACGAACCCGCCGACGGCCAGCGCGTAGAGCCGGGCCGCGCCGCCGGGCCAGCGGCGCCGCAGCTCGATCAGGCCGGGCACGGCGGCGGCCATCAGCAGCACGGTCACCAGTGGCGCCAGCACCGACTCCCGGCTGGCCGGCACGGTCTGGGCGTTCCAGATGCCGCCGGTGCCGGCCAGCGCCGTCCAGGCGCCGGCCCAGTTCTCCGCGCGGGCCGCGAACTGGCCGACCCCGTCCGGGTCGGAGGCGCCGCCGGCGGCGCTGGTCGACGCGGCGACCAGCCAGGGCGCGTTCAGGGCGGTGACGGCGGCCAGGGCGATCGCGGTGGCCCGCTGCCGCAGCGGCATCAGCACGACGACGGCGGCCAGGGCGATCAGGCCGCCGGTCGGGGTCAGCGCGGCCGGCGCGGCGGCGACCACCAGCCGGGCCGGCGCGCCGGGCCGCCCGGCGCGCACGTCCCGGATCGCGGCCACCATCCAGGGCAGGCAGGCGTACGCCAGCAGCAGTGCCCACTGTCCCAACAGGAGCCGTTCGGCCAGGTAGGGCGTCCAGGCGTAGGCCAGGGCCGCCACCACCTTGGGCAGCAGCCGCCGCGACGGCAGCAGCCGGGCCGCCCCGAGCGCGGCCAGGTAGACGATCGCCACCAGCGCGATCCGCTGCAGCAGCCAGCCCGGCGCGACCAGGTTGGCCACCGACACCACCGCGTCCAGCGGCACCGCCCGCGGCAGCGCGTCGGCCGGGGCGATCATCTCCCAGCTCAGCGCCTGCCGCGGCACGAAGACCATGTCGTAACGCAGCACGTACCCGGGCAGGGCCAGCGGCGCCAGCAGCACGGCCGTGACGGACGCGGCCACGGCGTGCAGGACCAGCCCGGGTCGCACGGTCATCACATCGGCTGCGGCACCAGCGCGCCGATCTCGATCTCGTCGGTGCAGAGGCCGGCCTTCGGATCGCGCAGGGTCAGCTCGACCTCGTCGCCGTCGGCCATCCGGAGCAGGAACATCGCGTTGAGGCCCTGGTGGACGTCGAACGTCACCGGCTCCCGGTCGCCGATCCGCATGGTGGCCACGGTGGCCCGGTCGCTGATGTAGCCGATCCGCACCGCGTGCCAGTAGTTGATCAGTGCGGTCTCCAGCTTGATCGTGGTCGTCTTCCCGCCGGCCACCCGGTAGCCGCAGCCGGGGATCGGCCCCGGCTTGTTCTTCACGCCCTTCACCCAGGCGGGCCGGACATGGCCGGAGTCGTCGATGACCGACAGCTTCCTGGCCTCGGTGACGAACACCGGCCCCTCGTCGCCGAGCGGGCCGAAGAACTTCGACTGCTTGTTCCACGGGTAGACCAGGCTCGGCACCACCAGCTCCGGCACCGGCTGGTCCATGAAGACCGTGCCGGGCTCCGCCGCGTTCAGCTCCCTGGTGGCGGTGGCCAGGTATTCCCGGCCCGCTTTGGACGCCCAGTCGGTGGCGAAGTCGACGCTGCTGTAGACGCTGCTGGCGATGAGCAGGACCAGGCCGACGCCGAGACCGACGACGAACTGCTGCGGATGCCGCCGGACCGGGGCGGGCACCGGGTCGGCGACCGGTTCCCCGCCGTCCGCGGCCGGGCGGCGCAGACCGGCCACCGCCACGCCGACGCAGAGCGCCGCGACCACGAAGACGTCACCGAGGTACCGCGGCACCAGACCGGCCACGCCGCTCATCTCCGAACCGAGCCGGGTGAACGCGATGAGGCCGGCCGCCAGCAGCGCGAACACGATCATCAGGCCCCAGGCCCGGCCGGCCACCGACCGGCGCAGCCAGAGGGTGAGCGCGAACAGCGCGGCGACGAGCGCCCAGGATATCCATTGTGCCTCGCGGGTGGGCGCGGCGACGGCCGGGCCGTCCGCGGCGTCCAGCCAGGACCACGGGCCGCCGGTCAGGCCGGACGCCAGCGACGAGCCGAAGAACTGCACCAGGAAGTCCCCGACCTCCATGGCGGACCGTGGCACCCGCACCGACGAGCCGGTGGCCATCGCCAGGTAGACGCCGAGGAACAGCAGCGAGATCGCGGTCAGCAGGGCCCACGCCGGCCACCAGCGCCGGATCGTGACGACGAGCGCGCGGACCGGGCCGCCGGGCGCGTACAGGAAGAGCGTGGCCAGGAAGACCAGCGGGACGATGAGCAGCGCCTTCTCGAAGAAGAGCAGACCCACCAGGACCGCCGCGGCCAGCGTGATCAGGTGCCGGCGGTCGCCGGTCTGCACGTAGCGGACCTGGGCGGCCAGCGCCACGATCATCGCGAGCTGCATCGGCAGCAGGTTCAGGCCGACCGCCCACCAGGCGCTGACCTCCAGCGTCAGCGGGTTGAACAGGAACAGCGTCAGCGGCACCAGCAGCGCCCAGCCGGCCGGCAGCATCAGCTTCAGCAGCCGGTAGAAGGCGATGCTCACGGCGAGCTGCCCGAGGATCATCAGGGCGGCGTACGGCCAGTACTCGTACCCGGTCAGCCGGTCGATCAGGTAGGTGACCAGCCGGCCGGCCGGCATGAAGTGGTTGTTGTAGAGCGTGAACAGGCCACCGAGACCGTACTCGTGGGCCTGCGAGACGATCGGGAAGTCGTCGGCGGTGAGGTAGCCGCGCGTGGTGATCGACGCCCGCCAGATCACGCTGGCCGCGATGAGCACGGCCGCGATCGCGGCGACCGGGTCCAGTCTCGGAGCGGCGCCCGCGTCCGGGGGCTGCGGCGCCGGTGTGGCGGTGCTCGTCGTCATCGGCTCTCCTCGGGCCGGAACAGCACCATGTTCACATACCGCGGGGTGGGCCGGATGACCCGTCGCACGAAGCTCTGCCCGACCCGTTCCAGCGCGCCGCGCTGGTGCTCGATCAGGTCGAAGTCGGCCAGCGGGATCCAGCGGTCGTCCGGCATGACGAACGGCCGGTAACCCCAGCCGGCGAGCAGGTCGAGCACCGGCTGAACGGGCTGGATCCGCTCCTCCAGCTCGACGATCAACTGCGGCCGGTCGCGTTTGACGGTCTGCTCGGCGCCGAGCAGGGCCGCCGTCTCGTGCCCCTCGACGTCCAGTTTCATGAAACCGACCCCGGTCAGCTCCAGGGAGTCGATGGTGACCCGGCGGACCGTCGCGGTCGGCCCGGCGCCGTGCTCGACCGAGGAGGTCCCCTCGCCGGGGCCGCCGGCCGGGAGGAACAGCTCGGCCGTGCCGGCGTGGTCGGAGGCGACCGCCTCGATCACCCGGACGTCCGGGAAGGCGGTGGCCACGCTGCGGGCCAGTTCGGGGACGGGCTCGACGGACACCACCCGCTCGGCGATCCGGCGCAGGCCACGGGTCCAGGGCCCGTACCAGGCGCCGACATCGACGGCGGTCGCGCAACGGGGGACGTACGACTTCAACCGGGCGAGCTCCGGCTCGACCCGCGGATACGCGACGCGCACCGCGGCTGCCACGGCGCTGGAGGGGAGCGCGGCGGCGATGCGGGCGCTCAGGGTGGTGGACGGCGTGCCTGCCATGGTCACGAACGATAGCCCCTTGGCTACGCATGGGTAGACCCGAGGTTTCCTCGCGAGTAACCTGCCTACACGCCGGAGCCCGGCGAGAATTGTGAGGCGAAATGACCGAGGCAGATGAGGCCTTCGGCGTGGACGTCTGCGTGGTCGGTGGGTGTGGCCGGGTCGGCCTCCCACTGGGTGTCGCACTCGCCGCGCGCGGCCTGTCCGTCGTGCTCTACGACATCGACGCCGCCGCCGTGGACCGGGTCAACTCCGGTGTCATGCCGTTCACCGAGGAGGGTGCGCAGGCGCCACTCGACGAGGCCCTCGCCGACGGCCGGCTGCGGGCCAGCACCGACCCGGCGAGCGTCGGGCGGGCGGACGCGCTGGTCGTGGTCGTCGGCACCCCCGTCGACGAGCACCTCAACCCCGACCTGGGCGCGGTGCCGCGGGCGATCGAGCGCTGTGTGGAACACCTGCACGACGGCCAGCTGATCGTGCTGCGCAGCACCGTCTACCCGGGCGTCACCGCGCTGACCGAGAAGCTGCTGAGGAGCCGCGGTCTCGACGTCGACGTGGCGTTCTGCCCGGAACGGATCGCCGAGGGCCGGGCGATGACCGAGCTCTTCACGCTCCCCCAGATCGTCGCCGCGCGTACCCCGCAAGCTCTTGATCGTGCGGAGAAACTGTTCCGCCGGCTCACCGACTCGATCGTCCGGCTCGAGCCGGAGGAGGCCGAGCTGGCGAAACTGTTCACCAATACCTGGCGCTATCTGAAGTTCGCGGCGGCCAACCAGTTCTGGATGATGGCCAACGACTTCGGCCTGGACTTCGCCCGGATCCGGCACGCGGTGTCGTTCGACTACCCGCGCGCGGCCGACCTGCCGATGCCCGGTTTCGCGGCGGGCCCGTGCCTGCTCAAGGACACCATGCAGCTGGCGGCGTTCAACCGGAACAACTTCGTGCTCGGCCACTCGGCGATGCTGATCAACGAGGGGCTGCCGTTGTACCTGGTGTCGCGGCTGGAGGACCGGTTCGACCTGAGCGAGCTGACCGTCGGCATCCTCGGGATGGCGTTCAAGGGTGGCAGCGACGATCCGCGTGACAGTCTGGCGTACAAGCTCCGCAAGATCCTGACCTTGAAGGCGCGGGAGACGCTCTGCACCGACCCGTACGTCCGTGACGACCGGTTCCTTCCGCTGGACGAGGTCCTCGAACGAGCCGATCTCCTGGTGATCGCCGCTCCGCACGCCGACTACACCGATCTCGGCACCGACAAGCCGGTCATCGACATGTGGGGCCTTACCGGGCAGGGGGTTCTGGTGTGACACCACGGGTCTCAGTGATCATCCCGGTCTACAACGAGGGACCCGAAGTGGTCCGCCACCTCCAGCGGATCCTGCGCGAGGTGCTGCTGCCGGCCGAGATACTGGTCGTGCACGACATGCCCGAGGACACCACGGTGCCGTACGTGGCGGAGCTCGCCCGCACCGATCCGCGGGTGCGCGCGGTGCTCAACACGTACGGGCGCGGCCCCGCCAACGCGATCCGGTTCGGCATCGACTCGGCGCGCGCCCCGGTCGCGGTGGTGACGATGGCCGACGGCTGCGACGATCCGCGGCAGATCGACGAGTTGGCCCGCCTGGTGGACCGCGGTGTGGTGGTCGCGGCGGCGTCCCGGTACATGCCCGGCGGGCAGCAGGTCGGCGGCCCCCGGTTCAAGCGGCTCGCGTCGCGGTGGGCCGGCAAGACGCTCAAGATGTTCGCCCGGGTCGGCACCCGCGACGCCACCAACAGCTTCAAGGCGTACGACACCGATTTCGTCCGGGAGGTCGGCATCGAGTCGAACACCGGCTTCGAGATCGGCATCGAACTGACCGCCAAGGCGACCCGGATGCGGCGGCCGGTCGCGGAGATCCCGACGATCTGGCTCGACCGCCAGCTCGGGGAGTCGCACTTCGACGTGGGCCGGTTCATGCCGAGCTACCTGCGCTGGTACTTTTTCGCGTTCGGCCGGCGCCTGTCGGACGAGTACATGGCCGCCCGGTGGGCGGCGAAGAGGCCCGAGGCCGCCGTGCCGGCGGACCGCCACAGGGAGGACACGCCGGCGTGATCGACTGCACCGAGCGGCAGCCACCGCAACCGAACGGCGAACCTCGCGGGCGAGGGCCGGGAGCGCACGCCAAGGGAGGCACAGAATGAAGGTGCTGGTCACCGGCTCCGCCGGATTCATCGGCGGATATCTGGTCTCGGAACTGCTGGGCCGCGGGCACGAGGTCGTCGGCCTCGACGACTTCTCCAAGTACGGCCCGGTGTCGCACAGCTACGACAGCCACCCGAACTACCACTTCACCGAGGGCGACGCCCGCGACGTGGAGCTGGTGACGAGGCTGCTCGACGGCTGCGACCACTTCGTGGCCGGGGCGGCGATGATCGGCGGGATCTCCTACTTCCACGCGTACGCGTACGACCTGCTCGCCACCAACGAGCGGATCATGGCGGCCTCCTGCGACGCGGCGATCCGGGCGCACCGCGACGGGACGCTGAAGAAGGTCACCTACGTGTCGTCGTCGATGGTCTTCGAGTCCACCGACCGCTGGCCCAGCAAGGAGGGCGACCAGCACGAGGTGCCGCCGCCGAAGTCCTCCTACGGCTTCCAGAAACTCGCCGTCGAGTACTACGCCCGCGCCGCCTGGGACCAGTACCGGCTGCCGTACACGATCGTCCGCCCGTTCAACTGCGTCGGCATCGGCGAGGGCCGGGCGCTCGGCTCGGCCGAGGTGCTGTCCGGCAACGTCAAGCTGGCCATGTCGCACGTCGTCCCGGACCTGGTGCAGAAGGTGCTCAAGGGCCAGGACCCGCTGCACATCCTCGGCGCCGGCGACCAGGTGCGCCACTACACCTACGGCGGTGACCTGGCCCGGGGCATCGCCACCGCGATCGAGCACGACGCGGCGCTCAACGACGACTTCAACCTGTCGACCGCCGAGTCCACCACCGTGCTCGCGCTCGCCGAGATGATCTGGCGCAAGATCAAAGGCTCCGAGACCCCGTTCTCGTACGTCAGTGACGAGCCGTTCGCGCACGATGTCGCGATGCGCGTCCCGGACGTCTCGAAGGCGCGCGACGTGCTCGGCTTCACCGCCGGCACCAGCCTCGACACCATGCTGGACGAGGTGATCCCGTGGATCAGGCAGGCGGTCGCGGAGGGACGGCTGTAACCGGGCCGGCTTCCACGGCCGGCCGGCGGGTCGGCGCCGGGGCCGCCGCGGTCGCCGTCGCCAGCGCGGTCACCAGCGCGCTCGGCTATCTGGTCCCGGTGCTCGGGGCCCGTACCCTCGAGGCCTCTGATCTCGGCGCCCTCGGCACCGTCCTGGCGATCGCCGGCATCGTCGCCGTCCCCAGCATGGGCCTGCAGATCGCCGTGGCGGTGCACCGGGTGCGGCATCCCGGCGCGTCGGCCCGCCGGGCCGGATGGCTCACCGCCGCCGCCTGCACCGTCCTGGTCGCGCTGCTCGTCCCGTTCGCCGGGCCGTCGTTGCTGGACCTGCCGCCGGCCGTGATCCCGCTGCTGGCCGTCTACACCGGCGCGATCGTGGTGGCCGGCCGCTGGCTCGGCGAACTGCAGGGTGACGAGCGGTTCCTGCGCCTGGCCGCCGGCATGGCCGTGCAGGCCGCCGGACGGTACGGCGGCCTCACCGCCGGCCTGCTGACCGGCGCCGGGCTGACCGGGTCGATGCTGATCGGCACCGCCACCGCCCTGCTCATCCCGCCCGCGCTGGCCCTGATCGCCCGGACCCCGAGCGGGGGCTCCGGCGCGCTCGGCATCACCGCCCGCCAGGTCTTCACCGCCTGCTCGGCGTCGCTGGCCATGCTCGTCGTCTCCTACGCCGACCTGCTGCTGGCCCGCACCCTGCTCAGCGACACCGGCTCCGGGGCGTACACCGTCGGCACCATCCTCACCAAGGGCGCGATGTGGGCGCCGCAGGTGGTGACCGTGCTGGTCCTGCCCCGGCTCGCGCAGGGCAGCCGACGGGCCCTGCTGCTCGCGGTCGGCCTGGTCACCGCGTCCGGCACCGCCCTGGTCACCGCGTCCGCGCTGGCCGGCGGCCTGGCGTTCCGGGTCGCCGGCGGCGAGGACTACGTCGGGCTGGGCCGGTACGCCCCGGTCTTCGCCGCCACCGGCGCCATCTACGCCCTGGTGTACGTGCTGGTCAACGCCCAGGTGGCAGCCGGCGCGAAATGGCCGTCCGCGCCGCTGTGGGTGGGTACCCTCCTGCTCGTGGTGACCGCCGGCTGGCTGGTTCCGCACACCTTCCCGGCGATCATGTGGTGCGCGTTCGGCACGGCGATGCTCGTTCTGGCGGCCACAGCGGTGCCCAACGTACGACGGCACCGCAGGTTGCGGGCTGCTCCCCCGTTGGAAGACAACGCTGCCGGGTCGTATTAATCCGTCCAGTTCTTATTTCCACCGCGGTGTCACAGGATGTCGCAATCATGGCCGCCGGCTGGCTAACTTCCCGGCATGGCTGACTCGAACATCGAACGGCGGACGCTGCTCGCCGGGACCGCTGCCGTCGCGGCGACCGTGGGGACCACCGGCGCCGCGCTGACCGGCCCGGCACACGCCGCGGCCGGCGCCCCGGGCGCCCCGGGCGCCCCCGGCGACTGGAAACACGCCGTCGCCTTGAACCGGGGCAGCGAGATCGCGGTCAAGGCCGGCCGCGACAAAGAGGGCCGCTTCGGCGTCATGTTCAAGAACACCGAGGCGTACGCGCCGCCGGAGAGCCTGCTGCGGTCACTGGCCGCACAGATGGGCGAGCCGAACACGCCGAACCCGACCGACCTCGACAACCTGCGCATCCCCGCCGGGTTCACCTTCCTCGGCCAGTTCATCGACCACGACATGACGCTGGACCGCACGCCCCTCGCCGACGCGAAGGCCGACCCGCTGGCGCTGACCAACTTCGACACCCCGTCCTTCGACCTCGGTTCGCTGTACGGCCGGGGCCCCGCCGAGGACCCCGGCCTGTACGAGGCCGACCGCACCCGGATGAAGGTGGTCCGCAACGCCGGCGGCGTCGACGACCTGCCGCGCCGCGACGACGGCAGCGCCCTGCTCGGCGACACCCGCAACGACGAGAACCTGATCGTCGCCCAACTGCACCTGGCGTTCGCCAAGTTCCACAACCGCACCCTGGCGACCGGCCTGGCGAAGAACCTGGCCGAGGCGCAACGGCTGACCCGCTGGCACTTCCAGTGGATCATCGTGCACGACTTCCTCGACAAGATCGCCGGGCCCGAGGTGGTCGGCCGTTTCCTCGACAACAAGGGCAAGGTCAAGCGGGAGTTCTACAAGCCCAAGAACCCGAACCGGCCGATGATGCCGATCGAGTACTCGGTCGCCGCCTACCGGTTCGGGCACAGCATGATCCGAGCCGGGTACCTGCTCAACACCCGCACCAACCCGCCCGCGGCCGCCGCCATCTTCGGCCAGGAAGGCGGCGACCTGCGAGGCAACCGGCCGCTGCCGGCCCGCCTCGAGATCGACTGGTGGCACTTCTTCGACGTGCCCGGAAAACCCGCCACGCCGCGCAACGCCGCCCGCCGCATCGACGGGAAACTGTCCCTGCCGCTGTTCAACATGCCCGCGACAGTGGTGAACGACGGCACCCCGTCCCTCGCCGAACGCAACCTGATCCGCGGCGTGCGGCTCGGCCTGCCCGCCGGCCAGGACGTGGCGAGAAGAATGGGCGTCACCCCGCTCAGCAACGCCCAGCTCGGCCTCCCCGACCCGGACAACGCCGGCTGGCAGGGCAAGGCGCCGCTCTGGTTCTACATCCTCAAGGAGGCGGAGCTCACGTACGCCGGGGAGCGCCTCGGGCCGGTCGGCGCCCGGATCGTCACCGAGGTCGTCCTCGGCATCCTGGAAGCCGACCGGAACAGCTACCTCAAGGTCAACCCGGGGTTCCGGCCGGTCGCGCCGATCGCCCCGGTCACCGGCCAGTTCCGTACCGGGGACTTCCTCAAGTTCGCGCTCGCTCTCTGACATCCGTGCCACCTGAGCGTGTGGAGTTCGGCCGCGCATCGCGCCCGGGCTCCACACGCTTTTCTACGGCCTTTCTACGGCCGCCTTTTTACGGCGGCACAGCGTGGGCCGCTTTTCCTACCCCGGCACAGCATGGGCCGCTTTTCCTACCCCGGCACAGCGTGGGCCGCTTTTCCTGCGCGGCACAGCGTGGCCCGGCGAGCGGACCGGGAGCGGGATCCTTAGGGTGATCGCATGGGCACGGGTCTGAATCCGAGAAAGACGCGAGGCGCGCTCCGCACATGGTCGGGCGTCTCGATGCAACTGCTCCTGGTCCTGTTGTCGACCTGGGTGACGCTGTGGCTGGTCGGCAAGGCGTGGTCGGTGGTCTGGCCGGTCGTGATCGCGCTGCTGCTCACCACCCTGACCTGGCCGCCCGCCCGGTTCCTGCGCAAGCACAAGTGGCCGCCGGCGCTCGCCGCCACCGTGGTGACCCTGCTCTTCCTGGTCGTCGCGATCGGCACCATCGTCGGCATCGCGGCTCCCGTCGGCGCCAAGTCCGGCGAGCTGGCCGACCAGGTCGTCGCCGGCATCGCCGAACTGCGCGACTGGGCCGCCGGCCCGCCCTTCAACATCACCGACGACCAGGCCAACCAGTACATCAACACCGGCGTCGACAAGCTCCAGGCCAGCGTCGGCAGCATCGCCACGGCCACCCTCAGCGGCGTCGGCTCGGTCTTCAACGGCCTGGTCAACACCATTCTGGCGCTGTTCCTGATGTTCTTCTTCCTCAAGGACGGGCCGCGGTTCCTGCCCTGGCTGAGCCGGCAACTCCCGGGCCGCCTGGCGACCGACGTCCCCGAGGTGGCGAGCCGCAGCTGGAACGCCCTCGGCTCGTTCGTCCGCTCGCAGGCCCTGGTCGGCCTGCTCGACGCCGTACTGATCGGCATCGGCCTGGCCGTCCTCGGCGTCGACCTCGCCCTGCCGCTCGCCGTGCTGACCTTCGTGACCGCCTTCGTGCCGATCGTCGGCGCCCTGTTCGCCGGGTTCGTCGCCGTCGTCATCACGTTCGTCACCAACGGCTGGACCGACGCCCTGATCGTCCTCATCATCATCATCGTGGTGCAGCAACTGGAGGGGAACGTCTTCCAGCCGATGGTCCAGAGCCGCGGCCTCGGCCTGCACGCCGGCGTCGTGCTGCTGGCCGTCACCCTGGGCAGCAGCCTGTACGGGATCGTCGGCGCCCTGCTCGCCGTCCCGGTCGCCGCCATGATCGCCGTCCTCTGGATCTACCTGCGCGAACAGCTCACCGACACCCCACCCCCCGCTCAGCCCGCGTCCGACTCGGCGTCCGAACCCTCGCCCGGCCCCGGCCCCGCGACTGCTTCCGATGCGGCCCCCGGCACCGTCCTCGGCTCTGGCACCACGCCGGGCTCCGGCACCACGCCGGGCTCCGGCACCACGCCGGGCTCCGGCACCACGCCGGGAGAGATGCCGGCTCAGCCCACTCAAGCCTGAGGGCCCCGCCGGGCCGCGCCTCCCTTTTCAACCGGCGTGGCCCGGCGGTCCTCCCCCGACCTTCAGCCCTGCAGTCCTGCACCGTCGCCCAGATCTGCAGCCCCCGTGCAGCCCGGCCCCCACCCAAATCTGCAGCACCGCAGCCCTGCCTCCCCACACACGAACCCGCCTCGCTCAGCCCTGCAGGCGCCCTCGTACAGCTCTACGCCCCCTGCACCCGCTTGGCACGACCCAGCCCACGCCTCCCTTCCCCGGCCTGACTGGGTGTAGCAGGATGAGGTGATGACTCTGGAACGGGTGGATCTGGGCGAAGCGGACTACCATCGCGGTTGACGTAACGTCTTCAACCAAGGCATGAGCTGCGGTGATGGCCGACTTTCGAGACAGCAGTGAAAACCAGTCGTGGTTCGCCGTGAACCGGGCAGTCCCGCGGTTGCTCGGCTGAAAACCTCCGGTTCGGCCGACGCGAGCCGGGATCGGCGGTCAGGGTGGATTCCTGTGAGACGAATGGCGGCGGCGTTCCTGTGTGCGCTCCTGATTCCCGCGACGGCCCAAGCAGTTCCGGCGCCGGCCCAAGCCACCCCCGCGCGAGCCCGAGTGACCCCCGCTCCGGCCCAAGCCATCCCGGCGATCCCCGCGACGGCCCAGGCCATCGCCGCGCGAGCCCCAGCGATCCCCGCGATGGCCCAAGCCATCCCCGCGTCGACCCGAGTGGCACCCGCGGCGGGTCCGGCGAAGGCAACCACGCATGTCGTACGGGCAGGGGACACGCTGTCGCAGATCGCGGTACGGCACGGGCTGCGGATCACTCAGCTACGGGACTGGAACGGGCTGGGGAAGGACGAGCCCCTGCGGATCGACGGGATGTTGCGGCTGACCGCTCCCGAGTCGCCGTTGCCCGCGTGGAAGACCCTGGTGACCAGGGTGACCACCGCCGAGGCCAACGGAAGCCCGGCGAAGCGATGCCCGGTCCCGGCCGCCGAACTGCGCCGCATCTGGGTGCGGTATCTCGGCTTCGACGGCCGCGCCCACACCGGCCACATCACCATGCGCCGAAGCCTGGTCGGCCCGGTCCAGCGGGCCTTCGCGAAGCTCTACCGCTGGCGGTTCCCCATCATGGCGATGCCACCGGCCGTGCCGCCGGACCGGACGGTGCTGACGCTCGGCTACGAGTGCCGTTTCGTGGCGGGCACCCGAACCTGGTCACAGCACTCCTACGGCCTGGCGGTCGACATCAACCCCCGGCAGAACCCGATGATCCGCGGCGACTACCTCGATCCGCCGAACAGCCGACCATGGCTGGCCCGCACCCACCACTGGGCCGGAATGATGCACGCCGACGGTGCGGTCCCCGCCTTCACCAGCGAGGGCTTCTCCTGGGGCGGCCGCTGGAAGACCCTCAAGGACTACATGCACTTCAGTACGACGGACCGCTGACGACCCGGCCGTTCGGCGCGCGCCGGAGAGCGCTACGAATCGGCTGTCGTCACGTAGGTCATGAGGAGCCGGCTTTCGCCGTGATCGCGGATCGTCATGGACCACTCGCCGATGTCGTCGAGGTCGGCGCGATCGTTCTTCATGGCCGCGAGGATCAGCGCACGCATCTTCGCTTCGTCACTGTCGAGGTCGAGGTGCGTGGTCACGGCCTCCTTACGGTTGCGGCCACGGTAGATCTCCAGGTCGTAGAGCTGTCTTCCGTCGTACGCCCGCCTGGCCACTCGCGCTCCCTCGGTCCATGGATCATCGAGAGGATACTCGGCCGCGGGAAGGCGGCGGAACGCCGAAGTCCCTTGTCGAGCGGCCGTTCCCGGCGGCGCGCGGGGCTCTCCGGTGGCAGGCGGTCGAGTGTCCGCGAAGGCACAGCTCAGCAGGGCGTAATGCGAACGCTGAGGTACGGGGACAGGGCGCGCAGGAAGTCCGGGGCGTCGAAGATCGTGCCGGCGGAGGCGACGCCGGTGGTGTGGGTGCGGCCGTCGAGGAGGCGGGTGACGGCTTCGACGGCGAGCGGGGCGCTGATCGCGTAGATGTCGTGGCCGGTGGCGGAGGCACGGCGCTGCTGACGGCCGGATCGGATCAGGACGTCGACGGTGAAGGTCTGGCCGGAGGGGACGGACGGGTCGGGCGCGGGAGTGCCTGGGGTGGCCAGGTCGGTGGCCGCCGTCGTGGTCATGTACGTGCGCACTTCGGGGATCGCGAGGTGGCTGGGGATGGTCACGACGTCGGCCATGGTGAAGTCGCCGAGGACGGTGCGGCGGCCCAGTGGCGCGGGGAAGTCCCAGTCGACGGCCGGCAGGTCGCCGTCGGGGGTGTAGTAGTCGAGGCGTCCGCCGGTGTAGCGGACTCGCCGGCCGGCCCGCCGGTCGCGGGAGACGGCGCCGGAGGCGAGGGTGCCGGCGGTCGGGTGCCAGCTGCTCAGCCCGTACGCGACATGGGCCTCGTCCGCCGTCTGCCAGTCGCGCATGGCCGCGGTGACCAGCAGGTCGCCGAGGCCGCCGAAGAAGGCCATCGCCGGGACCACCGCGACGTCCGCGGCCCGCGCCGGCTCGCTGAAGTGGGTGAACGTGTCGGTGTTCGCCTCGATCTCGGCGGCCACGTCCACGTAGGGGATCTTCGCGCGCAGGGCGGCCTCGATCACCGGTGCGGCGGTGGCGGCGAACGGGCCGGCGGCGTTGACGACCGCGTGGGCGCCGGCCAGGTCGAGCGCGCCGTCGGCGGCGGCCACCCGGTATCGCAGGTCGGCGAATTCGCGGAGCCGCGCCTCGTCCCGGCCGATCAGGAGCGGGTCGAATCCGCGGGCGAGCAGCTCCGCCACCACGAAACGGCCGGTGTGCCCGTACGCCCCGAAAACGGCGACGATCTTTTGAGTCATCTGTCGTTCCTCCTCGCTGACCATCCTTCAACGACCGCAACGACGGGGCGAGTGTCGGGAACGACAATGGCCGTACAGTTTCGGACATGACCGTGATCGCGATCGCCGCCACCGACGGGATGCTGCACTTCGAGCTCGCCCTGGCCTGCGAGATCTTCACCCGCGATCCGACCGGGCGGGCCGACCCCTGGTACGAGGTGGTGGTCTGCGGCGACGGCCCGGTGCGGGCGGGCCGGTTCGGCATCGAGCCGGACGCGGGCCTGGACCGGCTCGCCACGGCCGGCACCGTGATCGTCCCGGCGGTCGCCGACGTCGACGCCGAGGTTTCGCCCGCCCTGCTCGACGCGGTCCGCACGGCCCGGGCGGCAGGCGCCCGCGTCGTCTCGCTGTGCACCGGCGCGTTCGTGCTGGCCGAGGCCGGGGTGCTGGACGGGCTGACGGCCACCACGCACTGGGCGCACACCGATGTGCTGGCCGAGCGCTATCCGCGGGTCACGGTCGACCCGGATGTGCTCTACGTGGACAACGGCGACGTGCTGTCGTCGGCGGGCAAGGCGGCCGCGGCCGACCTGTGCCTGCACCTGATCCGCCGGGACCACGGTTCGACGGTCGCCAACGCGGTGGCCCGCCGCCTGGTGGTGCCGCCGCACCGGGCCGGCGGGCAGGCGCAGTTCGTCACCACCCCGGTGCCGCAACGCGAGGACCATCCGCTCGCCGCGCTGTTCCCCTGGGTGATGGCGCGGCTGGACCGGCCGCTGACCGTGGAGGATCTGGCCCGACGGGCGAACATGAGCTCCCGCAACCTGGCCCGGCATTTCCGGGCGGTGACCGGGATGACCCCGTTGCAGTGGCTGTCCACGCAGCGCATCCGGCGGGCGCAGGAGCTGCTGGAGAACACCGGCGACAGCATCGACGCGGTCGCCGTCGCGGCCGGCATGGGCACCGCCGCGACGCTGCGGCGGCACTTCCACCGGGCCGTGGGGGTGCCGCCGGAGGCGTACCGGCGCTCCTTCCGCGCCTCGTAGGGGCCAGCCCGGGGAGATCCGCGCTCGCAGGGGGCCGGCCCGGGGAGATCAGGTGTCCTGTTCCCGGAGCAGGCGGGCCGCTTCGAGGAGCAGGTCGCGGGGGATCGCCACGAGCCGTTCGCCGTCGCCGAGGGTGACCCCGTCGACGTGTGTGTCGACGACGTGTCCCTGTACGAGGACGGTGTCGGGCCCGCTCCGGTAGACGGCCGGGCAGGTCCCCGTGCCGCAGAGGCTGACCACCGGTCGCACGATCGGTACGGCGGCCTTCTCGTGGTTCGTCATAACCTCACGGTAGGAACGCCGGTGACACCCGACAAGCAGGGCGATTTATCGGGCCGGCAGCATCATCTGCACGTAATCGGCCAGGTGACGGCTCAGGATCTCCTCGATATCGGACACGGCGACCCGTTCCAGGGTGTCGAAGGCACGCCGGTAGGTGCGCACCGTCTCCCGTCCTTTCGACATCACCGTGGTGTTGAGCAGGTCGGCGCTGACGAGCCGGTTGTCGGCGACGTAGAAGCCGTGCAACGGCGCCATCGGCAGGGTCGCGTCGTCCGGCACGATCAGGATGTGCACGTTGTCCAGCGCGTTCAGATCACGGAGGCGCTGGATCTGCGCGATCATGTCAGCGGGCCCGCACACCCGGTTGCGCAGCACCTGCTCGCTGATCAGGAAGCGGAACTCCCGGCCGGGCTCCATCAGAAGCTCGCTGCGTTTGATGCGGGCGGTGACGGCCTCGGAGACGGTGACCGCCGAGGCGGAGAGCCGGGCGTCCTCCAGCCCCTCGGTCAGGCCGGTCATCACGGCCCACGCGTAACCGCTGGTCTGGAGCAGGCCGGGCACCACCGCCGGCTGGAAGATCCGCAGCTCCCTGGCGGCCGCCTCGATCCGGTTGATCTCGCTCTGGATGGTGGCGAGGCCGGGCTGGGCCCAGATCCAGTCGGTGACCCGGTTGTCGGCGTGTTCGGCGAGCTCCACCAGTCGCTCCACCTCGGCGGGGGGCAGGCCGAGCTCCCCGGCGATCATCCGCACGTCGCCGGGCTCGGCGGCGACCACGCCGGTCTCCAGGCGGGAGATCTTGGCCTGGCTCATGCCGACCCGATCGCCGAGGGCCTGGCCGCTCAGCCCCTGCCGTCGGCGGCACCGCGCCAGAATCTGTCCGATCGTCTCGACGGGCTGGTCGGCCGGTTCGGGCGAGTCAGACACCGCACTCGCCCCCCTCCGTCTCGTCAGGAATTCATCTTATTCAGTACTCCGCATGGCCGCCTCGAGCAGTTCCATCGGAATCTCCACGAGTTGCTCACCGGCTGGCACGTCGATGTCGACGCTGTCCGAGGCGACGGTGTAACCCTGCACCACCAGGGTGTTGCGGTCGGTCCGGTAGACGGTCGGGCAACTGCCGGGACCGCAGACCGTGGTGACGAGGGTCAGCTTGGGGGCGTCGGTGCCGCTGCCCGGAACGCCCTGATTGTCAGAATTCACAAGCAGAAGATTACGTCCGTTGTCAAGGCCCGGCAGGCTTGTCGAATATTCGGCTTCGCGACTCACCTAACCACAACCCCGCTGGTAAGCAAGGGTTGACGCGGGCCACTTTGTTCACCCAGTGACACCGTGACGGGGACCGAGCCTATACATCGGATCACCTGATCGGAAGTCCACATTCACTCTGTGGCATGACGATTGCGATCAATCGCATAGAAGTGCATATTCGTTCTCAAGGGTCACGGGCTGTCATCTCCCTCCAGCGTTGGATCACGGACGGTGATCACTCACGACCCCGTCGGTGCATATGCGCGGTGATCCCGCGCGGACACCAGGATCGGAGGCTGTCATGTCCTTCCTTCTCACCTCCCTCTCCGTGGCCCGGGAAGCGGCGCCGCGGGACCCGGCGCCCTGGGATGCGATCGGCACGTCCCTGCTGTCGCAGCCCCTGCTCTACCTGGCGCTCGCCGGGGTCTGCCTCGTCGTCGTCCTGCGCTTGCTGAAGCGGGCGATGTCCCCGATCGGGGCTCTCATCCAGGCCGTGGCGGCCGCGGCGACGGTCGCCTTCGCTGCCATGATCGCCCTCGCGATGCTCGTCGCGGCCGCCGTCGCGACGATGCGATGAGCGGCGAGGAGGTACCGAGATGCCCGGTCATCTGGTGCTGATCGCGCTCGGGGCGCTCGCGGTGATCGTGCTGACCGAGATCGTCGCGGCCGCGCTGCCGGTGGTCATCGTGATCACGGTGGTTCCGCCGGAGGAGCGGGAGGCGCTCGCCCGGCTGCTGGCCGCGTGCGACAGTTCCCGGCGGCTCCGGCTGTGGCCGGCACTGCGGCTGGCCGTACGGGAACGCCGTAGGCAGCTCACGACTAGTCGATCATGACACGGTTCCGGCCGGACTCCTTCGCGCGGTAGAGCGCATGGTCGGCCCGGGCCAGCAGCTCGTCCAGGCTGGTGTCACCGGGGGCGAGCTGCGTCAGGCCGACGCTGATGGTCACCGGGATCGGGCCGGCCGCGCTCGGGACCGGCTCGGCGCAGACCGCCCGGCGGATCCGTTCGGCCAGTTCGGCGGCGTGCCCATCGTGGTCGGGCAGCACGGCGGCGAACTCCTCGCCGCCGTAACGGCCGAGCACGTCGGAGTGACGCAGGCAGCCCCGGATCCGGGCGGCGACGGTACGGATCACCTCGTCCCCCACCCCGTGCCCGTACGTGTCGTTGATCGACTTGAACTTGTCGATGTCCAGCATCACGGCCGCGAGCTGGCGCCCGTTGCGCGCGGCCGCCTGGACCAACGCGCCGGAGATGGCGTAGAAGTGCCGCCGGTTGTGCTGCCCGGTCAGCTCGTCGGTGGTGGCCAGCTCCTGTACCCGGCTGAACAGGCGGGCGTTCTCGTACGCCGCCATGCCCTGGGTGGCGAGCGCCGCCGCGACCTGACGGCTGGTGTCGTCGAGCCCGCTGCCGCCGACCAGCACGGCGCCGGCCGGGCCGTCGCGTCCGGTCAGGGGCACGGCCAGCGCCACCGGGGCGCCGGCGAGCATCCGTTCCCGTACCCCCGCGGTCTCCGCCGGATCCAGCAACTCGGGCGCCTCGCCCAGGGTCAGCTGCAGGGTCGCGCCGACCGCCTCCGGCGGCGCCGAACCGACCACCGACAGCACCTCGCCGTCCCGGCTGATCAGGCAGCCGGCCGAGGCGCCGAGCTGCGTCTGGAGCGTGCCGGACAGCTGCCGCAGCAGGCGGTCCGGCTCCAGGATCGCGCTGAGCTCGGCGAGGCTGGCCCGCAGCATCTCGGCGAGCGCCTGCTGTTTGCGCGCCGCCTCGACGGCCGAGTGCAGCTGGGCGGCCCGGGCGGTCTCCAGGGACAGTGCGACGTGGCTGCTGACCGCGGTGAGCACGGCGACGTCCTCGTCGGTGAAGATGCCGCGGGCGAGCCGGCTGTCCAGGTAGACGACCGCGACGAGACGGCCCTTGAACTGGACCGGGGCGATCAGGATGCTGCGCAGGCCGTGCACGACGGCGCTGCGGGAACCGAGGGCGGCGCCCTGCTCGGTGCCGGTGACCACCAGCGGTTCGCCGGTCTCGGCGACCCGGCGGACCAGGCTGGCGCCGTACTCGCCGGTTTCCGCGAGGTCGCCGGAGACGTCCCGGCCGGAGTACCGGACGGGTTCGCCGAACTCGTCGAGCAGGAAGAAGATGGCCCGTTCGGCGCCGAGGATGCGCAACATCTCGTCGAGGGCGACGCTGGCCAGCTGCTGCGGGTCGAGGATGGTCGCGGCGGCCGCGCCGACCTGCTGCAACGCGTCCAGGTGCCGGTTGCGGCCGGAGGCCGGGCGGCGTTCGGCGACGGTCCGGCGGTGCGTCCCGGCACCCTCGTCCACCCCGAATTCGGTACGGGTCTGCCGCCGCCGCTGCTCCCACCCGTGGAACGTGGTCATCCCGAGCGCGAACCGGGCCTGCCGGTCGGCCTCGTTGGTCATGCCCATCGCCCGCATGGCCCGCGCCCGGATCCGAAACACCTCGTACTGGATGAACGGCGCGTCGACCTGCCGCAGCCGCCGTTCGGCCTCGTCGGCGAGCTTGACGCAGCGCTGCGGCTCCCCGGCGGCCAGGTGCAGTGACGCCTTGGTGGTCAGGTGGACGCAGCGCAGCAGCGGGGTGCCGCCGACCCGGCCGAGGTCGCGGATCGCGTCACGGGCCACCGCGAGCCGGGCCGGGCGGTCGGCGTCGGCGGCGTACCGGAACTGGATGAGCCGGGCGTGCGCCCGGTACACGTACAGCCACCGGTGCTGCGGCATCAGCTCGCCGCGGCGCAGCCCGAGCGCGAAGAACTCGTCGAGCACCTCCTCCAGTTGCGGGCCGACCTCGCCCTGTTCGAGGAGGACGCAGGCGGCGGCGGTGAGGCTGTTGGCCCGCTGCACCCGGGTGCCGGTGCCGGGCGGGAACGCCTCACGCAGCCGTTTGAGGGCGGCGGCCGCCTCGCCGAACCGGCTCTGCCCGGCGGGGACCATCACGCTGAGCATGCCCAGCGAGGTGCCGAACGCGAGCGCGGGGTCGGCGAGGTGGCTGACGCCGCGCTCGTACTCGCGGGCCGCCTCGTCGACGTACCCCCGCAGCAGGTAACGCAGGCCCAGGGTGGCGTACCCGGGGATGAGCTGCGCCGGGACGTACCACCGGGCGTTGCGGGTGGTGGTCCTCTCCCACACGCTGCCGTCGTCGGCGCCACTCATCAGCAGCGCGCAGCCACGCATCCACTCGACGTAGGCGCCCAGGCCGGGATCGCCCAGCCCCGCGGCGACGGCGGCGGCCCGCTGCAGGCAGCGGTCGCTGGTACCGCGCAATCTGATCACCGCGGTGACGTACCCGATCAGGCTGTACACCCGGACGTACTCGGCGCAGGGACCGAGACGGTTCACCGCGTAGAGGGCCCGCAACGCCAGGATGCCCGCCTCCTTCAGGTGCAGGCCGACCCCGGCGGCATAGCCGCCCGCGTCGAGGACGGCGGCGAGCGCGGCGAGCGTCTCCCGGTTGCCGCCGCGTGCGGTTCCGAAGCCGATTCCGGTACGCCGTACGAGCCCACCCGCCAGCGCGATGAACAGCGTCGTGATCAGCGCGAACACGCCCCCCGGCAGCGGCCGGCGCAGCTCCGACAGCGCGTTGCGGGTGGCCTCCAGGGCCTTGTCGTCGGCCCATACCGTGTGGTGCCGCTCGATGCGGGTGGTGAGCAGCCGGGCCCGGGTCACCCGGTCCGGCTCACCGGCCAGCGCCCGGTCGAGCAACGCATCGGCCTCGTCCAGCCGCCCGGCCCGCAGCAGGGCCTGGGCCAGCACGTGCAGCAGTTCGGTGGCCGGCGCCGGATCCCCGGCGACGGCGTCGGTCAGGTAGTCGATGGCCTCGGCGGGCGCCTGGTCGGCGAGGGCCCGGCGGCCGGCCGTGGCGGCGCTGCGCCGGCGGTCGGCGGGGGACGCGGCGTCCCCGGCCTGGCGCAGGTGACGGGCGACCGCGTACGCGTGCCCCTCGTCCCGCAGGTCCTCCGGCAGTCGTTCCAGCGCTCGGGCCATGTCGGCGTGCATCCGCCGCAGCCGGTCCTCGCCGAGCCGTTCCAGCAGCACGTCGCGCAGCTGGGGGTGGACGAACGCGTACCAGCCGCCGGGCCGGGGCTCCAGCACGTGCCGGTCCGCCGCCGCCGCGAGCGAGTCGAGCACCGGGTCGGCCCCGTTCGGGTGTGCCGCGTCCGGCCGCGATACGCACCCGAACTCGACACGCGAGATCTCGCCGAACGCGAGCAGCGTCTCCGGGCGGAACCGGATGCCGGCCACCGCGGCCGCGGTCAGGCAGTCGAGGGTGGCCTCGGACAGTCCGGTGAGCCGGGTGGCGATCATGTCCCGGACGTCCGCGACCGGCGGCAGCGCGTCGGCGCCGGCGATGTCCAGGCGCCAGGTGCCCCAGAACGGGCTGAGCAGTCCGGCGTCCAGCAGCCGCAGCAGGTGGCTGACCACGGCCAGCGGCGTCCCGTCGGTCCGCGCGGTCACGTGCCGTACCAGCTCGACGGTCACCTCGGCGCCGGGCAGCCGGGAGGCGATCACGTCGGCGACCGACGGCGCGGGCAGCGGGGCGCAGGTCACCTCGAGGACGCCGGGCCCGTCCAGTCCGGCGGCCGGGTCCGGCGTGCCGTCCGGCGCGGTGAGCAGCACCAGCACCGGCAGCCCGGACAGTTCGGCGGAAAGCTTCTCCAGCAGTTGCCGGGTGCCGGAGTCGAGATGCTGGGCGTCGTCGACGACCAGCAGCAGCCCGCCGGAGCGGGTGGCCATCTCGCCGATGAACGCGGTGCCCGCCCCGAGGACGTGCTCGTCACCGCCGGAGGCCGGCTCGCCGGCGACCGGCAGCACATCCCCGAACAGGCGGGCGAGCAGCCCGGCGCCGGCCACCGCGGTCGCCTCGGCGACCTGCTCCTCGACGATCGCGCGCTGCCGCGGCGGCAGCCGGCGCAGCCCGGCCCGCCAGGAGGCGGCCCCTTCCCGGACCACGGCCAGCGGGGACGCCTCGTCCGGGCGGCCGGTCGCCCACAGCACCGGCAGCCCGGCCGCCGACGCCTCGGCCGCCACCTCGGCGGCGAGCCGGGTCCGGCCGGAGCCGGCCGCACCCCGGATCACCGCGATGCCCCCCTGCCCGGCCCGGGCCCGTTCCCAGCGGCGGGAGAGCCGTTCCGCCTCGGCGGCGCGCCCGCGCAGCGGCCAGCCGGAGACGGCGGGCTGCTCGGCCGCCGCGCCGCCGGGGCAGCCGCGCAGGTCGGCCAGGAGCGCGACGGCGTCCGGGTAGCGGTCGTCGGGGTCCTTGGCGAGCAGCCGGGACACCACCGCGGACAGCGCCGGGTCGATGCCGGGCCGCAGCTGCGCCAGATCCGGGACCGGCGCGGCCAGGTGCAGGCGCAGCAGCTCACCGACGTCGTCGGCCTCGAACGGCAGCCGGCCGGTGAGGCATTCGAAGAGCACCACGCCGAGCGAGTAGAGGTCGGACCGGCCGTCGACCGGGCGTTTGAGCATGCCGGACTGCTCCGGCGACGAGTAGAGGAAGGTGCCGACCGCCTCGTCGGCGTCACCGCGCTCGTCGCCGAGCTGGGCCAGGCCGAAGTCGATCAGGGTGGCCGGCTGGTCCGGGCCGACCATGATGTTGCTCGGTTTGACGTCCCGGTGCACCAGGCCGAGCCGGTGCGCGGCGGCCAGGCCGCGGGCCAGCCGAGCGGCCATCGCGACCACCCGTTCCTCGGCCATCAACCCGCCGCCGAGCTGGTCGGCGAGCGAGCCGCCGCTCAGGTGGTCGAGCACCAGGGCGGGCGTCCCGTCGAGGTCGCCGACCGCGTGCACCCGGACCACGCCGGGATCGTCGATGCAGGCCAGCAGCGCCGCCTCGCGGTGGAGCTCGGTGCGGATCCGCGGGTACTCGCTCGCGGCGGCGAGCGGCCGTTTCACCGCGTACCAGCGGTCGCCACGGCGGGCCCGGTGCACCATCGTGAACGCGCCACGGCCGAGCTCGTCGACCAGTTCGATACCGGTCAGCCCTGTTTCCGTCACTTGCCACTCATTCCGCGTCCGGCGTCACTGTTCTGTTCGGCCGGAGCCGGGCACACCTGAACGGTGACGGCGTCGGCGAGCAACATGGTCAGGTCGGCTGCCGGGATCGGCCGGGCGAAGTGGTACCCCTGGCCCCGCTGGCAGCCCAGGGCGCGCAGCAGGTCGGCGTGGTAGCCGGTCTCCACCCCCTCGGCGACGGTGGTCAGGCCGAGCCCGGCGGCCAGGTCGACGATCGCCCGGACCAGGGCGGCCTGCCGGGTGTCGGTGTCGTCGGCGGGCATGAACGACCGGTCGATCTTCAGCACGTCGATCGGCAGGTCGCGCAGGTAGGCAAGCGACGAGTAGCCGGTGCCGAAGTCGTCGACGGCGACCCGGACGCCCTCGGCCCGCAGCGCGCCCAGGTGCTGCAGCGCCTGCTGCGCGGGCGCCCCGGAGCGCACCAGCACGCCCTCGGTGATCTCCAGGGTGAGGGCGGTGGCGGGCAAGCCGCTGTCCCGCAGCGCGGCCAGGGCCTTCGCGGTGAACTGCGGGTCGACGAGCTGGCGCGGGGAGACGTTGACGGTGACCGTGGTGCCCCACCGCCGGTGCCAGGCGGCCGCGTCGGCGCAGGCCCGCCGCAGTACCCACTCGCCGAGCGCGACGATCAGGCCGCTGTCCTCGGCGGCCGGGATGAACCGGTCCGGCCCGATCGGCGGCTGTCCCGGTGGCAGCCAGCGCACCAGCGCCTCGACCGCCACCGGCCGGGCGTCGTCGAGGGCCACGATGGGCTGGTAGTGCACGGCGAACTCGTCGGCGGCGACGGCCGCGCGCAGCCGCTCCAGCAGGCGGATCCGGTCGGCCTGCTCCCGGCGCATCGCCACGTCGAAGACGGCGGCCCGGTCCTTGCCGGACGCCTTGGCCGCGTACAGGGCCAGGTCGGCGTCGCTGAGCACCTGGACCGGGTCGGCCAGCCGGTCGTAGACCCGGATCCCGGCACTCGCGGTCACGTGCAGCGACTGCCCGCCGGCCGGCACCGGCTCACGCAGCGCGGACAGCAGCAGCTCGCCGCGGGCCGCCGCCTCGACCGGCCCGGCGCCGGCCAGCAGCAGCGCGAACTCGTCGCCACCGAGCCGGGCCACCGTCCCGCCGTCGCCGGCCAGGTCGCTCAGCCGCCGCCCGACCGCGAGCAGCAGGGCGTCACCGGTCGGGTGGCCGAGGCGCTCGTTGACGTCCTTGAAGCCGTCCAGGTCGATCAGGATCAGCGCGCCGTCGCCGCCCGCCACCCGGCGCTGCAGCTCGCCGCGGTTCGGCAGGCCGGTGAGCGCGTCGTGCCGGGCCTGGTGGCTCAGCTCGCGCTGCAGCCCGTCCTGCTCGTCGAGGGCGTCGCACAGGCGAGCCGCACGCCGGTCGGCCAGCTCGCTGGTGTGGGTGAGCCGGAGGACCAGCAGCAGCGCGGTGAGCGCGGTCGCGCCGATCGGCACGGCCAGGTCGATCCGGTCCAGCCCGCGGCTGGGGTCCTCGGTGGCCAGCAGGTACGCGGTGGCGGCCGGGCCGATCATGACGAGGACGACGTTGGCGGCCACCGACGTCCAGGTCCGGGCCGGGCCGTTCGCCGGGGCGCCGGTTCCGGCCGCGTCCGGATGCCGGGCGGCGGCCCCGATCAGCAGGAACACCAGCACCCAGCCGGTGGCGCTCCAGCCCGGCCCGGACCAGGAGCCGCCGGCGGCGACCGAGAGGAAGCAGATCACGTCGGCGACGGTGAGCACCACGGCCGCGCCGAGCAGCGCCAGGTCCGACCGGCTCAGCCGGCTCCGGACGGCGATCATGCGGGTGGCGGCGGCGAGGACCAGCAGGTCGGCGGCGGGGTACGCGAGGACGCCGGCCGCGCCCTGCCACCGCCCGGCGTCGTGCACGAACGGGCCGTAGAGCAGCACCCAGATCAGCACGATGCCGGTGCAGAGCACCACGCCGGCCTCGGTGAGCCCGGCCCAGCGCGCGCCCCGGGTGTCCGGCAGGGCCAGCAGCCCGGCCGCGAGCAGCGGGTACATGGCCAGGTAGACGACGTCGACGAGGGTCAGCGCGTCCGGCACCGGCAGCCCGGCGGCCAGCCCGGCGCCCCAGACCGCGTTCGCGCACGCGGAGCAGATCATGGCGGCGCCGAGCGGCCACCAGGCCCAGCGCCGGGCCCGCGGGTACCGGCGCAGCCCGCCCCGGACCGCGGCCAGCGCGGCCAGGGCGACGACGACGTACGCGGCCTGCCGTGCCGCGTCGCCGAGCAGCGGCGCCAGCAGCGCGAGCAGCACGCCCGCGAGCAGCAGCGCCCGGCCGCCACGTTTCCGGTCCCCCGTCGACTCCACTCGACCACCATCGCCCGGCCCGGGTGCGGACCGGTTGCCGGACCGGATCGCGCGGGTGTCAGAACCGGGTCCTCACAGCGAGGCCGCGAGTTTCTGCAGGGCTTCCTTCGCGCCGGTGGTGAGCGGGTCGCCGTGGCCGGGCAGGATCGCCGTGACGTCCAGGGCGGCCATCCTCTTCACCGAGGCGGCGGCCTTGCCCTGGTCGGACGTGTACTCCGGGGCCGAGCCCTGCAGGCCGTCCAGGTTGCGCAGCGCGTCCCCGGCCACCAGCACACCGGTCGCCGGCTCGAAGATCGACACGTGGCCCAGGGTGTGCCCGGGCGTCCCGACGATCTGGAGGCCGAAGACCTCGTCGCCGTCCTTGACCGCCCGCAGCTTCCTGCCGCCCGGCTCGCCGATCGCGGTGACGTCGTCGGTCCCGGCGTACAGCGTGGCGCCGACCAGCGGCGCGATCTCCGCGAGGCCGCCGGCGTGGTCCTGGTGCTGGTGGGTGAGGATCACGTGCTTGACCGCGGCCCAGCCGAGACCGGCGGTTCTCAGCACGTCCTCGACCGAGGTCGCCGAGCCGGCGGTGCCGGTGTCGACGACCGCCACCTCGCCGCCGCGGATCAGCAGGTAGACGGAGACGAACGACAGGTCGACGCGCCGCCAGTCGCCGGTCACCGTGGCGCCGGTCGCGGACGGCGTCGCGCCGGCCGAGGGAGCGGTGCTCCCGGCCGGCGCCGGATCGGCCTTCGTGCAGCCGGTGAGGGTGTTGAGGACGGTCACGCCGAGGACGCCGGAACCCGCGGTGAGCAGCAGTCTGCGATGGAGCCTCAGGTCGCTCATCACCCATCCCTACCGCACCGCGGCCGGTTTCGCTGCCCGGCATGGGCGATCAGCGCATCCGGAGGGTCACCGTCAGCAGGATCGCGGAGGCGGCCTGCGCGACGGCGAAGACCACGGCGAGCAGGGCCGTCGACTGTTCGTAGAGGGCGCCGGCGAGGACGCCGCCGGCGAGCGCGGCGACACCCTGGACAGCGGCGAAGACGCCGTAGGCGGTGGCCCGGCGGGGCGCCGCGACCAGATCGGCGACCAGCGCCTTGACGGTGGAGTCCTGCACCCCGACGGCGGCGCCCCAGAGCATCGTGCCGGCGACGATCGCGGCGGTGCCGCCGGAGAGGGCGAGCGCGGGGGTGGCGGCGGCGAGGACCGGCAGCGCGTAGAGGACGCGGGCGCCCCAGCGGTCGTAGAGGTGGCCGCTGGCCAGGGCGGCGAGCCCGCCCGCGGCCATCGCGGCGGCGTACAGCACCGGCACGGCGGCGATCGGGATCCGGCCGGTCTCGGCGGCGTGGTAGGAGATCAGCCCGAAGGTGAGCAGCCCGCCGGTGGCGAGCCCGGCGGACACCGCGAACCAGTGGAAACGCCGTGGCAGCCGGCCGGTGTCCGGCACACCCCGGTCCTGCGGTGACGGAGCCGGGAACCGCCGCCGGATCCACACCAGCAGGATCATCGCGGCGGCGCCGGGGATCGCCAGCAGCGCGAGCGCCGGCCCCGGCTCGGTGAAGACCACGATCAGCGCCGCGACCAGCAGCGGCCCGGCGAACGCGCCGATCTGGTCGAGGGCCTTGTGGACGGCGAACCCGCGGCCCCGGCCGACCGCTCCGGCGGCTTCGGCGAGCAGTGCCGACTTGGCCGGGGAGCGGATCGCCTTGCCGATCCGCTCGGTGACGATCAGGACGGCGGCGACGGCCAGCCCGGCGCCGCCGAGCAGCGGGGTGACGGCCAGCAGCGGCACGCAGATCGCGGTCAGGCCGTACCCGGCGATGGTGAGCGACCAGTACCGGGCGGTGCGGTCGGCGAGCGGGCCGGACACCAGGCGCAGCAGCAGCGCGGCCGCCTCGCCGGCTCCGGTGACCAGGCCGACCACCAGCGCGGACGCGCCCAGACCGGCGAGCAGCGGACCGGTGATCGAGCGGGCGCCCTCGTAGACCATGTCGGCGGCGAGACTCACCAGCCCGAATCCGAGGATCGCCCGCCACGGCCCGAGCGCCGGGGCGTTGGTCAGGGCAGGAGAGGGACTTCGCACGTCCCTATACGTATCACGATCATCGAGAGATCAATTTCGGGCAATGTTTGGATTCCGCGGGGCATCCGGCGCATGTTTGGTGTCCCCCCGAACCAGGAAGTCCATCGCCGTGCATCCTCAACCCCCGCGCCGCACCACCCACGCCCACGGAACCCCGAAGAACCTGTTGGTCTACGACCGCTGGGGCCGGTTCGGCCGCCCGGTCGTCCTGCTGCACGGCCTGTTCTACGACCGCACCATCTGGTGGCCGGTCGCGGCCGAGCTCGGTGACGCGTGCAGTGTCGTCGCCGTCGATCTCCCCGGCCACGGCCAGTCCGCGGCCCGGGGCGACAACGATCTGGAAGCGCTGGCCCGCGACCTCGCCGTGCTGGTCCGCAACCTGGAACTGCACCGGGCGCCGGTGCTCGTCGGACAGGGCGAGGGAGCGCTGCTCGCGGACGCGTTCGCCGGCTCCTACGCGACCCGGGCGGTGCTGACCTTCGACGAGCCGGCGGCGCCGCCGGAGAGCCCGGAACAGCATCGGGCGATCGCTGACCTGGCCGGTGTGCCGGGGCCGTACCGGCAGTTCACCGAGGCCCGGTTCGACCGGAGCGTGCTCTCGTCGTACCGCTGCTGGTACGGCAGTCGCACACAGCCGCGAGCGGGCAAGCGGCCCTGTCTCCCGCATCTGCGGGCCCCCGCGCGTTTCGCGGCGACCCTCCGGAACCTGATCTGACGCCGGTGCGGGCTGCTCACCCGCCACGTCCCTCCGGCGGTCACGGCGCGTCATCCGGCATGCCGAAATCGGTGGTGAAGCGTGGTTCCGCGGCCTGCTCCTGTCTATGCTGGCCCGCGAGGGGAGTACCTCCGCGAGAGCGTGGCGGTCACCACGGGCACGACGGAAGTGCCCTCGTGCGTTCGCCCGGTGATCCACACGGGTGAGGGAGACCTCGGACGATGACTCGTGTCCGAGGGGGCCCCATGCTCGATCTGCCGTCCATCGCTTCCCCGCGGCTCTGGGCGATATCCATCGCCGTGCTGCTGGTTCTGCTGGCCGTCGACTTCGTGATCACCCGCCGCCCGCACGCGGTGGCGATGCGCGAGGCGGTCGGCTGGTCACTGTTCTATCTGGCGCTCCCGGGCGCGTTCGGGCTGGTGCTCTGGCAGGTGTACGGGCAGCGGCCCGCGATGGAGTTCCTGACCGGCTACATCGTCGAGAAGTCGCTCTCGGTCGACAACCTGTTCGTGTTCATGCTGCTGCTCGCGGCGTTCGCGGTGCCGCCGGAGCTGGCCCAGCGAGTGCTGCTCTACGGCATCGCGGGCGCGCTGGTGCTGCGGGCGATCTTCATCGCGGCCGGCGCGGTGGTGCTGCAGAGCGGGACGTGGGCGTTCCTGCTGTTCGGCGCGATCCTGCTGCTGACCGCGGTGAAGGTGTTCCGGGAGGCGCTGCGGCGCGAGGAGTACCAGGTCGACATCGATCGGATGCGCAGCGTACGGCTGATGCGCCGGCTGATGCCGGTGAGCAACAGCTACGACGGCGGGAAGCTGACCGTGCGGCTGGACGGCCGCCGTACGCTGACCCCGCTCGCACTGGTGGTGACCGCCGTCTTCATGACCGACCTGGTGTTCGCGGTCGATTCGGTGCCGGCCGTCTACGGTGTCACCGAGGACCCGTACCTGGTGTTCGCAACGAACGCGTTCGCCCTGCTCGGCCTGCGTGCGCTGTACTTCGTGCTGCACAACGTCCTGGACAAGCTGCGGCACCTCAACTTCGGGCTGGCGCTGATCCTGGCGTTCATCGGGGTGAAGCTGGTACTGCACTGGGCGCACAAGGTCTGGGCGGGCGTGCCGGACATCCCGATCGCGGCGTCGCTGGCCGTCATCGGTCTCACCCTGGCCACCGTGACCGCCACCAGCCTGTACGCCGACCGCCGGGAGCGGGTCGGCGCCTGAGCCGCTACGACGCCTCGGCTCCCGCCGGGCGGGAGCGGCGGATCCGGTCGGCGGCGTCCCGTACCTCCATGATCGCCGGGCGGGCGGCGGTGTACGCGGCGACGGCCGCGTCCAGGTCGCCGGCCCGGGCGGCGCTCTCGATCGTGGCGCAGGCGGAGGTCGCGGCGCTCGCCCCGAGGTTGGCCAGCACGCCCATCAGCTGATGCGACTCGGTGCGCAGCAGGTCCGTGTCGTCGAAGGCGAGGGCCTGCTGCATCCGGTCCAGGTGTTCCGGGATCTTCGCGGACAGGGTGGCGAGCAGGCCGGCCAGCGCCCCCGCGGTGGCCGCCGGGTCGGGGCCGCGCAGCTGGTGGAGCCGCCGTTCGATCTCCGCCACCACTCCCGGGGCCGGCTCCTCCGCCTTCTCCGGCGGGGCCGCCCAGCGTTCCAGCACCCGGGCCACGTCGGCCGGGATGAGCGGCTTGGCCAGGTGCTCGTCCATCCCGGCGTCCAGGCAGCGGGCCCGGTCCTCGGCCAGGGCGCTGGCGGTCAGCGCGATGATCGGCACGTGCCGCCCCGGGCGCTCGCGGCGGCGGATCTCGGCGGTGGCCGCGTATCCGTCCATCTCCGGCATCAGGCAGTCCATGAATATGGCCGCATAGTCCCGCCGGCCGGCGTACTCGACCGCCTCCCGCCCGTTGACCGCCACGTCGGCGCTGTAGCCGAGGTTCGCGAGGAGGCCCAGCGCGACCGTACGGTTGATCTCGTTGTCCTCCACCAGCAGCAGATGACCGCGCCGGGTCGCCCGCGGGGTGTCCGGCGCGGTTCCCGGCGACGGGCCGACGAGCACCCCGACCAGGGCGTCGTACAGCTGCGACTGCCGCAGCGGCTTGGCGAAGGCGGCCGACACCCAGGTCAGGTCCGGCTCGCTGGGCAGGTGGTGCGGATCGTCGGCGAGCAGGATGGTCCGGGGTTCCGGGCAGTCCGGCGGGGTCAGCCCGAGCGTCTCCCCCGGCGCCGCGTGCATGTCCACGATCAGCAGGTCGATCGGCCGTCCGGTGGCGGCGGCGTCGCGCATCACATCGACCGCGCCGGCCGTGTCCGGCACCCCGATCGCGTCCATCGACCATTGACCGAGCTGCTCGGCCAGGACCGTACGGTCGTCGTCGTTGCGGTCCACCACCAGCACCCGCAGCCCGTCGAGGGAGTGCCGCTCGGACAGGTCGGAATCCTCCCGCGCGGCGCGCAGCGTCACCGTGAACCAGAACGTGCTGCCCTCGCCCGGGACGCTGTCCACCCCGATCCGGCCGCCCATCACCTCGACCAGGTCGCGGCTGATCGCCAGGCCCAGCCCGGTCCCGCCGAACCGCCGGGTGGTCCCGGCGTCGGCCTGGATGAACGCCTCGAACAACCGCTCCCGCTGGTGCTCGTCGATGCCGATGCCGGTGTCGTGCACCTCGAACCGGACCGGCACCGCGCCCGGTTCGCAGGCCGACTCGGCGTCCGGGCTCGCGGTCACCGTGACCCGCCCGTGCGGAGTGAACTTGACCGCGTTGCCGACCAGGTTGAGCAGCACCTGGCGCAGCTTGGCCGGGTCGCCGCCGAGGACGGCCGGCAGGCGCGGATCGCAGAGCGCGGTGACCGTCAGCCGGTCGTGCGTGCCCGGCGGGGCGACCAGCGCCACCACCTCGTCGAGCAGCTTGCGGAGCTGGAAGTTCGCCTCCTCCAGCAGCACCTTCCCGGCCTCCAGCTTGGAGAAGTCGAGGATGTCGTTGATCACCGCGAGCAGCGCGGACCCGGCGGCGCTGATCCCCTCGACGTAGCGCCGCTGCCGTTCGTCGAGCCGGGTGCCGAGCAGCAGGCCGGTCAGCCCGATCACGCCGTTCATCGGGGTGCGGATCTCGTGGCTCATCGAGGCGAGGAACTGCGACTTCAGCCGGGCCGTCTCGAGCGCCTGGTCCCGGGCCTCGGCGAGGGCCTGCTCGGTCTGCAACCGGGCGGTGATGTCCCGGACGAAGCCGTGGAAGTGCGGGGCGCCGCCGTGCCGGATCCGCCACATGGTCAGCTCGACCGGGATCTCGTGGCCGTCGCGGTGCGTCGCGGCCATCTCGGTGGGCCGGTCCAGCAGCCATTCCAGGCGGCCGTCGAGCAGCCGGCGCAGCGCGGGCCGGTACGCCTCCGGCAGCACCGTGCCGGCCACCTCGCGACCCAGGATCTCGGCGCGTTCCCAGCCGAAGACCTGCTCGGCCTGCCGGTTCCACTCGGTGATCACCCCGGCGCCGTCCATGGTGAAGAACGGGTCGCTGGCCGCCTGCATGATCATCTCGAGTTGTTCGCGCTCGGCGCGGCGGCGCTGGTCGGCCTGGACCCGGGAGGTGATGTCGTGCGCGACGGTGGCGGTGCCGGCCACGGTGCCGTCGGTGTCGCGCATCGGGGCCATGCTGAGCGACACCTCGATCTCGGCGCCGTCCTTGCGTTTGCGGCGGGTCTCGTACCGGGTCGGGGCCTGGCCGCGGCGCACCCGGGCGAGGAGCTCCCGCTCCTCACCGAGACGGTCGGCCGGCAGCAGGCGGCTGACGTCGTGCCCGACCATCTCCTCGGCGGTGTAGCCGTACAGTCGCTCGGCTCCGGGGTTCCAGCTCTTGATCGTGCCGTTCGGGGTCTTGCTGACGATGGCGTCCTGGGAGGCCTCGACGATCGCGGCGAGCCGGGCGTTCTCCAGGGCGACCTTGCTGACGTCCCGGCGGGCCCGGCGGGACACCACCACCGCGGTGATCCCGGCGGCCACCCCGGTCAACAGCGACAATCCCCGTCCCAGCACCGCGCGGCCCCTCCATCAATCCGAATCCGATTCAGCATCAACGTACATGCGACCTTTATCTGCTTTAGCCTTAATGCGGACATAGCACCCACCGACTCGCCTCAAGGAGCCGATGCCGTGGCGACAGTGATGGTCGTCGACGACGTCGCCGCCAACCGGGACATCGTGCGCATGCTGCTCGGCTTCCGGGGCCACGACGTGATCGAGGCGCACGACGGGGCCGACGCGCTCCGCCTCGCCCACACCCACCACCCCGACGTGGTGGTCTCCGACGTCCTGATGCCCGGCATCGACGGCCTGGAACTGGTCCACCGGCTGCGCGCGGACCCGGACCGGGAGGCCGCCCAGGCCCCGGTGATCTTCTACACCGCCAACTACCTGGAGCCGGAGACCCGGCCGATCGCCGAGGCCTGCGGGGTCAGCCAGGTGGTGCTGCGCTCCCAGGACCCGGACGCCCTGCTCGACGCGATCGACACCGCGCTGGCCGGCGGGCCGGTCGACGTCGGGGTCACCGCCGACGCCGACTTCGCCCAGGCGCACCTGCACGCGGTCAACGCCAAGCTGATCGAGAAGGTCCGGGCGCTGCACGACACCGAACGCCGGTTCGAGGCGATGGCCGTCGCCTCACCGGTCGGCATCGGGATCATCGACCGGGACGGGCACGCCGACTACGTCAACGCGCGGCTCGCCGAGATCACCCAGGTGCCGGTGGACCGGCTCGTCGGCCGGGGCTGGCTGGACTGCCTCGGCGCGGCCGACCGCGAACCCGCGCTGAACCTGCTGCGCGGCACCGGCGAGGACACCGAGCTGCGCTTCACCCACCGGATCACCCGGCTCGACGGGACCGCCCGGTCGCTGCGCATCCACCTGCGGCAGACGCGCGACGATGACGACGGCCTGACCGGCGCGGTCCTCATGATCGACGACGTGTCCGACGTGACGATGGCCGAGCAGCGGCTGCACGAGGAGACCCGGCGCCGCCAGGACGAGGCCCGCCACCGCGACGCGGAACGCCTCGACAGCCTGCGGCGGATGGCCGGCGGCACCGCGCACGACTTCAACAACATCCTCGGCGCCATCCTCGGATACACCAACCTGGCCATCGAGACGATCAACGACGGGCGCGAGGACGGCACCGTGCCGGCCGAGGCCGCGGAGTCGCTGCTCGGCGACCTGGCCCAGGTGATCAAGGGCGGCGAGCGGGCCAAGACGCTCACCCAGCAACTGCTCGCCTTCGGCCGCAAGGAGGTCAACAAGCCGGTCGAACTGGACCTGAACACGCTCCTGCGGGATCGGGCCGGCTCGCTGGCCGCCGCCGCCGGGCCGCGCACCGAACTGGTCCTCGACCTGGCCGCCGACCTGCCCAAGGTGAAGGCCGACCCGGACCAGCTCTCCCAGGTGCTGCACAACGCGGTCCGCAACAGCGCCGACGCGATGCCGGACGGCGGCACCGTCACGATCAGCACGTCGGCCCCCGGCGACCGGGTCGCCACCACGATCCGGGACTCCGGCACCGGCATGCCGCCGGACGTGCTGGCCCGCGTCTTCGAGCCGTTCTTCAGCACCAAGTCGACCACCGGCACGGTCGGGCTCGGTCTGTCCACCGCGCACGGCATCGTCAGCCAGGCCGGCGGCCAGCTCACCCTGGAGTCCGAGGTGGGCCGGGGCACCACGGTCACCGTCACGCTCCCGGCCGTGGCCGGCAGCGCGCCGCCCGCCCCGCCGCCGCCCCGGCCGCAGCCGTCCGGGACCGGGCGCGGTGGCGGCGAGACCCTGCTGCTGGTCGACGACGAGGACGCCGTGCTCCAGGTCACCGCGCGGATGCTGTCCGGCGCCGGGTACCGGGTGCTGACCGCGTCCGGCGCCGCCGAGGCGCTGGCCCTGCTGGAACGCAACGGCGGCGAGGTGGCCGCGCTGGTCACCGACGTGGTGATGCCCGGCATGGACGGCCGTCAACTGGCCCGGATCGCGGCCGGGCGGCGACCGGACCTGTGCGTGGTGTTCGTCTCCGGGTTCGCCGAGTCGCTCTTCGACGAGCACGGCAACAACCTCGAACCGGGCTCCACCATCCTGGCCAAGCCGTTCGACCGGGAGAAACTGGTCAGCACGGTCCGGACCGCGCTGTGTGCCAGGCAACGAGCGTGACCCACTGACTGTCCGACGGGAACCTGTGATCGACTAGCATCCTTGGCTCGCCGCCCCCCACTCCCCCAGGAGGCCCGGTGACCACCGCCAGTGACCGCCAGCCGACCGTACGGCTGCCGCAGCAGGCCACACCCACCCACGATCGGCTCCCGCCGGGCGCCGCGGCCCCGGCGCCCCCGGCCGCGCCGAAACGCCGCCGGCTGCTCGTCACCGGCCTGACCGTCCTGGCGCTCGCCGCCGGAGCCGGCGCCGCCGCCGTCTGGACGCTGCACGGCGACATCCCGCGCGGCGTCACCGTGCTCGGCGTCGACCTGGGTGGCAGGAGCCGGGCCGGGGCCTCCGCCGCGCTGCACACCCACCTCGCCAGCGACCCCGCGGTGACCGCGCCGGTCCAGCTCACCGTCGAGGGCCGGGGCGCCCGGCTGCGGCCCGCCGACATCGGCCTGACCGTCGACGTGGACGCGACGGTCGACGCCGCGAGCCGGGGCCGCCCGTCGCTGTTCGGCACCCGTGCCGTGGCCCCGATCGTCACCGTCGACGCGGCCCTGCTCGACGCGGCGCTGCGCCAGGCCGTCGGAACGGTCGGCACCTCGATGCGGGCGCCCGCCGTCACGTTCACCGGGCTCACCCCGAAAGCGGTCCATCCGCGGGCCGGCCGGGGCCTCGACCCGCGGACGTCGGCCCAGGCGCTGAAAGCCGGCTGGCTGTCCGGGACGGCGGTGACCGTTCCGCTGGCCGAGCTGCGGCCGGCGACCACCGCCGCCGAGGTCGACGAGCTGGTCGAGACGGTCGCCCGGCCCGCGGTCGCCGCGCCGGTCACGGTCACCTCCGAGCGCGGCACGCTGACCATCCCGCCGGCCGCGATCGCGAAGAGCCTGCTGCTGACCGGGGACGCGAGCGGGCGGATCGTCCCGCGGTTCGATCCGGCGCGACTGCGGGCGGCGCTCGGCCCGCAACTGAAGAGGATCGAGGTGCCGGCGAAGGACGCGTCGTTCGCCTTCGCCGGCGGGAAGCCGACGATCGTCGCCGGGGCCGAGGGCCGGGCTCTGGATCTCGCCGGTCTGGCGCCGCGGCTCCTGGAGACGGTCACGAGCACGTCCGGGCGTACCGTCGCGGGGTCCCTCACCACCGCCGCACCCGCCACCGATGCGGCCGACCTGCAGAGGCTGGGGATCACCGAGAAGGTCTCGACCTTCACCACGAAGTTCCCGGGCGGGCTGTCGTCGCCGCGCAGCCAGAACATCATCCAGGCCGCCGAGCAGGTCCGCGGCGCGCTGGTGCTGCCCGGGAAGACGTTCTCGCTGAACAAGCACACCGGGGAACGCGGGTACCGGCAGGGCTACAAGGACGCGCCGGTGATCGTCGGCGGGCACCTGCAGCCGGGCGTCGGCGGCGGGGTCTCGCAGTTCACCACGACGCTGTTCAACGCGACGTACTACGCGGGCCTCAAGGACGTCGAGCACAAGCCGCACTCGTTCTATTTCGACCGTTACCCGGCGGTCATCGAGTCCACGATCTTCTGGCCGGACCTGGACTTCAAGTTCCAGAACGATTCGCCGTACGGGGTACTGATCGACACCGCTCACACCAGCGAGACGATCACCGTGTCGGTCTGGAGCACCAAGGTGTGGGACAAGGTGTCCACCGAGTGGAGCGACCGGCGCAACGTCACGTCCCCGCCGACGATCACCAAACCGGACGGGCCGTCCTGCATCGCCACCGGCGGCCTGCCCGGCTTCACCCAGGACGCGTGGCGGCTGTTCCACAAGGGTGGCAAGGTCGTCAAGCGGGAGAAGTTCACCTGGAAGTACGACCCGGAGCCCCGCTTCATCTGCTCGTGAGGAGACCGCCGGTGGATTTCTCCGATCCCGGGTTCCTGGCGGATCCGTACCCGGAACTGGCGCGGCTGCGCCAACGGGCCGCCGTGAGCTTCGACCCGGGCAGCGGGCGATGGCTGGCGGCGAGTCATGCGGCGGTGGGCGCGGTGCTGCGGGACCGGCGGCTGGGGCGGTTCTGGCGGGACCGGGAGCCGGCCGAGGTCTATGCGGCGTTCAATCTGCTGCACCGGGAGCAGATGATGGAGAACGAGCCGCCGGTGCACACGCGGCTGCGGTCGCTGGTGGCGAAGGCGTTCGGGCGCGGGCATGTGGAACGGCTCGGTACGGCGGTCGCGGCGGAGGCGGCGGCGCTGCTGGCGGCGGCGGGTGACGAGTTCGATGTGCTGGCGGACTTCGCCGAGCCGCTCGCGGTGACCGTGATCGCGGAACTGCTGGGGGTTCCGCGGGCCGACCGGCACCGGTTGCGGCCGTGGTCGGCGGCGATCGTGCGGATGTACGAGATGACCCGCACGCCGGAGATCGAGGCCGCCGCGCTGGCGGCCTGCGGGGAGTTCGCCGGCTACCTGCGGGACCTGGCGGAGGTACGGGTCGCCGAGCCGGGCGAGGATCTGATCAGTCATCTCGTGGCGGTTCGCGACGGCTCCGACCGGCTCAGTGGCGACGAACTGGTGGCGTCGGCGATCCTGCTGCTCAACGCGGGTCACGAGGCGTCGGTGAACGGGCTCGGCAACGGTGTCGTCGCGTTGCTGCGGCATCCGGGTGAGCTGGCCCGGGTGCGGGCGGACCGGGCGCTGATCCCGGCGGCGGTGGAGGAGATGCTGCGGTACGACTCGCCGTCGCAGTTGTTCGTCCGCACGGCGGCGGCCGATGTGGAGATCGAGGGTGTGACCGTGCCGGCCGGAGCGGAGGTCGCGACGCTGCTCGGGGCGGCCAACCGGGATCCGGCGGTGTTCGCCGATCCGGACGGGTTCGACGCCGGGCGGGATCCGAACCCGCATCTGAGCTTCGGGGCGGGTCTGCACTTCTGCCTCGGCGCTCCGCTGGCCCGCGTCGAGTTGCGGACGGCTCTGGCGGCGCTGCTGGACCGAGCGCCGCGGCTCGCTCTGGCCGCCGAGCCGGTGCGCGGGCCCGGGTTCGTGCTGCGCGGCTTCGACAGCGTCCGGGTCAGCGTGCGCTGACCCGGACCGCCGGGTGGGCGTGCGCTGCCGGGTCGGCGTGCGCTGCCGGGTCGGCGTGCGCTGCCGGGTCGGCGTGCGACGGCGGTGGCCGGGGTGTGCGGGTCGACGATCCGTGATCTCCGGCAGATAGGGTCGTCCGGTGCGGACGAAGCAGGAGCTGACCGATGACATCCGGCGTGAGCGGCGGGCGGCTCTCGTCGTCAACGCGCGGTCGCGGCGTGGCCGGCAACTGTATGCGGACGCGCACGCCCGCCTGGTCGGCGCCGGGTTCCAACTGCTCGGCGCCTATGCCGTGGACCGGCCCGGCGAGCTGGAGAATTCGCTGAGGGCGGCGCTCGCCACCGGACCGGACCTGCTGGTCGCGGGCGGCGGCGACGGCACGATCAGCACCGCGGGGCGGATGCTGGCGCACCGCGACGTCGCGCTCGGGCTGCTGCCGCTGGGGACGACGAACAATTTCGCGCGTACGGTCGGGATCCGGCCCGGCCTCGACGAGGCGATCGCGACGCTGACCGACGGCAAGGTCATCGACGTGGACCTGGGCATCGCCGGGGACGTGCCGTTCACCAACCACGTCGGCATCGGCCTGTCCGCCGAGATCATGATCAACGTGCCGAGCCGGCTGAAGCGGGTCGTCGGCCGGATCGCCTACCCGCTCACCGCGCTGGGTCTGCTGGCCCGGCACCGGCCGCTGCGGGCCACGATCCGCGCCGGCGGGCGGGAGATCGTCTTCACCACGCATCAGGTCTACGTCGCCAACGGCGGGTTCCACGCCGGCCGGCCGATCACCGCCGACGCGCACGCCGACGACCGGCTGCTGGTCGCCTATCCGGTGGGCGGCGCGCCGAAGCTGGAGCTGATCCGCGAGACCGCCCGCAACGCGCTCACCGGCCACCGTCGCACGCTGCGGGAGCAGCCGTTCCTGGCGGTCGGCGAGATCTGGCTGGAGACCGACCGCCCGGCGCACGTCGAGGTCGACGGCGAGCCGTGCGGGGCGACCCCGCTGCGGCTCGCCGTCGACCCGAACGCTCTGCGGATCATGGCTCCGCCCGGTTCTCCCGACCACTGATCCGGGCCAGCCAGCCGGCCGCCTCGGTCTCCGGCAGGATCCGGTCCAGGGTGATCTCCGGGTACATCAGCGGGTAGACCCGGCCGGTGTTCCACGACCGGGCGTAGGACGGCACGTCCAGCACGACGACCCGGTGCCCGTCGACGACCGGGACGTCGGCGGGCCGGCCCTCGCCCCAGACCCGATCGCCGTCGGCGCCCCACATCTCGAACTGCCCGCGCACCCCGCCGGCCGGTTGCAGCTCCGGGCCGTCGGTGGCGGCGGCGATCCACGCCGGCTGCGGGCGGTCGCCGGCGATCAGGCCCTGTGCCGGGTCGCCGATCAGCGTCGCGGCGAGCAGGGTGTGCAGCTGGAAGTTGTCGCCGACCCCGCTGACGGTGAGCCGGTAGGCGCGCCCGCTCGGCCGGTGGATCACCAGGAACGCCTCGTCGTCGATCACCTGGAGCAGCCCGTACATCCACGTCGCCGCGTCGGCGTGGTCCTCCATCGCGGCGGTTGCGGCGGCCAGCCGTTCCCGGCCGCGGACGGCCTGCCGGACCCGTTTCTGCTGCAACGGCAGCAGCAGGCTGGGGATCCAGTCGTCCACGGTGAAGTACGACTCGGTGATCCGGATGCTCTCGTCGCGCTCGATCCCGGCCTGTGCCGCGGCCCGGGTGACCCGCTCGATCAGCACGTCCGCGGCGGCCTGGCTGTCCGGCGCCTCGAACTCGCCGCCGTCCTTCTCGGCCAGCGCCGGGAACCGGGCCCCGAGCTCGAGGCCGTCGGTGACCCGCTCGACCAGCACGTCCAGCAGCACGAACGGATCGGCGCCGGCCTCGACCAGACCGGCCGCGACCTGGGCCAGCGCGGTGCCGTTGCCGAGCGGCACCCGCTCCAGGGCCGGCCGCAGGCGGCGGGCGCCCTCGGTCAACTCGTCCGGGCCGGCCGACTCGATCGAGCGGCCGATGCCATGGAAGGCCGCCGCCGCGGTCTTCTCGTCCCGGGCGAGGACCCCCCGCGCCAGATCGCCGCAGAGGTCCGGCAACGCCGCCGATGTGCGCTCACGCTTCCACCACATCGGCGCATCGTACGGATGCCCGGGGTTCGGTGGAACCCCGGGCGTCGGCCGCCGGTCGTCGCGGGTCAGACGTTGGCGGTCGCCTTGTCCTTGTCGTCCGGGACGTCGCCGGTCGCGGCGGCCTCCGCCTCGGCGATGATGCGCTGGTCGTCGGCGATGTTCTTGCGGTACTGCAGCACCGAGTAGACGATCGCGGCGGCCCAGGCGGCGTAGATGACGCCGTAGAACGCGTAGCGCACCCCGTCCGGGGCGTCGATCCAGTCGCTGCGGAGCAGGGAGCGGGTGTTGGTCAGGACGATCACACCGCCGACCGCGGCGCCGAGCACCCGCGGCGGGATGTGCCGGACCAGCCAGGCGGCGATCGGCGCGGCGATGACACCACCGAGGAGCAGGGCCAGCGCCCAGCCGTAGTCGATGTTCTCGCTGCCGATGCCCAGGATGAACCCGAGGCTGGCGGCGATGGCGACCAGGAACTCGCTGGTGTCGATGGAACCGATCGTCTTGCGGGGTTCGAGCCGGCCGCTGGCCAGGATCGCCGGGGTGCCGACCGGGCCCCAGCCACCGCCGCCGGTGGCGTCGACGAAACCGCCGACCAGGCCGAGCGGGGCGAGGAAGCGCTTGCGCAGCGGCTTGCCGAGCTGGCCCTTGGGCAGGCCCTGGAAGGTGAAGCGGATGAGGACGTAGAGGCCGAGGGTCAGCAGGATGATCGCCATCAGCGGCGCCGCGACCTCGGTCGAGATGTTGGAGAGGACCGTCGCCCCGGCGAAGGCGCCGATCGCGCCCGGCACGCCGATCTTGAGGACGACCTTCCAGTCGACGTTGCCGAACCGCCAGTGCGCGATGCCGGAGACCAGGGTGGTGCCGATCTCGGCCAGGTGGACGGTCGCCGAGGCCGCCGCCGGGTTGGTGCCGATCGCGAGGAGCAGGGTGGTCGAGGTCACGCCGTAGGCCATGCCCAGGCTGCCGTCGACCAACTGCGCGCCGAGCCCGACGAGAGCCAGGAGAAGTAGTTTCCGCATGTGACGACCGCCAGGACTGGAGGGGATTTCCTATTTCTTGGATCGGAGAATAGAAGCCTAGCTAGCCAGTAGGCAAGGCATCGATTGACACAGGCGGCTGCGGACATGTTGCAGAATGACCACCGTGAGTGACGCTGACGACGTACGCCGGCTGGCCCTGGCCCTGCCGCACGTCGAGGAGATCGACAGTGACGGCTTCGACTTCCGGGTCGGCGGAAGGGGATTCGCCTGGTCATATCCGGAACGTCTACCCGGAAAGGCACGGGTGATACGTACGGATGTGGCTGTTCTGTTCGTCGGCGACGAGGCGGAGAAGCAGGCGCTGCTCCTCGGCGAGCCGGACTTGTTCTTCACCACACCCGGCTACAACGGGTTGCCGCTGGTCATGGTGCGGCTGGCCCGGGTACCACCCGATCGGCTGAGAGAGCTGCTCACCGACGCCTGGCGGATGCGGGCCCCGGACGAGCTCGAGGCCGACCTTCCGGCCGACCTCGAGGACGTGGGCTGAGCGGATCAGGGACGCGGGGCGGTGGCGGCCTTGCGGTAGGCGAGCAGGCCCAGGACCAGACCGGCCAGACCGGCGATCAGGCCCGCAATGCCCCAGGCAGCGCCGCTGTCGCCGCTCTCCTCCGTCGAGTCCGGGGCGGTGGGCGGCGCGGCGGCGGCGGAGGCCGCCGCCGCGGCGTCCGCCGTGGTCAGCTTGAGCACCGGCGCCGGGCTCTCCGGCTCGGTTCCGTCGGTGGTCGGCTCGTCGATCCAGCGGACGATGGTGCCGTCCGAGTACGTCTGCAGCGCCTTGAAGACCATCTGGTCCCGCTGCGGCAGCGGGCCGAGCGACACGTCGAACTCCTGGAACGTGCCCGGCTTGATCTCCGACCCGGCCGCGGCGGTCCAGGTGATCTTCGTGACCGCCTCGGTGATCTCGCTGTCGTGCACCTTGACCGGGGTCGGCAGCTTCGACTTCTCGGTGGCCGCCGTCCAGCCCGCCACCGGCTTGAGCGACACCGACCCGACCGGCGCGTCGATCGGCAGGTTGATCTCCAGCTTGGTGGTGGACGCGGTGTCGCTCTCGTTGGGCACCCGGAAGGCGACCTTGGTGTACCCGCCCTGGGTCGCCGAGCCCGGGCTCACCGTCACGTGCGCGGACGCCGGACCGGCCAGGCCGGCCACGAACGCGGCCGCGACGGCGGCGACGGTAGCGGCGCGGCGCAGTGCTGTCTGCTTCATCAAGGGACCTCTCATGCCTTGCGGCGACGGATGTACAGGAAGGCGGCACCGGCGGCGAGAGCCACCACGATGCCGACGACGAAGCCGACGATCGTCGAGCCGGTGTCGTCCGGCTTCGCCCGGTTCCCGGCGACGGCCGTGATCTCCGGGCCGGCGGACGGGGCCTGCGACGACGGCGCCGGGGACGGCGCCAGGGACTCCGGGGCCTCCGGGTCGTCGACCACCGGGCCCCGGCCCAGCGCGGGGGCCGGGTCGTCGACGGTGAACTCGTAGGAGCCCTTCACGGTGTGACCGTCGGTGGAGACGACCTGGTAGGCGACCGTGTAGACCCCGTTGGCCAGGGGCGTCTGGACGGTCACGACACCTGTCGCGCCGTCCACCTTCGGCGCGGAGACGCCCATCGTCGCCTTGGCGGCGCCACTGACCGTGATCGTGGTGTACTTCGGGTCCAGCTTCTGCAGGAACCGCAGCTTCACCTCCCGCGGCGATTCCTTCAGCGTGGCGTTCTTGGCCGGGCTGGCCTCGGCGAGCGCGTTGTGCGCCCACGCCGGCGCACCGGGCACCAGGACCAGGAGCACTGCGGCGAGAGCGAGCAGGGTACGGGTCACCCCAGCACCCGCTCGCCGATCCAGCCGTCCTGAGCGCAGCCGGGTGGGATGGCGAAGACCGAGGATCCGATCGGTGTGGTCCATTCGTTCAACAGGTCCTTCTCGGCGAGCCGCCGTTGGATGGGGAGATATTGCCGTTCGATGTCAGCTTGGTACGACGCGAAGATGAGCCCGCTGTCGGGTCGCCCCTGCGCGTCCGGCGCCTCGTCGTAGTTGTACGGCCGCCGCAGGATCTTGAACCGGGGATCGGTCATCCGGGCCCGCGTGACGTGCGCGAAGTCCGGCATCAGCGGCAGTCCGGTGTCGTCGAGTTTCGCGAAGTCCGGCTCGTCGAACTCGGCCGTCCCGCTCAGCGGCGCCCCGGACGTCATCCGGCGGCCGACCGCGTTCTCCTTGTCGCTCACACTGAGCAGATCCCAGGTCTCGATCTCGGCCCGGATCCGGCGGACCACCAGCGTGGTGCCGCCGTCCGGGTTCCACACCGCGGTCTCCATCGCGGCGTCCCGCGGGTTGGCGGTGCCGTCGAGCTGGCCGAGCACGTTGCGCTGGGTGAACCCGGCCGGATGCACGCCGGGACTGCGCCGGAAACCCCGCTGCACCCAGCGGACTCCCCCGAACGGGCGGGCGTCCTTGATCAGCATGCGCTGGGCGTGCGTGACCGTCAGCGGGTCGTCGGCACAGATCTGCAGCAGCAGGTCGCCGCCGCACCAGCGGTCCTGCAACCGGTCGACGGTGAACGCGGGCAGGTCGGCGACCGGGGACGGCAGGCCGGCGGCCCGGTACAGGCCGGGGCCGAACCCGAACGTCACGGTCAGGGCGGCCGGGTGCACGGCCAGCTCGGCCTCGGTGTCGCCGAGCGCCGGCTCGCCCCGGGTGAGGCGGGCCGCGTCGTCGGTGAGCAGGCGCATCATCCGGCCCAGGGCCTTGCGGTCGGTGCCCCTGGCCAGGGTGAACGACACGAAGGCGGCGTGCGCGGGCGGCTCGGTGGTGACACCGGCCTGCCGCGGGCCGTGGAACGCGACGGTGGCCGTACCGATGCCGGGGCCGGAGACCGCAACCGGCGCGGACGCCGCGCCGGCGCGCCCACCGGAAGCCCCGCCGGCGGAGCAGCCGGCCACCGCGGCCGCCGTGCCGAGGCCGGCCACCGCGCCGCCGGCGAGGACGATCCGCCGGGAGACCGTCACGAGACAGCTCCCGCCGGGCCGCAGCCGGCGGGACGGGCACGGGCGACCGCCGTGCCGGCAGGAGCGGTACGGGTCAGCATTCCTCTTCCTCGAGCTCGGTGAACGCCCGTTAGTCGCCGCCCGGCCGCCCCGGGTTCCCGCGGATCGCGATATCGCTTCCCGCGACCGGACCATCACGGAAAGTCACTGAGGGTTCACGGGGAACTCCACGCCCGGTTCCGGCGACCAATGGGCGACGCCGCCAGGGCCCGGGTCGCGTCGACTGCCAACCCATGGATGCCGGCGCAACCGCGCCGCCGACACCTGACGAGGACAGCCGATGGCCGTGACGACCCTCCCCGCGACGCCGGAGACCAGAGAGACCCGCCGCCCCTCCGCCGTCGGCGCTCTCCTGCTGCGGCTGCACTTCTACGCCGGGGTGCTGGTCGCCCCGTTCCTGGTGGTGGCCGCGCTGACCGGCCTGCTCTACACGGTCACGCCCCAGCTCGACGGCCTGCTCTACGGCGACCGGCTGACCGCCGCCACCACCGGCGGCGCCACGATCCCCCTCGAGGCGCAGATCGCGGCGGCCCGCGCCGCGCACCCGGACGGGACGATCGCCGCGGTCCAGCCGGCCGTCGGCGACGAGACGACCCGGGTGGTGTTCGCCCAGCCGGACCTCGGCGAGAACCAGCACACCGTCTACGTCGACCCGCACACCGGAACGGTCCAGGGGCAGCTGACCACCTGGTTCGGCTCCACCCCGGTCACCACCTGGCTCGACGACCTGCACCGCAACCTGCACCTCGGCGACCTGGGCCGGCACTACTCGGAACTGGCCGCGAGCTGGCTGTGGGTGCTCACCCTCGGCGGCATCGTGCTGTGGTGGCGGCGCCGGCGCAGCGTCCGCGGGATGCTCACCGCCGACCTCACCGCCCGGCAAGGCGTCCGGCGGACCCGCGGCTGGCACGCAGCGACCGGCCTGTGGATGAGCGCCGGCCTGCTGATCCTGTCGGCGACCGGCCTGACCTGGTCGGCTTACGCCGGCGCGAACTTCTCCGCCGCCCTGGACGTCCTCGACGCCCGCCGGCCCACCCTGGAGGTGCCCGGCGCCACCCCGTCCGCCGGCGGCCACCACGGCGCCGGCGCCGCATCACCCGCCGCCGTCGACCTCGCACAAGCCGACACCGTCCTCACCGTGGCCCGGGACAACGGCCTCACCGGCCCGGTCGAACTCACCGTCCCGGAGGCCGGCGGCGCCACCTGGACCGTCGCCGGCATCGACAACACCTGGCCGGTCCGCCTGGACCGGATCGCCGTCGACCCGGCCACCTCGACGGTCGTCGCCCGCAGCGACTTCGCCGACTGGCCGGTCCTGGCCCAGCTCTCCAAACTGGGCGTACAGGCCCACATGGGCATCCTCTTCGGCATCGCCAACCAGATCCTGCTCGCGCTCCTGGCGATCGGCCTGCTGTGCGTGATCCTGTGGGGTTACCGCATGTGGTGGCAGCGCCGGCCGACCCGCGCGGGCCGTCGCGCCGCCGTCGGCACGGCGCCCGCCCGCGGCGCCTGGCTCGGCCTGCCCGCCTGGGCCGTCGTCGCCGGTGTCCCGGTGGTCTTCGCGATCGGCTGGGCCCTCCCCCTCCTCGGCATCCCCCTGGCCGCGTTCCTCCTGGTGGACGCCCTGCTCAGCCTCCGCAGAACCGCCTGACACCGCAACGGCGGCCGCCTCGCTCCTCTTACACCATGCCTTGGTACGGGCCACGCAACGTCCCGTGCCTCGCGGCGGCCACGGCAGGCTTCCCCTCCCGACCGTCCCCCGACCGCGGGCCATGCATGCCCGTCCCGGTCAACCCCAACCGGCCCTCACTGCTGTCTCAACCGCCTCGAGACGACAGTGAGAACCAGCCGGACAGAACCGCAACCGACCCGGAATTGCTCGGGCGGCGTCGACCCCTCCTCCCGTACGCCGGGAGCCGCCCCGCCGTCGGCGATCAGTGGGCGGCGAAGGCCGCATGGCGGCCGGACCGCCAGAGCAGGCCGGTCTCCTGGAAACCGGCGGCTCTGGCGGCGTCGGCGTGCCAGGCCGGACCGGCGGTGAACTCGGCCGGCGGACGGTCGCGGAAGATGTCGGCGCGGGCCGCCAGCAGATCCTGGAGACTCGGATCGTCGGCGAGTTCGGCCCACCACCGTGACCAGGCGAGCCCGGCCCTGCCCGGCACGAATTCATCCTCGTCCGGCACGAAACCAGCAGCGGCCGGGACGAGCCCGGCGGCGTCCGGGACGGACCCGCTGGCGGCCGGCGTGAGCACGGTTCGGGGCGGTGCGGGGTCGAGGGCGCGCATCACGGTGGGCAGGCCGTCGTCGGGCATGACGTCGGCGACGACGAGCAGGCCGCCGGGAGCGAGGACCCGCCGGACGCCCGCGTAGAGCGACCAGACCGACTCCGGCGCCAGGTAGTGGACCGTCATGACGGCGACGACCAGATCGAACCCGGTTCCGGTGCGGGCCGGCCAGCCCGGGTCGGCGAGGTCGGTGGGCAGTACGGTCACCGAGGCGGGAAGACCGTCGCGGGCCAGGGCGAGCAGCACCGGGTCGATGTCGGCGAGGACGATCCGGGCGCCGGGCCAGCGGGCGGCCATCCGCCCAGCGAACAGGCCGGGGCCGCCACCGAGGTCGAGGACGCGGCGGGGCGGTCCGCTCAGGCGTTCGGCCGTGTCGAGCACCGCCTGTTCCAGGGTGGGCAGGCCGGGCACGAACCCCGCCATCAGCGAGTCCCAGCCGGCCCGCCGGGCGGCCACGCCGACGGTTTCGAGTGCGGTGGACATGGCGGTGGCCCCCAGAGAACGAAACGGAAAGAAACGACAATCGTTTCTAACCGCTCCGAGCGCTCCACGGTCCCGTTTCCGCGATCACCTCCGGCGCGGGGAGGTGACCGCGGATGACGGCCGAACTCCACACGCCGGAGGCCGCGGGCCCGTGTGGATGACGGCTGGGCTCCGCACGGGGGAAGGGGTCAGTGGTCGAGGCGGGAGAGGGCTTCGAGCAGGCGATCGACCTCTTCGGGGGTGTTGTAGACGTGCAGGCTCACCCGTACCGATGCGGTCTTCTCGCCCTGGGCGCCCTGGCAGTGATCGTCGGCGCGCACCAGCAGGCCGTCGCTGGCCAGGATGAAGCCGAGGTCGTTGGAGCCGATCGAGTGGTGCCGGAAGGTCACTATCCCGTGACGCTGCTGGACCATCGAGTCGGCGGTGAGGCTGCGCTGGCAGCCGAGGACCTCGTAGGCGGGCATCTTGCTGAGCCCTTCGGTGAGGCGGACGCCGAGGGCCTGGTTCCACCGGGCGATCCGGTCGAGGCCGGCCGCGTCCAGCCAGTCCATCGCGGCGGCCAGGCTGATGATGCCGCTGGTGTTGGGGGAGCCGATCCAGCCGGCCGGCCGGTAGGCGGGACCGCGCCGGTTGCGGGCCCAGATCGCCCCGGTGCCGGGCAGGGCCATCGCCTTGTGGCCGGAGAAGACCACGAAGTCGACGTCGAGCTCGGCGACCGAGATCGGGATGTGGCCGAAGCTCTGTGCGGCGTCCAGGCAGATCGGCACGCCGGGGGCGATGGCGCGGAGCCGGTGCACGTTCATGTCGCTGCCGTAGACGTGATGCACGTGGGTGGCCGCGATCATCCTGGTCCGCGGGCTGACGGTGAGGCGGCGGTGGTCGTAGTCGTGGGCGGCGTCGTACGGGATGGCCCGCACCGAGATCCCCGCCATGGTGGCCGCCTCCACCCACGGCATGCTGTTGGCGTTGTGGTCGGCGAACGGGACCAGGATCTCGTCGCCGTCGCGGAGCTGGGGCAGCAGCCAGTCCCGGGCGACGGCCCGCAGTCCTTCGGTGGCGCCGCTGACGAACTGCACGGTGGATTCCGCCGGCGCCGGGTCGCCGAGAAAGCGGCGCAGCCGGTCCCGGGCCTGTTCGATGCGGGCCGTGGTGCGGTTGGCCCACGGGTAGGTGCCGCGGGCCGCGTTGGCGTTCCCCGTGGTCAGGTAGGTGATCACGGCGTCCAGCACGGCCTGCGGCTTCTGCGAGGTGGCGGCGCTGTCCAGGTAGGCGACGTCGGGGTTGGCCGCGATCATCGGGAACTGTGCGCGGAGCCCGCGCTGCCAGCCGGCGAGATCGTCGAGGGCGGTCACGGTCAGTCCCGGACCAGGTCGAGGCCGGCGTCGCGCCAGGCGATGATGCCGCCGGCCAGCGAGCGGGCGTCCGGGTGGCCCATCCGGGTGAGCAGGGCGGCGTACGCGGCGGAGCGTTCACCGACCGGGCAGACCAGCAGGACCGGCCGGCGGGGGCTGAACGGCAGGCCGGCGTGGAGCAGGTCGGCGAACACCTCGTCGGCGATGTTGATCGAGCCGTCGATGTGCAGGGCCTGGTAGGCGTACGGGTTGCGAAGGTCCACGACCAGGGCGCCCGGGACGAAGGACGGCGCGTCGGCCACGGGAATCACCGGAGCGGCCGAGATGTCGGACTCGGCGAGGCTCGCGACGGAATGCGGCCGGGGCGGGCGGCCGAACAGGGCGGGACGGCGATCGCGCAGGTAGCTGAGATAGCTCTCGACGCGGTCGCAGACGATGAAGACGGCGGTGCGGCGGGGGCCTTCGTCGACCGTACGAAGGAAATCGATCGCACCCTGCAGCGCGCCGCCCCCGGTGGGTCCCGCCAGGATGCCGCACCGGCGGACCAGGGTGAGCAGCCCGTCGATGGCCTGGTCCGCGCTGACCTCGGCGATGGTGTCGTAGACGTCGGGTTCGAAGAGCCCGACCTGGTGCACCTCGTCGATGGTGCGGATGCCGGGGATGAAGTCGCTCTTGGCGGCGACCAGCCCGACCACGTGGGTGTCCGGGTTCTGCTGGCGCAGCGCGCGGGCCACCCCGGTGGACGATCCGGCGGTGCCGACGCAGGCGATGAACCAGTCCGGGGCGTTGCCGTCGAGGTCCTTGACGATCTCCGCGCCGGTGCCGGTGAAGTGGGCTTCCACGTTGCGCTCGTTGAAGTACTGGTCGGTGTGCGTCCAGCCGCCGCCGTCGGCGTTGAGCCGCTGGTACATCCGGGTGAGCGGGTCCTCGATGTCGCTCGGGTCGAGGCATTCGGACTGGCCGGGCAGTTCGTCGATCTCGGCGCCGAGCAGCAGCAGGAGGTCCTTGATCTCAGGGACCCTCATCCGGTTGGTGACGCTCTTGAACCGCAGCCCGTGCATCCCGGCGATCAGGGCGAGGGCTTTGGCGGTGTTGCCGCTGGACAGTTCCACGACGGTGTCGCCGCGTTCCACCGCGCCGGGCAGCAGCGGCCGCACCATGTTCCAGGCGGCGCGGTCCTTCACCGACCCGAACGGGTTGAGCAGTTCCAGCTTGGCGTAGAGGTCGATGGTGCGCAGGCCGTGCACGTCCGGGTCGATGCGGACCAGTGGCGTGTTGCCGATGGCGTCGGTGATGTCGTCGTACCTCATGGCGGCTCCGGGGGCGGGTGGATGGGCCAGTAGACGTCGCGGGCGTTCATGGCCGCAGCCCGCGGGCCCGGCAGCCGTCCAGGGCGTCCAGGCAGCCCTCCAGGGCGGCCGCCTTCTCCGGCGGGGAGACGGTGTCCACGTGGTAGGCGACCCGGCGCTCGAGCAGGGCCGCGGTGAGCGGCCCGGTCCTCGGCGTCAGGAAGAGCACTCCCCCAACGTATCCGCCGTCACGACTCTCCGCAAAGGAGTGAACACCGTGAGTCAGATGGTCCGCAGGTCAAGCGTGTGCCAGACGGGCGCCTCCTGGCCGCCGGTGGACCACCAGAGCACACCGTCCTTGGTGGCGGCCATGTCGGCGGCGACCGCGACCGGCACGCTGCGCCGGTTCTCCAGGTCGTGGACGAGCAGGGCGGCGGTGCCGGTGAGGTCGGCGTTCGGGCCGGGCACCGACAGGATCTCGAACCGGCCCAGTACGGCCACGTCGTTCACCGCGGCCTGGGTGTCCGGGCCGGCCACCCGGCGGCGGTCCGAACCGTCCGGCCGCATCAGGTCGATCCGGGCCAGCCCGGCGCTGGTCGCCACCATCACCCGGCACCAGGACGGGTCGCACATCGCCCATTCCGCGCCGGAGAACGGGATCTGCAGCTCCTTGCCGTTCTCCAGGTTGCGCATGTGGACGGCGCCGGTCTGGCCGCCGGTGTCGTCGGTGAGCCACGGCCACGCCGACAGCGCCCACCGGCCGGTCTCCTCCCGCACGGTGACCGCGCCGCCGGTGAGGGCCACCGACCGGATCTGCGTCGTCCGGTCGCCGTCACCGGCCGTCCAGTACACCCGGCCGCCGGCCACCACCAGGTCGTGCTGGTTGCCGTAGAACAGCGTGTTGCCGGTGTCCGCGGTGAGCCGTCGGGGCTTGCCGCCGGCCTGGTGGGCCGCCCAGATCTCGACCGGCCCGTCCCCGGTCTGTTCGGTCCAGATCAGCTCGTCGCCGGCCGCGGTGACCACCTCGAAGCGGGGCTCGCCGGTCACCGGCAGGCGGCGCAGCTCGCGCACGATCCCGGACTTCTCGATCAGCAGCTGGATCTCGTCACCGTCGGTGAAGGTGCCGACGGCGGTGGTGGCGTCCAGGAAGTACAGCGGGTCGACCGTCAGGTTCGGCAGGTCGGCGCGCTGCGCGGCGGGCCACAGCTGCTCGGCGGTGAGCGCGGCCGGGGCGGCCTGCGGCGCGGCGGGGATGGTGCCGCCCAGCAGCGCGCCGGCCGCGACCAGGGCCACCGCCAGGGGGATCCAGCGGGCGCGGGTCACTCGTACTGCTGCTTCGGTGGGGTGGCCGGTTGCCACTGCTCGACCTCCAGGTACGCGATGTCGGCCTGGTTGACCGTGTCCTTGCCGCGCTGAGCGGTGTATTTACCGGTGACCTGCACCCACGTCCCGGACGGCACGTCGATGACCGGGCCGCCGGTCAGGCCCACCTTGATCGGGCGGCCGTCGGCGGCGCAGCAGCTCACCACGATCCGGGCCAGTTGCACCCCCTCGGGTGACGTGTTGACGAACCCGATCAGCTGCAGGCGGCGCCCGGCGAGGCTGCGGCCCTCGTCGTAGATCGCCCGGGAGGCGTAGTCGAGCAGCCCGATCGGCGCCGGGTCGGCCGCGGGCAGCGGCGGATAGTCGGAGCTGCCGCTGACCTGGACCGTGCCGGACTGCCCGGCGGTGAACGAGCCGAGGGCGGGCGGGGCCACCAGCAGCAGGCCGAGCACCGGGAGGATGAGCAGCCAGCCCACGCGCGGCTCGTGATGCGCGTGGCCGTGGTCGTGCTCGTCCGCCGAGGAGGCTCCGGCGGAGGGGGCGGCGCGGTACTCGTACCACAGGGTCATGATCGCGGCCAGGACCAGCGCCGCGCCCGCAGCGATGAGGAAGGGCCGCAGGCCCTCTTTGACGTATCGCAGATAGAGGTCGCTCAGCGACGCCTTGAGGATCGCCCCGCCGAACAGGAAGAGGACGACCGCCTGCGCCTGCCGGTTCACAGCAGCACCAGCCCGGCGCCGGTCGCGGCGACGATCGCCAGCACGAACGTGGCCGGCGCGAACCGGGCGGTGAAGCGGCGGCCGAACACCCCGGCCTGCATCGAGATCAGCTTCAGGTCGACCATCGGCCCGACCACCAGGAACACCAGCCGGGAGGTGAGCGAGAACTGCGACAGCGACGCGGCGACGAAGGCGTCGGCCTCGCTGCAGATCGACAGGAGCACGGCGAGGACCGCCAGCGCCAGCACCGACAGCACCGGCTGCGCGGCGAGCGTCTGGAGCCACGCCTCCGGCACGATCACGTTGATCGTCGCGGCGGCCGCGGCACCCACCACCAGGAACCCGCCCGCGTGCACCACGTCGTGCCGGCACGCCGACCAGAACGCCCGGCCCTTCGACGCGCCGTCCAGGTCCGGCCGGTGCGGCAGCTTGATCCACTCAGTCCTGCCCAGGCGCAGCCACAGCCAGCCCATCACCATCGCGACGGCCAGGCTGGCCAGGCCGCGGGCCAGCACCATCTCCGGATCGTCGGGAAAGGCGACGGCGGTCGCGGTCAGCACGATCGGGTTGATCGCGGGCGCGGCGAGCAGGAACGCCAGCGCGGCGGCGGGAGTGACGCCGCGGCGGATCAGGGACCCCGCGATCGGTACGGCGCCGCACTCGCACCCGGGCAGGACGACCCCCGCCACACTGGCCGCCGGAACGGCGAGCGCCGGGTGCCGGGGCAGCGCCTTGGCCCAGAACGACCGGGGCACGAAGACCGCGATCACCGCCGACAGCAGCACCCCGAAGACCAGGAACGGGACCGCCTGCACCAGCACCGACACGAAGACCGTGGTCCAGGTCTGCAGGCGCTCGCCGCCGATCACCCCGGAGATCCGGTCCCGGAGGATCACCAGGGCCACCAGGAGGACCGCGAGGACCTCTACCTCGATGGACCGTTTTCGTTCCGCTGTCTCGACCACCGGTGGAATGTACCTTTCACGGTTGATCTCGCTTGTCCGAGTGAGCGTTCGAGTGACGGTCGGAGTGGCCCAGGCTGCGTTCCGGGGCGATCCGGTCCCGCACCAGCCGCTTGAGGTGCGCCAGGTCGGGGAAACCGCCCTCGGCCTTGCGCGACCACAGCGTCTCGCCGCCCAGCCGCACCTCGAAGACGCCGCCGATCCCCGGCACCAGCGCCACCTCGCCGAGCTCGGTGGTGAACGTGGTGAGCAACTCCTGAGCGGTCCACGCCGCCCGCATCAGCCAGCGGCACTGCGTGCAGTACTCGATCTCCAAACGTGGTTCTCGTGTCACAGCACAGCAGTATGCCGGAGTCCGGCGATCAGGCATGATTCCGGAAGATCAGTCCCGGCCGGCTGTCAGTGTCGTCTCAGCGCCGCTGTGACGGCACCGGCAGCCGGCCGGAATGTTGAATGGAGTGGCATTGAAGCGACGTTTGACCGCGGCCGTCGCCGTGGCGCTGGCCGCCGCGCTGAGCGCCTGTTCCGGCGACTCGGGCGAGAAGAGCGCCACCGGGGCGGTGCCGGCGACCGACTTCGTCGCGCTGGGTGACTCGTACGCCGCCGGGGTCGGCGCCGGGAACTACGGCGACGACAAGAACTGCATGCAGAGCAAGGACGGCGGCTACCCGCAGCTGTTCGTGAAGGCGCGCACCGCCGCCACGTTCGGCAAGGTCACCGATGTCTCCTGCGGCGGTGCGGTGATCAACGATGTGCGGTACGAGCAGCTGTCCGCCCTCAGCGACACCACGGGCTGGGTGACCCTGACCGTCGGCGGCAACGACGTCGGCTGGTCCACCACCGTCCAGCAGTGCCTGCTCGGCACCGACGCCACCTGCAAGGCCTCGGTGGAGCAGGCGGCGGCCAAGGCGCAGAGCACCCTGCCGGCCGCGCTCGACGACCTGTACACGGCGATCCGTGGCAAGGCGCCGAACGCGAAGGTGTTCGTGCTCGGGTACCCGCACCTGGTGGCCGAGCCGGGCAAGTCCGGCGTGTCCTGCGAGTCGCTGACCGACCCGCGGCGGGAGGCGCTGAACAAGGGCGCCGACTCCCTCGTCGAGATCATCAAGGCTCGGGTCGCCGCGCAGCAGGGCTTCACGTTCGTCGACGTGCGCCCGGCCTTCGAGGGGCACGGCGCGTGCACCGCCGATCCGTGGGTCAACGGGTTCACCGGCAACCTGGCCGAGGCGTTCCACCCGAACCCGGAGGGCTACCAGGCGTACCTCAAGGAACTGCTGGCCGTCGCCTCCTGAGGAGTCCCGGAGGGTGGCCTGGCGGCTGATCCACCCCGGCTCGCCACCCTCCGCTCATAGCGTGTTCGTATGACGTACGCCTCGCCGCGATGGGATGGGCCGTGCACCACGCGAACCACTACTACGGACACTCGTACGTGCTCGCCCGGTACTGCGGGTTCGACTCCGAACTGCCGCTGATCCGCGGCTACCTGCAGCACGGGTGGAACATCGGCGACGGGATGGCGCCCGACCACGAGTTCGTGCCGGGGATCCCGTCGTTCGTCTGGAGCGAACGGACCCGGCGGCGGGCCTGGTCGATGGGGCGGCGGCAGGTGTACGTGACCGGGGCGCCGTGGGCGTACCTGGTGGCGATGGACCCGCCGGCGCCGGAGGGCCGGGACGGGACCATCTACTACCCGTTCCACGGCTGGGAGGGCCAGCACGTCCAGGGCGACCACGACCGTCTGATCGACGAGATCCGCGACACCGAGGACGGGCCGGTCACCGTCTGCCTGTACTGGCAGGAGTACCGGACGCCGGCGGTGCGCCGCCGCTACCAGGAGGCCGGGTTCCGGGTGATCTGCCACGGCTACCGGGGTGGATGGTGGAAGGATCTGGACCCCGACTTCCTGGTACGGCAATACGCCGAGCAGCGCCGGCACCGCCGGGTCGCGTCGAACCGGCTGTGCAGCGCGGTCTTCTACGGGGTGCTGGCCGGCTGCGAGCCGGCCGTCTACGGCGACCCGATGCAACTCGACGGCGAACGCGACCTGTTCGGCGGGCGCTCCCGGATCCGCGGCCAGTGGGCCGCCCTGCACGGCGCCTCCGTCGACCTGGACACGGCCCGCGCCGTCACCGCCGACGAGCTCGGCGCCGACCGGCTCCTCTCCCCCGCCGAACTCCGTCACCTCTTCCACTGGCAGGCCGCGGCATGACCACCGACTCCCTCGACTCCGCCGGCGCGATGCCGCACTGGTCCGACCCGGATCCGGTGCGCGGGGCGGTCCTGCGCGACCTGCTCACCGGGGCGGGCGGCGACGTCCTGATCGTGGGGCCGCACGATCCGGCGCTCATCGACGCGGTCGCGGGCCGGGAGGTGACCGTGCTGGTGCGCGGGGCGCCGGACGCGCGGGCGCTGGCGGACCGCTACGCGGACCGGCCGGGTGTGCGGATCCGGTGCGGCAGCCTGGACGCGGTGGCGACGGGTGCGGCGTACGACACGGTGGTCGCTCTGGACGGTGTGGACCGTACCGGCTCCACCGAGTCCGCCGACCTGTCCTGGTCCGCCGCCGTCGCCCGCCTGCTCGCCGTCCTGCGCCCCGGCGGCCGGCTGCTGCTCACCGTCCGCAACCCGCTCGGCGTGGACCGCCTGCACACCGCCGCCACCCCCGACGACGCCGACTGGGCGGCCCCCGACGACCCGACCCGGCCGGCCGGACCGGAACCGCTGCGCGCCCACCTGCGCGACGCCGGCCTCACGGTGGCCCGGGACTACGCGGCGTACCCCGGTCCACGGGAACCCACCGCGCTGCTGAGCGAGACCGCCCTCACCGACCCGGACCTGCACGGCGTCCTCACCGCCGTCCTACGCCGCACCGGCCCGCCACCCGGCCCGCTGCTGGCCGATCCGCGCCCGCTCGCCGCCGACCTGCTCCGGCACCGCCTCGCCACCGCCCTGGCTCCCGCCTGGATCGTCGTCGCCACCCGCCCCACGGCTCTTCCGCCGGCCGAGGCGCTGCCCGAAACCCCGCCCGAGGCGCTGCCGGACACGCCGGCCGAGGCGCTGCCGGACACGCCGGCCGAGGCGCTGCCCGCGGCGCCCGCCGGCACGCTGTCCACGGCACTGCCCGACACGCTGCCCGAGGCGCTGTTCGCCGGGGGCCGGCTGCGGCGAACCGCTCACGGCTGGTCGTGGGATCCGTCCGGTGCCCCGGTCGCGGCCGGTCGCTGCCTGCACGACGCCCTGCTCGCCGCCGCCCGCAACGCCGACCAGCCGGAACTGCGCCGCCTCCTCACCGCCTGGCAGGCCGGCCCGTGCGCCACCATCGGCGCCGACGAGATCGTCCTCTCCGCCGACGGCGGCCTGCACCCGCTGCCCGCCCCCACCCGCCGCCCCGGCGGCCGCACCGAGGTGCTGCAGCGCCTGGCCGCCGCGCTGCACCAGGAGGGCGTCGCCCACCTGTGGCCGTTCGAGGGGACCACCGAGCTGCTGGCCGCCCTGTCCGGCATCGACCTCGCCCCGTTCCCGGAACCGCCCGCCGTCCCGGAGACCTTGCGCGAGCTTCGCGACGCGCACGACCGGCTCGCGCAGCGGCTGAGCGAGGCCCGAGCCCAACTGGCCTGGTACGAGCAGCGCACCGCGACCCTGCACCGCGACCTGGCTCGCGCCCACCGCATCATCGCGGTCCTCAAGGGCACCACCCCGGGCCGGGCCGCCAAGGCCGTCCTGGACGGCGCCCGCTCCGGCAAGCGCCTGGCCCGCGCGGCGATCCGCCGCCTGCGTCCCTGACCGGTCCCGTCACCCGCCGGCCGCCGCGCGCCGGCGGGTCTGCTCGATGAGCACGGCCACGAAACCGGCGAGCCCTTCGGCGCCGCGCGGGCCGGTCGCCGCCCAGCGGGTCATCAGCAGCGGCGCGGCCCGGTCCAGCACCACCCCTTCGCGGGCGAGCACGAAGTACAGCGCGAGCGCCGCCGAGCGGGCGTTGCCGTCGGCGAACGGGTGGAAGTGCAGGACGTCGAGGTACACCCGGGCGGCCCGGGACGGCAGCGGCACGGCCGGGTCGGTGGCCTCGGCGAGACAGTCCTCGAACTCCCGCGGCAGGTCGTCGCGGTACGGGTACCGCTCCCCTCCGTCCCGCGCCCAGGCGTCGGTGGTGCGGAACGGCGCGACGGCCACGGCGAGCACCTTCCGCTGCCATGTCGCGAGGCGCGCGAACGTGAGGGTCCCGCCCTCGGCCGCCTCCGCGTACACCAGGTCCAGCGCGGCCAGGGCCCGGGCAGCACCGTGCCGGTGCCGGGCGAGGTGCTCGCCGATGCCGTCGCGGGTCGTGCGCGCCGGCCCGGTGACATGCTCGGTCGCGTCCGCCCACCGGGCCGCCCGCCGCACGTCCCGCCAGGTGGCGAGGGCGTCGGGGGCCACCGGCGGCCGGACCCGCGGCGCCCGCGCGGCGGTGGGCATCTCGGTGCTGCGCCGGCTCGGCCAGTCCTGCGGCCAGGTGTCGGGCCAGGCGTCGTCCGCCGGCGGTGTGACGCCGGTGAGGGTGGCCGCCAGGGCCTCGGCGGCATCGCCCACCTCCACCCCCAGCGGGGAGATCGAACTGTAGAACCGCCCGCTGATCGCGTCGTCGATGAGCGCGTCGTGGTCCTCGCCCGGCACCTCGGCGACGGTGAGGAACCACTTCAGGGCCTGGGCGCAGATCGGGTACCAGTACTCGTCCGCGCCGGACCGGGCCGCGACCGTCGCGACCAGGGACGCGGTCGTGGCCTCCCAGGCGAGGAAGGCCGCGCGGGGTTCGGTGGGCAGCGGCAGGTGCCAGGTGAAGATCCCGGCCAGCTCCTCCAGGAAGGCCCGCCAGTCCAGCAACGCCCCGGCGACCGCGGCGAGCGTCTCCTCCGGCGTCGTGATCGAGTGCCGGGCGCCGTCCCAGCGCAGGACCAGCACGCCGTCATCGGTGCGCCCGGCCATCTGCGCGTTCCAGCCGCCGGCCCAGGAGCCGTAGTGCTCGACGAGCGCGACGGTCATCGCCCGCTGCCAGTTCCAGCGCGCGTCCTCCGCGGCGTGGTCGAAGACGCGGCCGGGTTCGTACCGGTAAGGCGCCGGCACGCCGCCGGCCGGGGCCACCGCCCGCACCACGTCCCGCACGGCGCCCGGGTCGAACGGGTGCCGGTCGGGGTCGACGTCCGCCCAGGTCAGGGTGTCGATCCGCAGTCGCGGATCATGAGGATCGATCGTCATCGCCGGCCATCGTGCCACGGCCCGGCCAGGGCGAGGGTCAGCGGCGGCGGGCGGCGGCCCGGCCCGGCCAGGGTGCGGGGGTCAGCGGCGGCGGGCGGCGGCGAGGACGGTCGATGCGGCCTCGTCGTAGAGATCTTCCAGGCGGCTGGTCTGGGTGTGCAGGTCGAAGCCGGCGGCGATGTGGTCGCGGGCGTGCGTGCCGAAGCGGCGGCGCAGATCGGCGTCGCCGAGCAGGCGGGTGAAGGCGGCGGCCAGGGCGGCCGGGTCGGCCTCCGGGACGAGCAGGCCGGTACGCCCGTCGAGGACCGCTTCCGGGATGCCGCTGTGGTGGGTGGCGACCACCGGCAGGCCCAGCGCGCCGGCCTCCAGGATGGTGGTGGGCAGGCCCTCGGTGTCGCCGTCGGGGGCGGTCTTCGACGGGGCGGCGAGCATCCGCGACTCGGCGAGGTGCCGCTGGACGGACTCGGGTGGCTGGCTGCCGACGAAGGTGGCGTCGACGCCCAGGCGCTCGGCCCGGTCGCGCATCGCGGGCAGCAGCGGGCCGTCGCCGATCAGCAGCGCGCGCGGGCGCGGCGAGTCCAGCCGGGCCAGGGCGGTGAGCAGGTCGTCGACGCCCTTCTTGGCGACGAACCGGCCGACGAAGGCGATGTCCCAGCGTTTCGCGACCATCGGGATCGCGGCGGGCACCGGGACGCCGGTGTAGTGCACCCGGACCTTGGCCGGGTCGGCGCCCCACCGCTCGGCGTGGCCCCGGATCACCTCGGAGACCGCGATGACCAGGGTGGCGCGGGCGAAGACGCCGCGCAGGTTGCGGCGGTAGCGGATGCCGTGCAGTCCGGGACTCTGCGGCTGACGGGTCACGTCGTGGCCGTGCACGGTGACGATCAGGGGCACGCCGAGCTGCTGCGCGGTGCGGCTGACCAGCCAGCCGTCGCCGCCGAAGTGGGCGTGCACCAGCTCCGGCCGGGTCTCGGCGAGCACGCCGCGGAGCCGGGGGCTGGCGCCGGACAGCCGCAGCCGCAGGAACTCCCGGCGGCCGGCGGGCCCGTCCGGGAAGGTGATCACGTCGTCCGGTCGGGCCAGCGCCGAATCCACCCGGGTGGCCCCGACATAGGTCGGCGACCAGCGGCTCAGCGCGTCGCCCTGGGCCCGGATGAACGTCTCCGACCCGAGCAGCAGGGCGCTGCGCCAGATGGCGACCCGCCGGCGATCAGGCGACATCGACCGGCTCGCGGGCTTCGGTGGTGGTGGAGCGGCGGCCGACGACCAGGTCCCGCAGACGGTGCCGCAGGGCCGGCGGCAGCGCCCAGATCTGCAGGTGGGTGAGGTAGTCGAGGGTGCCGGGCCGGCCGTTGCGGCGGGCCTCGGCGAGCAGTTCCCGGAAGTGGCGGCGCTGCCGGGACGGGGCCGCCATGGAGCTGAGCACGCTGAGGGCGAAGGCCGCGTACGCCCGCGGGGTGAACAGGTGGCGGCTGCCGCGGAGCCACTCCAGCTGCTCCTCGTACGGGTTCTGCAGGCTGATCCGCTCCCGGTCCTCGTCCTGGTGCCAGAGCACCAGCGGCTCCGGGGCGTAGATCAGTTCCACGTCGTCCTCCCGGATCACCCGCAGGGCCCAGTCCAGCTCCTGCTGGCGGCGCAGGTCCTCGGTGAACGGTATCCGGCGCAGCAGTTCGGTGGGCGCCAGGATGGTGGAGGTCTGGATGAACCCGTCGCCGTAGAAGAGGCCGCGCCGGACGGTGAAGTACTCGCTGAGCGGCTCGCCCGGGCCGGGCAGCCGGCGCGGCATGATCGAGTCGGCGCGCGGGGTCCGGTTGATCAGGCGGCTGGCGACGACCGGCAGGCGGGCGGCGGATGCGGCGGCGAGGCCGAGTTGCACCGCGATCTTCTCGGGCAGCCATTCGTCGTCGTCGTCGAGCAGGGCGGTGTACCGGCCCCGGGCCGCGCGGGCGCCGACGTTGCGGGCGTGCGGGGCACGGCCGCGTTCCGGCAGGACGATCACCCGCAGCCGGGGGTCGCCGATGCCGGCCAGGGTTCGCGCGGTGTCCTCGTCCGGCCCGTCGACCACGACGACCACCTCGAGATCGCGGTGGGTCTGGGCGAGGGCGCTGCCGACCGCGCGGGCCGCCAGGTGCGGGCGGTTGCACGTCGGGATGACGACGCTGACATCCGGTTCAGCAGACATGTCGACTCGCTTACGCAGGAAGGGGAACCGCGGCGCAGCCGGGCGCGGTCGAGTCGACGCTAGGGGCGCCGGACGGCGGAACAGTTAATTGCGGGCAGCGAGCGGCGAGCAACATCGTGACGCTTGGTGCACGGAAAACAAACATACGGTGGCCGGCCTGTCCGCCGGGATGAAATCCACACGTCCTTTTGACGCTTATTGCCGGGATGGCGTGCCTTCTGGACGTTTAGGGTGATCATCGGGGGCTACGAAGCGGATGGAACAGGTGATGCTCGCGCCGGCCGGTGGACTGACCACGGCGGAGGCGGAGGCACGGCGCCGGCGGGGCGAGTCGAACACCGCCGTGCAGGGCGGCACCCGCGGCTACGCGGAGATCCTGCGGACCAACGTCTTCTCCTTCTACAACCTGATCCTGTTCGTCATCGGCGGGGCGCTGCTGGCGCTGGGCCGCTACAGCGACGCCCTGATCAGCGTCGGCCTCGGCCTGATCAACGCGGTGATCAACGCGAGTCAGGAGATCCGGGCCAAGCACAAACTGGACCGGCTGCAACTGCTCGACCGGACCGGGGTACTGGCGATCCGGGACGGCCGGGAGATCGAGATCGCCCCGGACCGAGTGGTCCGCGGAGATGTGCTGCGGATCCGGCCCGGCGACCAGATCGTGGTGGACGGCCCGCTGCTGGACGGCGGCCGGCTGGAGGCCGACGAGTCGCTGCTGACCGGCGAGTCCGACCCGGTGGTCAAACATCCCGGCGACGATCTGCGGTCCGGCAGCCTGTGCGTGGCCGGGGACGGCCACCAGGAGGCCCGCGACGTCGGGGCCGGCAGTTACGCCGGCCGGCTCACCGCCGAGGCCCGGCGCAGCACCACCGACAAGACGCCGCTGCAACGCCGCATCGAGTTGATCGTGCGCCTGGTGATGGCGCTGACGGCCCTGATGAGCGGCTGCATCCTGGCGCAGGCGGCCCTCGAGGGCTTCAGCGTGCTGCGGGTCGTGCAGATCACCGCGGTGCTGTCCGGGCTCGTACCCTATGGCCTGTTCTTCCTGATCGCCCTCGCCTACACCGCCGGGGCCGTCCGGATCGCCCGGCACGGCGCGCTGGTGCAGCAGGTCAACGCGGTCGAGTCGGTCAGCAACGTGGACGTGGTCTGCACCGACAAGACCGGCACGCTGACCACCGGGCAGCTCGGCCTGGAGGAGATCGTGCCGCTGGGCGAGCACGAGTACAGCGAGGCGGCCGAGGCCCTCGGCGGGGTCGCGCACAACTGCGCCAGCCCCAACCTGACCGCGATGGCGATCCTCGGCGCGCTCAGCGGGCCGGTCTGGGAGGTACGCGACGAGGTGCCGTTCTCGTCGTCGCTGCGCTGGTCCGGAGTGGTCACCACGGACGGCACGTGGGTGCTGGGCGCCCCGGACGCGCTCGCCGCCCGGCTGCGGCAGCCGCTGCCGGCCGGCGAGGTGGCCGAACGGGCCGGCCGAGGGCTGCGGGTGCTGCTGCTGGCCCGCGCCGACGAGGGGCTGCGCGACGCGGCGGGACGGCCGGACCTGCCGATGCTGGAGCCGGTGGCGCTGGCCGTGCTCGCCGACGAACTGCGCCCGGAGGTCGTCGAGACGGTGGCCCGGCTGCACGCCGACGGGGTGCAGATCAAGGTGCTGTCCGGCGACGATCCGCGGACCGTCGCCGCGATCGCCGCCCGGGCCGGGATCGCCGCCGCCGAGCCGGTCCCGGGCGCCGCCCTGGACGGCCTCGACGATCCCGCGCTGGACGAGATCGTCGCCCGGACCAGCGTCTTCGGCCGGGTCGCGCCGGAACACAAGGAACGGATCGTGCGCTCGCTGCGCCGCCGGGGCCGCTACGTCGCGATGATCGGCGACGGGGTCAACGACGCCCGTGCCCTCAAGCAGGCGCACGTCGGCGTGGCGATGCGCTCGGGCAGCGCGGTGACCCGCGACGTCGCCGACATCGTGCTCGTCGACGACAGTTTCGCGGCGCTGCCGCCGGCGCAGCACGAGGGCCGGAAGATCATCAACGGGATCGGCGTGTCCCTCTACGTCTTCCTGGCCCGGGTGGCCAGCCAGGGCCTGGTGATCCTGGCGGTCACCATGCTGGGGCTGTCGTTCCCGTACTCGCCGACGCAGGTCGGGCTGACCATGTTCACCGTCGGCATCCCCACCGTGTTCCTCACCATGTGGGCCAAGCCGACCCCGCCGGACCCGCACATGCTGCGCAACCTGGTGCGGTTCGTGACGCCGGCCGCCGTGGTCACCGCCACCTTCGGCACCGCGATCTACACGATCCTCTACTCGATGATCAAGCACGGGTTCAGCTCCGGCCGCACCCCGGAACGGATCATCCACGAGTTCGAGCGGTCGACCGGCCTCACCTACGCCGTCGACGCCGACTTCACCGAGGCCGCCGCGACGATCCTGGCGCAGACCGGCCTGTCGACGTTCTTCTGCTTCGCGTCGTTCCTGCTGATCAACTTCCTGCAGCCGTACTCGCGGGTGTTCGGCGCCTGGACCCGGCGGACCGGCGACCGGCGGCCCGTCTGGCTCGTCGCCGGCCTGTGCCTGACCTTCAGCGCGGTGCTGAACGTGCCGTTCCTCTGGGAGTACTTCGGCCTGATGAAACCGTCGAAACCGGTGTTCTTCGTGGTGCTGCCCGCGCTGATCCTCTGGTACCTGTCGCTGACGGTGATGTTCCGGCTGCGCCTGTTCGACCGCCTGCTCGGCCTCGACTTCGCCGACGAGAAGGACTGAAGAGCTTTTCCTCAGGTACGGGGTACGCGTGCCGACTGTCGTCCCCGTGCCGGCCGGCTGCCCTGGGGGGTCTCGGCAGCCGGCCGGGCCTCCTGCCGTGCCGGGGTCAGGACGCCGAGTCGGCCGGGCAACCCGGTTCGGGGTCCCGCTCGGCGGCCGGGATCGTCCCGCAGTACATCTCCAGCTGCGAGACGCCCTTCTCGTCGACACGCATCACCAGCATCGCCTTGTTCGCCGGCAGCTGCGGGCTGGTCCCGCCGCGGGAGAAGTCGATGATCCCGGTGACCCCGGACACCTGCGCGTCCTCGCCGGTCAGGCCGTTGAGCCCCTGAAGCAGCGCCTGCGGCGTGACCCGCCCCTCGAGGGTGGAGAGCGCGCTGACCCGGACCGCGGCCAGCCACAGCGTGGTCATCGCGTCCCAGCCGAACATCGCCCGCGACGCCTGCCCGCTCTCGCACACGTCGCCGTAACCCGCGGCGCGGTAGGCCCCGAAGAACCGGACCCGGCCCTCGACGGTGGCGCAGTCGGCGCCGAAGACCCGGCTGCTGGCCGGGGCCATGTAGTACAACGGCAGGCCGGGATAGCCGCTCAGACCGCCGAACAGCGCGAACTCGGTGGTCGCGTCACCGGCCAGGATGTCCGGATAGCGGTCCGGGCAGGCGGTCGCCATGCCCTGCAGGAAGCGGCCGAAGTCGTCCGGCCGCCCGGCGAAGAACACCAGATATCCCGGCCGGCCCGGGCAGGCGTCCTGGCCGAGCAGGGTCACGTCGGAGCCCTCGGTCCCCGGCAGCGTCCGGTACGGCGTGATCGCGGCCGTGGCGATGCCCCGTTTCCCGAACTCCTGCGCCACGTCCTCGGCCAGATTGCGGCTGTAGAGGTCGGCCGGATCGCCGGCGTAGTAGACCGTCGCCTCGGTCGCCTTGCGCACCTTCTGCGCATAGAAGGCGGCGACCTCGGCCTCCCGCCGGTTGTCCGGCCCGACCTGGTGATAGGAGACCACCTTGGTGGTCAGGCTGTCCGCCGACAGCAGCGTGCCCAGCGTGGGGATGCCCGCCGCGTCGAGCTCCCGCATCGCCTCCTCGGTCCCGGCCCGGCTGATCCCCAGACCGGCCACCGCCACGATGCCGAGCCGGGGCGCCACCCCGGCGATCAGGCGGGCCGCCTGCCCGCCGTGGTCCATCTGGTCGCCCCCGTTGGCCAGCAGCAACCGCACCGGCACCGTCGAGTTGACCGTCTCCCGCTGGGCCGAGGCCAGCCCGCGCAACTCCTCCAGAGCCGCCTGGTAACCGCCCAGCGTGGTGTTGGTGAGCGTGCTCAGAAAGACCACGGTGACGTGCCCGGGCCGCTCCAGCACTCGCGCGTTGGTGTCCGCGATGTCCGCCTCCACCCGCTGCAACTGCCCGGCCACTGCCGGGTCCACGCCGGGCGCGTCGTCGAAGAAGCGGTACCGGCCGCCGGAGAGCCCGACGCACTGGCTCCCGGTGCTCGCGAACGGCTCCCGGTGCAGGGTGCTCACCGTGCCCGGCCACCAGTACGCCTCGCACCGGTTGTGGTTGTACCAGGGCACCACCGCCAGGACCGCCACCAGCAGCGCCGGCAGCGCGAGGGCCATCCACGGCGCCCGCCTGCGGGGCAACCCGAACTCCTCGATGTCGTCCAGGCCGTCGGTCTCCTCCGGGGCCGCCGGCAGCCGCAGCGACATCTCGGGCGTCCACGGGCTGTCCCCGCCGTGATCCCGGTACGGCGCCTTCCACTTCCGGTACGCCGCCTGGGTGTCGCGCGCGGTGTACGGATGCCCCTCCGCCGTGCCGCGCCGGTTCGTGACCACGAGCAGCAGCTCCGAACGTGGTCGTGGACGGGTCCACCCGTGCCGTTCCGGCAAGCGGTTGAGCAACCGGATCAGCCGCGGCGCGGTCGTCGCACGGTCGTCGAGTAGCGCCACCGGATAGCCGGTCCGCCACCGGCCGCGGCCGAACAGACGGTCGCGCCGGTAGGCGGTCCGCAGGTCCTGCATGAACGCGTCGGCGAGCAGCTCCTCGGCCCGCGCCCGGCCGGCCTCGTCGTCGAAGTCACCCTCGGCGAACCGCACGGCCAGCTCGTAGAAGCTGTTCGTCGCGGCGATCTCGTGCCGGGCGAACCAGCGGGGCGGGCGCCAGGTGGCCCGCATCATCGCCAGACCGGCCAGTGGCACGGTGTGCGCCGTCAGCCGCACCCACCACGGGAAGTCGCCGATCGCCTCGGCCAGGCCGTCGACGAAGTTGCCGGTGCCCAGCCGTTGCCGCAGATGCCAGGTCAGCTGCCCGGCCAGATGCCGGCGTTTCTCCGCCTCGGTCCACTCCTGGTCCGCGGCCGGCGGCGTCACCACCGGCCGGGGGTCGGCGACGGCCGGTTTCTGCGCGTTCCGGAATCGCGTCAGGTGCAGCAGCCACAGGGCGAGGCCGTAGTGCGGGAAGCTCAGCCGCCGGCCGACCGGGCTGCTCTTGGACAGGTCCTTGACCAGGATGTCGAGCAGGTCCTCGACGGACGGCGGATCGTTCTTGGGCCACGGCGGGGCGGCCAGCGCCACCGGGGCGCTCCGCGCGGTGCGCAGCCAGACCCGGATCGCCGGCAACGGGTCCGGGCTTTCGTCGGAGGTCCGGACCAGCTGCAGCACGGGCAGAATCTCCTCGCGGCCCCACCGCCAGGGCCGCCGCACCCGCTTCCCGATCAGTCTCAGCACGTTGCGCCAGCCCGCGAACCGCAGGCCCGCGGGATCCTCGATGGAAAATTTCCGGCTCACTGGCTCGCCCCTCTCCCCCGGCAAGGCGGCAGATCCTCCATTGTGCTCGGATCACGCCGATCCGTGAAGATCCGGTCACCCGCCGTCGGCGGCCTCACCCGGCGGCGGAGACACGTCCAGGTTCTTCCGTCTGGTTGTCACGGTTGTCTCGGCGGCTCCGAGACAGCCGCGAGAGCCAGCCGGAAGTCCACGTCGACGGAACGTCGATCCCTGGCGGGCACAGAGGCACGTCCGATCAGCCGGGGTGCCGCATCACCCAGATCGGCAGCGGCTCGCCGACCTCGGCCACCACCTCCCACCCGGACCGGCGGTAGATCTCGACGTTGACCGCGGTGCTGGTCTCCAGCACCGCCGGCAGCCGGTCCGCGGCGGCCCGGCGCAATCCGGCCGCCATCACGGCCCGGCCCAGGCGGCGCCCGGCGGCCGCGGGATGGGTGCCGAGCACGCCCAGGTACCAGTACGGCTCGTCCGGCAGCGCCGCGTGCACCGCCTCGTCGTACGCCTTCACCCGCGCCCGGGCCTCCGCCGGGACGTCCAGCTCACCCGCCGGGGTGCCGCCGCCCGGCGGTTCCCAGATCGCCGTGGACATCCCGCCGGCCACCGTCCAGACGGTGCCCCGGCCGACCCGCTTGTCGAAGAGGTGCCCGAAGAAGGCCGCCGCCTGCTCCGGATAGTCCTCGTCGGCCGGGAAGAGGAACCGCAGCACCGGGTCCGCGGCGAACGCCGCCACCAGCGAGTCGACGACACGGGGACGGTCAGCGGCGGAGGCCACCATGATCTCGGTCATCCTAGGAGGCTAGCTATCTCACCGCCCCGGCTGGTTCTCCGGGCTGCCTCAAGGCCATTGAGACAGCCCTGAGAGGACGTTCCGGGAGGTTAGGTCCGTTTCTGGATCAGGGCGACGATTCCGGGCTGTTCCTCTGTCACGATCTCGCGATTGACCAGGCGTTTCAGCTTGGCTCGGGTTCCTTCGACGTGTTTCGGTAGTGGTTCGATGTCCAGGGCGAGGCAGACGTCCTTGGCGCATGCCGCCGGTCGCGGCGCTCAGGATCGCGAGGATCTGCTGGTAGCCGGAACTGACGATGGTGGGGTCGTCGGCGGTGAACTCGGTCGCGGCGAGGTGTTGCAGCATGGTACGGGTGGTCGCAAGATCGGCCAGTTCCCGGTCGATACGGGTGAGCTCGGTCGAGAGCAGGGCGATCTGCTCGCGCAGGCGTCCGGCGGTCGTTGCTGCGGTGGTCTCGCGTTCGCCGATGAGGGTGAGGATCGTGTCGAGGTGCACCGGCGGCCCTTACGTGTTGCGCCAGGTCGGGGCGGTGGTGCCGGTCAGCCGGTGGACCATGCCGGCCATCGACGCCCACAAGGTTCGTGACACCGAGGATTCGGGGCGGCTCTCGTATTCGCGGGCCAGGCGGCGGTGCAGCATGAGGGTGCCGTAGACCTGCTCGACGATCCACCGTTTCTTGACCGGCACGAACCCCGGCTGGGTGTCGGTGCGTTTGACGACTTCGACGTCGATGCCCAGCACGGCGCCGTGCACGCCGACGTCCTGCTTGAACCCGGCGTCGACCCAGGCCACGGTCACCGTCGGGGTATGTGCCGCGACCTTGTCCAACAGTTTGATGCCGATCGCGTTGTCGGTGACCGACGCAGCGGTCACCACCGCGATGATCAGGCCGAGGGCGTCCACGGCCAGCCCGCGTTTGCGGCCCGGAACCTTCTTGCCGGCGTCCTTGCCGGTGGTGGCCGCGGGAACATGGTTCGCGGCCCGGATCGACTGGGTGTCCACCGCGACCGCGGTCGGATCCTCACGGCGGCCGGCGCTCTCCCTCGCCTGGCAGCGCAGCAGGTCATGGATTACCTGGTCGGTGCCGTCGTCACGCCACCACGCGAAGTAGTAGTAGGTGGTGGACTTCTGCGGCAGGTCGTGCGGCAGATATGCCCACTGACAGCCGGTGCGGGTCTGGTAGAGGATCGCGTTCACGATCTCCCGCAGATCATGGTCACCAGTGCGGCCGGCTACCGAAACGCGCTTGGCCCGCCAGGCTTCCAGGAACGGGCCGAGCAACGCCCACTGCGCATCGGTCACGTCGCTGGGGTACGGCTTTCGATCACCCATGACCGGGCCAACGCGCAGCTACCACCCCGGTCGTGACCGGGATTCATCTTTCACGCCATCGAGTGATCACTATCTACAGCGAACCCGCAGAATGTTCTCCAAACGGACCCAACGCATAGATCAACCTGAAGGATGTCGAACCTCCTCTCCGACCACCACGCGGTCCAAGTGCGGCCACGTACCCAAATCAGGCACCGTTCCAGTTACACGCGGCCTAGACATCGACTGACCTACATGCAATTTGATCATTTAACAACATCCATACAGGAGCCAGGAGCAGACCGATAACGGGATGCCCCACCACCGCTTCAGCAGCCGGAATCAACAGCCTGGCAACGCGACTGAAGGCTGCAAAGTTAGCAACTAAAATGGGCTCCTTATGGAGCGCTTTCTCTGCACGGTCGGCGGCCCTTCAGGAAAACTCTGAGGGGCCGCCGAAACGCGTGGCAAGACGATGGACCCCCTAATACAGGACGTCATTCCTGGGGTTGCAGACATGCTCACCGCTGCCAGTATTGATCCGGTCCGTCAGCTGGCCGAACCGGCCTTTGGTTGCCGGACTAGTACGCGCCGACGTTCCCCAACCATGCCTGCCTTCTCAGGTTGAGGATGGCCGTAGTCATCCTCAGTACATTGCTTCGCCGCTGCCGGACGATCATGGGGTTCGCATGCGTTCCGATGGTAGATGCGCTTGAAGCATCGCCGAGACCGGTGGCGGACGCCGGACCGGGCCGTCCCGGACCTCTGGTGGCCGTTGCCGTTGTCGGCCGAGCGGCGTGAACCGGCCAGCGTCGAGATGGCGAGACATCACAACATTGCTCACGTGACTGGAGGACCGAGTATGGCTTCAACGAGACGGCGTCGCCGGTGATGCTGAACATGGGCCAACGCGAATCCGACTCTGCCGTAATCGAGGCGTCAGGCCGCGACCCGGAGATGTTCGGACTCATCTATGATCGGTACGCGGCGATGCTGTACCGGTTTGCCTTCCGGCGCCTTGGCGCGGAGGCGGCCGAGGACGTGGTGGCGGAGACTTTCCTGGCAGCATTCCGGCGGCGGGCCAGTTACGACATCGACCGCGCCGACGCCCGGCCCTGGCTATTCGGGATCCTGGTCAAGGAGATCAGCCGGCACCACCGTATCGAGGACGCGCGATTGCGCGCGGCCGCCGCTTTGAGGGCTCCGCGGAACGACGAGGGCCTGGCCGACCGGGTAGCGGAAGTGGTCAGCGCAGGCGCCGCCGGCGGTGTGCTGGCGGCGGCCTTGGCTGAGCTGAAGGGCCGCGACCGCGACGTGCTGCTGCTGATCGCGTGGAGCGATCTCAGCTACGACGAAACCGCAACCGCCCTCGGCATCGCGATCGGGACCGTGCGCTCCCGGCTGAACCGTGCTCGCCGCCAGATCCGTGAGGCGTTGGGCAGTACTGACCCGACCCGCATGACGGAGGAATCATGACCGACGAACTGCACCTGCTCGACCGGCTCGGCACCCAGCTCGATCCGCCGGACGGCCCGTCCGCGGCGTTGCGCTCCCGCGTCATGGCGGAGTTCGTGGCCGACGGCACGCTGCCGCATGCGACAACTCCGCTGCCGCGTCGAGGCGCCCTTGCTAGCTGGATGCGTCAGCTGCGTTCGCCGGAATCCACGACCCGGTCCTGGTGGCTGCTGCCAGGGCTGGCAGCAGCCGTAGCGGCGGTTTTGGCCGGGCCCTTCATCGTGGGCCTCTGGCCGGAAGGTGGGCCGCGGACCGGTCCGGCACCGGATTCCGCACCTGCGACCTTCGCGCCCGGCGCCACCGCGGCACGCGCGGTGGACACGTCCGTCTTCGGCAAGGCCGGCTCCGATCGCTCCGATTACATGGTGTTCAAAAGCCCGGAGACTCTGGCGGCGGACAAGAACGTCACGGCGGTATTCGCCGGACAGGTCGTGGGATTTACTCAGGGACGGGCGCTATCCGGTGATGGATTAGAACAAAAGCACGTCGTCATGAAAGTCTCGGTAAGTAAGGCCATCAAAGGGCCGGACGGCGATGGAGGCTTCGCGTACGTCGAAATGCCCCAGCCGATCTGCGCCCGCAACGTCCCGTGTTCAACCGTTGCAGACTTCAACAAGGCTGTCCCCACCGGCACGAAGGTCATGGTTTTCGGAGAGGACGCCACAGAGGTGGCGCCTGCCGGCGGACGGTTCTCCAACAACCAGGCAGGCCGGCCGGCCGACGCCCGCCTCATCCAGCCGACTCCCCAGGGCCTGCTCTTTGAGAGCGCAACTGCCGAAGGCTCGACCATCGTGGGCGCCTATGAGAAGGTCGAAGATATGCCAATCGGATGGCACAAAGATCTTCCAGCCGGAATCAACGGCCTGGCAACGCGACTGAAGGCGGCTCAGATTGACAACTGATACAGCCGTGAACTGATCTGAGCGGCCACTGGCCCGCAACGCAGACAAGTGCGTGCTCAATCCTAGTGGCGTCAAACCCGAAGGGGCTCTCGCCAGTCTGTGACCTGCGAGAGCCCCTTCGCTTTCGGTCTGACAGGATTCGAACTTAGAGGCCGGTTACAAATGGCTAAAGCCGTTCCATGAACGCACTATTACCGTGCCCTGCCCGCATACATCCCGCCATGACCAGGGCAAAGACGGCGCAGGGGCCGCCACGGTTGGGCCGGTAGGTCGCTCGGTTGATGGTGGATGAGCCCTCCGCCGGTTCGGCGCTCTCCGCCGACAGGGCGCCTGAGCAGCAAGCCTGCGTCACCTTGGAAAAGTGAAACGTACCCGAGCGTCCCGAATCGCCCTCTGAGAACCAGCCGGGGTGTTCGCTCAGGCGGTGAGCAGTTCGGCTTCGACGAGGTCGGCGGCCCGGTCGGCGCCACCGGCCTCCCGGGCCTGACGTCGCAGCTCGGCGCTGCGGGCGAGAACCACCGGATCGCCGGTCAGCTCGAGCAGCGCGGATCGGAGCTCGGCGGCCGTCACGGTGGCGCCGTCGACGACCCGGGCGACACCGAGTGCGGCCAACTGCTCCGCGTTCGCGAACTGGTCGGCGGCCTGCGGGACGGCGATCATCGGGGTCCCGCAGTAGAGACCCTCACTGCTGCCGCCCATGCCCGCGTGGGTGACGAAGGCGTCGGCCTGCTCCAGGACGGCGAGCTGCGGCACCCAGGAACGCACCTCGACACCGTCCGGCACCTCGCCCAGCTCGGCCGGGTCGACGTGCTTGCCGATCTGCAGGACGGTGTGCCAGCCGGGCAGGTCACCGAAGGCGGCGATCGCGCGCCGGTAGAACTCCGGCTGCCTGGTGAACTCGGAACCGAGCGAGACCAGCAGAACCTTCTCCGCGCCGGCCGGGCGGGCCCAGGAGCCCTGATGGGAACGGTCGCCGAGGACCGGGCCGACGAAGCTGTAGACCGAGCGGTCCACCCGGTCCGCGTTCGGCTGGAGGGCCTCCGGCGGCAGGACCAGGCCGCGTACGGGACGGCCCTGGAACGCCATGCTGTCGGTGACCGAGGAGCCCTCCGTGGTCAGCCACTCGGTGAACCGCCGGTAGTAGCCGGCGCCGCGCGGGTCGGCCCGCATCGCCTCGACGACCGGCGCCATCTCCTCCTCGTAGCCTTCCCAGGCCACGAACGTCGACGACAACTGGACGGCCCGAATGCCCCACTGCTCGCCGAGGAGCCGGGCCGGGGCACCCGCGATGTCGTACAGGAAGAGGTCCGGCTTGTCGTCCCGGTAGGCGGCCCGTAGCTGCGGCAGCATCGCGATCGCGTCGTCGAGGAAGAAGGTGAGCTGCTCGATCGGATCCTCGGTGCCGGCGCCGCCGTCGGCGGGGAGCTTCGACTCGTACGGCTTCAGCTCCGCGCCGGCGCCCTCGACGACATCGGCGAACCGGGCGTCGTTGGCGTAGGTGACCCGGTGACCGCGCCGGACGAGGGTGCGCACGATCTCCAGGCTCGGATTGACGTGCCCGTGGAACGGGATGCTGACGACGGCGATATGCGCCATGGGTTCTCTCCTCATGCGGCTTGCAACAAGACGAGACGTTGCGTCTCGCATGGAACACAGCCTCACACGTCGTCTCGCCGCCGTCAAGACGAGACGTTGCGTCTCGTTATAGAATTTCGGCGTGACGCCCCGACGCAACGAGAACTCCCGCCGCGCGATCCTCACCGCCGCGCTGGAGCTGCTGACCGAGACCGGCTACACCGCCGTGACCATCGAGGCCATCGCCGCCCGCGCCGGCGTCGGCAAACAGACCATCTACCGCTGGTGGCGCGGCAAGGGCGCGGTGATCCTGGACGCCCTCACCGACGGCCTGCCCGATGTGATCGAACTGCCCGACAGCGGCGACCTGCGCACCGACCTGCGCGAGGTCCTCCGGGCCACGGTCGCCGAGTTCGCCGACCCGCGGATGTCCGCCACCACCCGAGCCCTCACCATCGAGACCCTCGCCGACGACGACCTGGCCGCCCAGGTCCGCGACCGCCTGCTGCGCCCCCAGCTCGACGCCGTCCGCGCCCGCCTCGCCTCCGCCCGCGACGCCGGCCAGGTCCGCCCCGACGCCCCCTTGGACCAGGTCGTCGAGTTGCTGTTCGGGCCGCTCTACCACCGCTGGCTGCTGCGCAACGGCCCGCTCACCGACACCTACGCCGACGGCATCGTCGACCTGACCCTGGCCGCCGTCACCCCGCGTTGACCCGCGCCACGGGTCGTCATGCGGTGGGAATGGTGTGACCGTTCGCGGCCAGCCACTCGTCGAAGGTCTGCAGCCCCGGGTTGAGCCGGCGGACCTCGGCGAGGTCGCGGACGCCGGTGAAGTAGTCCGCGAACTCGGTGTAGTACTGCAGCATGTTGCCCGCCTCGTCGGCGCCGGGGAAGCCCAGACCACGGTAGGCGTCGTGGCTGAGCGGACGGTAGACGACCGGCTCCCCGACGGCCCGGCTCAGGCCGGCCGCGATCTGCTCGCCGGTCAGGTGCTCGCCGGCGATGTGGACGGTGCGGCCCACATACTCGTCACCGGCGCGGAAGATGCCGTACGCGGTCCGGCCGATGTCGGCGACCGCGATCCCGGCGAGCCTGCTGCCGCCCATCGGCAGGCTCAGCGTGAGCACGCCGTCCGCATCCCGGGTGGCGCCCCAGCCGTTGGCGAGGTTCTCCCAGTAGAAGGTGGTCCGCAGGAACGTGGTCGGCACCCCGGCCGCCCGGAACAGCCCGTCCGCCTCGGCCTTGGCGTCGAAGTGCGGAACCTTGTACCTGCCCTGGAGGGTCGGCATCCGGTCGTCGTCCACCGGGATGTGGTCGCGGGTGTCCTCCAGGGTGGACCAGATCACGTGCCTCAGGCCGGTCCGTTTCGCGGCGCCCGCCAGGTCGGCGGCCTCCTCGAGCTCCCTCTCCGCGGACATGTGCGCCCAGAAGTCGGTCACCAGGAAGGCGCCGTACGCTCCGGTGAACGCCCGTTCCAGGCTCCCGGCGTCGTAGTTGTCGGCCTGCACCACCTCGGCGCCGAGCTTCACCAGCTCCTGCGCGCGGGGCGAGGTGGTATCCCGGGTCAGGGCCCGGACCGCGTACTCACCCGAGGGGTCGGCAAGGATCGCCTCGACCAGTCCGCCACCCTGGGAACCGGTGGCGCCGACAACCGCGATGATCTTCTGCTGGCTCATTCCGATCACTCTCTCCGTTACCGGTGAGGGGCTCTCTGTGCCTCTCCTGACCCGCTCAACCTGAGCAAGGAATCGATGATTCCCGATGGAACGAGACGGCGGTCACGCCGCACCGCGACCCCGCCGGCGGTGGCCGCGTCCCCGTCCCGCGTGCGCAACGGGCAGGGCTCGGCGCGCCGCTCCAGCGCCAGCCGCCCCGGCACGCCGCCGCCGTCCCGCGGCGCCCAGCGCAGGTCGACGCCCGGCGGCACCCGGAAGTCCTGCCGGTCGTCCGGTGGCCAGGTACTGCGCGTACCACAGGCCGTCGGCAGCTTCAGCGCGTCCTGGCCGGGCCGGGGCAGGAACAGCCGAAACCTAGGCTTCTCGGCCGGTCCAGGGGCGGGCGCGGCGCCCGCCTCCGCACTGACGACCATCCGGGGCGGGGCTGCGGGCGACTGCCATCATGATTCCTGTGAATCTCCAGAGCACGGCGCACCGGATCGCATGGGGCCTGATCCTGCTCGTTCTGTGCCTCCTCGGCGTCGAGTCCTACGGCGGCTTGCTGGAATGGAGGTTCCAGATCAACGCGGTACCGGTCGAGGCACGCGTCGACCGGGCGTCCGTCGCCCCGGACTGGACCGTGGCCTTCCCGTGGAACGGTGAGCTGCACACCGCCTACACCGAACGGCTGTCCGGATCGCCGCTGGAAGGCGACCGGATCCCGATCCTGGTCGACCCGAACGACCCGGCGATCGTGGCGTCCCCGGGAATGACCCTCGACGACTGGTCGGACCTGCCCGATCTCATCGCCGTGTGCGTGGTCTTCGTGCTGATCGCCGTCCTCATCCTCTGGCGGGTCCGCCTCCCCGCCGTGCCGCCGGCCCCGCCGCTCCCGCGCCCCCGCGGCACAGCGAACCGCTTCCGCCACCCCGGCGGCCGCCGCCCCGCCCGCCGCCGCCAGACCCGCCGCCACTGACGGCGTCTCACCGCTCTGCCGCACCGCCGCCTGTCACGGTCAGCCGGATCGCCGGCCATACGTGCGGCCCGTCGAACGGACCGGGAACCGGGCTCGACGCCTACCGACGGCCGCAACAGCCGGCCGTACCCGCGGACTGCCGGACCGACCGGGAACCGGCCTCGACGACGGCCGGCGACCGGGGTGACCGTCACCGGCGCATTCGGCCCGGTGGGCGCGGGTCGGCGGTGACCACCGCCTGCCTCGCGTGGACCGTCACGGGACGTGGGGTCCGGCGGGGGCGGCTCACGGCGTACCGGGAAAGGGTCGGGGAAACGAGCGGCGAGGGAGCCGCGGCAGCCACCGTGCGCAGCGGCGGATCAGGCGGGCTCGACGGCGAGGACGTGGGCGGCCCACGGCGGAAGGTCGACGAAGAGGCCCTCGCGGGAGAGCTCGTCGCCGTCGCGGTCGAAGACGCGGCCGTCGAGGAGGTCGGTGAGCTCCCAGGAGCGGGTGGCCAGACCGGGCCAGGGCAGCCGGACGCGGGCCTGGGCGGGCCGGTCGCCGAAGTTGACGACGATCAGGTGACGGGTGGCGGCGTCGTGCCAGGACCAGGCCAGGACGTGTCGGTGGGTGGGGTTGTCGGGCCAGCCGGCGGAGTCGAGCAGCCGCCATTCGCCGTGCCGGACCCGGGACGCGACGGTGAGCAGCCGGCGGTGGAAGGAGCGCAGGTCGGGGTCGGCCGGCTCGTCGGGGTAGCGGCCTAGGAAGACCGGCAGGTGGGTGCGGCGGCCGTCGAACTGGCCGTCGTGCCAGAGGGTGCCGCCGGGCAGGGTGGCGACGGCGACCGCGGCGGCACGGCCGCGACCGCCGGGGATCGCCACGGCGGCGCGCGGCTCGTCGTGGTTCTCGATGAAGCGCAGCAGCCGGTCCTGGTAGCCGCGGTCGGCGAGCAGGTGCCCGCGGACCGCGGCGGCGTCCTCATGGGCGAGACGGTCGTAGAGGCGCTTGTCGTAGCAGAGGTCGAAGCCCTGCTCCTGCAACATCCACTCGGTGTCCCAATAGGCCTCGGCGATCAGGATCAGATCGGGATGGACGGCCCGGACCCGCTGGATGATCGACGGCCAGAACTCCTCGGCGGGAACCGGCCCGGCCCGGTGGCCCCACGTCCCGGCGAAGATGTCGTTGGTGAGCAGCATCGCCATGTCGACGCGGACGCCGTCGCACTGCTCGCCGATCCCGGTCAGCAGGTCGACGGTGGCGGCGCGCAGACCCGGGTCGAACGCGTTGAGCTGGGCGACGTCCGGCCACGGCGGGAAGTACGGGTCGCGGCCGAAGGCGAGGATCCGGCCGTCCGCCGCGAACCAGGCCAACGGGTCGGCGGCCAGGTCGTCCGGGGTGCCCTGGATGAACCAGTTCGGGTTCTCCACGGTCGCCGGATGGTCCGGGGCCACGTGGTTGGGCACGTAGTCGAGGATCAGTTTCAGGCCCCGCCGGCGCAGCTCGGCCCGGGCCGCGGCCAGGCCGTCCGGGCCACCGAGCCGGTCGTCGGCCCGGTAGCGCCGGACACAGTAGGGCGAGCCGACCACGTCGTCGGCGGCGAGGTCCGGCAGGGCGGCCCGGAAGGCGCGCTGGAGCAGCTCGTTCTCCCGGGCGACGGCCAGGCCGGCGGGGCTTCGCTCCCAGACGCCCATCAGCCAGACCGCGTCCACGCCGGGGGCGGCGATCTCGTCCCACACCTCGGCGGGGACGTCGGCCAGGGTGACCGGCCGCCCGTACCGCCGGGTCAGCCCGGCCAGCCACGGCCAGGTGCCGATCTCGTAGATCACCGGCGCGGTCATGCTCGCCCCCTTCGCTCCTGCCCCACCTTTTCATGATCGGCCGTCAGGCGCACCCGGGGTCGGGGGTGTCGGTGGAGAGCGGCAGCCCCTTCGGGGTGGCGTAGACGACGTCCAGGATCAGCGGGGTACGGGACCGGTTCTCCCCCCGGTGGGCGTGCGGCTCCTCGGGCTGCTCCATCAGGCTCTCCCCCGCGGCGTAGCGGCGCACCGTGACGCAGTCGGCCATCCGGTGGGTGAGGGTGCCCTGCCGCACGTTGGCGAAGACCAGCCCGGGATGCCGGTGCCAGCCGGTGTCGCCGCCGGGCGCGATGGTGATCTCCCGCATCACGTAGCCGGTGTCCTCGACCGTCCACTGCCACACGACCCGGGTCGTCACCCCGTGCCCCGGCGTGGCGTGCGCCGGACTCGCCGTCATCACCGCGCCGAACACCACCGTGCCGGCCAGTCCCACCCTGATCAGTCCGCGCATCCTCGTCCCCCTGTCGTGACAGCCACCTCAGGAGAGAACGAACTAGTTGATCAATCGTGGCGGGGCGGATCCTTTCCTGTGGATTAAGCATCGACGGATCGTGAACGATCCGCGTGCCGGCCCCGTATCGACTGGCGGCAACGTCACCGAAGAGGTTCGGGAGGACACCGTGGCACGGACCGGTATCGATACGTCGATCCTGCACAAGGGCTCGCACAGCGCGTCCTACTTCGACGTGGCCCGGGCCGCGGGCGAGGGTGTCGAGATCGTCGACTTCTGCATCCCGTGCAACCCGTACTTCCCGACACCGGAGATGTTCGACGAGCTCGCCCGGGACCTGAAGAGCATCCTCAAGTACTACCCCAGCGACTCGTCGGCGATCACCAAGAAACTGGCCGCCGTGCTCGGCCTGCACCCGCAGACGGTGGCGATGGCGAACGGCTCGACCGAGCTGATCACCTGGATCGACCACCTGCTGATCAAGGAGAGCGTGGCGATCCCGATCCCGACGTTCGGGCGCTGGACCGACCAGCCGATGGAGACCGGCAAGCGGGTCGACATGTTCCCGTTGCAGGAACGCGACGGCTTCCGGCTCGACCTGGAGGAGTACGTCCGGTTCATCCGCGAGCGCAAGTCCCGGGTCGCGGTGGTCTGCAACGTCAACAACCCGGACGGGCACTACATACCGCGGCGTGACGTGATCCGTTTCCTGGACGCCCTCAGCGACCTGGACCTGGTCGTCGTCGACGAGTCGTTCATCGACTTCTCCGACGCCGAACGGTACCCGTCGGTCGGCCCGGACGCGGTGATCCGGCCGAACGCGGTGGTGCTGAAGAGCCTCGGCAAGAACTTCGGCCTGCACGGCATCCGGTTCGGCTACATGCTGGCGAACCCGGCGATCGCCGGGAAGATCGCCCGGATGCTGCCCAAGTGGAACCTGAACTCCCTCGCGGAGAAGGTCGTCCACATGATCTCCGACCACGAGATGGAGTACGAGGAGAGCCTGCGCCTGCTCAGCCGGGACCGCCGCTCGATGGGCCGGGAGCTGCAGCGCGTCCAGGGCCTGACGGTGTTCCCCTCGCAGGGCAACTTCTTCCTGGTGAAGCTGCCGAACGAGTGGTCCGGCACGGCGCTGCGCGACTACCTGGTGGCCAACCACGGCATCATGACCCGGGAATGCGGCAACAAGCTCGGCATGACCAGCCAGTTCATGCGGCTCGTGGTGCGCCCGGCCGCCGACGTGGACCGTCTCGTCGACGGGATGATGGATTACGCGCAACGGTTCCACAGCCGGTCCGTGTACGACTCCGACCCCCTGGAGAGCAGCCGCTCCCGGTGGGCCGACCCCACCTACGAGGACCAGCCCGACAACCTCATCCCGTACCCGAGCCACCGTGCCGGGGCCGACTACACGGCCCGCCGCGCCGCCGTGAGCTGACGCTCAGTCCGGCCCGCCGCCCGCCGATAAGTGGGGGTGACGTACGGCAGGTCGCTGGCACGCACGGGTGGGTTCGCCCTGGCGTACCTCCTGGCTGTCCTGGCCGGCCGCCTCACCGTGCTGGACGGCCGCAACATGAGCCTGGTCTGGCCCGCGGCGGGTGTCGCCGCGGTCTGGTTCTGCGCCCAGCGGAGATCCCGCGCCCGCTGGGCGGACGTCGCCGCACTCGCCGTGATCACGATGGTGGTGAACACGGCGACCGGCGCGACGCCGGCGATGGCGGCGATCTTCGTCGCCGCCAACCTGGCCCAGGTGTGGACCTTCCTGCGCCTGCTCGACACGTGGCGCCCCCGGCTCTGGGACGACGGGCTGCACCGATCCCGTGACCTGTGGGCGCTGCTCGGCGCCGCGTTCGGCGCGACGGTCGCCGGCGCCGCCGTCGGCCCCACCGGGATGTGGCTGATCACCGGGCACTACTCGTGGCCGTCCACGTTCGTCTGGCTGGCCCGCAACACCGCCGGTGTGCTGCTGATCGGCGCGGTCGCGCTCTGCGCCGGGCAGATCGCCGCCTGGTTCCGGCAGGGCCGTCCGCTCCGCCGCCACCGGGCCGCCGAGTGCATCGCCCTGATCGTCTGCTCGGCGACCGTCTACCTGGGCACCTTCGCCTACAGCCGGGGCCTGCCGATCGCGTTCACCCTGCTCGCCGCCACGATCTGGGCGGGCGCCCGGTTCCCCACCCCGTTCGTGGTGGTGCACGACCTGGCCGTGGGCACCGTCTCGGTGCTGTTCACCCTGAGCGGGCACGGGCCGTTCGCCGCGATCGACGACGCCACCACCCGCGCCTTCGTCGGCCAGCTGTTCGTCGTCATGGTGGCGGTGGTCGGGCTGACCCTGGCGCTGGGCCGCAACGAACGCGACAGCCTGCTCACCGAACTGGCCGCGGAGAAGGCGCAGCTGGCCCGGGAGCGCGAGCAGGCCTCCCAGCGCGCCGACCTCCTCCAGACGATCATCGACTCGACCTTCGACGGCCTGCTCCTGCTGGATCCCGACCGGCGGGTGCTGCTGCGCAACCCGGCCGCCACCCAGCTGCTCGGCGAGTTCACCGGCCTCGACGGCCTGCTGCGCAACACCGACGGCACCCCGTTCGTGCTGGACCTGACCGGCGCGGACCTCCCGGAGACCGACGTCCTGGTCAGCGGCACCGGCCGCGTCCTCAGCCTGCGCGCCGCCGAACTGCCCGACCCGGACGGCGCGCGGAGCTCCGTCGTCCTGTTCCACGACGTCACCGCGGAACGCCGGCGCCGCGACGAGCTGACCGGTTTCGCCGGGGTGGTGGCGCACGACCTGCTCAGCCCGCTCACCGCGATCACCGGCTGGGCCGAGGTCGCGGCCGCGGCCGTCGACATGACACCCGCCCATCCGGCCGTCGACCGGGCCCGCGACGGCCTGGCCCGGGTGAGCCGGTCGGCCGAGCGGATGCGGTCGCTGATCGACGGGCTGCTCGATTACACCACCGCCCGGGACGGGGAGGTCGCCACCGAGACGGTGGACCTCGGCGCGATGGTCGCCGAGGTGACGGTGGCCCGGCTGGACGCGGCGATCGCCGGTGGCCTCCCGCCGCCCCGGTTCACCGTGGGCGGCCTGCCCCGGGTCCGGGCCGACCCGGTGCTGATGCGGCAGCTGCTGGACAACCTGATCGGCAACGCGATCAAGTACACCGCCCCCGGGGTGACGCCGTCGCTGACCATCACCGCGACCAACGTGGACCGGATGGCGCACGTCTGCGTCGCCGACAACGGTATCGGCATCCCGGCCGGTCAGCACGACCAGATCTTCGGCAACTTCCACCGGGCACACGCCACCCAGGGGTACGCCGGAACCGGTCTCGGCCTGGGCATCTGCAAACGGATCGTGGAACGGCACGGCGGAACGATCACCGCGGCGGACAACCCGGGCGGTGGCTCGCGATTCCTGTTCACGGTCCCGCTGGACGCGCGCGACCACGAGCCCGCCCGCGATTCCGCTCAGCTCCACTGACCCGCCGCCGATGAGCATTCGTGGAGCGCGAACGCCGGGACGCCGACGAGCAGGCCAGGCTGGAGGCCCTGCGGTCCTACCAGGTGCTCGACCGGGCCCGCCCGCCCGTCCTGGACGATCTGACCCGGCTCGCCGCCTCGATGTTCGACACCCCGATGGCCGCGATCTCACTCGTCGACCGGGACCGGCAGTGGTTCGCCGGCAGGCACGGGCTGGCCGACGAGCAGACCCCGCTCGACGTCTCGTTCTGCAGGCACGTCGTCCCGGACGGGAAGCCGCTGATCGTCCCGGACGCGACCCGTGACAGCCGGTTCGCCGGGCTCTCCAACGTCACCGGGGCGCCGAACATCAGGTTCTACGCCGGCGCGCCGATCGTCGACGAGGACGGGCACACCCTCGGCGCCATGTGCGTGATCGACGACCGGCCGCGCGACATCGACGAACGCCAGGTGCGCAACCTGGTCACCTTCGCCGGGCAGGCGTCCACCCACCTGGCGGCGATCCGGAACCGGCTGCGGATGGCCGACCTCGGCGACGAGCTGGCGCGTGCCTCGCAGCGGGAGGACGACCTGGTCGCGTCGATCACCCACGAGCTGCGTACACCGGTCGCGTCGATCCAGGGCTACCTGGAGATCCTCGGTGATCAGGGTGCGGATCTGGCCCCGTACCGGCGGCTGATCGAACCGATCCGGCGCAACGGGGAACGCCTGGTCAGCATGGTCGATCATCTGCTGGCCGGCACCCGGCCGGACGAGGCCCCGCTGCCCGACCCGGTCGGCACGGTCGCGCTGGACACCGTGGTCGACGCCGCCGTGCACACCTGCCGGCCGCTGATCGCGCTGCGCTCCGAGACGGTCCGGATGCACCGCGACGGTGCCGTGCAGGTCCGCGCCGACCTGGCCCGGCTGGCCGACGCCATCGCGCAGCTGCTGCGCAACGCGCTGCTTTTCACCCCGTCGGACCGTCCGATCACGATCGGCACCGGGAGCCGGCCGCAGCCGCACGTCACGATCACCGATACCGGGATCGGCATCCCGGACGACGAGCTGCCGTACGTCTTCGACCGTTTCTATCGCGGCCGGTACGCCCGTGAACAGGCAGTTCCCGGGGTGGGTCTGGGTCTGACGATCGCTCGCAACATCATCCAGGCGCACCACGGCACGGTCACCGTGTCACCGGCGCCCACCGGTACCGTCGCCCGCGTGACACTGCCCGCCTGCGCCTAGGTCTTAGGCTAGACGGATGGCTCAGCCCGGGGGCATGCACGTCGACGCCATCGTGTCCGTGATCCTGCGGCGGCTGGCCGAGCAGCACCGGATCGTCCCGGAGTACATCGTCCGCGACGCCGTCGACGCCGCGCTGCGCCGCCGCCTCCCGGACGCGCGTGTCGTCCCGGCCGACGTGGCCGAGGAGCTGATCAGCGGGTTCTGCGACGGGATCGCGACCGCCGAGGACGACTCGGCGACCATGCCGGCGGTGCTCAGCGGCGATGAGACCGGGCGGCTGATGACCGCGCTCGGGCTGGCCGTGCACGTGGCCGCGTTCAACCTGGACCGGGACCGGCTGCACGTGGCGCAGATCCTCAACGGGGCGGCCGCGGCGCTGGTGGCGCTGGGCTCCGGGGCGCGGGCGGCGCACGCCGACGGGACCTCGGCGGTGCTGCTGTCACCGGCCACGCTGCGGACCGTGCGGACCACCGTGCTCGGGGTCCTGCAGGGCCTCCAGGATCGCGGCTGGCAGGCCCGGCACCTCGATCAGGACGCCACCACCACGCTGTTCGGCGGCGTCCTGGACATGCTCGGCGCCGTGCCCTGAGCACCCGCGTGCGCCCTCGAGACGCCGATCAGCGGTCAGCGGGCCGGGGTGAGCGCGCGGGCGTACGCGGACCGCCCGGCCGGGAGGGTGAACGACATCCGGGTGCCCTGGCCGTACGGATTGGCCATCGCCTCGATCGTCCCGCCGTGCCGTTCCACGATCCGCTTGCAGATCGCCAGTTCCAGGCCGGTGGCGCTGCTGCCCTTGTCGCGGTGGAAGTTGGTGAAGATCTCGTGCCGGGTCCCGGGCGGCAGGCCGATGCCGTTGTCGAGGATGTCGATGCGCAGCAGCCCGTTCGGCGCCGGCTGGCAGGAGATCGCCACGTACGGGCCCACCTCGGGAGCGACCGTCCGCAGCGAGTTGTCGATCAGGTTCTCCAGCAGCTGCCGCAGCAGCACCGGGTCCGCCTCGACCGGGTCGAGCCGGCCCACCTCGAAGTACGGCGGCGCCGTACCGATGCTGTCGGCCAGGTCGAGACGGCTGTTGACGATGTCGCCGACGAGAAGCGCCAGGTTGACCGTGGTGGGCATCATCTTGCCGTCGCGAGCCGCGGTGTAGGCGAGCAGCCCGTTGAGGAACGTCCGCATCCGGGCGGCGGCCCGCTGGATCCGGGTGACCCGCTCGGCCGGCTGGTACCCGGCCAGCTCCTGCTCCAGGACCTCGGCCCAGCCCTCGATCGTGGTCAGCGGATTGAGCAGGTTGTGCGCCACCCGCCCGGAGAAGGACATCAGCTCCTCGCGGTGCCGCCGGTCGGCGGTGACGTCGTGGAACACCACCACCACGTGGTACGGGCCGGCGCCGAGCGACAGCCGGGCGGTGTTGAACCGGACGATCCGGCCCTCCGGCACGGCCCCGTTGCGCACCAGCACGTCCATCGGCTCGGCCTCCTCCCCGGCGAGCACGCGGACGTGCGGCAGTTCGGCGTCGGTGAGCGGGGTGCCGTCCGGGCGGAAGAAGCCGTGATCGCTGCCGAGCGGCACCGTGCCGGACACCGTGTTCGCCGCGCCGAGCAGCCGCCCGGCGGCCGGGTTGCGCAGCACCAGACGGCCGGTGTGGTCGAGGATCGCCAGGCCCTCGGTCATCGAGTTGACCACCGTGGTCATCATCGTCGCCTTGTCGGTGGCCTCCTGCTCGGAGGCCCGTAGGCGCTCGATCAGGGCGTCACGTTCGGCGCAGGTGAGCGCGAGGGTCAGCCCGACCAGCCCGACGATCCCGGCGAAGAACTGGATGAGCAGGCCGCGGACATCCTCGTCGGCGACCGTCGCGTACGGCCCGATCCCGGCCCGGGTGCACAGGCCCGCCACGGTGGTGAACACCGCGGAGTGGGCGAGCACCACCGCGGCCGGCATCCGGATGGCGCCCCACACGGTCAGCGCGATCAGCACGAACCCGATCGGCAGTTCCTCCTGGTAGCCGAAGACGTACCAGTAGGCGGCCGCCGAGGCTCCGAAGATCAGCACGCATTCCGACCAGCGGGCCCGGCTCACCGCCCGGATCTCCCGGCCGCGGTCGCGGAACAGCGGGATCACGCGCCGCAGGGCCACCCCGAAGATCAGGATGGCGACGACGTCGCGGGCCAGCCGGGTGACCGCTTCGACCGGCGTCCACTCCCGGCCGAGACCGGCCAGGGCCCACAGCAGGGTGCCGGTCGCCGCGCTGAGCGCCGCGCAGAGCAGCGCACGCCACAGTTCGCCCAGCCGGGACAGCGGCGGGCCGTCCTGGTCGCCGGCCCAGGGCAGCCAGCGGCCGGACGCGAACGCGAAGACCAGCGCCCCGCCCGTCGCCGCGACGGACTCGGCGAGCACGGTCTCCCACCCGGCGCCGTGCAGGAACATCCCGGCCGCGGTGAGGAGACCGACGGCGGCCGCCTCGGGCAGGCGCCATCGGCTCATCACCAGCCAGACCGCCGCGACGCCGGCGGCCGGCCAGAGCATCGGCAGGTCCGAGTGGCCCAGGGTGGTACCGGCCCCGGCCAGCACGGCCAGCAGATACAGCATCGCGAAGCCGAGAACGGGCGGTACGGCCATCGGAAGTCTCATCGGGTCGCCTCGTATCGGGATGTGGCCCTTTCCTCCCTCCTGTCGGCAACCGCGCCGAAACCCTGAGCCGGAGATATATACATTTCGATATATAGGCGGGGGCGGCCGTCCCGCTTACGCTCGCCTGAAGCTGCCGAGTGACGAGCATCTATCCTATGCTCCGCCGGCAGGCGCGAGAGAGGAAGATCATGGCGATTCGACGACCCGGCCGGATTCTCGCCGCCGGACTGTTCGCACTGGCCACGGCGGTCGTGGCGGGCGGAACCCCGGCCACCGCCGCCCCGGCGACCGGCACCGTCCGGCTGGCCGGCAGCGCCGACGCTATCCCCGGCAGCTACATCGTGGTCCTCAAGGACGGGGCGACCGCCGAGGTCGGCAAGTCCTACGGAGCGACCGTCAAGCGCGGCTTCGGCAAGGCCCTCAACGGGTTCGAGGCCGGCATGACCGAGTACCAGGCCAGGCGCCTGGCCGCCGACAAGAACGTGGCGTACGTCGAGCAGAACCGAGTGATCTCGCTGACCGCCACGCAGACCAACGCGACCTGGGGCATCGACCGCATCGACCAGCGGGCCCGGCCGTTGAGCACCACCTACACCTACCCGGTGACCGCCTCCAACGTCACCGCCTACATCATCGACACCGGCATCCTCTACAGCCACAGCCAGTTCGGCGGCCGGGCGACCCCCGGATACGACGCCGTCGGCAGCGGCGCGGTCGACTGCAACGGCCACGGCACCCACGTCGCCGGCACGGTCGGCGGATCCACGTACGGCGTGGCGAAGGCCGTCAGACTGGTCGGCGTCCGGGTGCTCAACTGCTCCGGCTCCGGCACCACCGCCGGGGTCATCGCGGGCGTCAACTGGGTCACCCAGAACGCCGTGAAGCCGGCGGTCGCCAACATGAGCCTCGGCGGCGGCGCCAGCAGCACCATCGACACCGCGGTACGCAACTCCATCGCGTCCGGTGTCACCTACGCGGTCGCGGCCGGCAACTCCAACGCGAACGCCTGCAACGCCTCGCCCGCCCGCGTGCCCACCGCGCTCACGGTCGGATCCACCACCAGCACCGACGCCCGGTCCAGCTTCTCCAACTACGGCACCTGCCTGGACATCTTCGCGCCCGGCTCGTCGATCACCTCGGCGTGGTACACCAGCAGCGGCGCCACCAACACCATCAGCGGCACCTCGATGGCGGCCCCGCACGTCGCCGGCGCGGCCGCCCTGGTCCTGTCCCGGAACACCGGCTACACCCCGGCGCAGGTGGCCAGCGCACTGACCACCAACGCCACCACCGGAGTGGTGACCAGCCCCGGCACCGGCTCCCCGAACCGCCTGCTCTTCGTGGTCCAGTAAGCCGCGACGACACGGCTCCGCCTTTCGTGACAGCGATGATCAGTGATGATCATCGCTGTCACGCGAGGACTTCCAGCCCCCGCAGAAGGGTTCTACTGGAGGTAGCGAGGAGCGTGATCTCTCATGATCGAGCAAGGACAGGCACGGCACCGGGTGGTCGTGGTCGGGGCGGGTTTCGGTGGCAAGTACGCCGCCCGAGCGCTACGCAAGGCCCCCGCCGACGTGACCGTGATCAACGGAACCAACCACCACGTCTTCGAACCGCTCATCTACCAGGTCGCCACCGGTGTCCTGTCACCCGGTGAGGTCGCCACCCCGGTGCGGGAGCTGTTCCGCGGGCAGCGCAACACCGAGGTGCTGCTCGGCTGGGTCACCGACGTGGACGCCGAGAACCGCACGGTCACCGCCACCGCGCCCGGCGGCCTTCCGTACCAGGTGCCCTACGACACCCTGATCGTGGCCGCCGGCACCGCCCAGTCGTACTTCGGCAACGACCGGTTCGCCGCGTACGCCCCCAGCCTCAAGAGCATCGACGACGCCGTGGAACTGCGCTCGAAGATTCTCACCGCCTTCGAGATGGCCGAACTGGCCACCGACCCGGCCGAGCAGGAGCGCCTGCTCACCTTCGCGATCGTCGGCGCCGGCCCCACCGGCGTGGAACTGGCCGGCCAGATCGCCGAGATCGCGCACCGCACGCTCCCCGGCGAGTACCGCCGCATCGACCCGGCGCGGGCCAGGATCGTCCTGATCGACGCCGCCGACCGGATCCTGCCGGCCTTCGCCCCGGGCTCGTCCGCGTCCGCCGCCGCCCGCCTCCGCCGGCTCGGCGTCGAGATCCGGGTGAACACCACGGTCACCGACGTCGACGCCACCGGTGTCACGGTCGACGGCGGCGAGCGCATCGCGACGATGGTGAAGGTGTGGAGCGCCGGCGTCGCGGCCGGCCCGCTCGCCGCACGCCTGGCCGCCGCGACCGGCGCGGAGACCGACCGCTCCGGGCGCATCAAGGTCGAGCCGGACCTCACCGTCCCCGGCCACCCGGAGATCTTCGTGGTCGGCGACCTGATGAGCCTCGACCGGCTGCCCGGCGTCGCGCAGGTCTCCATCCAGGGCGGCGGCTACGTGGGCCGGCTGATCCGGCGCCGCCTCACCGGCAGGCCCGCCGGCAAGCCGTTCCACTACTTCGACAAGGGCAACATCGCCACGGTCTCCCGCTTCTCCGCGGTCGCCGACCTGCGCGGCCTGCGCCTGACCGGACTCGCCGGCTGGCTGCTCTGGCTCGGCGTGCACTGGGCCTACCTGCCGAAAGGCCGCAACCGGGCCAGTTCGCTGATCCGCTGGGCCGCCGCGTTCCTGGGCCGCTCCCGCCCGGAACGTGCCGTCACCGCCCGCCAGGCCGGCCTCGCCGCCCCCACCCCGGAGCCGGTCACCGCCCGTCCGGCCGGCCCCGCCACGCCCACCCCGAAGCCCGTCACCGCCCGTCAGGCCGGCCCCGCCACGCCCACCCCGGTCGCCCCGGAGCCCGCCACCGCGCAGCAGGTGCCCCAGCTCAGCTGACCGCTTGCGGTTCTTTCCGACCCCTCCGCGGTACGGGCCACGCCGCCCCCGCCGGAACCCCGCCGTCCCGTGACCACCGCGCGAGGTCCGCGGTGGTCACGGCCGCAACGCGGCCGCCGGGCCGAGGCGGTGGTTCCGGCTGGTTGTCACGGCTGTCTCGGCTGCGCTGAGACAGCCGTCCGTGTCCTTGCGACGCCCGTGCCGTGTGTGAAAGTCGGCCGCTGGGCCGGTTGACATAACGCATTCATTCAAGGCGTGAGCTGCGGTGACGGCCGACTTTCGAGTCAGCAGTGACAACCAGCCGGGGGCGAGCGTGACCGGGCGGCCGGCCCGCACCATCGGGCCTGGGGTGACCGCGACCAGGCGCCTCACCCCGGCGGCCGCGTTGCGGCCGTCAGCGTCGCGGACCTCGCGCGGACGCTGACGGGACGGCCGGGCTCTGGCGAGGGACGAGGCACGGCGTACCGGATACGGGGTGGGAAAGACAGCGGATCGGGACGCGCGGCAGTGGCGGTGAGTGACGCCTCGCCGGGCGGGGTGTCCACGGTTCGGCAACCGGGATGCAACCCGGGTTTCCCTGGCGGCCGGCTGAGGCGGGCCGATTGCTCCGGTCAACCTCGCGGCGCAACGCCGCCCCGCCAGAGAACCGGAGAAACCCATGACGGCCCTGATGGACATCACCCCCGTTCTCCCGCACACCGGCACCGGCCCCACCGTGCTCGTGGTCGACGACGACGAGACCGTGCGTGACCTGGTCACCTTCAAGTTGCAGATGGCCGGGTTCCGGACGATCACCGCGGCGGACGGCTGTACCGCGCTGACCCTGGTCGCCGAGTCGCGGCCCGATCTGGTGGTGCTCGACATCGCGATGCCGGGCATGGACGGGCTGAGCGTCTGCTACCGGATGCACGCGGACCCGGCGACCGCCGCGATCCCGGTGATCATGCTGAGCGGCATGGCCACCGACACCGACATCGATCTGGCGTTCGTCTCCGGCGCCGAGGAGTACCTGTCGAAACCGGTGAACCCGGGTGAGCTGGTGCGGCGGGTGAGCTGGCTGCTGCCGCCGCGGCACTGAGGCGTGCGGGAGGGCCGCTCGGCGACGCCCGGCAGGGCGGAGGCGGGCGGCCCTCACCGCGCCGACAGCGGCTCACCGCATCGACAGCGGCTCACCGCGCCGGCAGCGGCGGGAGCCGATGCGACACGGAGCGCCGGCACCGGTTCGATCATCGGACGGCCACGATGTGAGAACGTGCACATATTCTAGTTCACCTCCTTGATCGATAGGACTTGCGGCACTTAAGCTCCACGCCATGCCCGTGGTCCTGCATTGGTTCCTGCCCACGACCGGCGACAGCCGATCCATCGTGGGCGTCGACGATCGTGGTGGCCGCAGCACGCACACCGACGGTGCGGCGCTGCGCGAACCCGACATCGATTACCTCGCCGACGTCGCCCGTGCCGCCGAGCGCAACGGCTTCACCGGGGTCCTCACCCCGACCGGCACCTGGTGCGAGGACGCCTGGCTGACCACCGCGGCGATCGCCCGCGAGACCAGCACGCTGAAGTTCCTGGTGGCGTTCCGCCCCGGCTCGCTGTCGCCGACCCTGGCCGCGCAGATGGCCGCCACCTTCCAGCGGATCTCCCGCGGCCGGCTGATGCTCAACATCGTCACCGGCAGCGACTCCGCCGAGCAGCAGCGCTTCGGCGACTGGCTGGACAAGGATCAGCGATACGCACGGACCGGCGAGTTCCTCCGCGTCCTGCGCGGCGCCTGGACCGGCCCGTTCGACTTCGAGGGCGAGCACTTTCACGTGGCCGGGGCGTTCGCGCCACGCCGCTTCGACGCCCCACCGATCTACTTCGGTGGCTCGTCCGGGCCCGCGCTGGACGTCGCGGCCGAGCACGCCGAGGTCTACCTGACCTGGGGCGAGCCGCCCGCCGCTGTCGCGGAGAAGGTCGCCGCCCTGCGGGAGCGCGGCTTCCAGGGCCGCTTCGGCATCCGGATGCACGTGATCACCCGGGACACCGCGAAGCAGGCGTGGGCGGAAGCCGACGCGCTGCTCGACGCCCTCACCCCGGAGCAGATCGCGAAGGCACAGTCCTCGCTGCGGCAGGCCGACTCGGTCGGCCAGCAGCGCATGCTCGCCCTGCACGGCGGAACCCGAGACGGTCTCGAGATCTACCCGAATCTCTGGGCCGGTGTCGGCCTGGTCCGTCCCGGCGCCGGGACGGCACTGGTCGGCAGCCACACCGAGGTCGCCGACCGGATCGCCGAGTACCACGACCTCGGCATCGATGAATTTCTTCTCTCCGGATATCCACACCTCGAAGAGGCGTACCACGCCGGAGAGGGCCTGATGCCCGAGCTCCGGCGTCGTGGCCTCCTGTCAGGAGCCTTGTCGAAATGACCGTTCTCAACCGCCGTGACCTGCTGCGCCTCGCCGCCGGAGCGGGAGCCGCCTCGTTCCTGGCCGCCTGCGCGGGGCCCGGCGATTCGTCCAGCGACACCGGGGCCACCAGCGGCAGCGGCAGCGGCCTGTCCGGGCCGAAGGAGGGCGACATCTCGTTCGCCCACTGGCGGGCCGAGGACAAGGAGGTCTTCGAGCAGATCATCGGCGAGTTCGCCAAGGCCACCCCGAAGATCACGGTCCGGCAGGACATCTCGCCGTCCAACGACTACCAGAGCACCGCGTTGCAGAAGCTGCGCGGCGGCTCGATCGGTGACGCGTTCACCGCGTTCCGGGGCGCGCAGTTCCTCGCCATCGCCGAGGCCGGTGTCTCCACCGACCTGACCGGGCAGGCGCTGCTGCAGAAGTACGAGACCTCGCTGATCACCGCGGGCGCCACCGGCGGCAAGCAGTACGGGGTGCCGTACCAGCTGGTGTTCAACACTCCCCTGGCCAACACCGACCTGATCAGCAAGGCCGGTCTCAACGAGGCGCCGAAGGACTGGCAGGGCTTCCTCGCGCTGGCCGACAAGCTGAAGAGCCAGGGCGTCGCCCCGATCGCGTGGCCGGGCGGCGACGCCGCGAACGCCGGTCAGCTCCTCAACGTCCTGGTCGTCAACAACGCGCCGACCGACGACGCCCTCGGCAAGATCGAGACCGGCGAGCACAAGGTCACCGACGACTGGTTCCTCACCGTGCTCAAGCAGTACGCCGAGCTGCGCCCGTACTTCCAGACCGGTTTCACCGGGACCGGCAGCGACGCCGCGCTCGCGCTGTTCGCCCAGGGCAAGGCCGCGCTGCTGGCCACCGGCTCGTTCCAGGTCTCGGGGGTGCGCAAGCTCGGCGCCACGTTCCCGATCGACCTGCTCGCGCCGATCACCACGACCGCGGACAAGGCCCGGTACGAGGGTGTCCACAACGCCACCTTCATCCTGGGCGTGAACGCCAAGTCGTCGAAGCAGGGCGCCGCGCTGGCCTGGCTGGAGCGGCTGTCCGACCCGGCCGTCGCCGGTGTCTACGCCAACGGCACCGCCCAGCACGTCACGGTCAAGGGTGTCGAGTACACCAACCCCGACCTCAAGGCGCTCGCGCCGTGGCTCACCCGGAAGACCGCCCTGGCCCCGCGTTTCCAGTTCACCGACCTGGACATCCGCGGCGCCGTGGAGAACGCCACCGTCCAGGTGGCCGGCGGCAAGAGCCCGGAGCAGGCGGCCGAGGAGGCCCAGAAGGTCATCGACCAGAAGAAGAAGTAGTGGTGAGATCTCCCCGGCGGTCGGCGGCGCTGCTGCTGTTCGCGGTTCCGGCGCTGGCCCTGTACGGCGGGTTCTTCCTGCTTCCCGCCGTACAGGGTCTCCGGTACGCGACCACGGACTGGGACGGTTACAGCCCCACCTTCGACGAGGTGGGCCTGTCGAACCTGACCGAGGTGGTGTCCGACGACGACCTGTTCCGCAACGCGCTCACCAACAACCTGAAGTTCCTGCTGGTCGTGGTGGCCGGCCAGACCCTGCTGGCGCTGCTGCTGGCGGTGCTGCTGGCCGCCCGCAGCCGGTCCTCGACGGTGCTGCGGGCGCTGTTCTTCCTGCCGACCGTGCTGTCCTCGGTGTCGGTGGCGTTCATCTGGAAGTTCGTCTACGACCCGAACTTCGGGCCGGCCAACACGCTGCTCGGCGCGGTGGGACTGGATTCGCTGAAAGCGTCGTACCTCGGTGACGACGGCGCCGCGATCTTCTGGGTGGCGGTCGCCCAGATCTGGTTCCACGCCGGGCAGATGATGGTCGTCTACATCGCCGGGATCAACCAGATCCCGGAGGAGCTGTACGACGCGGCCAAGACCGACGGGGCCGGGAAGTGGCAGCAGTTCCGGCACGTCACCTGGCCGATGGTGGCGCCCGCGACGACGCTGGTGATCGCGTACACCACGCTCCAGTCGTTCAAGGCGTTCGACCTGATCCTGGGCCTGGCCGGGAACCCGCCGCGGTCCGGCCTGGACGTGCTCGCCACCCGGATCTACAGCACGTTCGCGAACTCGCAGCTCGGGTACGCCGCCGCCGAGTCGATCGTCTTCATGGTCGCGATCGCCCTGGTCACCTGGCTGCAGAACCGGGCCGGAAAGGTGGCGCACGGATGATCAGAAGAGCCGTACTCGGTGTCTACGCCCTGTTGATCATCGTGCCGCTGGTGGTGATCGCCGGCGGCAGCCTGAAGACGACCCGGGACCTGTTCGCCGACCCGTTCGGGCTTCCCACGAACCCGACGCTCGCCAACTACAGCACCGTGCTCACCGACCAGAACCTGCTGCTGGTGGTCCGCAACAGCGTCACCGTCGTCGCCGTCTCGGTGCCGGTCACCCTGCTGCTCGGCAGCCTCGTCGCGTTCGCGGTGGCCCGGCTGCCGCGGTGGCCGTCCCGGCTGCTGTTCGGGGTGTTCGCGCTCGGCCTGGCGGTGCCCGCCCAGGCGATCATGATCCCGCAGTACGTGCAGTTCGAACGGCTCGGCCTGCGCGACAGCCTGACCGGCCTGATCCTGGTCAACATCGTGGTGACGCTGCCGGTGGCGGTGTTCATCCTGGCCGGGTTCATGCGCACGCTGCCCGGCGAGCTGTACGAGGCGGCCGAGATCGACGGGGCCGGGCCGTGGGCGAGCTTCTGGCGGATCGCGGTGCCGGTGTCGCTGCCCAGCCTGGCCGCCACCGCGATCTTCCTGGTCGTGATGCACTGGAACGATCTGCTCTACCCGCTGCTGTTCATCGACGATCCGGGGAAACGGACCCTGCCCCTGGCCCTCCTCGACTTCCAGGGCGAATACCTCACCGAATACCCGCTGCTGTTCACCGGTGTGGTGGTGGCGTCGTTGCCGATGGTGCTGGCGTACGCGTTCCTGCAGCGCCACTTCGTCGCCGGCATCACCGCGGGGGCCGTCAAGGGTTGAGCCCCTGACCAGCGGGTATGCGCCCGTCATGCCTTCGGTCATGGTCTTCGCGCCGGCGCCTCAGCTCACCGTCACCGTCGAGCGGCAGGGCGGCGGCACCCCCGAAATGCACGTCCACCCCGGCGGGCAGGGCGTCTGGCAGGCCCGGATGTGCGCCGGGCTGGGCGCCGACGTCACCCTCTGCGCGGCGGCGGGCGGCGAGATCGGCGAGGTCCTCACCGCGCTGCTGCGGCACGAGGACATCGAGGTGCGCACGGTCCGCCGGGACGCCGGCAGCGGCTGGTACGTGCACGACCGCCGGGACGGGTCCCGCGACACCGTCGCCGAGTTCCCCGGGGACCCGCTCGGCCGGCACGACCTGGACGAGCTGTACAGCACCGCCCTGGCCGAGGGCCTGCGCGCCGACGTCAGCATCCTGTCCGGCCCGGCCGCGCCGGAGATGGTGCCGGCCGAGGTCTACCGGCGTCTCGCCGCCGACCTGGGTACCCACGGCGGCACGGTGGTCGCCGACCTGTCCGGCGACCACCTGACCGGGGTGCTGGCCGGGGGTGTCGCTTTCCTCAAGGTGAGCCACGAGGAGCTGCTGGACGCCGGCCGGGCCGACGGCGACGGCGACGACGCTCTGGTCGAGGCCGCCCGCACCCTGCACGACGAGGGCGCCGGGTCGGTGCTGATCAGCCGCGCCGACCGGCCCGGGATCGCGCTGCTCGACGGCGAGCCGCTGCTGGTGGAACTGCCGTCGCTGCAGGTGGTGGACCATCGCGGGGCCGGTGACTCGATGACCGCGGGGGTCGCGACGGTTCTGGCCGGCGGCGGCGATCTGCGGGAGGCGGTGTGCACCGGGACGGCCGCGGGCGCGCTGAACGTCACCCGGCACGGGCTCGGCACCGGCCGCCGGGAGGCCATCGTGGAACTCGCCCACCGGGTGCGACTGCGTAGTGTGAGCTCCGGACCCTGAACCTCTGCACGGCCCGCGAAGCGTGGCGGAGTTCACGGCGTGTACGGCCCGAACGCCGTGCACCCGGAACCCGGCACGCCTAGGCTGGGCCGATTCACCGCCCGCCGCCGGAGATCATCATCAGCGCCAGCATCGAAGACACCGATATCGACAACGAGGACGTCAGCGCCGAGGAAACGGCCGCCGGCCCCGCCGACGAGGACGTCAGCGCCGAGGAGACGACCGACGGCCTCGCCGAGGAGGACGTCAGCGCCCCCACCGACGAGGACGTCAGCGCCGAGGAGACGGCCGGCGAGCCCGTCGACGAGGACATCGACCTCACGCTGGAGGCTCCCCGGCCGCCGGAGCCCGCCGCCACCCGCTGGGAGCGCCTCCGGGACCGGATCTGGTCCATCCCCGTCGAGCAGGTGTGGGCGATGGTCCGGGCCGTCCTGGTCACGGTTCCGGCGTTCGCGGTGCCCGGCGTGACGGCCGCGGTGCTCGCCGGATGGGCGCTGGACCGGCCCGCGTTCTGGGCCGACGAGCTGGCCACCCGCGGCGCGATCGCGCTGGACTGGGACCAGCTGTGGCAGCTGTCCGAGTCGGTGGACGCGGTGCTCACGCCGTACTACGTGGTTCTCAAGTTCCTCACCGGGGGCGCCGGCGACGCGGTGGCCCTGCGCCTGCCGTCCCTGATCGCGGTCGTCGCCACCACCCTGGTCGTCGTCGCGCTGGGCCGCCGGGCCGGCGGCGAGACCACCGGGCTGCTGTCCGGCCTGCTGTTCGCCGTGCTTCCGGTCAGTTCGCGCTACGCGCAGGAGGCCCGGCCGTACGCGTTCGTCATGCTCTTCGCCGCCCTCTCCCTGCTGGCTCTGCTCCTGCTGCTGGACCGGCCGACCCTCTGGCGGGCCGTCGGGTACGCCGCCGCGGTCGCCGTCACCGGCCTGTTCCATCCGCTCAGCGCGCTGCTCATGCTGGCCGGCCACGCCGTCATCGGCTGGCGCCGGTGGAAGCTGTGGACGATCGCCGCCGCCGTGGGCAGCCTCACCGCGATCGTCATCAGCGTGCGCGCGGCCGGGCAGGCGGCCCAGGTCTCCTGGATCGACACGGTCGACACCGACACCGTGCGCAGGCTGCCGGAACAGCTGTTCGTCTCCGGTATCGCCGGCGGTCTGGTCCTCGGTCTCGCCGTGGCCGGTCTGCGCCGTGACCGGGTGACGATGGCCCTGGCCGGCGCCGGACTGCTCCCGCCGGCCCTGCTGCTGATCGCCGGCACCGTCGCGCCCGTCTGGGTGGCCCGTTACGCGCTGGTGGCCGTACCCGCGCTGGTGGTCCTCGCCGTCCGCACCGCGGCCCGGACCGGCCGGATCAAGGCGGCGCTGGTGGTGGCGCTGACCGCGTTCCTGGCCTACCCCGCGCAGCTGGACATCCGCCAACCGGACGGGCACTGGCAGGACTCGTCCCGGATCGCCGACGTGATTCTCCCGTACCAGCTGGACGGCGACGTGGTCGTCTTCCCGGACAACCATCCCAGTATCGGGTGGGCGGCCCGGGACATCTACGAGACGTACGTGCCGATGCCGCGGCCGCCGGACGTGCTGGCCATCGCCCCGCAACGCGCCGACGGCCACTTCCTGGCCCGCGAGTGCGACGACGTGGCCGCCTGTCTCGGCGCCCCGCCCCGCATCTGGATCGTCCGCGCCGACACCGCCATCGATCCGCTGCAGGACATGTCCCCGGCCAAGCAGGTGCTGATCCACACCGGTTACCGGGTCAAGTACCGCTGGAACTACCGCCAGCTCAGCGTCATCCTGATGGAGCAGCGCCCACCGAAGACCCCCGCCCGGCCCACGGTCAAGGCCCCGGTCAAACCAGCGGTCAGGCGGTGAGCGCGCCGTTGTCGATGATCAGGTCCGCGGTCTCGCGGACCTGATCGGAGGCGTAGAAGGCGTCCTCCTGACGGGCCCAGCGGGACCAGTGCGGGGCGTAGGTCTGCCCGTCCCGGTCGAGCGCGCGCCGCTTGCGCTCCGGCGTGGGGCATTCGATCCAGACGACCCCGGCGAGGTACGGCCGGAGCACCCGCCCGCCGGACCCCACCCCCTCGACGACCACCCGGTCGCTGTCCGGCACCCGATGTTCGCCGGTGTACTCCCCGGCCGCCCAGTCCCAGCGCCGCCACACGGCGGGACGCCCCGCCGCGAGCGGGACCAGCACCCAGTCGTGCAGCACCCGCACCCCGTCGCGCAGCCCGTCCCACCCCGGGTAGAGATCGTCCATGTGCAGGACCGGCGCACCGAGCCGCTCCCCCACCGCCCGCGCGATCGTCGTCTTCCCCGCACCGGACCGCCCCTCGACCGCGATCACCCGCGGGCGGGCCCCCGGTCGCGGCAGACCCTCCGCCCACGCCACGATCCGCTCGGCGGCCGTCCCGGCCTCCGCACTCGTCCCTCCCGGCGCTCGCGGTTCCGTAGCCGTCACTTCCGCCATCCCCGGCCCGTACCCGTCACTTCCGCCACTCCCGGCCCATACCCATCAGTTCCGCCGGGCTGTCGGTCCACGGGTGGAGGTACCCGAGCGTCACAGGGACGTGGGTGCGGGTCATCGGGGGGCGCCTGTCAGCAGATCGGTGAGACGGCGGCGCAGCTTGACGAATGCGGGGTCGTCGACGACGTCGTCGCGGCGGGGGCGGTCGAAGGGGACGGTGACCTTCTCCAGGATGGTGGCGGGGCGCCGGGAGAAGACGTAGACGGTGTCGGAGAGGAGCAGGGCCTCCTCGATGTTGTGGGTGACGAAGAGGACGGCGCGGCGGTTCGCCTCCCAGATGTCCAGCAGCCAGCGGTGCATCTCGAGGCGGGTCATCGCGTCGAGGGCGCTGAACGGTTCGTCGAGGCACAGCAGCGGCTGGTCGGAGAGCAGCGCACGGAGGAACGCGACGCGCTGTTGCATGCCGCCGGAGAGCTGATGGGGATAGGACCTGGCGAACCCGTCCAGCCCGACCCTGGCAAGCCACTCCCGCGCCTGCATCCGGTCCGCTTTGCCCCGGATTTCTTGGCTCAGTACGACATTGGCCTCGATAGTGCGCCACGGCATGAGGGCCGGCTGCTGCGGCATGTAGCCGATCATCCCTCGGCGGGCCTTCACGCCATTGACGGAGATCTCGCCTTTTGCGGGGGTGAGCAGGCCGCCGATCAGGTGGAAGAGGGTGCTCTTGCCGCTTCCCGAGGGGCCGACGATCGAAACGAACTCCCCCGCTGCCACGGTCAGCGAGATGTCCGAGATGACGGGCAGATCGCCGAAGGAATGGCTGAGATCACGAACGGACAGAGCCTCAGTCACCACGACGCCCCTTGACGGTCAGCTTCTCCAGCAGGACGACCAGGCCGAAGATCACCAGCGCCAGGACGATCACGATCCCGATCGCGACGAACATCCGGTCCGCCCGGAACGCCGACTTCTGGATCATCATGTACTGCCCGATCCCCTTCTCGGCGCCGAGCCACTCGGAGACGATCGCGCCGAACACGCTGTACGTCGCCGCGATCTTCAGCCCGGAGAACATCGTCGGCAGCGCGTGCGGCCACTGCAGCTTGGTGAACAACTGCCGCCGGTTCGCCCCGCTCATCAGCAGGTAGTCGGCGATCAGCGGGTCGCTGCGGCGCAGCCCGTCCAGGGTGGCCACCGCCACCGGGAAGAAGCAGACCAGGATGATCACCACGATCTTCGGGGCCAGCCCGAAGCCGAGCCAGACCACGAGCAGTGGCGCGATCGCGATCACCGGCACGTTCTGGCTGATCACCAGCAGCGGGTAGACGGCGGCGCGGACCACCGGGATCAGGTGCAGCAGAACGGCGACGAGGAGCCCGGTGGCCACGCCGGCGCCGAACCCGTACACCGTCAGCTCCGCCGTGGCCAGAGTGTGGTCGGTGAGCGCCTCGCGCTGCAGCAGCCCGGCCTCCCCGATGTCGGCGGGGCTGGGCAGCAGCCAGGTGTCGACGCCGGAGACGCTGGTGTAGAGCTGCCACCCGGCGATCAGCAGGATCAGCGTGATCGCCGGGGGCAGGACGCGCTTGAGGGTCACGCCGAGGGCAGGAAGTCGTTGGTGTACGCCTTCGTGCCGTCCACCTTCGTGGTGATGACCTTCTGGTCGTACAGCCAGTCGGAGAACCCGGTCCAGATCTCGGCCTTCTGCTCACCCCAGCGGGCGGCGTCGTCCTGGTACTTCGGGCTGAGCCACTCCTGGCTCTTGCGCACGAGCTCGGCGTTCAGGTCGGGAGCGGCCTTGAGCAGGAGGTCCGCGGACTCGGCGTGGTTCTTCGCGGCGTACACGTACCCCTCGGAGACCGCCGCGGTGAACCTCTTGACGAGGTCGGCGTCGCCGGAGATCCGCTTCTCGTTGGTGATCAGGATCGGGGTGTAGAAGTCGAGCGCCTTGTCGTAGTCCTTGACGTACTGGATGTTGACCGGCTCACCGCGCAGCTCGGCCTCGATGCCGGTCCACCCGTAGTAGATCCACTGGAAGTCGATCCCCTTCTTGGTGGCGGCGAAGAAGTCGGCGTCGCCGACGTTGACCGTCTTGACCGCTGCCGCGTCGCCGCCGTCGGCCGCCACGATGGTCTTGAGCAGCGGCGCCTCGATCGGGCCGCCCCAGCCGCCGTACGTCTTCCCCGCGTACTGCGCCGGCCGGGTCAGGTTGCGGTCCTTGGGCGAGGCGAAGCCGGAGGTGTTGTGCTGGACGACCGCGGCGATCGAGACCAGCGGCGCGCCCTCGGCCCGGGCCTGGGTGAGCGACTCCTGCGCGCTGATCGCGAACGGGATCTTGTCGGCGGCGACCAGCGCGGCGGGGTCGGCGTCGCCCGGCTGGACGATCTCCACCTCCAGGCCGCGGGCGGCGAAGAAGCCCTTGGCCTGGGCCACGTAGAGGCCGGTGTGGTTGGTGTTGGGCGTCCAGTCGAGGGCGACCTGGATCTTCGTCAGCCCGGCCGCGCTCTTCTCCTCGGCGCCGCTGTCGCCGCAGGCCGCGGTGGCCAGGGCGAGAGAGGCGGCGGCGAGAGAGGCGAGGGCGCGGCGCCGGGTGATCGCGATATGCATTCGGAGGAACTTTCGGTCGATTCTTCGGTGTTTCCGGCAACGTACGCTCAGCGGTCACCGCTCACCAGGGAGGGGTGACCGGCATTACTCAGTGGCCCTACCTCTCATACTGAATCAGTAGGAAAAGCTGCCCGGCTCGTACCGCCGGTGGCGCCCGATCGCGGTTCATCCGTTTCGTGAGCGACCGGCCTCACCCGGCCGCCACACTGCGGTAGCCGAATCCACAGGTCAGCCACAGGATTCCCGGCCAGGCTCATGCTCCCTCCCGTCCCCTCTCATGCCCAGGAGCCCCGGCGTGAATCCGTCATCCCGGCCTGGTTCCGGATGCGGCCCACCGGGATGCCGGACGAGCTGCTGTGGGCGGTCGGGGTCTCGTACACCGGCAGCCGTGCGAACCCGCCGGTGAACTAACGCCGTTCCAGGCGGACCTGCACCCACTTGGAGGTGGGGGTTCCGCTCTCCTCGGCCTGCGAGTCGAGCGGGACCAGCGGGTTCGTCTCCGGGTAGTAGGCGGCGACGCAGCCCTTCGGGGTGTCGTAGGCGACCAGCCGGAACCGGTCGGCCCGCCGCTCGACCCCGTCGGTCCACTCGGAGACCAGGTCGACCACGTCGCCGTCGGCGAACCCGAGCTCGTCCAGGTCGGCGGCGTTGATGAAGACCACCCGCCGCCCCTGGCTGATCCCCCGGTACCGGTCGTCGAGGCCGTAGACGGTGGTGTTGAACTGGTCGTGGCTGCGCAGCGTCTGCAACACGAGCCGGCCCGGCGGCACCGTCATCACCTCGAGCGGGCTGACCGTGAAGACGGCCCGGCCCTCCCGGGTGGGGAAGGTCCGGGAGTCGCGCGGCGGGTGCGGCATGGTGAACCCGCCGGCCCGGATCTTCGCGGCGTAGTCGTCGCAGCCCGGCACCACCCGCCCGATCCGGTCCCGGATCGTCTCGTAGTCCCCGGCGAACTCCGCCCACGGGATCCCGTACCGGTCGCCGAGCGCCGCCCCGGCGATGCCGCAGACGATGTCGACCTCGGAGCGCAGCAGCGGCCCGGCCGGGTCGGAGCGGCCGCGGGAGGCGTGCACCGCCGACATCGAGTCCTCCACGGTGACCCGCTGCACCCGGCCGCCGGTCAGGTCCTGCTCGGTGCGCCCGAGGGTCGGCAGGATCAGCGCGGTCCGCCCCGCCTCGACGTGGCTGCGGTTGAGCTTGGTGGAGATCTGCACGGTCAGCGCCGCGTTCCGCATCGCGGCGGCGGTCACCTCGGTGTCGGACATCGCGCCGACGAAGTTGCCGCCGAGCGCGACGAACACCTTCGCCCGCCCGTCACGGAACGCCTTGACCGTGTCGACCGCGTCGTGGCCGTGCTCGCGCGGCGGCTCGAACCCGAACTCGTCGCGCAGCCGGTCCAGGAAGGCCGCCGGTGGCTTCTCCCAGATGCCCATGCTCCGGTCGCCCTGCACGTTGGAGTGCCCGCGGACCGGGCACAGTCCCGCGCCGGGTTTGCCGATCATGCCCTGGAGCAGGGCGACGTTGACGAACTCCTTGATCGTGGCGACCGCGTTGCGGTGCTGGGTGATGCCCATCGCCCAGCAGTGCACGATCCGTTTCGACGAGGCCAGCATGTCCGCGGCCGCCTCGATCTCGGCCCAGGTCAGCCCGGTCGCGGCGAGCACCTGATCGCGGTCGATCCGGTCGACGTGCGCGGCCCACGCCTCGAAGCCGACCGTCGACGAGGCGATGAACTCGCGGTCGGCCACGTCCCGGGCCAGCAGCAGGTGGCCGATCGCCTGCCAGAGGGCCAGGTCGCCGTTGGAGCGGATGCGCAGCAGCCGGTCGGCCAGCGCGGTGCCCTTACCGGCCAGGCCGCGCGCCTTCTGCGGGTTGTCGAAGCGGATCAGCCCGGCCTCCGGCAGCGGGTTGATCGCCAGGATCTTCGCGCCGTCCCGCTTGGCGATCTCCAGCGCGGTCAGCATCCGGGGGTGGTTGGTGCCCGGGTTCTGCCCGCTGACCACGATCAGGTCGGCCTGGTGCAGGTCGTCGAGGGTGACCGAGCCCTTGCCGATGCCGATGGTGCGCATCAGGGCGGTGCCGGTCGACTCGTGGCACATGTTCGAGCAGTCCGGGAGGTTGTTGGTGCCGAACGCGCGGGCCAGCAGCTGGTAGACGAACGCGGCCTCGTTGCTGGCCCGCCCGGAGGTGTAGAAGGCCGCCTCGTCCGGGCTGTCCAGGCTCGCCAGAGCGGCACCGACCAGGTCGAACGCCTCCTCCCAGGAGATCGGCTCGTAGTGCGTGCCGCCGTCGCGCCGAACCATCGGGTGGGTGAGCCGGCCCTGCTTCTCCAGCCAGTGGTCGGTGCGCCCGGCGAGGTCGGCGATCGCATGCTCCGCGAAGAACGCGGGCCCGACGGTGTCCCGCTGACCCTCCCAGGCGACCGCCTTCGCCCCGTTCTCGCAGAACTCGGCGGTGTGCCGCCGGCCGGCCGGATCCGGCCAGGCGCAGCTCATGCAGTCGACGCCGTCGTGCTGGTTCAGGGTGCGCAGGTTGCGCACGGTCTTGCGCACACCCATCTTCTGTACGGCGTTGGCGAGGCTCAGCCGCACCGCCTCGAGCCCGGCCGCGTGATCCGCCGGCGGTCCCACCCGCAGACCGGCGTCCTCGTCGTCGAAGGCTGGCATCGGCCCCTCCCCAGGATCGGTGTTCGCCTGCAGTGTCCCCCGCCCACGGTCCACCCTTGCCCGCGGGATCGGCAAGCGATGGAGGCTCAGTCGAGGCTGCGCCGCCGGAGCTCGGCCAGCACCCCGGCGTCCGGCCACGACTCGACCCGGTAACGGGGCGGGGCGAGCAGCGGCTCCGGGCGCAGGCCGGCCTCCTCCTCGGCGACGTGCCACGGCACCCGGAATTCGACGCCGGTTCCGGGGCGGGCGAAGGCGACCGAGTCGGCCCGGGGCAGCAGGCTGCTCACGCCGTCGGTCCAGGTGGCGACGGTCTCGGCCGGGCCGCCGCCGGGTGGCTCGATGGCGACCAGGTTGCCGACGTGCACGTCGACGCCGGCCTTCGTGTACTGCTCGGCGAGCCAGTCGGTCTGGTTGGCGTACTCGGTGAGGGCCAGGACGGCGGCGGCCCGCCGCGCCGCCAGGTGCTCGGGGTGGCCGGGCGGCGGCGTGTACGGCACGGCCCGCCCGTCCGGGCCGGCCACGTACCCGACCGGTGACAGGTAGCGCACCGCCTCGGTGAAGACCTGCTCCACCGCGGCGTACAGCCGGTCGCCGCCACGCTCCGGCAGCGGGGTCAGCAGCAGCGTGTTGTTGTCCGGGGCGAACGCCAGCACCGGGCCGCCCATCCGCTCGCCCACCTCGGCCAGCCAGCCGGGCGCCAGCAGCAGCGAGGTGAAGTAGCCGTCGCCGTCGTCGAGCATGCTGACCATCGGCCCGTCCCGCCACGGCCGTTCCAGGTTGGCGCGGGCGATCGCGGCCAGATTGTCCCGGGCCACCGCGAACACCTCGTCGGCCGGGACGCCCCACTCCTCGATGCGGTCGGGCAGCACGTACGCCATCGCCTCCGGGGTGTCGATGACGATCAGCTCCCGCAGGAACGGCATGGCGGGGCGGGACAGCGGCGGCCGCATCCCGGCCGGGCCGGCCACCCCGAACGTCACCGGGCGCAGGACGGGGCGCAGTTTGGCGCGTACCGTCTCCCAGTCGTCCTCGGGCATCGGCGCCATCAGCCGGATCAGTTTCTCCAGCCGGGCCCGGCGCTCCGCCGGGGAGGCGTCCGCCGTCTCCCGGTAGACGTTGGAGAGGTAGAGGTGGGCGGGGCCGTCCGCGCCGGCCCGATGGATCGCGATGGCGAACTCGTCGGGCCGGTAGTCGGCACGCTCCACGCCGGGGGTGCGCCGGGCCACCTTGAGTGCGAGCTGCGCGAAACGCCGGCGCGGAGAACCGCCGAACCTGTCCAGCAAACCCATTGGTGGACCCTAGCGGGTCATGCCCCCCGGTGCGGACAGCTCTTCGTCCACCAGGCGCCCGGCGATGTTCCCGAGAGCCTGGTCGAGAAGGGCGCGATCGCCCGGATCGGACATGGTGATGTCGTTGAGATGCGCGTCCAGCCACTGGTGCCACGCCGATTTCACCCGTTCGAACTGCTCCTCGCCGGCCGGGGTGAGGTGGACGGTCTGGCCGTCGCGGCCGGCGTACCCGGCTTCGCACAACGCGGTGAAGGCCGGTTCGATGACCTCCGGCGGCATCCGGTGCTGCCGGGCGATGACCGGCAGCTCGGCCCGCCCGCGCGCGATGGTGTGCAGGTGGGTCTGGCCCATCGCCCACGCCTGCGCCGGGTCGAGGTCGGTGCCGGACCGGGACAGCACCCGGTCGAGGACCTCCCGGTCGTGGCCGGACCGACGCATGGTGTCGCTGATCTGCCGTTCGAGGCGGGTCAGCCGGTCGTCGGGAACCGGCGCGGAGAAGCCCTCGCCGACGTCGGTGGCGGCGGCCCGGGCGCTGTCACGCAGCGGAAGCTCCTTGAGGAACCAGGCGATCAGGAAGCCGAGCACGGCGACCGGGACGACCCAGCGGAAGACGTAGGTGACGGCGTCGGCGTACGCCTCGATGATCGGTGCGGCCTGCGCGGCGGTCAGCCGGTGCAGGGCGGACGGGTCGGCCGCCGCCGCCGCCGGTACCCCGGAGGTGGTCAGGGCCGTACCCAGCCCCTCCTCGATCCGGCTGCTGTAGAGGGTGCCGAAGATCGCGGTGCCGAAGGACGAGCCGAGGGTACGGAAGAACGTCACGCCCGAGGTCGCGGTGCCGAGGTCGGCGTACGGCACGGTGTTCTGCACGACGATCGTGAGGACCTGCATCGACAGCCCGATCCCGGCGCCGATCACGAACATGTACAGCGACTGCAGCCCGGCGCTGGTGCCGGGCCCGATGGTGGACATCAGGTACAACCCGGCGGCCAGGACCGCGCTGCCGGCCACCGGGAACATCTTGTACCGCCCGGTCCGGCTGACCACGGTGCCGGAGAACATCGAGGTGACGAAGAGCCCGGCGACCATCGGCAGGGTGCGCACTCCGGAGGCGGTGGCCGTGACGCCGTCCACGTACTGGAGATAGGTCGGCAGGAAGGTCATCGCGCCGAGCATCGCGAACCCGACGATGAAGCTGAGCGTGGAGCAGACCGTGAAGACCGAGTTCTGGAACAGGCGCATCGGCAGCATCGGTTCCGCGGCCCGCCGTTCGACGAGCACGAACGCCACGAATCCGAGGATCGATCCGGCGAACAGCCCGATGATCATCGGTGAGGTCCACGCGTACTCGCCGCCACCCCATTCCAGGGCCAGGATCATGCTGGTGGAGGCCGCGGCGATCAGGCCGATCCCGGCGTAGTCGATGACCGGCCGGGCCGCCGACCGGATCGACGGGATCGCCGTGGCGGCCATGCCGATCACCACGGCCGCGATGGGCACGTTGATGTAGAACGCCCAGCGCCAGCTCAGATGGTCGGTGAACAGGCCGCCGACGGTGGGCCCGACCACGGTGGTGATGCCGAAGACGGCGCCGAGCGCGCCCTGGTAGCGGCCGCGGTCCTTGAGCGGGATGACGTCGGCGATCAGCGCCATCGCGGTGACCATCAGGCCGCCGCCGCCGATCCCCTGCAACGCCCGGGAGCCGACGAGCATCGCCATGTCGTGCGCGACGCCGCACAGCGCCGAGCCCGCCACGAAGACCACCGCGCTGATCTGGAAGACCAGCTTGCGGCCGAAGAGGTCACCGAACTTGCCGGCCAGCACGGTCGCCACCGTCTCGGCGAGCAGATAGGCCGTCACCACCCAGGACATGTGCCCGGCCCCGCCCAGGTCCGCCACGATCGTCGGCAGCGCGGTCGACACGATGGTCTGGTCGAGGGCGGCGAGCAGCATCCCGAGCAGGATCGTGACGAAGACGACGTTGGTCTGCCGCTTGGTCAGCACCTGCATGATCCCGAGTCTGGTTCGCCGGCCGCCGGCGTGTGACGACTATCCGAAAACCCGGGGTGACTCCGGCAGCGGAAGTAAACTAAGTTCACTTCCGCTGCTCATCCCCCGACCCGAAGGGAAATCCCCCATGGCGAACCCGTCGAAGCCGCTGACCGCGAACAGCACGATCGGCGACTGGCTGGACCATCCGGAGGGCGGCCCGGCCCTGGGCGAGCTGCTCGCCGCCGGCGGCGCCGATCCGTCGATGCTGGCCCCGATCCGCACTCTGCCGCTGCGGCAGATGGTCGAGCTCAGCCAGGGCAAGATGCCGCAGGCCGTCGTCGACGAGCTCGTGCTCCGGGTCAACGGCGGGGTCGCCCCGGCCGACTCCGCGGAGAGCGGCTGGACGGAGAAGATCACCGCGGGCCGGTTCAGCGGCAAGACGGTGATCGTCACCGGCGCGGCCTCCGGCATCGGCCGGGCCACCGCCTCCCGCATCGTCCGCGAGGGCGGCCGGGTGATCGGCGTCGACATCACCGCCGAGAAGCTCGAGCAGGCCGAGGCCGACCTGGGCGACTCGTTCGTCGCGGTGGCCGCCGACATCACCAGCGCCGACGACATCGCCCGGATCGTGGCCGCCGCCGGCGACCGGATCGACGGCCTGGCCAACATCGCCGGCGTGGTCGACGACTTCAGCCCGGCCCACGAGACGTCCGACGCGGTCTGGGAGAAGGTCTTCGCGGTCAACGTCGACGGCGTCTTCCGGCTCACCCGGGCGGTCGTCCCGGCCATGCTGTCGGCCGGCCGCGGCGCCATCGTCAACGTCGCCTCCGAGGCCGCGCTGCGCGGCAACGCCGCGGGTGTCGCCTACACCGCCTCCAAGCACGCGGTCGTCGGCATCACCAAGAACACCGCTTTCATGTACGGGCAGAGCGGCATCCGGACCAACGCGGTCGCGCCCGGCGGGGTCGCCACCGGGATGGCGCCGGTCGACCAGAGCGAGTTCGGCCGCTCCAGGACCGGCCCGTTCCTGCAGCTCATTCCGGGGGTGGCGCTGGCCGAGCACCTGGCCGCGTCGATCACCTTCCTGCTCAGCGACGACGGCGTCAACCTGAACGGCGTGGTGCTCCCGTCCGACGGCGGCTGGTCGGTGCAGTAGTCCCCGCGTGTGGGGTCCGGCCGTCATCCACGCCCGGACCCGGCACAACCCGCGCGCGTGGAGTCCGGCCGTCACCCGCGCCCGGGCTCCCCACGCTCACGTGGGGGTGAGGGCCTGCTGGAGCAGCGCGCCGTAACGGGTGATCAGCTCGGGGCGGGAGGCGTGCGCCAGGCCCTCGTCCTCCACCACCCACAACGCGTAGAGCAGGCCGCCGACCACCGTCGCGGCCATCCGGGCCCGGATGTCGGCGTCCGGGCCGGTCAGCCGCCGGCGCACCGGCTCCACGAAGGTCCGCTCGTGGACCGCCTGCAGGCGCCCCTTGATCCGCGGTTCGTTGCTGCCCCGGACCAGGGCCAGGTACACCCCCCGGATGTCGTCGTCGGCCAGCAGCACCTCGATGAACCGCTCGCCGAACTGCTCGAGCGGCACGTCGAACAGCGGCTCGTCGTCGATCGTGAACGACATCGTCTCCAGGAACAGCAGCTCCTTGGTGCCGAAGTGCCGGATCACCAGCGCCGGGTTGATGACCGCCTGAGCGGCGATGTCCCGGACCGAGGTGCGCGCGAAACCCCGCTCCCGGAACAGGCGTGCCGCCGCGACACGGATCTCCTCACGGGTCGCCTCCCCGGAACGCCTGGCCATGCCCACGATCGTAGGCCCCGCCCGATGCCGCCGGATCACGCCCGGCTGGCCCGGAGAGGCCAGAGACCATCCGATCAGCCGACGTTCCGCCGAACGCCGGACCCCATACCGCACGTCGTGCTCAGCTATCCGGGAAACGGCTCACACACCGGAGAGGTTTGAGATGAGGAAAGTGACACGGGGGCTGATCACCGCTTGCGCCGGCCTGGTCGCCGGGGCGACGTTCGGGGCCGGGCCGGCCCTGGCGGGCGGCTCGACGTGGTACCCGCAGGGACACGTGCTCGGCTACTACGGCTCGATGGGCGGCTGTAACTCGTACGCGTCGACGCTGGCCCTGTGGGCCGACGACTTCGACTGCTCCTACCGGCCGCACTGGGTGGCCGCTCAGCCCTACGCGCTGATCGTCCAGCAGCCGGTCACCCTTTCGGTGGCGGTGCCCGTCGTCACGCAGCCGGACTCGGGCGAGGACGAATGGGAGGCGCCCGCCAAGCCGGCACCCGCGGTGAAGGAGCCCGAGCCGGAACCGGCCCCGCCGATGAAGGAGCCGGAGCCCGCGGCCGAACCGGCCACCGTCCAGGTGCGCCCGGCCGTCGAGGAGCCGGTGGTCAAGCCGTACAAGAAGCCGAAGATGACGAAGCTGAAGCCGACAGCGACGAAGCCGCAGAAGCACGTCCGGGCGACCGCCGACGACGACGAGCAGTGCACCACGGTGGTGGCCCACTGCGCCGACGTTCAGACGGTCACGCTGTCCACGCCGGTGGTGCAGCCGATCGTGCGCCCGATCGTGCCGCTGGCCCAGCCGATCGTGCGCCCGATCGTGCCGCTGGCCCAGCCGGTCGTGCCGCTGCGGCCGCTGGCCGTCCCGTTCCACAACGCGTGCGGTCCCTGCTACTGACCGTCGTCTCGATCCGCGGTGGCCGGGTGATCTCCCGGCCACCGCGGATCGGCGCCGTCTCAGCGAGACCGGCGCCCGCCTCAGCCCCCGGCCATCGCGCCGACGACCAGGAACGGCTCCTCGCCCTTGACCACCCGGTCCGGCAGCGGGGCGTCCGGGGACTCGTTGGACAGGTCCTCCTCGCAGGCGAAGAAGCGGACCAGGGCCCGGCGCTCGCCGGTGTTCCGGTCGCGCATGGTGCCGAGCAGCATCGGGAACCGCTGCTCGACCGCGTCCAGCACGTGCCGCTGGGTAACCTCGCCCGGCACGTCGACCCGGACCTCCCCGGTGACCTTCGCGAGAGTGCGCAGATGGGGCGGGAGGACCACCCGGATCACGGCAGCACCTGCGCTTCCACCGAGAGCACCGGCGGCAGGTCGGCGACCAGGGTCTGCCAGGTGTCGCCGCTGTCGGCGGACCCGTACACCTGCCCGGCGCTGGTGCCGAAGTAGACGCCGCACTCCTCGAGGGTGTCCACCGCCATCGCGTCGCGGAGCACGTTGACGTAGCAGTGCTCCTGCGGCAGCCCGGTGGTGAGCGGCTCCCACTCGTCGCCGCCGGTACGGCTGCGGTACACCCGCAGCCTCCCGTCCATCACGTAGTGCAGCTGATCGCTGGTGACCGGCACGACGTAGATCGTCTCCGGCTCGTGGGCGTGCACCGCGATCGGGAATCCGAAGTCGGTCGGCAGGTTCCCGCTGACCTCACGCCAGTTCGCCCCGGCGTCGTCGGTGCGCATGACGTCCCAGTGCTTCTGCATGAACAGCGTGTCCGGCCGGGACGGGTGCATGGCCAGCCGGTGCACGCAGTGACCCACCTCGGCGTCCGGGTCGGGGATGCCCTCGCTCTGCAGGCCGCGGTTGATCGGCTGCCAGGTGACGCCGCCGTCGTCGGTGCGGAACGCCCCGGCCGCCGAGATCGCCACGAAGATGCGGTCCGGGTTCACCGGGTCGAGCAGGATCGTGTGCAGGCACATGCCGCCCGCGCCGGGCTGCCACAGCGGGGCGGAGGTGTGGGTGCGCAGCCCGGTCAGCTCCTCCCACTTCTGCCCGCCGTCGGTGCTCTTGTACAGGGCCGCGTCCTCGGCGCCGGCGTAGACCACGTCGGCCTCGGTCCGGGACGGCTCCAGGTGCCAGATCCGCTTGAACTCCCACGGGCGCGGGGTCCCGTCGTACCACAGGTGCTCGCCGACGTCCCCGGCGTAGGTGAAGTCGTGGTCGACCTGCCGCCAGGTCGCGCCGCCGTCGTCGGACCGCTGGATCAGCTGGCCGAACCAGCCGCTCGACTGGGACACGTAGATCCGGCCGGTGTCGACCGATGAGCCGTTGGCATGGTAGATCTCCCAGCCGGCGAAGTGCGGGCCGTCCACCTTCCAGTCCCGGCGTGCGCCGTCCGCGGTCAGGATGAACAGCCCCTTGCGGGTGCCGACGAGCAATCGGACACCGCTCATGTTCCGCTCCCCTCCATAGGTGTCACGTCCGGCTGGTCGTCAGTGCCGTCTCAGCGCCGCCGAGACGGCACTGACGACCAGCCGGACACATAGACGCATCATGGTGTGCTTAGCGTCACCCTGGGGAGTCTAGGACGGATGTTCGACCGGAAGGGGTCAGCCGGACAGCGCGCGCGCCATCTCCGCCTGTTCGGCGAGCACGTCGTTCATTCGGGCCTGGACCGCGTCCATCTTGCCGATCGTCTCGCTGGTGGTGTGGATGCCGGTCGCCACGGTCTCCGCGCTGGCCTGGATCCCGGCGATCTGCTCGGCGACCTTCTGGGTGGCCTCGGCGGTCTCCCGGGCCAGCTCCTTGACCTCGCCGGCGACCACCGCGAAGCCCTTGCCGGACTCGCCGGCCCGGGCCGCCTCGATGGTGGCGTTCAGCGCCAGCAGGTTCGTCTGCTCGGCGATCGAGGAGATGATCTTGATGACGTCGCCGATCGCGGTGGACGCCTGGCCCAGCGCGGCCACCTCGTCGGTCATCGCCGACGCCCGGGTCACCGCCTGCTCGGCCACCGACGTCGCGTCGTGGCTGGCGCTGCGCAGCCGGTCGACGGTGTGGAGCAGCTCGCGGGCGTTCGCGCTGGCCCGCTCGGTGCCGCGGACCACGTCGAGACGCTGCGACACCAGCTGCTGCACGTTGCGCAGCGCGGCGGCCCGGGACTCGGACAGGTCGATGTACTCGGTGGTGAAGAAGTCCATCGTGCCGACCACCCGGTCCCCGCTCAGGATCGGGAAGCAGACGCCGGAGCGGACCCCGGCCCGCTGCGCCGCGGGCGCCCGCACGCAGTCGGTGATCTCCGCCAGGTCCCGGACGAAGACCAGGTCGCGGGCCCGCCAGGCGCGGCCGGAGAGCCCGACGCCCTCGGCGAACGAGGCGGCCAGGGTGACCCGGCGGAACTCGTCGCCGGCCGAGCCGGACTCGACCGCGAACTTGAGCACGTTCACGTCCGGGTCGATCTCCCAGTACGAGCCGTACGCCCACCCGAACGCGGTGCGCACCGAGTCCAGCGCCGCCCGGATCGTGGTCTGGCTGTCCGAGGCCGCGCCGACCCGGCTGACCACCGTGGTGACGGCCTCCCGGTCGTTGGCCACCTGGCGCAGTTCGGCCGCGGCGACCGCGCTGATCCGGGCCCGGTCGGCGATCCGGATGATGGCCGCGAACTTGTCCTTCCGGGCGTCGTCGGCGAACACCCGGTTCGCCGTGTAGTACTCGAACACGGCGCACACGACGTTGTTCTTGACCACGGGCAGCAGGACCGCCGCGATCATGCCCGACGTGATCGCGTGCTGCTGGCGGCGGCACCCGGTGAGCCGCTCCGGGTCCTCCTCGATGACCGGCGCCCGGCTCCGGACCACCTGCGCCACCAGGCCGCCGTCGGCCGGGTCCGTCCCGAACGCGGACCGCATGGCGGGCACCAGCGTTCCGGTCTCGTGCCGCAGCCGCAGCCGGCCCGACGCGTCCGGCACCCAGACCGCGCCGTATCCGAAGCCGTAGAACCGCGTCGTGCTCTCCACCGTGATTCGCCAGGCGCTGTCCTCGTCGGTGACCGCCTCCAGATCCTGAACGAGTTGCTCCAGAGCCTCCACATCCCGCGGGACGGGACGCACCGCCTCAGGGCTGACCGCCCGGGATCCGAACAGCCGCATACTGGTGTCTCCTTCGCCGAGCGGGAACCGGATACCCTTCCATCGGCGTGTCGCGGCTGATGTTGAGGATCGTCACCGCCACGGCACCCAGGTGGCGTTGACCAGCGGCAGCTGCCGGGACTCCAGCTCGCGCAGCAGGATGCCCTCCCGCAGACCCCACGGGCAGATCCGCAGGCTGGCGATACCGAGCCGGCGCATCACCTCGTGCGCGACGATCGCGCCGGCCAGGATCTGCCGGGCCCGGTGCGGGGACACCCCGGGCAGCCGGGCCCGCTTCGCGCTGGACATCCCGGCCAGCCGCTTGATCCACGGCCGCAGCGCGACCGCCTCCAGCCTGCGCGGGACGAACGGGCCGAGCCGCAGCGGCGCGGCGCCGGTCAGCCGGGCCAGCTGTTGGAAGGTCTTCGACGCGGCCACCGAGGTGCGCGGGTCCTCCCAGGAGGTCCGGGCGGCGACCTCGGCGAACCGGTCCCGCACATGCCGGCGCAGCCGCTTCACCGACCGCGCCGACGGCGGGTCGCCGTCCAGGAACTCGCGGGTCAGCCGGCCCGCGCCGAGCGGCAGCGACATCGCCGACTCGGGCAGCCGGTCCCGGCCGAACGCCACCTCCAGGCAGCCGCCGCCGATGTCCACCATCAGCATCGGGCCGGCCTGCCAGCCCAGCCAGCGCCGCGCCGCCAGGAACGTCAGACGGGCGTCCTCGATGCCGGTGAGCGTGCCCAGGCGTACCCCGGTGGCCTTCTCGACCTGGGTGAGGACCTCCTCGCAATTCGGCGCGTCCCGCACCACCGCCGTGGTGTAGGCGAACATCCGGTCCACCCCGGCCCGGTGCGCCTCCGCCGCGGCCTCGTCCACCGTGGCGATCATCCGCTGCAGGGCGTCGTCGCCGATCGTGCCGTCGGCCGGCAGCCGCTGGGCGAACCGGGGCCGCCGCTCCCAGGTGTGCACCGGCAGCGGCAGACCCGAGTCCGCCTCCGCGACCACCAGATTGACCGTGTTGGACCCGACGTCGAGCACTCCGAGTCGCATGGCGGGCCGTTTACCCCGCATTTCCGCGATCATGGCCGGAACCGATGGCCCATCCCCGGCTCGGTCAGCAGATGGCGCGGCCGGGCCGGGTCCGCCTCCAGCTTGCGGCGCAGACGTGCCATGTACTGCCGTAGATAGTTCGTCTCGGTCTGGTATTGCGGCCCCCACACGTCGTGCAGCAGTTCCCGCTGCGTGATCAACTTCCCGGGATGGCGCAGCAGATGCTCCAGCAGCTGCCACTCGGTCGGGGTGAGCCGGAAGTCGCCGCTGATCGAACGCTCCGCCAGGTTCACCTCGACCGCGCCGACCGTCACCACCGGCGCCTGCTCCCCGGCCGGCTGGACCCGGCGGGTGACCGCCCGGGTCCGGGCCGGCAGCTCGTCCACCCCGAACGGCTTGGTGACGTAGTCGTCGGCCCCGGCGTCCAGGGCGGCGACCTTGTCGGCGCTGCCGGCCCGCCCGGACAGCACGATGATGGGCACCGCCGTCCAGCCGCGCAGGCCCGCGATCACCTCGGCGCCCTCCATGTCCGGCAGGCCCAGGTCCAGCACGACCAGATCGGGATGGTGACCGGCGGCGGCGTGCAGGGCGCCGGCGCCGTCCGGGGCGGTGTCCACCTCGTACCCCCGGGCCCTGAGGTTGATCCGCAGTGCCCGGACGATCTGCGGATCGTCGTCGACGACCAGGACGCGGGTCATCCGGCGGCGCCCGCGGGCAGTGCGACGATCATGGTGAGGCCGCCTCCGGGAGTCTCGTCGGGAGTGAGCGTGCCGCCCATCGCCTCGGTCAGACCGCGCGACAGGGCCAGGCCGAGGCCCACCCCGGTGTGGTTGTCACCGTCGCCGAGCCGCTGGAACGGCAGGAAGACATCCTCCCACCGATCCGCCGGGATCCCCGGACCGTGATCGATCACCCGCAGCTCGACGACCGCGCCGTGACTGCTGCCGGTCACCATCGGCGGGCGGCCCGGCGGACTGTAGCGCAGCGCGTTGGCGATCAGGTTGACCAGCACGCGTTCCAGCTCGCGCAGCGCGGTCGGGTTCCCGGCGCGGAACCAGTTCCCGAGCGCCGCGTCGACCTTCTCCGGCGGGTACACGTTCCCGTGCGCCATCCGCCGCCGCAGCGCCTCCGGCGTCATGTCGACCAGCTCGATCTGCTGCGCCGCCCGCACCATCGCGTCCGGCACGGTCTCCCGCTGCCGCACCCCGGTGATCCGCGCGACGACGTCGTTGACCGACTCCAGATGCTGGATGTTCACCGTGCTCAGCACACTGATCCCGGAATCCAGCAGCACCTGCACGTCCTGCCACCGCTTCGCGTTCGGAGACCCCGGCGCGTTGCTGTGCGCGAACTCGTCGACGACCGCCACCTCGGGCCGCCGCCGCGGCACCGCGTCCAGATCCATCTCGCTGAACGTCACCCCGCGATGGCCCGCCTCCCGCCGCGGCACCACCTCCAGACCGTCGAGCATCGCCGCCGTGTGCTTGCGCCCGTGCGTCTCGACCAGCGCCACCACCACATCGGTGCCGCGCTCGGCACGCCGGCGCGCCTCTTCGAGCATCGCGTACGTCTTACCGACCCCCGGCGCCGCGCCCAGATAGATCCGCAGTTCCCCGCGCGTCACCCTCGCTCGTCCCCCACCCGTCTCCCGCCGGCCCTCACCGGGATTCTTCCGCGCCCACCTCCCCGCCGAGACGCCACGAGAGCGCATTCACACCCCGGCCCCGATTCTTGACGCCCCTCGACACCCGGCCCGCCCGTACCCGATCAGGCGACCGCATCCCCCGCTTCGAAGCCCACCTTCAGCCGCACGTTCAGCGCCGCTGCCAACCGTTCCAGAACCGGCAGGGTCGGAACGGTCCCACCGGCCTCGAACCGGACGACCGCGGACTGCGTCATCCCGGAGGCCGTCGCCAGTTGCGCCTGGCTCCAGCCCCGGCGCTCCCGAAGCTCCCGCACCGACCTGCCGAGCTCAAACGCCAGGCGTGCGGCGTCATACGCCTCCGCCGCGCCCGGCTCGGCCAGCCGCCGCTCCCGCATTGCGGCCCAACCACCAGAATCGCCCACGACTACCCTTCCTCGTCCACGACCTCATGCGCCTCATCGATGCATCGCGCCAGTGCTCTGCCGGGCGGGGCGGCGCGGGAGGCGCGGCGGCGACGGCCTCCGAGAGGCCGCGGGGGCGCGCCACCGCGAAGGTCAGGACCACGGCCGGCAACGACAGCGCGATGATCAGGAGCACCGGCGAAGGTCGAGGCCGGTGACGGCGGAGCGCGGCCGGACACGATGTGATCCGTGCCCGGCCGCGTCCCGGGTCAGACGGTGGCCTCGTCGTCCTCCGACGGCTCCGACGGGAGCGGGCGCAGCCGCAGCTTGGTGATCGCCCGGCCGGTGATCTCCACGACCTCGGCGGTGTGGCCGTCGATGGCGACGGTCTCGCCGGGCACGGTGGGGATGTGGCCGAGGCGGGCCAGGACCAGGCCGGCCACCGTGGTGTAGTCGCCGGCGTCCAGTTCCTCGATGTCCACGCCGATGTCGGGCAGGTCGTGGATCGGGAAGGTGCCGGGCAGCAGCATCGCCCCGTCCTCCTCCCGGATCACCGACTGCACGTCCCGGTCGGTCTCGTCGTAGATCTCCCCCACGACCTCCTCGACCAGGTCCTCCATCGTCACGATCCCGTCGATCGCGCCGCGCTCGTCGACGACCAGCGCGAACTGCTGGCGCTGCACCCGCAACTGCCGCATCGCGTCCGACACCTTCAGCGTCTCCGGCAGGAACAGCGGGGTGAACATGTGATCGCGGACCAGGCCGTCGGCGGCGATCAGGTCCCGCAGGTGCACCACCCCGAGCACGTCGTCCAGGCCCATCGGCCCGGTCACCGGCGCCCGCGAGTGCCCCGCCTTGACCAGCTTGGCCAGGGCCTCGGACGCCGGCAGGTCAGCCGGCAGGATCAGCACGTCGCGGCGCGGGACCAGGATCTCGCGCAGGATCCGGTCGGCGATGTCGAACGCGCCGCTGATGATGGTGCGCTGCTCGGCGGTGATGTCCTGCTGGGCGGCGACCATGTCGCGGATCTCCTCGGTGGACACCTCCTCCCGGCCCGCGTCCGGATCCCCACCGGTCAACCGGACCACCAGGTCGGTGGACTTGCCGAGCAGCCAGATCACCGGCCGGGACAACGTCGCCAGTATGTCCAGCGGGCGGGCCACCAGCATCGCCCAGCCCTCGGCCCGCTGCATCGCGATCCGCTTCGGGGCCAGCTCACCCACGACCAGGGTGAAGAACGTCAGCACGATGGTGACCAGGATGATCGAGACCGGTTCCGCGGCGGTGCCGAGGAAGCTCAGCGGTTCGATCAGCGGCTGTGCCAACGACACGGCCGCGGCAGCCGAGGCGAGGAAACCCGCCAGGGTGATGCCGATCTGAATGGTGGCGAGAAACCGGTTGGGGTCCCGCGCCAGCTTGGCGAGGGTCCTCCCGGTACGCGATTGCCGTTCCAGACGCTGCAACTGGCTCTCCCGCAGCGAGATGAGCGCCATCTCACTGCCTGAGAACGCCGCGTTGAGCAGCACCAGGACCACGACCAGGACGACTTGCCAGCCGTATCCGCCCACGGCGGACATCAACTCCTTCACGAAGAGACGAAGGTCCCAGGCTACCGGGAATCGTCGAGAGGATTCCCCGGCAGGCGGGCAACCATGCGGCGCAAGATCCCGGTTCGTGTCCGTCCGGAGGCCGGCGGGTGGGTTTCACCGGGCCGGAGAGTCGCCGTCGACACATCTCCCGGCGGTCTCCGCCTCGATCACGAAGACCGAACCGCCGCCGGGGTGCGGCTCGTGCCGTACCTCTCCGTGGTTGGCCCGGGCCAGGCTGCGCACGATGTAGAGGCCGAGCCCGGTGCCCCGGACCGCGCCCGCGTCGCGTTCGGCGCGGGTGAGCCGGTCGAACAACTGCGGCCGGAACTCCTCCGGCACGCCGGGCCCGCGGTCCTCGACCCGCAGCCGGACGATCGGCCCGTCCGGCTCGATCCGCAGCCCGGTCGCCCCGCCGGCGTACTTGGACGCGTTGGTGAGCAGGTTGACCAGCACCTGCTGGAGGTGCTGCGGGTTGTACAGCACCGCGGTGTCCGGGCCGCTGACCGGCACGTGCGCGTTCCCGGTGCTCTCCAGCACCTGGGTGAGGGCGGCGCGCAGCGGCACCTCGCCGCGGACCGCGTTGATGTTGCCGGCGTCGATGCTGACCATGGCGAGGACCTCGCGGACCACCTCGTCGAGGCGCTGCGCCTGGCGGCTGATCACCGAGACGGCGTACGACCCCGACGCCTCCTCACCCAGGTCGTCGGCGAGGAGGTCGGCGTAGCCGAGGATGGCCGACAGCGGGTTGCTGATCTCGTGCCCGAGCATGCCGATGATGTCGAGTTTGAGCTGGTTGGCGGTCTCCAGGGCGGTGTTGCGCTCGGCCAGGTCGGCGGCGGCCTGGTCGCGGGCCCGTTCGGCGGTGCGCCGCACCGAGATGTCGGTGGCCACGATGATCAGATGCTGGGGGCGACCCTGGGCGTCGCGGACGAGCGAGACGGTCGCCTCGGCGTCGATCCAGCGCCCGTCGGCGTGCAGCAGCCGCAGCACCTGGGTGTAGGAGGTGGCGTCGCCGGCGAACAGCGTGGCGATCTCGGTGTGCCCCACGATCAGGTCGTCGGGGTGGATCAGCTCGTGGTCGGCCACCCGCCCGACCAGGTCCTCGGAGCGGCGGCCGAGCATGGCGGCGAACGCCTTGTTCACCGCGATCAGCGAGCCGTCCAGCCCGCGGATCACCTGGCCGACGGCGGAGTGCGTGAACTGCGCCCGGAAGCGCTGCTCGTTGACGGCGAGGGCCTGTTCGGCGGCGCGGGCCGCGGTCACATCGGTGTTGATCTCCAGGACCTCGACGTCGCCGCCGGTGACGTGCGCGGGCCGGTAGACGACCTGCCGGCTGAGCACGGTGACCGCCTTTCCGGTCGAGGTGAGGTGCTGCACCTGGCCGTCCCAGTGGCCGTCACGTTCCAGGGCGGTGCGCTGCTCCTCGGCCGAGCCGCCGTCGAAGACCGTGTTGAACAGCCCGTTGGTGCGCTTGCCGCGGGCGGCGTCGGCGGACCAGCCGTACAGCCGCTGGGCGCCGTTGTTCCACCACAGGATGGTGCCGTCGAGGCGGCGCACGATCACCGCGGCGGGGATCAGCTCGAGCAGCGCGGCCTGCTGGTGCAGGCGGGCGTCGGCCGCGCGCTGGGCGGTGATGTCCTCCGCCTGCACGACGACGTACGACGCTGCGCCGTCCCCGTCCCGCACCGCGGCGACCCGCACGCTGACCCAGATGGTGTGCCCTTCCCGGTGGCGGAGCCGGCGCTCGGCCCGCAGCGCGTCCTGGCCGTTCGCGATCATCTCCTGCCACGCCACCTGGGTGACCTCGACGTCCTCCGGGTGGTAGAGGTCATGGAACGACATGGTCAGCAGTTCCGCCGTGCTGTACCCGGTGATCGCCGTCATCGCCGGGTTGGCCTGCAGGTACCGGCCGAACGAGCCGGGGTCGACGCTGGCCAGGGTGAGCCCGAGCGGGGAGTTCTCGAAGGTCAGGCGGAACCGGTTCTCGCTGGCCTCGAGGGCTTCCAGGGCGCTGGTCCGCTCGGCGAGCAGGGTGGTGTTGCGGGCGTAGTCGTCGACGTACATCAGGGTGGAGGCCAGGCTGGCGGCGAGCAGCTCCAGGTGGTGGGCGTCGACGGCGTCGAACGCGTCCGGCACGCCGCTGCCGACCTTGACCACGCCGATCATCCGGTCCCCGCTGTACAGCGGGGCGATGCACATGGACCGCAGCCCGATCCGGCGGCACGCCTCGGCGTTGACCCGGGTGTCGGTCCAGGTGTCGGCGCACCGCACCACGGACCGGCCCTCGATCGCGACGCCGCTGAGCGAGCCGGCCTGGGCCAGGCGCAGCCCGGTGTGCTCGCCGAGGATCCCGGCGCCGGAGAAGTAGGTGAGGTGGTCGCCGGCGATCAGCTCGACGACCGCGCCGGTGGCGACCGGGAAGGTGGCCATCGCCTGGTCGGCGACCACGCTCAGCGCCTTGTCCCGGTCCCGGGCGGCGGCGGTGACGGCTCGCTGGGCCTCGATGGTGGAGAGCAGCACCCGGGTCTGCCGGGCGGTCTGCTCAGCGGCGGCCCGCTGCTCGGCGGTGTCCCGGAGGAAGGCGTAGAACTGCCGCTCGCCGCCGACCCAGGAGGGCCAGATGGTGAGTTCGACCTCGACCTGGTGGCCGTCGCGGTGCAGGGCCGGCAGGGTGACCGGGCGGCCGACCACCTTCGGCTCCCCGGTGGCCAGGTAGCGGCTCATCCCGGCGTTGTGGCGCTCGCGCAGTTCGGCCGGGATCACCATCTCGGCCAGCGGCCGGCCGATGATCTCGTCGGCGGTCCAGCCGAGCAACCGGGCCGCCGACTCGTTCCAGACCAGGACCGTCCCGGCCTCGTCGATGGAGACGAGGCCGGTGGGCCCGGTGGAGATCACCTGCCGGAGGCGCTCCAGCTCCGCGTGTTCGGGCGCATCGATCGACCCCTGCACGTTCTCACCACCGTCCCGCCGCCTGTCCTGCATCACCGGGGCAATCGGCAGGCGGAGCCGGGACTTGAGTCCGCGACCTCACTCGGGGAGGAACACGCCGTCCAGCACCAGGGCGACCGAGCGGTCGGCGGCGGCCCGGGCGGCGCGCACGTCGTCGGTGGCCTCGGCGACGCTCTGGACCATCGTGAACAGCAGGGACAGATCCTCCGGGACCAGGTCGGCGCGGACGTGCCCGTGCTCCTTGGCGTGCCGCAACGGCGCGGCGAAGGCGGCGATCACCCGCCGGCGGTACCGCTCCTGGAGGCCGAGGTCGAAGCGCCTGACCAGCTTGACCAGCCCGCGCAGCTCGATCTGGGAGTGCAGCACCTCGCGCAGCAGGGCCCGGAACCCGCCCGGGTGCCCGGAGTGGGCCGCCACCCGGGCCTCCAGGAGCTCCAGCTGGTAGCCGAGCACGGCGGTGGTGAGAGCCTGCCGGTCCGGGAAGTGCCGGTAGAGAGTGGCCTGACCGACGCCGGCGCGGCGGGCGATCTCCGGCATCAGGGCGACCTGCTCGTCCTCGGAGAGGACCTCGCCGGCGGCCTCGAGGATGGCCGCACGGTTGCGCTGGGCATCTCGGCGACGCGCTGTCGGGGTTCCGTAGAGCACTGCATCCCCCCTTGCTACCGACGAGTCACGTTACTCGCTGGTAACGAGAATGTCACCATCTTCAAATTCTCGGAACCGATTCCTACGCTGCCGCCACGCTCGCCCGCGTCCATCGAGGAGTGTTGATGGCGTTTCGCCGTCTGCTCAGCCTGTTCGCCGCCTTCGCCCTGGTGGCGACCACCCTCACGACCACGTCACCGACCCAGGCCGCGCCCGCCACCACCGGGTTCAGGGCCGTCGACATCACCGGCGACAACGGCGTCGTCCTCAAGGCCAACGTGATCGCCCCGGCGGCGAACGGCCGGCACCCGGCCGTGATCCTGCCGTCCAGCTGGGGACTCAACGACCTGGAGTACCTGGCCCAGGCGAAGACCCTGGCCGGGCGCGGGTACGTCGTCGTCTCGTACACGCCGCGCGGCTGGTGGCTGTCCGGCGGCGAGATCGACACGGCCGGGCCGAAGGACATGGCGGACCTGTCCCGGGTGGTCGACTGGACGTCTACCTGAAGCCGCCGGCGTCTGGGCGGCCGGCCGGCCCTCGTCGGCGCAGCGCCGCGGTGTGCCGAAACTGCACCTGGAGCTCTCCGGCACCGCCGCCACCGGCACCGTGGTCGCGTACCTCTACGACCTCGACGCGATCGGCAACGCCAAACTGATCACGCACGCCCCGGCGTCCCGGCTCCACGGCTCCCCCGGCGCCCGCACCGTCGACCTGAGGCTGCCGGCGACCGCCTACGACCTGCCGGCCGGGCACTCGCTGACGCTGGTGGTGGACACCGTGGACCCGCTCTACTACGACGAGAACAGATCCGGCGAATCCATCACCATCGGCGGCGGATCCTACCTGGACCTGCCGATTCGCTGACCATTCAGAAATGGATCACCGGGATTGCCGGTGATCCATTTCTTTTTGCCGGACCCGGAAACGAAACGGAATCACAAGCGTCACTGCGGTTTGAGGCTCAGGCCCCGGCGCCGCAATGATCGCCCCATAGATTCACGTCTGTGAGAGCGCTCCTGGCCGCGATCATCGCCGCGATGCTGGTGACGATCTCCCCGGCCACCCCGGTGTCAGCGGCCCACCCGATCTCCAGCGCCACCGCGCACCGGGGATCCGCCCTGCTCGGCGGCGTCCCGGTCGCCGACGGCCGGTCCGACCACGGCCCCACCACGTTCACCGCCGACATCGAGGTCGCCGCGGGGGAACACACCGTCGTCGTCGAGTACTGCCAGGCCGGCGGTGGAGCAGTCGCGAGGTTCACAACCGAGAGGGAGTCCCGGTCATGGTGGACGTAGCCCCAGCCCGGCTGAAAGCGCCGCCCGCGGTCAGTGTGGTGGTGCCGACCCGCAACGAGGCGGACAACGTACGGCCCCTGGTCGAGCAGTTACGCGACGTGCTCGGCGGCACCCCCAGCGAGATCGTCTTCGTCGACGACAGCGACGACCACACCCCGCGGACGATCACCGCGATGTCCGAGCAGGACCCGGACGGCGTACGCCTGCTGCATCGGGCCCGGGGTGAACGGACCGGCGGCCTCGGCGGCGCGGTGACCGCCGGCCTGGCGACGGCGCGGGCGCCGTGGGTCGTGGTGATGGACGGCGACCTGCAGCATCCACCGGCGACCGTGCCCGAACTGCTCGCCGCCGGGCAGGTCGACCGGGCCGACGCGGTGGTGGCCAGCCGCTACCGCACCCGGGGGCGGGCGACCGGGCTGAGCGGCGTCTTCCGCCGGGTCGTCTCACGCGCCTCCGGCACGCTCGCCCGGATCTTCTTTCCGGTCCGCCTACGGTCGGTGACCGATCCGATGAGCGGATTCTTCGCGGTACGCCGGGACGCGCTCGACACCACCGCGCTGCGCCCGAACGGCTACAAGATCCTGCTGGAGGTGGTGGTACGCGGCCGCCTGTCCCGGGTCACCGAGGTCCCGTACACCTTCCAGCCGCGGCAGGCCGGGGAGAGCAAGGCATCGTTGCGTGAGGGTGTGCGCTATCTGCGCCATCTCACGCTGCTGCGACTGGCCGCCACCCGGCATCCCGCGACGCCGCCGGGCCGGATCGCCGGTTTCGCCCTGGCCGGGGCGGCCGGCACCGCGGTGAACTCGGCCGCGCTGTGGGCGCTCGGCGAGGTCGCCGGGCTGCCGTACCTGCCGGCCGCGTTCCTGGCCGTCCAAGTCGCGATCGTGTGGAACTTCGCCGTCATCGACAACCTGGTGATGCCGCCCGGCGAACACGCCCGCAGCCGCCGGTTCGGCCGGTTCCTGCTGCTCAACAACAGCCTCACCCCGGTACATCTGGGTCTGCTGTACGGGCTGGTCCAGATCGGCGGCATGCACTACCTGACCGCGAACGTGCCGACCATCGTCGTGGTGTTCGCGGTGCGCTACGCGGTGACCAGCCGGTGGGTCTACGGGACCCCGGCGAGCGGCACGTTCGGCACGATCCGCCGGGCGGTGCGGACCCGGCTGGCGCTGGCCGCGCTGCTCACGGCGCTGGCCTTCCCCGCGGTGGTCGCGGCCGGCTGGAACGGCCTGTGGGACCGGGGTCCCGCGGTGCCGCTGCTGATCCCGGTCGCGGCTGCCGCGGCCCTCGTCGCGGGCCGGATCCGGCCCGCCCGCACCGACCCGGACGTGCACGACCGGCAGGTGGACGGGCTGCTCGCCGCCGGTTTCCTGACCGCCGCCGGCACCCTGCTGCTGCTCATGCCGGACCCGGCCTGGCTGGTTCCGGCCGCGCTCGCCTTCCTGGCCGGGGCGGCGATCCTGCTGGCCGGCACCCGGACGGTGGCCCGGCTGCGGTGGGCGCTGCTGCTGCCCCTGATGACGGTCGCCGGCATCACCCCGGCGGTCCGGAACGTGGTCGACGACGGGCTGCGCACGGCGGTGACGCTGCTGGGCCGCCCCGCCGGTCCGCGCAGCGCCGACGCCGGCCTGGTCACCGCCCATCACGGCGCCGACCTGCTGCTGCCCGCGCACCAACTGCCGGGCCCGGCGCTGGCCGGTGGCGTCGCGTGCCTGGCGATCAGCGCGCTCGTGCTCTTCGGGCCGACGATGCGGGCGCTCGCCCGGACGGCCGTCGCCGCGGTGACGCTCGCCGCGGTGACCGTCGGCGCGGTGCTGCTGGTGCTGCTGGCCGGCCGGCTCCTCGGCCCGGAGGCGTTCCAGGTCGCCCGGCTGCCGGTCTTCATGGACCTGCTGCTCGCCCTGGTCGTGGTGCTGTTCGTGGCCCGCTGGTCGCCCGCGCCGGAACCGGCCGGGCCGGTCCGCCCGCATCTGCCGCGCGGCCGGTTCGCCCTGGTCGCCCTGGTGGCGCTGGCGATCGTGTTCGGTCTCCAGACGCTGCCGCAGGTCGAGTGGCTCGCTGCTGGGAGCGTCCGGTGAACCGGTTCTCCGCCCGTACCGTGCTGTCCCGGGCGCAGCGGACCGGCCTGATGGTCGCGCTGGTCCTGATCGGGATCGGGGCGATCCTGCGGCCGATGACCGTCCTGCAGACGGTCGTCGCGATCGTGACCGTGGCCTACGGCGCCGCGATCGTGTTCCGGGTGCTGCTCGTCTGGGCCGGCGCCCGCGGCGAGCATCTGATCAAGGTGAGTGACGCCGACGCCCGTGCGGTTCCCGATGCGGACCTGCCGGTGTACACGGTGCTGGTTCCGGCGTACCGCGAACCGGGTGTGATCGGTCTTCTGATGTCGCACCTCGGCGCCCTCGACTACCCGAAGGACAGACTCGAGGTGTTCCTGCTGCTGGAGGAGGACGACCGGGAGACGATCGAGGCGGCGTCCGCGGTCGCGAGCGAACCGCACGTGCGGATCCTGGTGGTGCCCGAGTCGCAGCCGAAGACCAAGCCGAAAGCCTGCAACGTCGGCCTCGAACAGGCCACCGGCGAGTTCGTGACGATCTACGACGCCGAGGACGTGCCGGACCCGCTGCAACTGCGCCGGGCCGTGGTGGCGCTCCGCCGGCTCGGGGCGTCGTACGTGTGCCTGCAAGCCGAACTCGGCTACTTCAACGTCGACCAGAACCGGATCACCAAGTGGTTCGCGCTGGAGTACGCCACCTGGTTCCGGTCGCTGCTGCCCGGGCTGGTCGCGCTGCGGATGCCGATTCCGCTCGGCGGCACCAGCAACCATTTCCGGGCCCGGGAGCTGCGCGAACTCGGGGCATGGGATCCGTACAACGTGACCGAGGACGCCGACCTCGGCATCCGGCTGGCCCGGTCCGGGCACCGCGTCGGCGTGTTGCAGTCGGTCACCCTGGAGGAGGCGAACTCCGACTTCATCAACTGGATCAAGCAGCGCAGCCGCTGGTACAAGGGCTACCTGATGACCTGGCTGGTGCACCTGCGCTCGCCCCGGGCCACGATCCGGCAACTCGGCTGGCGCGGCATCCTCTGCCTCAACCTGTTCGTCGGCGGCACCCCGCTCGCGGCGCTGCTCAACGCCGTCCTGTGGGCGACCACGATCCTCTGGTTCCTGGACCGGCCACCGATCATGGAGGAGATCTTCGTGCCGCCCTTCTACTACCTGGGCGTCATCTGCCTGGTCTTCGGCAACGCCACGGTGATCTATCTGAACGTGCTGTCGGCCCGCACCATGGACCGGCCCGACCTGCTCGGCACGGCCCTGCTGTCCCCCGGGTACTGGGCGATGATGAGCCTCGCCGGCGCCAAGGCCGCCTGGCAGCTGATCTTCAACCCGTCCTACTGGGAGAAGACGACACACGGGCTGCACCTCCCGCCTTCGTCGCCGTCGTCGAAGGAGGCCGCTGATGTCGGTTGACGTGCGCGCCCGTACCACCGCGGCAGTCGAGAAGCAGTGGATCGCCTATGCGGTCGTCTATCTGGGCACGGCCCTCTGGTTCTGGCACAGCGGTCTGGTGCCGGGCGACTCGATGAGCCGCGCCGCCAACGCGTACTACACGCTCTTCAGCCGGGATCCGCACCTCGCCGCGATCGGCTTCGTCTGGAACCCGCTGCCGTCGCTGATCCTGCTGCCGTTCCTGCCGCTGCGCGGAATCGTCCCGGCGCTCACCCAGCAGGGCCTGCTGGTGGTGCTGATGTCGGCGGCACTGATGACGGCGACCGTCGCGGTGCTGCACGACGTGCTGCGGCGCATCGAGGTGCCGCGGACCGCCCGGCTCGTGCTGACCGGGGCGTTCGCGCTGCACCCGATGATCGTCGTCTACTCCGGCAACGGCATGAGCGAGGCCTGCTTCCTGCTCTGCCTGATGCTGGCGGTGCGGTCACTGCTGATCTGGATCAGCGAGGGACGCGCCGAGACACTGGTCCCGGCCGGGCTCGCGGTCGGCCTCGCCTACGGCGCGAGATATGAGGCGCTCGCGCCGGTCGCCGCGGTGCCGGTTCTCGTCTTCCTGACGACCTTTCGGCGTACGCCCGGACCACGGTCCCGCAGACTCGCCCTGGCCCGCGTGGACGCCGTGATCACCGCCCTGCCCGGCGTGCTCGCCGTGGCGCTGTGGGCGCTGGCCGGCAAGCTGATCGTCGGCCAGTGGTTCGCCACGTTCTCCTCCCGGTACGGCAACGCGGCCCAGGTGTCCGCCAACGCCGGCGACATCTCCTTGGTGACCGGCGACGACCTGGCCACCCGCGCCGGGTACGGGCTCCAGCAGATGCTCGGACTGTCCCCGATGTTCGCCGTGCTGCTCGCCGCCGCCCTGGTCCTGGCCTGGCACCGCCGGGATCCGCGGGTGCTGGCGGCGGTCACGGTGCTCGGGTCGGTGCTGGCGTTCGACGTGCTGGCGTTCCTGTCCGGCACCTCGTTCGGCTGGCTCCGCTTCCACATCACGGTCATCCCGCTGACCGTCCTGCTGGCCGGCCATGTGATCACCGCGGTCCGTCCACCGGTCGCCGCCGCGGCGCGCACCGGAACGGCCGTCGCCGCACTCGCCCTCACCCTGGTGGCCATTCCCTCCACCCTGATCACACTGAACCGGCCGGATCTGGCCCGCGAGGAGTCGGAATGGCTCACCGCGGACGGCGCGGCCCGTACCCGCGATCTCACCCGGGTCAACCGTCAGGTGGCCGCCGACCTGGACGCCCTGAATCTCCCCGAGGGCGCCGTGCTGACCGACGCCGCCTACGCGTTCCGCATCGTCCTGGCCAGCGACCGTCCGAAGCAGTTCGTCATCACCCCGGACCGGGACTTCCCCGCCGCCCTCGCCGACCCCACCGGTAACGGTGTCCGATATCTACTGCTGTCCGCCCGCGGCGCCGCCGACGCCGTCCGCATCGGCCGGTTCGGCCCGGACCCCGCCACGGTTCCCACCGGCGGCGCCCGTACCTGGAGCGACACCGCCGGCAATCTCCAGTGGACGCTCGTGCCGCTGTGATCGGCGGGATCGTGGGACGCCTCAGTGCAAGGCGTCCCACGACCCCAGCGAGAGGCACGGGACCAGCGTGGCCGCCACACAGACACTCCAGTACCGCAGCCGCGGCACCATCGTCCGGCGGCTCCGGACGAACCAGTTGACGAACAGCCAGATCCCGCCGAACCCGAAGACGAACGGCCCGGCGATCATCGCCCAGCCGAGCGGCTCCTCGTTCACCGACGGCTCCATCAGCCCCTGCCAGAACTCCGTGGGCGACCAGCTCGCCCACCCGTACCAGAGCAGGAAGAGCGGCACGATCGCCGGAACCCCCAGCACCAGGTTGACCACGACGGGCAGGATCAGCTTCCGCACCCCCGCATGATCCAATACGTCAGCAAGCGGCCCCGAACTCGCGGACCAGGTCCCGGTAGACGCCGAACGCCGGTTTGGGCCGGTAGTCCGAGGTCATCAGCCCGAACCGGAACATCGCGTCGTCCACGGCGCTGTCCGCGTCGCGCAGCGCGAAATGCTGGTAGACGCCGATGTTCAGTTCGGCGGCACAGGCGGCCACGGTCCGCACCACGGTTTCCAGGACCTCGGCCTGCCGCGAGAGCGGCCTGCCCGGACCGGTCGGCCAGCCGTGCTCGGTGACGTGCATCGGCACCGTCGGCGGGATGCCGGCCGCGGCCATGCTGCCCTCCCGGAACAACCGCAGCACCCCGGCGGTCGTCTCCCCGAGCTTCCGGGCCGGAATCGGCGCGAAGACGTCCGGGAAGAAGTCCACCCCCGCGTAGTCGACGACGTCACCGATCTCCTTCAGGCTGCTCCAGTGCGCCTGCTCCGGATCGAACCGCAGGGTGGAGTTGCAGCCGACGAGGCTGTCCAAGCCGAGGCGGGCCAGCTCGTGCTTCGCCGCGTGCACGCCCTCGATCAGGGCCCGCCGCACCGCCGGGAACTCCCCGTCGCCGCCGGGACCCGCGTTCTCCGGTTCCTCGGTGATCTGGATCGTGGCGAGACGGTCCCCGTGCTCCCGGATCTGCCGGCGGATGAAGCCGAGCCAGCCGGTCAGGTCCTCCCCCGGCTCCCGGAAGCAGAGGACCAGGTCGAGGCGGCGGGCGCCGGTCGCGTATCGCCAGGGCTCGGGTGGCGCCTGCGGCGTGCCGGGCGCCGCGTCGCTGTAGTGCAGATAGCCGCGGACCAGGAACGGCAGCGTGCCGTGCAGTTCGTCGAGGGCGGCGGTGATGCGCCGGGGATCCTCAGCGGGACCGGGGGTGACGTCGCCGTCCGCGGTGGCGGCGAGGCCACCCGCGTAGACACCGAAGGTGAGAGGCATGCCCCGACCGTACCCATAATTTTGGTGTCACACCAAGTTTGATGTCACGCTAGTATTCCGTCGTGGGTCTTCGCGACGAGAAGAAGCAGGCGACACGCGCCGCCATCGCCGACGCCGCACTGCGCCTGTTCCTGGAGAAGGGCTTCGACCGCGTCACGGTCGCCGAGGTGGCCCGCGCCGCCCACGTGTCGGTGAACACGGCGTTCAACTACTTCCCCACCAAGGAGGACCTGCTCTTCGATCGCCAGGACGAGGTGGTCCAGCGCCTGAGTCACGCCGTCCGCGACCGGCGCCCTGGCGAGTCACCGGCCGCCGCCGCACACCGCGCCTTCCTCGACCGTCTCGACCGCGACGATCCCACCCTCGGCCTGACCCCGGACGCCGTTCGTTTCTGGCGCCTGATCGACGGCAGCCCCGCCCTGCAGGCCCGCACCCGCCTGCTGCACGAGATGACCGAGACCGCGCTGGCCGCGGCCCTCGCGGAGTCGTTCGATCCCACCACCGCCCGGCTGACCGCGGCACTGCTCACCGCCGCCGACCGGGCCCTGCACACCGAGATCCGTCACCGCGTCACCCGGGGCGACCCGCCCACCGCCGTCCGCACCGCGATCACCACCGTCGCCGCCCGTCTCTTCACCGTCCTGGACGACACCACCCGAGGCTGCTGACCGGCGCGCCCGTGCCGCCCTCGCGATCGACGTCGCGGATCGCCGAGCGCCCGCCCGGGACGGGCATGCGGGACACCGCGGACATCGACCGTCGCATTCGATTGATGGCGATCGCCCGCTTCGCCCCATCCTCCGGGATGCGCGCAAACGGCGTCCGGGCCCGCGGCGTGGCAACTGCCCGACAGCGTACGCACTGGTCACAGTGGATAATCAGACGACTCCCGAGAGTCACGTCACAGGTCATCGAGTGGCCCTGCCCGGGTACCGTCGATTGTGCATCTGGCCTGCGTAAACAACCTTTGAACCAGAGGTGACGGCATGGCAGCGGTGGGAGAGGTCGTCGCCGGGCGATACCGTCTGGTCCGCCCGCTCGCCTCCGGCAGCATGAGCCGGATCTGGCTCGCTGCCGACGAGACGGTGAGCCGGGCCGGCACGACGTATGGTCCCGGTGGCCCCGGCCCCCGCGAGGCCCGCCCACACCTGGTCGTCCTCAAACACTGCGCCGTCCCCCGCGGCCTGCCACCCGACCAGCACCAGGCGATCCGCCGGTGGGCGCTGCCGGAGGCGCGGGCCGCCGCCGCGGTCCGCCACCCGCACGTGATCCACACCTTGGACGTGATGCCCTCCTGGGACGGCCCCTGGCTCGTCATGGAGTACCTGCCGTCCCGCACCCTGCACCAGGTGATCAGCGAGTCCGGCCCGCTCACCCCGGCCCGCGCCGCCGCGATCGGCCTGGCCGTGCTGTCCGGTCTGGACGCCGCCGCCGACATGGGCGTGCTGCACCTCGACGTGAAACCCGGCAACGTGCTGATCGCCGCCGACGGCCGGGCCGTGCTCACCGACTTCGGTCCCGTCGTCACCCCGGCCGGCGTGAAAGCGCTCGCCGACAGTGGGATCGTCCTCGGCTCGCCGAAATACATCGCCCCCGAGCGGATCCACGACCGGGCCTCCGACCGGCGCTCCGATCTGTGGTCGCTCGGTGCCACGCTCTACCACGCGGTCGAGGGCCACCCGCCGTTCCAGCGCGCCAGCACCACCGAGCTGCTCAGCGCGCTCGCCGACCCGCATCCGGCGCCACCGCGCCGGGCCGGCCCGCTCACCCCGGTGCTGACCGGGCTGTTGCGCCGCGACCCGGCCGACCGGCTCACCGCCGCCGAGGTGGAGCGGCTGCTGCGCGGCATCGTCGACGCCGGGCGGCGCAGACCCCGGACGGCGCGGCGCCGTCGCATCCCGGTGATCGCCGCGGCGATCGCGGTCGCCGCCACCCTCACGGCGGTCGCGGCCACGGCCGAGGGCCGGACCCGTTCCGGTTCGGGCGCCGCCCCCGCCGTCTCCGCCCCGGCGGCCACACCCGCCTCGCGGCCGCCCACCGCCCCGGCCGGCACACCCACTTCCCGGCCGCCCACCGCCCCGGCCGGCACACCCACCTCCCGGCCGCCCACCGCCCCGGCGGCCGCACCCGGCTCCCGGCCGTCCACCGCCTCGCCACCCGACGGTTACACCTGGTGGTCTGATCCGGGCGGTTACCGGGTCGCGGTCCCGTCCGGCTGGCGGCGCGGCGAACCGGCCGCCGGCGGGCTCACCTTCACCGGCAAGCGGGGCCGGGCGGCGCTCGGGATCACCCCGCTCGCCGAGCCGCCGTCCGACTTGTTCGCCACCCTGACCGCCGCCGAGGAGGCCGCCGACCTGGACTCCTACAAGCGGGTCCGCATCCAGATCCTGCCGGAGCCCTCGTCCGCCGTCTGGGAGTACACGTTCTCCGACACCGACGGCACCGCCATGCACGCCCTGCAACGAGTGACCCGGGCGGGCGGGCGCGCCTATGTCCTGGAGTGGCGCGCCACCCGCGCGGCCTGGACGTCCGAACTGTCCCGATTCACCGTCGTCCTCGCCTCCTTCGGTCCCCGCGCCTGACGGTTCGCCCGTTCCCCGCGAACGCGCGAGGAGCCGACGAATGCGCAGAGGCGGGGAAGGCGCGACGAGGCGACGAACAGCGGAGAGGCGGCAAGACGGCAAGGCGGCAGGGCGACGAATGCGCGAAGAGCCCGCAGATAGCGGGGAGGCCGCAGATAGCGGCGAGGCGGCAAATGGCGGCAAGGCGACGAATGGCGGCAAGGCGACGAATGGCGGCAAGGCGACGAATGGCGGCAAGGCGACGAATGGCGGCAAGGCGACGAATGCGCGAAGACGTGACGAACGCACGGAGAGGGACGCCGGTTCGATCCCGAACGCACGACGTCTCCGCCACGGCAGGTCGACCTCGGGCTGGTTCTGACGGTTGTCTCTGCGTCGCAGAGACAACCGTCAGAACCAGCCGGGGTTGACCGGGACCAACGGCCACACCCGTGCGGGGCGTTGCGGTCCGGTGTATCGCCCGCGTCGCTGAGGGAGTCACGGGACGGGTTCGGGTTCGGCGGGGGCGGGGTGGCCCGTACCGATGACGGGTTTGATGATCTCGGCGAGGCGGTGGAGCAGGTCGTGGGCGGTGAAGGGTTTCTCGATCAGGGCGATGTCGCCGTCCAGGACGTGGGTGGTGCCGAGCAGGCCGTTGCTGTAACCGGACATGTAGAGGACCGGCAGCGTGGGGACGGTCTCGTGGATCAGGTCGGCGAGGCGGCGGCCGGACATCTCCGGCATGATCACGTCGGTCAGCAGGGCGTCGCAGCCGTGCTGCTGGAAGAGGGTGAGTGCCTGCGGGCCGCCGGTGGCGGTGAGCACGGTGTAACCGGCGCCGGCCAGGATGCGGGTGACGACACGGGCGAGGGCGGGCTCGTCCTCGACGACCAGGACGGTACGGCCGCCGCCGGCCGGTGGCGCCGCGGAGCGCGGGCCGGGGACCGTCGCCGCGCCGGGTGCGGTGACCAGCGGCAGGTAGACGCGGAACGTGGTGCCGACGCCCGGTTCGGAGTAGACGTTGAGGCTGCCGCCGGCCTCGGCGACGATGCCGTACACGGTGGACAGTCCCAGGCCGGTGCCCTTGCCGCGCGGTTTCGTGGTGTAGAACGGCTCGAAGATGTGCGCGGCCACCTCGGCGCTCATGCCCTCGCCGGTGTCGCTGACCAGCAGGCGGGCATAGGTTCCGGCGGGCAGCGGCGGTTGCATGTCGATCTCGCCGCCGTCCAGACCGGCCACGTCGGTCTCGAGGACGAGGGTGCCGCCGTCCGGCATCGCGTCCCGCGCGTTGATCGCCAGGTTGAGCAGCACCTGCTGGATCTGGCCGGGGTCGGCGTGCACCACGACGGGTTCGGCGGACGGGACCGTGATCAGGGTGATGTGCTCGCCGATGGTGCGGCCGAGCATGCCGCCGACCTCGGCGAGGCTCGCGTTCAGGTCGACGTCCTGCGGCTGGATGGTGTCGCCGCGGGTGAACGTCAGCAACTGCCGGGTCAGGTGGACCGCCCGGTCGGCGGCGGTGCGCACGTGGGTGAGGTCGCCGGTCAGGGATTCGTTGCCGGCCGCCTCCTCCAGGGCGAAGTCGGTGTAGTTCGCGATGATCGCCAGGATGTTGTTGAAGTCGTGCGCCACCCCACCGGCCAGTTTGCCCAGACTCTCCATCCGCTGCGCCTGATGGGTGCGTTCCTCGACGGCCCGCTGCCGTGCGGCCGCCTCCTTGATCGCGGTGATGTCCCGGGCCACCACGGAGACCCCGGTGGGCCGCCCGGACCGGTCCCGGATCGCCGCGACGCTGAGCGACGTCTCGACCGGGCGGCCGTCCTTGCAGAAACGCCTCGTCTCGTACGAGACCCCGCGCTCTCCCGCCCGGATCCGCCGGATCACCTCCTGCTGCTCGGCGGCTCCCGGGTCGTCGGCCAGCACCGACGCCGACGATCCGATGATCTCCGCGGCGGTGTACCCGAAGAGCCGTTCGGCGCCGCCGTTCCAGGCGGTGATCGTGCCGTCCAGGGTGATCCCGACGATCGCGTCGTCGGTGTGCTCGACCACCGCCTCCAGGGTGGCCCGGTGCACGTCGGCCTCGTCGAGCAGCTTCTGCCGGCCCGGGTCGGAGTAGATGGCGCCGGTCTCGACGAGCGCCCGCCGCCGGCTGATCCAGTAGTACAGGCCGGCCGCTCCGGTGACCACGTTCCACCAGGCCAGCACCCATACCCAGACCAGGGTGACGGAGTGTTCGGCCCGGTCCAGGTTGGCGAACGCGAGCCAGGCGTGCAGGCCGTGCCCGACCGCCGAGGTCAGGAAGATCAGGGCGGTGGCGACCGCCAGCCGGTTGCTGCGCAGCTGGCCCGCGCGGGCGACCGGCACCGCGATGGCCACCGTGATCGCCGCATAAGTGATCATGGTGCCCAGGTTCCCCAGCAGGAAGAGCTGTTCCGGCACGGTCGTCCTATCGGACACTGGACCGTCAGGCTGAGGAACCCGGATGCGTCATTGGGGGGAATGTGCGGGCCGGAATCACCGGGGTGGGCTCCTATCTGCCGGACCGTGAGGTCACCACGGCCGAGCTGCAGAACGGCATCGGCCGTCTGCCGCGCGGGCTGCTGGCCCGGCTGACCGGCATCGAGCGGCGGCGCATCGCCGCCGACCACGAGTACGCCTCGACGCTCGGCCTGCACGCCGCCCGCGCCGCCCTCACCTCGGCCGGCCTCGACCCGCTCGACATCGACCTGCTGCTGTTCGCCTCGGCCAGCCGGGACATGGTGGAACCGGCGACCGCGCACATCCTCCAGGCCGCCCTGGGCAGCCGGGCGCACGCGCTCGACGTCACGAACGCCTGCAACAGCTTCGTCAACGGCATCGACCTGGCTCGGTCGATGATCCTGGCCGGCCGCGCGCGGCGGGCCCTGGTGGTCACCGGGGAGACGCCGAGCCGGGTGATGCGGCCGCGGGTCGCCGACATGGCGGAGGCCCGGCGGGCGTTCGCGGGGTACACGTTCGGTGACGCGGGGGCGGCCGTGGTGGTCGAGCCGGTGACGCGGGGCGGCATCCTGGACGTCGACACCGAGACGCACTCGTCGCACTGGGAGGTCGGCGGGATCCCGGGCGGCGGGTCGCGGCACCCGCGCGGGGACGAGCACACCTATTTCACCGGGGACGGTCATCGGCTGCGCGGGGTCTTCGAGAAGATCGGGGCGAGCATCCTGGACCGGGTGGAGGCGCGGACCGGACTGTCCGTCGACTCCTACGACCGGATCCTGGTCCACCAGGTGACGATGCCGTACCTGGAGCGGTTCATCGAGGTCACCGGCGTCCCGCGGGACCGGCTGGAGATCACCGTGACGTCCCTGGGGAACATGGCGAGCGCCACGCTCGGCGTCCAACTTGACGGGATATTTCCGGATTTGTCGGTTGGGGATCGGGTGCTCTTCCTGGGACTCGGCGGTGGGGTCAGCATCATGACGATGGTGTGGGAGCGCTCGTGACGGCCCTGTGGGTCGTCGTGCCGGCCTACAACGAGGCGGCCCGGATCAGTGCCACCCTCTACGCGCTCGGCGACCAGACCGACACCGATCTCACCCTGCTCGTGGTCGACAACGGCTCGACCGACACCACGGTCGAGGCGGTCCAGGCGTTCGCGGGCTGCGCGCCGTTCCCGGTGCACGTGATCGTCGAGCCGGAGAAGGGGGTGGGCTGCGCGGTCGACACCGGGTTCCGGCACGCCATCGCGGCGGGGGCGACGATAATCGCCCGTACCGACGCGGACTGCATCCCCCGGCCCGGCTGGGTGGCGGCGGCCCGGGCCGCCCTCGGTGACGGCGCGGGCATGGTGTGCGGGCGGATCACCGCCCGGCGTGACGAGCACGGTCCGGTGGGACGGGCGGTGTTCGCGGTGCTGGTGGGCTTGGCGGCGGTGTTCGGGCGGCTGCGGCCGGCGCACCGCGGGAGCGGGAACCTGGCGCCCTACCGGATGCACGCGGGCAACAACATGGCGATCACCGCCGCGTTGTACGAGGCCAGCGGCGGGATGCCCCGGCGGCCGTCACCGACCGATCGGCTGTTTCTCAATCGGGTACGCCGGACCACCTCATCGATCGTCGGCAGCCGGTCGATGGTGGTGGAGAACTCGACCCGGCGGCTGCGCGCGTACGGGGTGCTGCGGACCGCCCGCTGGTACCTGGACCGCGGCAGCGGAACCCTGCCCCCCGACCCCCGCTGAGACCTTCGAGGAGTGCAGTGCTGGACGAGCTGAGCACGGGTCTGACGCCCGGCGACGACAGGCCCGCCCTGATCCGCGGCCGGCGCACGGTCACCCGCGGCGATCTGGCCGCCCTCCGGGACCGGTACGCGATCGCCCTGCACGCTCGTGGCCTGCGCCCCGGCGACACGCTCGGCCTGGCGATCCGCCCCGGGCAGCGGGCGCTGGCCATGGTCCTGGCGGCCTACCGGCTCGGTGTCCGGGTCGCCCTGCTCGATCCGGCCGCCGGGCCCGACGTGCTCACCGCCCGGCTGTCGGTGGCCCGCCCGGCGCTGATCGTCGCCGACGCGGCCGCGCAGGCGGTGGCCGGCTGGGCCGCTCCCCTGGCCCGTCGCGCCGGCCTGGCCCTGCCCGACCTGTCCGCGCTCGGCCCGGCCGTCACGGTGGGCCCGCGCCTGCCCGGCAACGCCCCGGCCCTGCCGCTGCCCGGCGGTCCGGTGCCGCCCGCTTTCGACGGCGACGGCGACGCGGTCGTCATCTTCACGTCCGGCACCACCAGCAGCCCGCGGGCCGTCGTGCACACCCGCGCGGGTCTCGGCGCCGGGCTGCGGGCGGTGGCCGGCCTGGTCCAGCCGCGTCCCGGCGTACCGGTCCTGGGTGGGACCTTCTTCGTCATGGTCCCGTCGCTGGCCGCCGGGGCTCCGGTCGCCGCGCCCGCCCGGCGGCCCGGCACACTCGCCCGCCAGATCAGCGCGCTGCGCCCGCAGGCCACCTATCTGACCCCGCCGCAGATCAGAGCCGCTCTCGACGCGCGGGTCCCGTTCACCGGCCGGGTCTACAGTGGCTCCGCGCCGGTCTCCGCGCACCTGCTGGACCGGGTGCGGGCCGCCGGCGCCGACGAGGCGTGGGGGGTCTACGCGCTCACCGAGGTGTTCCCGGCCGCCGCCGTCGAGTCCCGCGACAAGGCGGCGTTCACCGGCGACGGCGACCTGGCCGGCCAGTTGCTGCCGGGTGTCCGCGCCACCCTCGACGAGCGGGGTCAGCTGCTGCTCGCTGGTTCCGGTGTCTGCGATCGCTATCTCGGCTCGGCGCCGCACGAATGGGTCGCCACCGGCGACATGGCCACCCTCGACGGCCGCCGGGTGGTCCTCGCCGGGCGGTGCAAGGACATGATCCTGCGCAAGGCCGAGAACATCTATCCCGGCCTGTACGAGCCCGCTCTGCACGTGCCCGGCGTAGCGGTCGCCGTACTGGTCGGTGTCCCCGCCGGCGACGGCGACGAACAGGTGGTCGCCCTGATCGAGACGGCGCCCGGCGCCGACCGGGCCACGGTCGAGGCCGCCCTGCGCGAACCGTTGCACCGGATGGGTTCGGCCCGCCCCGACCGCGTGATGTTCGCCCCGGTCCCGCTGTCCGGCCGCTCCCGCAAACCCGACCGGCTCGCGGCGGCGTCGATCGCTGCCACCATCCCCCGCCAGCGCAGACCTTTCGGGGTACGCCCGTGACGGGACTCGCCGTGGTGGTGCCCGCCTACAACGAGGCCGCGTCGATCGGGACGACGCTGCGGGCGCTGGCGGCGCAGACGGATCTCGACTTCCGGCTGATCGTGGTGGACAACGCGTCCACTGACGACACCGCCGCGGTGGTACGCCGGTTCGCCGGCACGGCGCCGTTCCCGGTGGAGGTCGTGACCGAGACCGAACCCGGGGCCGGGACGGCTGCCGACACCGGGTTCCGGCACGCCATCGCGACCGGGGCCACGTTCCTGGCCAGGACGGACGCCGACTGCCTGCCGGCGCCGGACTGGGTGGCGACGCTCCGGGCGTACCTCGGCGACGGGGTCGAGATGGTCTGCGGCCGCAGTGTGCCGCGCCGTGACGAGCGGCCCTCGTGGGCGGAGCGGAACGTCTTCCCGGCGGCCGTCCGGACGGCCGCGCTCTACGGGCGGTACCGGCGGGCGCACCGCGGGCCGGAGTTCCGCAGTCCGTTCGTGCTGGTCCACGGGCACAATGTGGCGGTGACCGGCGATCTGTACCTGCGCTGCGGCGGCACCGCCCGGGAGGCTCTGGAGGACGGTTCGGAGGACGTGACCATGCTGAACCGAGCGCGCCGCGTGACCTCCCGCATCGTGCGCGCCGAGGACGTCGTCGTCGAGGCGAGCCTGCGCCGGCTGCGCGCGTGGGGCGCCCGCCGGACGCTGCTCTGGTACTGGGACCGGCGCTGGCGACCGCCCGCCTCCCCGCAGGTCCACGTCCGCTGACCGGTCCGGCGTGGCGGCACCCGGCGCGGGGTCCGGGCGGGGAGGGTGCGAGAGTTCGCCGGTGATCACGCGGGATGGGGTGGCGAGGATGTCGCAGGGACGGGCGCGGCGCCGGGACCGGCAGGTCTACCTGCGCAGTCATCCGGTGCTGTTCGCTCTGCTCGCCGCCACCCGCCGTCGCCCGGCCGTCCGGATCGGTGGCACCGTGATCGCGCATTCGCGGGACGCGTACCTGGACGGGCTCACCCGGGTTCCGCTGGACCGGACCGCCGAGGGGACCACCGGCGCCGCGGCCGGGCGTCTCGCCGGTGGCGGTCTGCTCTTCGACCAGGACGGCGACGATCATCGGGGAACCCGCCGGCATCTCGCCGAGTCACTGGGAGCCGACGGCGTTCAGCGGTTGCGCCCGGTGTGGCGGGAGGTTCTCGACCGGCGTCTGGCCCCGCTCGCCGGCGGCCGTCCGGTCGACCTGGTCGACGTGGCCGCGGAGCTGTCCGGCGCCACCGCCGCCGCGCTCCTCGGCGTCGGCGCCGATCCCCGCGAGCTCGCCGCCGCGACCCGCGCCGCCGCCGCTGCCGGGGCCCGGGAGCATCTGCCCGGGCCGCCGTTCCCGGGCCGCCGGCGCGCCGCCCGCCGCGCCGCCGACCACCTGAACCGCCTGCTGTCCCCCGCCGATGAACGTGCGAACGGGAACGGGCTGGCGGCGATGGTGGCGGTGGCCGCCGTCAACACGACCGTGGCGGGTCTGCCGCGGGCCGCAGCCTGGTGCGCCGACGCCGGCCTGTGGGGCTGGGCCGGGACCGACCCCGATGCGCTGGCCGGCGAGATGCTCCGCGTGACCGCTCCGACGCCGCTTCTCCCCCGGGTCGCCGCCGCCGCGGGAACCGTCGCCGGGTGTCCGGTACGCGCTGGCGACCGGCTGATTCTGATCACCCGCCACGCCGTCGGCGCCCACCGCCGGGACCCGTCCCCGACGGACCCGGTCGAGCCCCGGACCGCCCAGCTCGTCTTCGGCGCCGGCCCGCACGCCTGCCCCGGCGCCCGCCTGGCCCGCCTCCAGCTGGCCGACGCGCTGGCGGCCCTCGCCCCGTACCGGCCGGTGGTCCGCAGGGCCCGCCCCGACCGCCACAGCGCCCTGCCCGGCTGGCGGACGCTCATCGTGTCCGCCAACCGGGGAGATTCATGACGCGGCGACCGATGCGGGTCGCGGTGAGCGGGGCCAGCGGGTTCTGTGGCGGGGTGGTGGCGCGGGCGGCCGCCGGCGCCGGGATGGAGGTCGTCTGTCTCGGGCGGCGCCCCGGCCCGGTCGGCGAGCACCGGTTCTGGGACGCCACCCGTACCCCGCCCGATCTGAGCGGAACCGACGCCGTGCTGCATCTCGCGGCCGCCGTCGGTGACCCGCCGCCCGGCCGCGCGACGGAGGCCGCCTTCCGGGCGGTGAACGTGGACGGCGCCGCCCGCCTGTTGGAGGCTGCCGGGGACCGGCCGGTCGTGTGGGTGAGCAGCGCGAGCGTCTACGCCCCGGCCGGTCCGGAAATGATCAGGGAGGACCATCCCCTGGGTGGACTGACCGCCTACGGCCGGACGAAAGCGGCCGGGGAACGGCTCGCACTCGCCGCGGAGGCCGTGGTGCTGCGGCCGCGTGCCGTGTACGGGCCGGGTGATCCGCATCTGCTGCCCCGGCTGCGGCGGGTGGTGCGCGGCGGCCGGGCGCTGCTGCCCGGGCCGGACGTGGCGCTCAGCCTGACCGCGGTGGAGAACCTCGCGGACGCCTGCCTGGCGGCAGTGCGGTGGCCGTCCGGTGCGTACAACATCGCGGACACCTCCGCCTATCGGCGGGACGAGGTGGTGGCCGCGGTCTGCGGCGTGCCGGTCGCCCATGTGCCGGTCGCGCTGGCCCGCGCGGCCGCCGCGGTGGTCACGGCGGCAGCGCGGCTGACCGGCCGTCCGCCAGCCCTTTCCCGGTACGCCGTGGAGCAGCTCACCGCCACCGTGGTCCTGGACACCGCCCGGGCCCGCGCCCAGGGCTGGGTCCCGCGCCGGAGCCTCGCGGACTTCCTGTCAGAGTCCGCCCGCTAAAGCCTCCCCCAACGGGGTACGGGTGTGCAGCACCCGCGGCCCGGCCCGGCGGCTGTCCACCAGCCCGGCGTCCCGCAGCACGGTGAGATGGTGCGAGGCGGTCGACGCCGCCAGCCCGGTCAGCCGCGCGCATTCGTTCGTCGACAGCGGCTGCTGCAGTTCCACGACGAGACGGGCACGGGCCGCGCCGAGCAGCGCGGTGAGCGCGCCGAGCGCATCGGAGCCCGGGTGGTGCCAGGTCTCGGAGATCCCGTGCGCCGGATAGAAGACGGTCGGCAGGGTGGGCGGCTCGTCCAGCACCGAGCAGCGGCGGGTGGACATCACCGAGGGGACCAGCAGGAGGCCGTTGCCGCCACAGTCGACAGTCGCCTCGTACTGCGGCATCCGCACCCGCACCGCGTCGTCGTGCCACGTCACGCTCGAGTGCAGGGTGGCGACCATGTCGGCGACGCCGTGGTCGCCGCTGCGCCGCGCCCGCACCGCGATGTCGGCGCGCAGCAGGCGCAGGATCTGCGGCCACACCGGCGCCAGCAGCATGTCCCACACCTGCTGCCAGGCCGCCACGATGGTGGCCCGGGCCCGGGCCGGATCCGCGATCAGCTCCCGGATCTCCTGCTGCCGGGCGCCGCTGGACCGGATCGCCATCTTGCCGAGGTCGTACCGCAACTGGTCGTCGGTGATCCGGCGCAGCCGGTCCAGCTCCTCCTCGGGGGTCATGTCGCCGGACGGGCTGGCGGTGAGGAAGTCCGGCATGTAGCCGTCGACGCCGCTGATCACCGCCATCAGGCGGAAACCCTCCCCGCCGGGCCGATCCGGCAGGGAGCGGAACCATCCCCAGTGCAGGGGCGCGACCTGCGGACGGAGCAGCACACGCACCGCGTGCACCAGCTCGAACCCCGGTGAGATGCCGAACCGGATAGCCGAGATGTCGGTCGATCCCAGCCGAAACTCCACGACCTTTCGATCCACATCGAAATCGTAGTCTGGACGGCACACCGGCGCGGATGGTGAGATCGCACCGCCTCACCACGACAGAACGGGGAACACACCATGGCCCAGTACTTCCTGGCCGTTCCGCACGACACCGCCGAGGAGCCGACGATGGCGTCGATGGATCCGGCCGAGCTGGAGGTGGCGATCGCGCAGGTCGGCCGGTTCAACACCGCGTTGCAGGAGGCCGGCGCCTTCGTGCACGCGGGCGGGCTCCACCCGCCGTCGACCGCGATCACCGTCGACGCCACCGGCTCCGAGCCGAAGCACACCGCCGGGCCGTTCACCGAGGCCCGCGAGTACGTCGGCGGCTTCTGGATCATCGAGGTCGCGGACGAGGCCGAAGCCCTCCGCTGGGCCGAGCAGGCGTCCGCGGCGGCCCAGACCCGCATCGAGGTCCGGGCCCTGCAGTAGGGACTGACGCGGCTACTTACGGGTCGGGCGGCGGCGGGTCAGGACCAGGGAGATCAGGCCGGCCATCACCAGGCCCGCCCCGGCGAAGCCGACGACTGTCGCGTCCGAGCCGGTCAGGGCGAGATCACCGCCGCCCGTACCACCCGAAGGGCCGGCGGGAAGAGCGACCGCGGGCGGATCGGCGGGGGCGGGCGAATCTGCTGTCGCCGTCACCGCCGGAGGTGCGGCGGCCGGCTGCTCAGCGGCCGGAACCGCGGCGGCCGGGACGGCGTCACGACGGCCGACCGGGGACGGGACCGGCCGGCCCTGGCCCGGGCCCGGCTTGCCGGCCGCGACCCGCGCCGGAGCGCACGCCGCCACCGACAGATGACCGAGCGCCACGTCGAGCAGGTGCGCCCTGCCGACCTTGACCTCGAGCCGCAGCGTCGCCGCCTCCGCCCGCACCTGGCGGGCCCGGTACGACTGGCGGACCTCACCGAGCGACACCCGCACCTCGAGCGCCGCCGGACTGTACCGCTCGACGCCGCCGAGCAGGCCGAGCGAGACCGCCGCGCCGGAGTCCTTGAGCACGTGCGCGGGCTTGCCGGCCGCCGACACCCGCAGCACCGCCGGCCGGTAGGTGACGGCCGAGGTGGCCCGGTCCCCGCCGGCGACGGCCTCCAGTGTCGGCTGGGTGATCACCTTGACCGAGATCTCCTGCGGGGTGCCGGCGAAGAGGCTGAGGTCACCGACCGCGACACCGGCCGACGACCGTACGCCGACGCTCCCGTCCGGCAGCCGGACGAGGTCGGCGGCGCTCTGCGCCGAGCCGGTCGGGCCGATCCGGAGCAGGCTGGTTCGCCGGTCGCCGGCCAGCATCGCCGGGCCGGTACCGCTGCCGTCCAGCACGGACAGTCCGCCCAGCATGGTCGCCGCCCTGGTCAGCGGCCCGGTTCCGCCGCATCGGTACCTCTCGTCCCAGGTCGCGTGGGCCGTCGACTTCCCCAGGCTCGCCGTCGCCAGCCCGGCGGCCTGGAACGTCGTCAGGTCCACCTCGGACGGTGTGCCCGGGCCGGGCGCCGCGTGCCGGGCGCCGGCCCCGTCCGCGGGCAGCCCCAGCACCGTGGCGTCGGCGTGCCGGCCGGCGGCGACGCTCCGGTACGGCCGGCCGGCGCTGTCCACGTCACCCTTCGCCGAGCCGAGCCGGACGTCGGCGAGCGCGGGCAGGCCCCGGGCGAGCGGGCCCGGGTCGAGCACCGTGATCTTGGCGAGGTCGGCCTGGGCGCGGGCGGTGAAGTCACCGGCGCAGTCCCGGCCGGCGACCGGGGCCGCGCTGGTGGGCGTCGCGGGGACGGCGAGCGCTGCCACGACTCCGAGGATGAGGCCGTGGCGCGACGATGCGATCGGCATGAGGTCCCTTCCGGGCGGGGGAGATGTCCGACCTCTCATCGCTTTGTGTAGTTGGGGAGCTACGGGAGTCACCGGCAGTTCGCGCGATGAGCATCTATCGACTTTTGCTGTAAATCAGACAGATCGCTCGTTGGCCGCATACCTCAACGATCGGTACGGTCCTCCAGATAGCTGGCACCGCCGCTGGATTCCTCGGTGAGCGGCCGCGCCCCGCCCTCCGGCGGCCCCGCCTCCGACTGCCCACCGGCCGCGAGCTGCGGGAACTTCAGGTCGAAAGCCGGCCGCTCGGAACGGACCCGGGGCATCCGGTCGAAGTTGCGCAGCGGCGGCGGGCTGGACGTCGCCCACTCCAGGGAGTTCCCGTGCCCCCACGGGTCGTCCTCGGTCACCGGCCGCCCCGCCCGGTACGACTTCCACACGTTGTAGAGGAACGGCAGCGTCGCCGCGCCCAGCACGAACGCGCCCACCGTCGAGACCATGTTCAGCACGGTGAACCCGTCCTCGGCCAGATAGTCCGCGTACCGCCGGGGCATGCCCTCGTTGCCGACCCAGTGCTGCACCAGGAACGTCGCGTGGAACCCGATGAACGTCAGCCAGAAATGCACCTTCGCGAGTCGCTCGTCGAGCATCCGCCCGAACATCTTCGGGAACCAGAAATAGATGCCGGAGAACACCGCGAACACGATCGTCCCGAACAGCACGTAGTGGAAATGCGCCACCACGAAATAGCTGTCGGTCACGTGGAAGTCCACCGGCGGCGAGGCCAGCAGCACCCCGGTCAGGCCGCCGAGCAGGAACGTCACCATGAACCCGACCGCGAACAGCATCGGCGACTCGAAGGTGATCTGGCCGCGCCACATCGTCCCGATCCAGACGAAGAACTTCATCCCGGTCGGAATCGCGATCAGATAGCTGAGCAGGCTGAAGAACGGCAGCAGCACCTGGCCGGTGGCGAACATGTGGTGCGCCCACACGCTCATCGACAGCATCGTGATCAGGATCGTGGCGGCGACGAGCGTCTTGTAACCGAACACCGGCTTACGGCTGAAGACCGGCACCACCTCGGTGATGATCCCGAAGAACGGCAGCGCGATGATGTAGACCTCGGGATGACCGAAGAACCAGAACAGGTGCTGCCACAGCATCGGCCCGCCGGTCTCGGTGTTGAACACCTGGGCGCCCAGCACCCGGTCGGCGGCCAGGGCGAACAGCGCCGCCGCCAGGAACGGGAAGACCAGCACCACCAGCACGCTGGTGAGCAGGATGTTCCACGTCATGATCGGCATCCGGAACATGGTCATCCCCGGCGCCCGCAGGCACAGGATCGTGGTGATCATGTTGACCGCGCCGAGGATCGTGCCGACACCGGACAGCGCCAGCCCGACCACCCACATGTTCCCGCCGTAACCCGGCGAGTGCTGCCAGGTGCTCAGCGGCGTGTACGCGGTCCAGCCGAAGTCCGCCGCCCCACCCGGCACCAGGAACCCGCCGAACGCGATCAGGCCACCGAAGAAGTACAGCCAGTACGCGAACGAGTTCAGCCGCGGAAACGCCACATCCGGCGCGCCGATCTGAATCGGCACCACGAAGTTGGCGAACGCGAACACGATGGGCGTCGCGAAGAACAGCAGCATGATCGTGCCGTGCATGGTGAACAGCTGGTTGTACTGCTCCGGAGACAGCAACTGCATGCCCGGCCGGCCCAGCTCGGCCCGCATCACCAGCGCCATCAGGCCACCCAGCACGAACCACGCGAACGCGGTCGCCAGGTACATGATCCCGATCTGTTTCGCGTCCGTGGTGCGCAGCGTCCGGGCCAGCCAGGAACCTCTGACCTGACGCCGCACCGGCCACTGTCGCGGCTGCACGGGACGAGGGGTCACAGCGGTCATCGAAAGTCCTCCCAGGACAGTTCGTACCGTGTGACGGCGTCCCGCGCGCCCCATGCCCGCGGTCGTGCACCATCAGCACAACCACGCCGACCGGCTTGCGCCCCGCCCGGCCAGCGGCTATCGCCACTGCGGCGGTTGCCCGCTTCCGGTTCCCGGCGCTTCTCTCACCCCATGCCTCGGTACGGGCACGCAAGCGTCCCGTGCCTCGCGGCGGCCACGGCAGGCATCCCCTCCCGACCGTCCCCGGGTGCGGCTCATGCATGCCCGTCCCGGTCACCCTCGGCTGGTGGTGGCTGCTGCCTCAGCGACGCTGAGACAGCTCTGACCCTGCTGGCCAATTGCCTGCCGACCGGCTGTCGATCTTGGGAGGTTGTGGTGAATCGGTTCGCCCGAAACTCACTAGACGCGCGATCTGCGGCAGTGGTACCCGGATCACGGCGAAGGCACAGTCGGGCTGGCGGGTGGTCTCCAGTCAGGTGGGTCGGTGGCGTGCAGGTGAGGGTCGCTGACCAGGAAGGTCCGTATCGGGCCTCGGGGAGTGAGCGGCCCCTCGAAGCGGACCGTGACCCGGCCGACGCCGCTGCCCTGCACCCACCCCGCGCCGTACTCGTCATGCAGCACGTCCTGCCCCGGCCGCCACACCGGGACATCGGCCGGTACGCCCGACTCCGGGTTGCCGCCGGGACCGGACGGTGAAGACGGTTGCGCTGCGGAAGGCACCGCAGCATCGGCTGGCCCGGACATCACCACGGGAGGCGAGACGGGAACCGGAACGGCTGAGGACACTGATGGTTCGGACGCCACCAGTGCCGGTGACGCAAGGGCTGGAGATGTGGAAAGGGCCGACGGTGACGCAGTAGCCGGAGATGGCGCGCCGGGTGCTGCCGAAACGGTCGCGGCGGCAGGTGCCGCTGGAACGGTCGACGCCGGGGGTACCGCCGCTGGAACCGTCGACGCGTCGAATGCTGCCGGAACAGTCGGTGACGAAGGTGCTGGTGGGACAGGTTGTGCCGGCGGTATCGGTGGGGTGCCGTCGGAGAAGCCGGCGTCGACCGGCTCGTAGGTCGTGGCGGGGCGGGATGGCGGCGGGAAGGTGAAGTCCGGCGGGTCCTCGCCGAGGGTGGAGAAGAGGTCGTCCTGGGCGAAGTCGTACAGCGTCGACACGCCGACGCCGAGCAGGCGCACGCCGCCGGACGTGTTGAGTTCGGCGAGGAGGCGGCGGGCCAGGCGGGTGATCAGGACGCCGTCGTCGGTGGGCTGGTCACGTGTCACGGCGCGGGTCACCGTGGTGAAGTCGGGGTGGCGGACCTTGATGTTGACGGTGCGGCCGGTCAGGCCGGAGTCGCGCAGGCGGCGGGCGACCCGGGCGGACAGCAGGTCGAGTTCCCGGTGGAGGCGGACCGGGTCGGTCACGTCGACGTCGAAGGTCTCCTCGGCGGACACCGATTTGGCCTCGCGGTCGCTGACGACGGGGCGGTTGTCCTCGGCGCGGGCCAGCCGGTGGAGCCCGTGGCCGTGGGCGGTGCCGAACCAGTCGACCAGGTCGTCGAGGTCGACGGCGGCCAGGTCGCCGACGGTGCGGATGCCGGAGCGGTGCAGGCGCTGCTCGGTGGCGGGGCCGACGCCGCCGAGCCGGCGGACCGGCAGCGGGTGCAGGACCGCGAGCTCCTCACCGGGTGGGACGACCGTGAGGCCGTCGGGTTTGTGCAGGTCGGATCCGATCTTGGCGAGGAGTTTGCTGGAGGCGGCGCCGATCGAACCGGTGACGCCGCCGGTGGCCACGGCGATCTCCGCCTTCAATCGGAGAGCGAGATCGGTGACGGCGGTGACGCTGAGGTCGCGGCCGGTTGGGGCGAGATCGACGTACGCCTCGTCGATGGAGACCTGCTCGACCAGCGGTGACACACCGGCCAGCAGCTCCATGACGACCGCGCTGGTCCGCTGATAGGCCCGGAACCGGGGTGACAGGTACGCCGTGTTCGGCGGGCAGCGGCGGCGGGCCTGGGCCATCGGCATGGCCGAGTGGGCTCCGAAGGCGCGCGCCTCGTAGGACGCGGTGGCCACCACGCCACGCCCGGCGACCCCGCCGACGATCACCGGTTTACCGCGCAGTGACGGCTTGTCGCGCTGCTCGACCGCGGCGAACATCGCGTCGAGGTCGACATGCAGGATGCTCGCTTCCCTCCTCACGATCCGCAGCCTATGCCCCGGGTACGACAAGAACCGGCACGACGGGAACCGGTCCCGCCGGCCCCGGTGGAAGGGGAGGCCGGCGGGACCGGGGTCGTCAGCCGATCGGGTTCCACCCGTCGGCGCCGGCCAGATACTTCTGCGGCGTGTGGTTCGCCGCCTGCGCGTCGGTCAGCTGAGCCCGGTTGCTGTTCACCGTCGCGCCCGCCCCGGTGTTCCGGTACTCGTGGAAGCGGGCGTTCTTCCAGCTGTTCGTGGACATGTCGATCCACGGCTGGGCGGTGGCGATGGTGGCGCTCAGTGAGGACTCCCGGAAGACGACCTGCCCGGCGGCCCGCCACGGCCGGCCCAGCTGGGTGGTGTTGTTCGTCTTGCCGGTGATCGTCGATTTGTAGAAGAGGAATCCGTACGTCTGGCCGGCCGGTGTGCTGGCCGCCGTGATGGGCCCGCCGGTGGTCCGCTTCTCGTGGATCCGGCTGGCGTTGAACACCGCGGTGCCGCCGCCGAAGATGAAGTCGACGGTGCCTTCGATGTAGGAATCCTCGAAGTACGCCCGCGCCCCGTCGTTGATCAGCAGGGTGTCCTGGTCGGCGAGGAGCCGGACGGTGTCGAACTCGGCTCGGGCGCCGTCGACCCGCAGCGCGACCGCCTGGGTGCCGCTGGTCAGCCCGGTCTCGTCGAAGTCGTTGGCGACCGTCAGGTTCTCGGCGACGAAGTCCGCGCCGTACACGTACATCGTCGGGGTGTAGAACGTCCCGTATGTCGCGGCGCCCCGGTTGTTGACGATCACCACGTCGTCAGCCGAATCCCCACCGCCCCGCAGCGTGATGAACGGCTTGTTCGCCGGGATCGTCACGATCTCCCGATAGGTTCCCGCCTTGATCGTGATCGTCTTCCGGCTGGCGTTGCCGGTGCCGACCGCATCCACCGCGGCCTGGACGGTCTTATAGGTTCCGGTGCCATCGGCTGCGACCGTGAAAGAGGTGGAGACGGGATTGAACGCCCACTGCTTGTTCGTGTTGGCCGTGCAGGTCTCCTGGATGACCGACGCCCCGGCCGCGGTGGAGGCCGCCTGGACGGACAGGCAGAGCCCACTGTTCGCGTTGATCACCTGGTAGGTGCCGCTCCCGCTGGCGGTCAGCGTCCAGAGCTGCTTGGTCTCCTTGGCGTTGCAGGTGGTCTGCTGGACCTGCTTGCCGCTGCTGGTCGACCCGTGAGGGACGTCGACGCAGAGCCCACTGTTGACGTTGACCAGCTGGTGGCGGGTGCCGGCGGCGGCCGGCTTGAACTGCTGCCCGGTGGCGCCGCCGGCGCAGCCCCACTGCTGGAGCAGGGTTCCGGTGCTCTTCGACGCCGAGGGCACGTCGAGGCACATGCCGCTCTTCTTGACCGCGAGCTGGTAGGTGTTCCCGGCGACGGGGGCGGTGGCGGCCGAGGACGGCAGCACGCTGTACGCGATCGCGCCACCGGGCACCACCACGGCGAGCGCCGCGACGAGCAGGCGCCGGCTCTTCTGGGACATGGGGATCCTCTCGTTCTGCCACCTCGGGGGGAAGGTCGCGGAGAGTAGATGCACATGCCGTGGGAGCGATAACAAAAACTTTCCGGAGAGCGCGGAGACCGCGCTTTACAGTTCTCCGAAAGCTGTGCCACGATACGGGCCGATCACGAGTAGACGGACATTTTCGCAGCTAGTGGGCACACCCCCCAGGTGAGGCAGGCAACGGGAGATCGACGGGGGGCCACGTCGACGAGGAGAACGGGACCGTGACGGACAGTAAGACCGCGGCCGCACGCGAGGTGCCGGACCTGGTCCGGGACGCCCAGCGCGGGGACGTGCGCGCACGGGACCAGTTGATCTCAGGGCATCTGTCGCTGATCTACAACATCATCGGCCGGGCGCTGAACGGCCACCCGGATGTCGACGACGTGGTGCAGGACACCATGCTTCAGGCCATCAACAAACTGGGCTCGGTACGGGAGCCCGACCGTTTCCGATCATGGCTGGTCGCCATCGCGTACCGCCGGGTCCAGATGCATCTGCGCAGCCGCAAGATGACCCTGACGCGGCACCTCCCGGAACCGGTCGACGTGCCGGACCCGGTCGGCGACTTCGCCGAGCGGGCCACCGCCGAGATGGTCGCCGCCGACCAGCGGCGTGAGCTGGCCGAGGCGGCCCGCTGGCTGGACGACGGCGACCGGGAGCTGCTCGGCCTGTGGTGGCAGGAGGCCCGCGGCGACCTGACCCGGGCCGAACTGGCCGAGGCCCTGGACGTCAGCGCCAAGCACGCCGCGGTCAAGGTGCAGCGGATGAAGGCGCAGCTGGAACTGTCCCGCGGGGTGGTGCGGGCGCTGCGGGCCAGGCCGATGTGCCCGGAACTGGCCGGCACGATCCGGCTCTGGGACGGCGCCGCGGACTCGGTGTGGCGCAAGCGGCTGGCCCGGCACGTCCGGGACTGCCCGCGGTGCCGCCCGCACCAGAGCGGGATCATCGCGCCGGAGCGGCTCCTGCTCGGCATCGCGGCGCTGCCGGTGCCGGTCGCGCTGTGGGCCGGGATCCAGTCGGCGATCCAGGCCGGGGCCGCGCCGGCCGTGGTCGGCGGCACCTCGCTGGTCGCCCACGTGCAGACGCTGATGCAGCACAAGGCCATGGCCGCGGCGGTGACGGCGACGGTCGCGGTGGGCGGCGGGCTCACCTACGCGGTCACCTACGGCCCGGGCGAGCCGGCGGCTCCGGTGGCCGTCGCGCCCCCGACTGCGGCGGCGCCCACCTCCACGACCACCTCGGCGCCGCAACCGCCGGCGACCGCGACGGCGAGCGCGCGCCCCACGGCCACCCCGTCCACGCGCCCGGCCACCGGCCCCGGCGCGGCGGACATCGTGGTGGCGCCGGGCGGCCCGGCCGGTGGGGACGGGACCCTGGCCCGCCCGTACACCTCGGTCTCCGAAGCCCTCGCGGTGGTGAGACCGGGACAGACGATCGCGCTGCGCGGTGGAACCCACCGACCGACCAGTCCGATCTCGATCAGTACGAGCGGGACTGCGGCGCAGCGGATCACACTGAGCTCGTACGGCTCCGAGCGCGCCGTCATCGACGCCTCCGGAATCCCGGCCGACCAGTGGGCGATCACCCAGCGGGCGTCCTGGTGGACCGTCCGCGACCTGACCGTCACCGGCGCCCGCAACGCCGCCTGGACCTGCCTGTCCTGCGCGAACAACGTCTTCGAGCGGCTGTCCGTGCACGACAACGCCGGTGTCGGCCTGATGCTGCGCAACGACGGCACGGCCGGCAACCAGGTGCTGAACAGCGACTTCCACGCCAACCAGGGCTCCGGCCTGTCGGTACAGTTCGGGGCGGGCGAGGGGAACCTGCTGCGCGGCAACCGGGCCTTCGGCAACCGCCGCGACGGCATCGACCTGGGTTCGTTCCGCAGCCGGGTCACGGTGCAGTACAACTGGGCGTACCGCAACGGCGCGAACGGTTTCGCGCTGGGCGGCGGCAGCCCGGCGGTGCGGGCGGCGCACGCGGCCCGGCACAACGCGGCCTGGGGCAACGGCGGGCACGGTTTCGTCGACGAGGGCAACACCGGCGCGATCGAGCTGGGCAACAACACCGCGTTCCGGAACACCGGTCTCGGTTTCGCGGTGACCACCGCCCCGGCCGTGCTGCGGTCCAATGTGTCGGTGGGCAACACGCAGGGCCAGATCGGGGCGGCCCCGGCCACCGAGCCGACCGGCAACAGCTGGCAGCTCGACGGTTTCACCGAGACGGATCTGCGCTCGGTCGACGCGTCGGTGGCCGAGGGCGCCCGCGCCGGTGAGGCCGCCCTGCCCGGCACCGCCTACCTGCAGACCTCCAACGGCATGGGTGCCTCGATGGCGGGTTCCTGACGAAGACGGCGGGTTGGCCGGAGACGGCGGGGTGACGACGAAGACCGCGGGGTGACGACGAAGACGGCGGGGTGACCGGAGACGGCGGGCTCACGACCGAGGCGGCGGGCTGACGACGGCGGCCGGATAAAAGGAGATGCCCGCCGATCGCCGGACAGGCCACACTGTCCGGCGTGCATTCCGCGATCACGGTGACCCCGGCCCAGCTGCCCGACCTGCTGCTTCATGTGGCGGTCGTGCGGCCGGTCTTCCTGTGGGGCGCGCCCGGCATCGGCAAGAGCTCCCTGGTCCGGGACTTCGCGGCGTCCCTCGGGCTGGAGTGCGTGACCCTGGTCGGCACCCAGCTGGCGGCCGAGGACCTGATCGGGGTGCCGGAGTTGCGCGACGGCCGGAGCCGGTTCGCGCCACCGGAGTCGATCGCCCGCGACGAGCCGTACTGCCTGTTCCTGGACGAGCTGAACTCGTCCGGCCCGGACGTGCAGAAGGCGTTCTACTCGCTGATCCTGGACCGCCGGATCGGCGACTACGAGCTGCCCGCCGGGTCCATCGTGATCGGCGCCGGCAACCGGTCCAGCGACAACGCGCTCGCCCGGCCGATGGCGTCCGCACTGGTCAACCGGCTGATCCACGTGCACCTGCGGGCGTCCTGGGCGGACTGGCGGGAGTGGGCGGAGCGCACCGGCATCCACCACTGGGTCATCGGTTACCTCACCGAGCGCCCGGACCATCTGTGGTCGGCGCCGCCGAAGGTGGAGGAGGCGTTCTCCACCCCGCGCAGCTGGCACATGCTCTCCGACGCGCTGCACTCCTACGGTGACGGCATCGGTGAGGAGATGCTCGGCCTGCTCGCCGCGGGCACGCTCGGCCCGGCGCACGCGACCGCCTTCGGCGGCTACGTCAAGATCGTGCGGCATCGGTACGGGCTGGACGCGATCGTGCGCGGCGACGCCGGCTGGCCGTCCGCTCCCGGCGACCGTGACCTGCTCTACTTCCTGGCCGAGGCGTTCCGGGCCCGCCTGATCAAGGATCTGCCGGCCGGCAAGAGCCACGCCTCGGCGGGTCTGCGCCAGTTCGCCCACCGCGCCAAGGCGATGCTCGTCGAGCTGGCCGAGATCTCCCTGGAGTGCGGCCGCCTGGTGATCGCCCCGGACGCCGACGGCAACCCGGCGCTGCCCGCCTGGTTCCTCGTCGAGGTGAGCCGTGACCTGCCGCGCCTGGTCGCGGCCCGGGCCTGAGATGGTGGTCCGCGTCCAGGACACCGACCCGAACTCGCTGGCGTTCCGGGACGCCTGGTCCGATCTGGCCGGGCATCCGCTGTTCGAGCCGCTGACCGGCCACGACTGGACCCGGCCGTACGCGACCGCCGAGATGGATGGACGTCCGATGCCGGGTCTGGCCCGGGTCACCGCCGCCGGCCGGATCGTGGCCGGCTCGGCCCGCCGGCTGGACAAGGAGGAGTGGCGCTGGGTGCTGGCGCACTGCCTGCTGCACCTCGGGTTCGGGCACTTCGAGGAGGCGGCGCCCGATGCGGCGTACCGTGCGGCGGCCTGTGTCGCGGTGTCCCGTTTCCAGCGCGCGGTGAAGCTGGGCCGCGAGCCTGATCCGCTTCCGGAGGTGCTGCCCGGCGCGGACGAGGCCGCCCTCGCCGCCCGCTGGCGCCGTGAGGGCGTGCCGCCGGGTCTCGTCGACATGGCCGATCTGGTGCTGAGGCCGATCACGTTCGAGGCCGGGCGCGAGCCGCGGTGGCCGGACCGGTTCGCCCACGGCCTGTCCGCGGCGGCGGTCGCCGGGGTCGAGGTGGCCGGCGGCGCGCGGCAGACGGTCGGCGGAGCGAAGACGGTACGCCAGCCGTGGGACCTGGCGATGAGCTGGTTCATCGGGTCGTACCCGCTGCTCGGCGGGGTGGCGGCCGGTTTCGCCCTGATCGCCGACGGCCCGCTGGCCCGTGCCTGGGGCGTGTCGATCGCGGCGGTGTCGGCCGAGGCCGGCGAGATCTACGTGAACCCGTGGCGGTCGCTGAGCACGGACGAGTGGCGGTTCGTGCTGGCCCATGAGCTGCTGCACGTCGCGCTGCGGCACGCCGACCGGGGCGGGGCCCGGGACCCGTACCTCTGGAACGTCGCCTGTGATTTCGTGATCAACGGCTGGCTGGTGGAGATGGGGGTGGGTGTGCTGCCGGACGGCGTGCTCCACGACCCGGAGTTCGCCGGCTGCTCGGCCGAGCAGGTGTACGACCGGATCGCCGGGGACCTGCGCCGGATGCGGAAACTGGCCACCCTGCGCGGCCAGGGCGCCGGCGACATGCTCGGCGAGCCGCTGCCGTGGGCCGGCCGCCGTGCCGGTGGCGTGGACCTGGACGAGTACTGCCGGCGGGCGTTGCTGACCGGGTTCGCCTACCACCAGAGCAGCGGCCGGGGCACCCTGCCGGCCGGGCTGGTCGCCGAGATCCGGGTGCTGGAGCAGCCGCCGCTGCCGTGGGACGTGCGGTTGGCGCGGTGGTTCGACGAGCATGTGCCGATGACGGAGCCGGTCCGGTCGTACGCCCGGCCCTCCCGCCGGCAGGCCGCCACTCCGGACATCCCGCGTCCCGGCCGCCACCTTCCGTGGGAGCCCGTGCCGCGCGGGACGTTCGGCGTGGTGGTGGACACGTCCGGCTCGATGGGCCCGGCCGTGATGGGCAAGGCGCTTGGAGCGATCGCGTCGTACGCCACCGCCCGGAACGTGCCCGCCGCGCGGGTGGTGTTCTGCGACGCCGCCGCCTACGACGCCGGGTACCTGCCGGTCGATCAGATCGCCGGCCGGGTCCGGGTCCGCGGCCGCGGTGGGACCGTCCTTCAGCGCGCCGTCGACCTGCTGGAACGCGCGGACGACTTCCCCGCCGACGGTCCGGTCCTGGTGATCACCGACGGTGAATGCGACGTGCTGCGGATCCGCCGCGCACACGCCTTCCTGATCCCGCGGGGCGCGCGTCTGCCGTTCACCCCGCGCGGCCCGGTCTTCAGCCTGCGCTGAGGCCCTCGGGTACCCGCCAGTCCGGGAAGGGCTCCTCCGCGGGGGCGCGCTCCGGCCCGCCCGCCGCGGTGACCCGCAGCAGCAGCGACGTCCCGTCGGCGCAGACGATCCGGACGCCGCGGGGCGCCTTGCCGCGTTCGGCGGTCGGTCCGAGGTTCGGCAGGCCGACGAGCCGCCACGATCGCAGCGCCGCCGGGCGGGCGGCGTCGAGCAGCCACACCGCCAGCACCGCGAGACGATCCGGGCGGCGACCGGCCGGTGGCGGCAGGCTCTCCGGTGTCGGGAGGTCGGACTCGGAGGTCCAGACCCCACCCCAGAGGTACGCGAGAGCACCGTCGACGTACCGCACCCGCACTCCCGCCGGGGACGGCCCGCCCGGCGCGGCGTCCGTGCCGAAGCGTTCCACCGCCTCGATCTCCGGATGCGCCGCGGCGGTGAGCAGCGTCTCCATCACGTTCAGGACCTGGCCGAGCTGCAACGAGGGCTCCGATTCTTCCGCGATACCACCAGCAGTGAAACGGCGAACAGCGTGTGCCTGACACCCGCGCTGTGCGACGCACGGTAGGTTTCGGTCATGGCTCGTGTACGCGCCGCACTGTTCCTGGACTTCGACAACGTGTTCAGTGCCCTCATCAGGCAGGACCCCGATGTCGCGATCCAGTTCGCCGAGGAACCGGGCGCCTGGCTGTCCCGGCTCACCACCTCGCTGACCGTCGACGGCCCCCGGCGGTGGCTGATCCTGCGGTGCTACATGAATCCGGGCGGCTGGGTCCCGCATCCGGATCCGTCGAGCGGCCAGCAGCGGCTGTACTACTCCCGCTTCCGGCCGTCGTTCGTCAACGCCGGCTTCGAGGTGATCGACTGCCCGCGGCTGACCCACACCAAGAACGCCGCCGACATCCGGATGGTCCTCGACGCCGTCGACGCGCTCGCCGACCAGGTGACGTACGACGAGTTCGTCATCGCCTCCGGCGACTCGGACATGACCCCGCTTCTGGTACGCCTCCGCAGAGCCGACCGCCGGACCACGATCGTCTCCCCCGCCGACGCCGCGCTCGCGTTCACCTCGGTCGCCGATCGGCTGATCGTCAGCCAGGAGCTCCTCGAGCTGGTTCAGGGCGAGCCGGTGGAGAGCGAGGAGGATCAGGTCGTCGTCCCGTCCGGCGAGCCGGCCGCCGAGGCGTCCTACGACCAGTTCCGGGACCTGGTCACCTGGCGTTTCACGGCCGCACCGGGCCCGCTCAACCTGGCATCGCTGGCCCACGACCTGCGCCGGCAGCTCGGCAACGGCGTCGACGAGTCGAACTGGTTCGGGTTCGGGGGTTTCGTGCGGGCGCTGGAGAGCCTGCGTCTGCCGTACGTGAAGTTCTCGAATCATTTCGTCTGGGACGACAGCCGGCACGGCCCACCGGAGGCGCCCGGCACGACCGGCCCCGCCCCGGAGCCGGTGATGCGCCTGAGCGCCCCGCTCGGCCTGCCGCGCCTGCCGCGCGAGATGTGGCCGCCGGTGTACCGCGCCCTCGCCGACTACGCCGCCTCGCACCACTTCAACCTCACCGAGGCGACCCGGTGGGCCCGCGACAAGCTGGCCGAGGAGGGCGTCGACGTGAGCCGCTCCGCGATCGCCTTCGTCACCCGCGGCACCGCCTTCGGCGGCGCCCCGCTCTACCGCCAGCCCGCCCCGGACGCCGACGAGATCGCCGCCGCCTTCGCCGACAACGTCCTGAACCGTGCGGACGCCGCCGCCATCGCCCTCACCGACGACGAGTGTGCCCAGGTCCGCGCCTGGCTCGGCGCCGTGGACCCGAAAGCCTGACCCGGCGTCCCGTCGCCGGGCTCCCGGGAGTGCCGCTTCCGGCCGAGCCGCGGAGGATCAGGACGGGAAGAGGCGGGTGGCGGCGGCTTCCCAGGAGCGCACCAGGTCGTACGTCTGCGGGTCGCGCAGCCATTGGATCTGCAGGCCGTCCATCATGGCCATCACCTGGGCGGCCAGTTCGCGCGGGTTGGCGACGGTGTCGGCGGCCAGCGAGCTGAGCTCGTCGAGGGTGCGCGACTGCCGGGCCTTGAAGTAGTCGTGGGCGGGGTGGCCGGGGGCGAGGGACTCGGCTTCCAGGACGGCGAAGAGGCGGACGATCTCGGGCTGTTCGGCGTTGCGGCGGACCAGCGCGGCGCACACCTCCGGCAGGCTGGGGCCGTCGGTCCAGAGCTGGTGCACGGGCCGGCCCAGCATCTCGGCGAGGGATCTGGCGTCCTGCTCGTCGCGGTATTCCAGGACGGCGACGAGCAGGCTGTCCTTGGAGCCGACGTGGTGCAGCATGCCGGGCACGGTGAGGCCGCATCCGTCGGCGACGTCCTGCATCGACAGGCCCCAGAAGCCGCGTTCGGCGATGAGTTTCGTGGTCATCTCGAGGATCTGCCGGCGGCGTTCGGCGGCCGGTAGCCGAGCGCGGTCGCGACGGAACGGCGGGGAGGTCTGCACAGCTCTTTCCTACCAGCAGCCTCTTGCCGGACCGCGTCTGACCTGGCTATGTTACGGAGCAGTTAATACCTAGTAGGTACTCAGTAAGGGCGGGCACCCCATGGCACTCAGCGCCTCGGAACAAGCGGCGATCACCAGCGGCAAGGACTTCTGGCACACCGAGGGCGTCGAGTCCGCGGGCATCCCGTCGGTCACCGTGACCGACGGGCCGCACGGGGTGCGCATGCAGGCGGGCGAGGGCGACCTGCTGACCGGCGTGCCCGCGACGTGCTTCCCGCCGGCCGTGGCCAGTGCCTCGACCTGGGATCCGGACCTGCTGCGCCGGATGGGCGAGGCGCTCGGCGACGAATGCCGCGCCCAGGAGGTGGCGGTGCTGCTCGGGCCGGGCGTCAACCTCAAACGGAGCCCGCTCGGCGGCCGCAACTTCGAATACTTCTCCGAGGACCCGCTCCTGACCGGCCTGCTGGCCACCGCGTGGGTGCGCGGCCTGCAGAGCAAGGGCGTCGGCGCGTCGCTGAAGCACTTCGCGGTCAACAGCCAGGAGACCGACCGGATGCGGATCAGCGCCGACGTCGACGAGCGCACGCTGCGGGAGATGTACCTGCGGGCCTTCCACAAGGTGGTCACGAAGGCGCAGCCGTGGACCGTGATGTGCGCCTACAACAAGATCAACGGGGTGTACGCCAGCGAGCACCACTGGCTGCTCACCGAGGTGCTCCGTGGCGAATGGGGCTTCGAGGGCCTGGTCGTCTCCGACTGGGGCGCGGTCGTGGACCGGGTCGAGGCCCTCGCCGCGGGCCTCGACCTGACCATGCCGGGGCCGGACGCGGCAGGCGACCAGGCCCTCGTGGACGCCGTGGAGAAGGGACGGCTCGCGGCCGAGACGCTGCGGACGAGCGCGGAACGCGTACAGCGGATGATCCGGAAAGCCGGGGAACGGCCGGCCGGAGACTATGACGCGGACGCGCACCACGCGCTCGCCCGGGAGATCGCCGCAAGGGCGATCGTCCTGCTCAAGAACGACGACGACCTGCTGCCCCTGCCGACCGAGGGCATCACCGTCGGCGTGTTCGGGGAGTTCGCCCGCACCCCGCGTCACCAGGGCGGCGGCAGCTCGCAGATCACCCCGACGAGACTCGACGACGCGCTCACCGAGATCACCGCGCTCTCCTCCGGCCCGGTCCGGTTCGCGCCGGGCTACACCGTCGACGGGGAGACCGACGAGGCGCTGCTGGCCGAGGCGGTGGAGATCGCCCGTTCGTCGGACGCGGCGATCGTGTTCGTGGGCAGTGTGCACGAGACCGAGGGCGCCGACCGTGACTCGATCGATCTGCCGGCGGCACAGCTCGCGCTGATCGAGCGGGTCGCCGCGGTCAACCCGATGACCACGGTGGTGCTCTCCAACGGCGCGGTGATCGCGACCAGGCCGTGGGACGAGAAGGTGCCGGCGCTCATCGAGGGCTGGCTGCTGGGGCAGGCCGGCGGCAGCGCGATCGCCGACGTGCTGTTCGGCCGGGTCAACCCGTCCGGGCGGCTCGCCGAGACGATCCCGGTGAAGCTCGCCGACCATCCCTCCTACCTGGACTTCCCCGGCGAGCACGGCCACGTCCGGTACGGCGAGGGCCTGCACGTCGGCTACCGCGGCTTCGACGCGCGCGGCCAGGAGGTGGCGTACCCGTTCGGTTTCGGCCTGTCCTACACCACGTTCCGGTACGGCACGGCCCGCGCGTCGGCGGCCGAGGGCGGCGTCGAGGTGCGCGTCCCGGTCACCAACACCGGCGCCCGGGACGGCCGTGAGGTGGTGCAGGTGTACGTGAGCCTGCCCGGTTCACGGGTGCGCCGCGCGCCGCGGGAGCTGAAGGCGTTCGCGAGCGTGCCGGTGGCGGCCGGGGAGACGGTCGAGGCGCGATTGACGATCGAGCGCGAGGATCTCGCCTACTGGGACACCCGGCTCGGTCAGTGGATCGTCGAGGGCGGCGAGTACGTCCTCCAGGTCGGCTCCTCGTCCCGGGACATCCGGGCCACGGTGACCGTACACGTGGCCGGCGACCCGGCCCGGGTGCCGCTGACCGCCGAGTCGAGTGTCGGCGAGTGGTTCGCCGACCCGCGCGGCGCCGAGGTGCTCGGTGCGGCGTTCGCGGCCGCGGCGGGTGAGGCGGAGGGCATCATGTCGGCGATGACCGCCAACCCGGAGATGCTGATGATGCTGGGCAGCCTGCCGCTGAGCCGGATGGCGACCTTCCCCGGCAGCCCGCTGAACGCCGGCGACCTGGACAAACTGGTCGAAGCCGCCAACTAGCGTGTCGAGTCGAGCCGCTGCTACTCGGCACGCTGAGAAAGCCCGGCACGCTGAAGACGCGGGTCAGGCGCTGGCGCGGGTCAGCAGCGCCTGAATGCGGGAGACCAGCTCGCGGGGGCTGAACGGCTTCGTCACGTAGTCGTCGGCCCCCGCGCTGAACCCGCCCTCGACGTCCTGCTCCTGCACCCGCGCGGTCAGCATGATGATCAGCATCCCGGCGGTGGCGGGATCGGACCGCAGCGCCCGGCACACGTCGATGCCCGAGAGCCCCGGCATCGACACGTCCAGCACCGCCAGCGTGGGCAGGCGTGACCGTGCCGTCTCGACGGCGGTCTGACCGTCGCCGACCGCCAGCACCTCCAGCCCGGCCTGCTCCAGCTTGAAGGCCACCAGGTCGCGGATGTCGGCGTCGTCGTCGGCCACCAGGACGGTCGTCACGCGGCTTCCCCCGATCCGTTGCACTAGGTGTTCGGACCATATCCCGGCGAGGGCGGCACGCGGGTGGCTCTCGCCGAAAGTGGTCCGCAACCCGTCCGCAACCCGGCTGAGCCCCGGTTGCAGCAAGCAGGCGGTGTTCTGGAGACCAGACACCCATTGCGCAACGAAAAGGGCCGGGAGGATCCGATGAACGCACTGATCGACGACGTACGCAGCGAAGCCCTCTTCGCCTCGGACGTGCAACGCTCCGAGCACCCGACGGCGGAGCTGATCCGGACCGCGGTCACCTCGATGGTGGACCGCCTGGGGGCGACGGGCTGCGCCGAGCGGGTCGCCCAGGAGTTCGGCGAGCACCCGGACTGCGCGATCGGCCGGATGATCTGGGCCCGCAGCGCGGTCCGTTCGGCGTTCGCCGCCTGAACGAAGCGGCCCGGCGCAACGAAGCGACCCGGCGCAACGGAACGGAACGGCGGAACGGGACGGCGTGAAGGCGCGGTACCCGTACCGGCCGATAGGGGTTGGCCCGGAAACGGGATCACCGTAGGCTTCCTGGCATGCGCGCACAGTTGACCAAGTGGTGGCCCGCCTGAAAGGCGGCTGTTTCCGCGCGTGACCACCCGCGGCCGCCTCCCCCGAGGCGGCCGTCGTTCGTTTCCGGCCGGTCTCGGCGGCGGCCCTCGTGAAAGAGGAGCCCATGCCCTTCGCCCTGCTGCACCGCGACGGAGCCGACCACGTCGAGGTGCTGACCGGAGACGTCGTCACCGTTCCCACCCTCGCCGACATCCCGTTGCGGCCCGGCACGCCCGTGCTCGCCGTGATCCCCTACCGGCAGATCACCGAACGTGGTTTCGAGTGCGTCGACGACGACGCCCCGCTCGAATGCCTGCTGGTCCGTTCCATCTCTCATGAACCCCTGGACGCCTTCCCGCCGCACGCGCTGACCCTGCGTGACGGCGGTTTCGACCTCTCCGACGACGAGTACGGCCGGATCGTGGAGGACGTGCTCCGCGACGAGATCGGTCACGGGGCGGGCGCCAACTTCGTGATCCACCGGGTCTACGAGGCGTCGGTGGAGGGTGACCCGCTGGCGGCGGCGCGGGCCGCGTTCGGCCGGTTGCTCGCCGGGGAGCAGGGCACCTACTGGACGTTCCTGGTCGACACCGGCAACCGGATCCTGGTCGGGGCGACGCCGGAGCGGCACGTCAGCGTCCAGGACGGGATCACCATGATGAACCCGATCAGCGGCACGTTCCGGCACGACTCCGGGGAGCTGACCGACTTCCTGCGCGACCCGAAGGAGATCGAGGAGCTGTACATGGTCCTCGACGAGGAACTGAAGATGATGGCCACGGTGGCCGAGCAGGGCGGGCAGGTCGCCGGTCCGTACCTGAAGGAGATGGCGCACCTCACCCACACGGAGTACCTGCTGGCCGGCCGGGGGTCGCTGGACGTCCGCGAGGTGCTGCGGGAGACCATGTTCGCGCCGACGGTGACCGGCAGCCCGATCGAGAACGCGTGCCGGGTGATCGCCCGCCACGAGCGCCGCGGCCGCCGCTACTACGCCGGGGTCCTGGCCCTGCTCGACCACGACGACGACGGCCGCCAGACCCTGGACGCGCCGATCCTGATCCGCACCGCGGAGATCACGCCGGACGGCATGCTGCGGGTTCCGGTCGGCGCGACGCTGGTGCGGCATTCCACGGCGGCGGGCGAGGTGGCCGAGACCCACACGAAGGCCGCCGGCGTGCTGTCCGCGCTGGGCGCGGTTCCGGCCCGCCCCTCGGTGGTACGCGAAACCGCCGTCACCCCCGAGGTCCAGGCGATGCTGGCCGCCCGCAACGACGACCTGGCCCGGTTCTGGATCGACTCCCGGGAACCGGACTCGATGATCGTCCCCGCCCTGGACGGCCGCAGTGTGCTGATCGTCGACGCCGAGGACACGTTCACCGCGATGCTGGCCCACCAGCTCAAGGCTCTCGGCCTCACGGTCACCAGCCGCCCGTGGGACAGCGTCTCCTTCCCGGAGGCCGACCTGGTCGTGCTGGGTCCCGGCCCCGGCGACCCGGCCGACCTGTCGGATCCGAAGATGGCCGCCCTGCACCGGCTGACCGGCTCGCTGCTGGACGCCCGGCGTCCGCTCTTCGCGGTCTGCCTCGGCCAGCAGGTCCTGTCGTCGCTGCTCGGCCTGGAGCTGGCCCGGCGGGACGCGCCCTATCAGGGCCTGGCCCGCGACATCGACCTGTTCGGCTCGGTCCGCCGGGTCGGTTTCTACTCCAGCTTCTCGGCGGTCTCCGCGGTCTCCACGGTGATCACCGATCACGGCCCGGTCGAGCTGGCCGTCGACCCGGCCGACGACACCGTGCACGCGCTGCGCGGCGACTTCTTCGCGGGGGTCCAGTTCCATCCCGAGTCGGTGCTGAGCCGGGACGGCGTCGACATTCTGCGGGAGCTTCTTCCGCCGTTGTTGTCCGGCGTGATTAGTCCCGCGATTACCGGGTAGCGAGACAGTGTCGGTGGTCCAGGGAGATCGAGAGCCTCTCCTTGGACCACCGACCCACTTCCGGTGTGTGTGACGTCAGGGCGCGGCTGACGGCCGAACCCCGCACCCGCGAGAGCTCCGCGCTAGGCGGCGTGACCGACGTCGTCGAGATGGCGCAGGGCCTGGGCGTACGACTCGACGAGTCCCGTCTCCAGATAGGAGATGCCCTTCTCCTGGCAGTACGCCTGGACGATCGGCTGGGCCCGTCGCAGGCTGGGCCGGGGCATCGACGGGAACAGGTGGTGCTCGATCTGGTAGTTGAGCCCGCCGAGCAGGATGTCGGTGGCCCAGTGCCCGCGCACGTTGCGGGAGGTGAGCACCTGCCGGAGCAGGAAGTCCGCCGCCTCGTCCCGGCTCAGCTCGGGCATGCCCTTGTGGTTGGGCGCGAACGCGCAGCCCAGATAGATCCCGAAGAGCCCCTGGTGCACGAGGATGAAGACGACCGCCTTGAGCGGCGACAACACCACGAAGACCAGGACGACGTACGCCGTCAGATGCACCGCGATCCCGAACAGCTCCTGGTATCCGCGCCGGCTGCGCTGGGCGAGCAGGAACCGCACGCTGGAATACCGCAGGTTGAGGGCCTCCAGCAGCAGCACCGGGAAGAACAGCCAGGCCTGGATGCGGTGGAAGAACCGGGCGACCGGGCCGGCCCGGCGCACCTGCCCGGCGGTGAAGGCGAGCGGACCGGCGACGCCGACGTCCGGGTCCTTCTCCTCGTCGTTGGGGTGCGCGTGGTGCCGGTTGTGCTTGTCGACCCACCACTCGTAACTGAACGCGACACCGAAGTTGGCGAGCAGCGTGCCGAGTGTCCGGTTGGCCGGGCCGGAGGCGAGGATCTGCCGGTGCCCGGCGTCGTGGCCGAGGAAGCCGAGCTGCGTGGAGAGGACCGCGAACACGACCGCCACCAGGAGCGCCCACCAGGAGTCGCCGATCAGGACCAGGGCCGCGATGCCCGCCACGCAGGCGGCGCCGAGCAGGCCGGCGTGAACGGCGTAATAGGCGGGGCGGCGGTCGAGCAGACCGGCTTTCTTGATCAACCGGGACAGCTCCGCATAGGTGCTGCCACGGGGCGTGGTGAGCTCGGCTGATTCCATGAATCACTCCCGTCACAGGGCGGTATCGATGATCGTCCGGGGGCGGTCGAGTGGTTCCGGGATCTCACCGTACAGGTCATTCCTGTGAAGTGGCAGAACTACTACTTGGAGGTGAAACAGGGGCGCGACGGCTCCTGAGGGGTTTACCGTCGGCCGAGGTACGGGTATCGGGCTGGCACCGATCACCTCCGGAGGGAACCCTTGTCCGAGCCGCACGTCACACTCGACCCGCGATCGCTCAACCCGGTGGAGGAGAAGCTGCGCGGCCCGCTGGAGGACCAGCTCAGCTCCGCCCTCCAGGCCGCCACCGTCAAGATCAGGCAGCGGTACGCCGGAGAGAGCGTCGACCAGGTCACCAGCATGCTCCTGGAGCAGGCCAAGGAAGGCCTGCACCCCGACATCGCCGCCGGATTCCATCCTGACCACATGCAGCTTCGGCACGTGGCCGAGGAGATCGTCTCCCACGCCCGCTGAGCCGTGCGAAACCACGCCCGCTGAGCCGTGAGAACCATCGTGCCCGGCCCCTCACGGAGCCGGGCACGAGTCGTGTCACCGCCGGGTTCAGGACTTGGCGATCTCCGACGCCGGCGGCACCTGCACGTCGACCGGGGTGCCGTAGTCGGAGTAGGTGATGTCGTACTTCGAGGCCCCACCGGCCGCGCCGAGCGAGGACATGTCGAGCTTGTAGTTGGTCAGGCGGCCCTCGCCGTCGAGCTTGGCCTCGAACGGCACCGACTTGCCGGCGACCTGGGCGGCCGCCTGGCCGCCGAGCCCGAGGGACTCCGCGGACTTCGACATGTCGATGGTGCCCTTGATGACGTCGCCCTCCCACTTGGCGTCGACCGCCGACTGCAGGCTCTTCGTCATCTGCGAGGCGTCGAAGCCGCCGAGCGAACCGGGGCCGCCGCCCTCGATCTTCCGCCAGGTCTTGCCGTCGAAGCCGGGCAGCGTGCTCGCGCCGTCCATCTTCATCTTCATGTAGGTCACGCCGTCGATGATGCGCATGGTCGTGTTCACCGTCTGACCCTGCGTGGTGACGTCCATGACGAACTCGTGGACCTTCTTCTTGCCGTCGCTGACACCGGTCATGGTGCCGAGCCCGCCCAGGTCCATCTTGGTCTTGTAGGACGTCTCCTGCATCTTCGTCGTGGCCTCGGTCAGCGCGACGGAGGCGTCCTTCTTGTCGCCGCCGAGCAGCCCACCACCGCCACCACCGTTGTCACTGGAACCGCATCCGGCCAGCGCGAGCGTCGCCGCCAGCATCAAGGACGCGCCGCCTCGCAGCATGGTTCGCCTGTTCACGTTGCCCTCCCCGTTCCGGGCCCGGCCTGGGGGCGCCGGGCACAAAGGAGGCACTTTAGCGACAGGCGTCGATCACACTCCGTCCGGGGCTCCGGTCACGACTGGTGCGGGCCGTGTAGGTTGAAGATCAGGTCCAGCACGAGGGCGCTCCAGCCGGTCTGATGCCACGCGCCGAGCCCGGCCCCGTTGTCCCCGTGGAAGTATTCCGGGAACGCGACCAGGTCCTTCCAGTCCGGGTGCTTCTGGAACAGGTCGGTCGCGCCGTAGATGGGCCGCCTCCCCTCCGCGTCCGGCACGAACATGCTGATCAGACGGCGGGACAGGTCGTCAGCGATCTCCCCCAGACCGATCTTGCGCTGTGACCCGGTCGGATATTCGGCTTTCAGGTCCTCGCCGTAGAACTCGGCGAACTCCCGCAACGCCTGGACCAGCAGGTAGTTGACCGGCATCCAGATCGGGCCGCGCCAGTTGGAGTTGCCGCCGAACAGGCCGCTGGTGCTCTCGGCCGGCTCGTAACCGACGGTGAAGTCGGAGCCGCCCAGCGAGACGGTGAACGGCTTCTCCAGGTGGGCCCGGGAGAGGGTGCGCAGCCCGTACTCGGAAAGGAACTCCTCCGGGTCGAGCAACCGGGCCAGAATCCGCAGCAGCTGATCCTGGCCGACCATGCTGAGCAGGCGCTGCTGGCGCCGGTCGGCGCCGCCCAGGCGCCGCGGGCTGATCATGTCGCCGAAGTCGCCCTGGTGGTGCAGCATCCAGCGGACCCGCGCGTTGATCTCCGGCAGCCGGTTGAGGGTCTTCGAGGTGAGCCGGGTGGTGGCCGCCAGCGGCAGCAGGCCGACGATGGACCGGACCTTGAGCGGCACCTTGTGCCCGTCCGGCAGGCGCAGCACGTCGTAGAAGAAGCTGTCCTCCTCGTCCCACAGCCCCTGCCGGTACGCCGCCTCCGCGATGTACGTGAAGTGCTCGAAGAACTTGGTGGCCATGTCCTCGTAGGCGGCGTCGTGCAGGGCCAGGATGATCGCCATGTCGAGCAGGTTGAGCGCGTACATGGCCATCCAGCCGGTGCCGTCGGACTGCTCGAGGACACCGGCGACCGGCAGCGCCGCCGACCTGTCGAACGGGCCGACGTTGTCCAGCCCGAGGAAGCCGCCCTCGAACACGTTGTTGCCGCCGACGTCCTTGCGGTTCACCCACCAGGTGAAGTTCAGCAGCAGTTTGTGCATCACCCGGGACAGGAAGTCGAAGTCGCGGCCGCCGTCGATGCGGAACACCTGCAGCGCCGCCCAGGCGTGCACCGGCGGGTTCACGTCGGAGAACGACCACTCGTACGCCGGGATCTGCCCGTTGGGGTGCATGTACCACTCCCGCAGCAGCAGCAGGAGCTGCGACTTCGCGAAGCCGGGGTCGACGCGCGCGATGCTGACGCAGTGGAACGCCAGATCCCACGCGGCGTACCAGGGGTACTCCCACGGGTCGGGCATGCTGATGACGTCGAAGCTGTTCATGTGCCACCAGCCGTTGTTGCGCCCGTAGCGTCGGCCCGGCGGCGGCGGCGCGTTCCCCGGGTCGCCGACCAGCCACTGCTTCACGTCGAAGTGGTAGAACTGCTTGCCCCACATCAGCCCGGCGACGGCCTGCCGGGCGACCGACTTCTCCTCGTCGCTCGCCGCCTCCGGCAGCACCTCGCCGAAGAACTCGTCGGCCTCGGCCAGCCGGTCGCGCATCACCGCGGCCCAGCCCTCCCCCAGGTCGGCGGGCGGCGGCGGGGCCTCACTGCGGGTCAGGCGCAACCGGAGGGTACGGGTCTCGCCCGCTCCCATCCACAGCCGGTAGTGCAGCGCCCCCTTGGTGCCGGTCCCGGCCGGGTTCACCGTCGGGGCGCGGTGGATCAGATGGTCGTTGATGCCGTCCTTCGGGTACGGGCTGCGGCCGGGCAGACCCCACAGGCGCTGCGCGTTCGTCTCGTTGTCGCACATCAGCGCGACCGGCGCGCCCTGCCCCTCCAGGGTGATGTGGCCCAGCGACCTGTGCTCGCCGGCGAGCTTGCCGGGCGTACCGGTGATGGTCGGGGTGTACCGCCCCGGGTACCCCCACGACCAGGTGTTGCGGAACCACAGGGTGGGCAGCACGTGCAGGACCGCCGGATCCGGGCCGCGGTTGCTGACGGTGATCGCGATGCAGACGTCGTGCGGCCCCGCCTTGGCGTAGTCGACGGTCACCGCCCAGAACCGGTCGTGGTCGAAGATGCCGGTGTCGACGAGCTCGTACTCGCCCTCGTTGCGGGAGCGCTGCCCGTTCACCCGGACCAGCTGGTCGTACGGGAACTCGGCCTGCGGATAGTGGTAGCGCCAGCGCATCCACGAGTGGGTGGGCGTGGAGTCCTGGTACCACCAGTACTCCTTGGCGTCCTCACCGTGGTTGCCGCCGTCGCCGCCGAGCCCGAACATCCGCTCCTTCAGGATCGGATCCCTGCCGTTCCACAGCGCCAGGGCGAAGGCGAACGTCTGCCGGTCGTCGCAGAGGCCGGCCATGCCGTCCTCGTTCCACCGGTACGCCCGCGAGCGCGCGTGGTCGTGCGGGAAGTAGTCCCAGGCGGTGCCGTGCTCGCTGTAGTCCTCCCGGACCGTTCCCCAGGCGCGCTCGGCGAGGTAGGGACCCCACGCCCGCCACGGCTGCTCCCCGGAATCGGCCTGAGCCAGGCGTACCCGCTCCGACACGTCCGTTCTCACCCCCACAACCCGATATCCCCCACTACCCGCGGTTCAGCCCGGAGTCGATCACACTGGGACCGAAGCTTGTTCACGACCCGCCTTGATCATGGCCTATCTGCGACGTAAAAGCAGACTTCTGCACCGTCGTGAATAAGCTTCGGCAGTTACGGACATGTGTCACGCGCGGGTGGTTCGAGGGGTTCCTGATGTCCACGGTCCGGCCGATCATGTTCGGCCCTCAGGTCTGCGCCCGCCTCGCTGAGGGCGCCGCACGAGAATGGCTCGTACCCGACGGTCTCGGCGGTTATGCCATGGGAACCGTGAGCGGTTTGCGAACCCGTCGATACCACGGCCTCCTGGTGGTCGCGGATCACACCCCGGCGTCCCGGCATCTGGGACTGGCGTCGCTCGACCCGGTGGTCACCCTCCCCTCCGGCGCGATCGTGCGGCTCGGCGTGCACGAATGGGCCGACGGCGCGATCGCCCCGGCCGGGCACCGGCTGCTCGCCCAGTTCGCGCTCATCGACGGGATCCCCCGGTGGCGGTGGCGGCTCGGCGACGTCGTGATCGAACGGGAGATCGCGACCGTGCACGGCCGGCCCGCCGTCGCCGTCGTGCACCGGCTGATCTCCGGCGGGCCGGTCCGGCTCCGTCTGGAAGCCCTCTGCACCTGGCGGGACGTGCACGGGGAACGGACCGCCGCGGGCCCGTCGCCCGCGGTCGCCCCGGCCGCGGACGGCTGCGTGATCGAGGGCGCCTACCGGCTCAGCGGCCCGGGCTTCGCACCGGGCGGCGACTGGTTCCGGCAGGTCCGGCACCGCACGGAGGACGAGCGCGGGCTCACCTCGACCGAGGACCTGTGGTACGCCGGGAGCTTCCACACCGCGCTCGACCGGCCCGGGGAGACCGCCGAAGTGTCGGCCTGGGCCGGCGACCTCGACGCGCCGCCGCCCCCGGCCGGGCCGGCCGTGGCCGCCGCCCGGGCCCGCAACCGGGCCGTCGTCGCGGCGGCCGCGCCCGCCGACGAGACCCAGGCCGCCCTCACGCTGGCGGCCGACGCGTTCGTGGCGCGCACCGCCGGCGGGCCGGACGTGGTCGCCGGATATCCGTGGTTCGGGGCGTGGTCGCGGGACACGATGATCTCGTACGAAGGGTTGTTCCTGGCCACCGATCGGGCCGCGGAGGGGCGGGAACTGCTCCGGGCGTACGCGGCCCGGCTGTCCGAGGGGATGCTCGCCAACACCGCGGACACCGGGAACGTGGAGTACAACACCGTCGACGGCACCCTGTGGTTCCTGCACGCGGTCGGCCGGCACGTGACCCGTACCGGCGACGACGACCTGGCGGCGGCGCTGCTGCCGGCCCTGCGTGACGTCGTCACCCACCACCTCTCCGGCACCCGCTACGGCATCGGCACCGACCCGGCCGACGGCCTGCTCCGCGCCGGCCTGCTCTCCCCCTCCGCGCCCCTCTCCCCCGCCGCTGCCGGGCGCCCTTCCGCCTCTCCCTACCTCTCCGCGCCCTTCTCCCCCTCCGCTGCCGGGCGTCCCATTCCCGGGATCGCGCTGACCTGGATGGATGCGCGGGTCGACGGGTCTCCGGTGACGGCCCGGGCGGGCAAGCCGGTCGAGGTGAACGCGCTGTGGATCAACGGGCTGGCGACGATCATGGAGCTGTCCGCGCGTACCGGGATCCCGGCCGGCCCCGCCGAAGCCGCCCTCGCCCAGGCCCAGGCCGGTTTCGCCCGCCGCTTCCCCGCCCCCGGCGGGCTGCTCCACGACGTCGTCGACGGCCCCGGCGACGATCCGGTGCTGCGGCCCAACCAGCTTCTCGCCTGGTCCCTGCCGCACGCCCCGGCCCGTCCCGATCCCGCGGCACTGGACCGGCTGGGCGCGGTGCTGCTCACCCCACTCGGGCCGCGGAGCCTCGCCCCCGGCGAACTCGGGTACGCCGGCCGGCACCGGGGCGGCCCCGCCGAACGGGACCGGGCCTACCACACCGGGACCGTCTGGCCGTGGCTCACCGGCCCCTGGGTGACGGCCTGCCACCGGGCCGGCGTCGACGCCCGGGCGGTTCTCGAGGACATCGAGGCCCACCTGTCCGAACACGGCCTCGGCTCCGTCTCCGAGACCGCCGACGGGGACCCGCCGCACCGGGCCACCGGCTGCCCCTTCCAGGCCTGGTCGGTCGCCGAACATCTGCGCGCCCGCCGCCCCGGGGCGGACCCGGTGACTTTTGGAACCCGGTGAGGCCCGATTCGCACCCGTACGGCAACCTTGCCCCGGGATGCTCACCTGGTGCGACGAGATCGGTGGACCTGGACCGCCTGGGTGAGTGTGCTGGCGATCTGCATCGCCCTGCGGGTGGTCCTCGACACCACGAGCGGCGATTACCTGATCTCCGTGGCGCCCTACATGATCGTCAGCTTCGCCACCCCGGCCGTGATCCTGATCGGCACGCTCCGGCACCGGCCCCCACATCTGGCCGGCTGGATCCTGCTGGTCGTCGCCCAGGTGGTCTACGCCGCCGCGGACGCCGTCACCGTGGCCGACGAGTTCCTCTCCGGGGAGTACCTCGAACCGACCCCGGCCGACCTGCTCTACTTCGCCTACTACCTGCTCATCGCGGCCGCCGTGCTGCTGTTCATCCGCCGGCGGAGCCCCGGCTGGGACCTGCCCAGCATGATCGACGCGCTCGTCGTCGCGGTCAGCGCCGGCCTGATCGTGTGGGTCTTCCTGCTCCAGCCGCTGACCGGCGACTCGGAACTGCCGTTGGGCGCGAAACTCACGCAGACGGCGTACCCCGTCCTGGATCTGATGCTCCTGATCCTCGCGGTCCGTCTCGCGATGGGCACCGGCACCCGCGGCCCGGTCCTCTACCTGCTGCTCGGCAGCCTCGTCACGATGCTCAGCGTGGACACCGTCTACCTGGTGCAGGGCATCATCGACGGCGCGGCCGTGTCCGAGGCCTACCTCGACGTCGTCTGGATGATCTCGCTCGCGCTGCTCGGGCTCGCCGCGCTGCACCCCGGCGTCCAGCACTTCGACCAGCGCAGCAACACCGCCGTGCCGGACGCGTCCCCGATCCGGCTGGGGGTGCTCACCGTCGCCGTGCTGATGGCTCCCGGCGTTCAGGTCGTCGTCTGGATGCTCGACTGGCCGCTCGACATCCCCCTGATCAGCGGCACCTGCGCCGTCATGTTCCTACTGGTCATGGCCCGGATGGCCGGTCTCGTCGCGGCCCAGCGCCGGGCCGCGGTCACCGACTCGCTGACCGGCCTGCACACCCGGCGGCACTTCACCGAGGCCCTCGACCTGGAATGCCGGCGCGCCGCCCGCACCGGCCACGACGTCGGCCTGCTCATGATCGACGTGGACCACTTCAAACGGGTCAACGACAGCTACGGCCACCCGGCCGGCGACCGCGTCCTCGTCGAGGTCGCCCGCCGCCTCGCCACCGCCACCCGCGCCGGCGCCGTCGTCGCCCGCTACGGCGGCGAGGAGTTCATCCTGCTCGCCCCGCAGACCGGCCCCGCCGACCTGCGCGCACTCGCCGAACGCCTCCGCACCGAGATCGCCGGCCTCCCCGTCGACCTCGGCGGCAACCTCATCTCCGTCACCGTCTCCATCGGCGCCGCCGCCGACCCCGCCCCGGACCCGGAGTCCCTGCTGCGCGCCGCCGACCAGGCCCTCTACGCCGCCAAGGCCGCCGGGCGCAACCGCTCCGTCCTGGCCACCCCGATAACCCCCCAGGCCGCCTGACCCCGCTGCGGCGGTCTGCCCGCTTCCGGTCCGCGGCGGTTCTCTCCCACCATGCTCCGGTACGGGCCACACAACGTCCCGTGCCTCGCGGCGGCCACGGCAGGCATCCCCTCACGGCCGCCCCGCAGACGCGGGTCATGCATGCCGTCCCGGTCACCCCCGGCTGGTCGTCACGGCCGAACAAACCGGAACCGACCCGGAACCGCTCCACGCCGGGATCCGCCGCAACAGTGCCGGCACCACCCCGACCTTGTGGTGTGGTGACCTGCGGCTCGCACCGCACCACACATCACCACGCAACCCGCCAACCGCCCGCGTGACGACCTACGGCCCACACCGCACCCCACATCACCACGCAACCCGCCAACCGCCCGCGTGACGACCTACGGCCCACACCGCT
>NZ_BOMZ01000045.1 GCF_016862455.1 Actinoplanes utahensis
AGTTGACGCTCCGGCACGCTGAGGTCCGCGGAGCCGTGTCCGCGTCTATCGACGTTCGTTGTGGCGGTCGTGACGGACAGGGCGGAAACGATCGATGTGTTGGCGGGGTTCCGTGAGCAGCTCTACCGATGCATGACCCGGCGGGCGGACGCCTTGTTCGAGCTGACCGAAGCGCTGTTGTGCACCGACGGGCCGGTCAGACACTGGTCGGGTTGTCGCTGGCGCCGGAGCACCGGCGGGGCCACGGCGCCATGTACGACGCGCTCAACGCCGGGCGCATCGACGCCGAATCGCTGCGCCGGCGCCTGGCTGGATAATCTCGATGAGTCGGCCTCGTTGTCTGGGCGAGACCCGAAGCATCGGACATCTCAGACATGAGTGCTCATGCTGGCAAGGCGTCCCGGCCGCCACCGAACGCAACCGGCAGCTGGAAACCGAGAACCGATCCGGCCGGCCCGCAGCATCGCCTACCGTTTGCGCTGGTCGAACTGGCGACGACGCCATCAAGCGCGAGCCAGACGAGCCCACTACGCCCGCCGTCTCAACCTCGAGCTCCAGCCATGATCACGAATGGCGGCTGCCGTACTCGGTCGGATTCCGGTCCCTCAGAAGAGCTACCTGCCGCTGGTCGGAGGCTGTTTCCGGTCCCGTTTTCCTACGCCGCCGAACCCGTGAACTGCTTGAAGAACAATCGCGTTTGCGGGCGGGGGTGTCATGACCTCCCCGGAGGCCGTCGGTCCGGTGTCCATCGAGATCATCGCTGAGGCGCGGGCGCTCGCGCAGTCGATGCGCGCCGAGGTGGGCCGGCTATCGGTTCGACGGCGACGCGAAGGTCCTCGTCGCGGTTGCGGCGCCTTATACGGCCTCGTCAAGGCGGAGCGGCATCACGTTCGACAAGTTGTACTCTCGGCGATCGGCCTTCGAGTCCTCTCTCCGGCCGACGCCCTCTACTGGCCGCAGAGCACGCGCGTTGGGTTACGTCGCCCCCCGCGCGCTGGGCGGCACGCACCGTAGTCACCCTTCATGACGCAGTGATCTCGTCCGCGGCGACGTCGGGGTGGAGCGGGAGGTTGAACGGCAAGCTGAGACAGCACTGACAACCAGCCGGGAAGAACCGGGCGCTGCGCCGGTGCGTGAGTGATCGTCGCGTCCGGGGGTAGGTGTTCGGTCTCGGATCGACGAGTTACGGGGGTCTCATGGGCAAGCGGCGAACGTTCCAGAACGCGGTGGTGCTGGTCACCGGCGCGTCCAGCGGGGTCGGGCGGGCGACGGCGCTCGCGTTCGCGGCCGACGGCGCCTACCTGGTCCTCGCCTCGCGCGGCGCCGAGGCGCTCGCCGAGGTGGCGGACGAGTGCCGGGCGCGGGGCGCGGAGGTTCTCGTCGTGCCCACCGACATCGGCGACCCGGCCGCCGTCGACCGGCTGGCCGCGGCCGCGGTGGAACGGTTCGGCCGGATCGACGTCTGGATCGAGGCGGCCGCCGTCGGCATCGCCGGACAGCTCGGCTCGGAATCGGTCGACGAGATCCGGCGCCTGATCGACACCAACGTGTTCGGCGTCGTGCTGTGCTGCCGGGCGGCCCTGACCCGGTTCCGCGAGCAGGGTCACGGCAGGCTGGTGCTCGTCGGTTCACTGCTGTCGCTGTTCCCGAACCCGCTGGTCCCGCTCTACTCGATGTCCAAGTTCGCGATCCGCGGCCTGGCCCTGAACCTCCGGCAGACCGTGGCCGGAAACCCCCGGATCCGGGTCGGCCTGGTCCTGCCCGGCCCGATCGACACCCCGTTCTTCCAGCGGGCCGCCAACCACACCGGCCGCCGCCTGCGGGCCATCCCACCGGCGTACGCCCCCGAGCGCGTCGCCGCGACGATCCTGCGCTGCGCCCGCCGCCCACGCCGGCAGACGACCGCCGGTGTGGTCTCCCACCTGGCCCTGATCGCGGAGCGCATCGCGCCCCGCGCCACCGAGGCCGCGGTCAGCTGGTGGAGCATGGCCCTGGTCACCGGCCCGCAACCGGACGAGGACCGCTCCGGCTCGCTCTTCTCCCCGCCGTCCTCCGGCGCGGTCAGCGGCGGCTACCGCCGCGGCTCGCTGCGCCGCCGCCTCGGCGACCGGCTCGGCACCGCGTCCCGATGACCACGGAGTCCCCCGGACTGATCGGTTCCGTGTCGTGGTGACCGGTTTCCGGAGCGGTGTGCTGGGCAAACCGGTTCCCATGTTCCCAGCGGAGAACCTGCGCGACTGGCGCGGCGAGAACGTCATCGACCCCGACGACGACAAGATCGGCGACCTGGAGGCCGTGTACGTCGACACCACGACCGACGAACCGGCTTTCGCCACCGTCCGGGTCGGGATGATCGGCCGTCACCGGCTCGTCTTCGTCCCCCTGGCCGGCGCGACGGTCACCCCGAAGGCGGTCCGGGTCCGTTACGAGAAGAAGCTGGTCGGCGCCGCTCCCAGCATCGACATGGACGGTGAGCTGGAGGCGGGCGCCGAGCCGGCCGTCTTCGCCCACTACGGCCTGCCCTACCAGCCAGGCCTCACCGGCGCCCGGCGCCTGGCCCGCCGCTGACGTCCACCGGGCCGGGCGGGTCGGGACGGGCGGGACCGTCAGATGCGGGCCGGCTCGGGGATCTCGATGTCGAGAAGCTCGACGCTCTCCTGTTCGTTCGGGTCGGTACGGGCCAGCACGATGATCGCCGGCGTGTCCGGACTGCGGTTCACCGGCACGTGGGGCACCCCGGCCGGAATGAACACGAAGTCGCCCGGCCCGGCCCGGTCCAGGTGGATCAGGCCGGGCCCGTGATGCACGTCGACTTCGCCGCTGACGATGAACGCCGCCGACTCGTGCCCGGCGTGCAGGTGCGGTTTCGCGGCGGTGGCCGGCGGTAGTTCCATCACGTGCAGGCAGAGCTGGGTCGAGCCGGCGGTCGTCCGGGAGATGCCGGCGAGGAACGTGTGCCCCTGCTTGCCCTCGTAACTGCCGGCCGACGAGGCGACGATGACGCAACGGTCGGATGTGGTCATGAACTCCCCCTCGAGAATCGCCATCAAACTACGACGCGGGCTCGCGATGTGGGGCCTGATCAGGGCAATCGCACCCGTTCGCCGGCGACATGGTGACGGCCGATCGGGAGCATCAGCGGTTTGCCGGAGACCGGGTCGGTGATGACCTGGCTGTCCAGGCCGAAGACCGCCCGTACACACTCCTCGGTCAGCACCTCGGCGGGCTCGCCCGCGGCGTGCAGGCTGCCGCCGGCCAGGGCGATCAGGTGGTCCGCGTAGCGGGCCGCCATGTTCAGGTCGTGCAGGACCATCACGATGGTGGTGCCGCGGTCCGCGTTCAGGTCGGTGAGCAGGTCCAGGACCTCGACCTGGTGGCTGACGTCGAGGAAGGTGGTCGGCTCGTCCAGCAGCAGTACCTCGGTCTGCTGGGCGAGCGCCATCGCGATCCACACCCGCTGCCGCTGGCCGCCGGACAGTTCGTCGACGGAGCGGTCGGCCAGGTCGGCGGTGTGGGTGGCGTCCAGGGCGGCGGCGACGGCCGCGTCGTCGTCGGCGCTCCACCGCGACAGCAGCCGCTGGTGCGGGTTGCGGCCGCGGCCGACCAGGTCGGCGACGGTGATGCCTTCGGGCGCGATGGGGGACTGGGGGAGCAGGCCGAGGGTGCGGGCGAGTTCCTTGGCGGGCATCCGGTGGACCTCACGGCCGTCCAGCAGGACGTTCCCGGCGCGGGGCGCGAGCAGCCGGGACATGGATCGCAGCAGGGTGGATTTGCCGCAGGCGTTGGCGCCGACGATCGCGGTGATCCGGCCGGGCGGCACGAGCAGGTCGAGGGAGTCGATGACGACACGGTCGGCGTATCCGACCGTCAGTCTCTCGACGGTCAGCGTGTGGTCGCTGGTCACAGGGAGCCTCCCGCGCGGTTGGTGCGGACGAGCAGAAAGATGAGGTACGGGGCGCCGAGCACCCCGGTGATGACCCCGACCGGGAAGCGGGTGTCGAAGGCGAACTGGCCGAGGAAGTCGGCGGCGAGCACGAGCAGCGCGCCGACCAGCGCGGACGGCACGAGCGGGGAGCCGCCGGGGCCGGTGAGGCGGACGGCGATCGGCCCGGCGAGGAACGCCACGAACGCGATCGGGCCGGTGGCCGAGGTGGCGAACGCGATCAGGCCGACGGCGGCGACGATCGAGAGGAGACGGGTACGTTCCAGCCTGGTCCCGAGCGCGGCCGCGGCGTCGTCGCCGAGCCCGAGCATGGTCAGGTTGCGGGCCTGCGCGAGCAGCACCGGGCCGAAGACCGCCAGTGCCAGCAGCACGGGCACGGTCTCGTCCCAGGTGGAGCCGTTGAGGCTGCCGTTGAGCCACCGGGTCGCGGCTTGCAGGTCCCACTGCCCGGCCTGGTTGAGCACGTACGAGGTGGCGCTGTTGAGCATGGCCGCCATGCCGATGCCGATCAGCACGAGCCGGGTGCCGGCCACCCCGTCCTTGAACGACAGCAGGTAGATGACGACGGCGACGCCGAGCGCGGCGACGATCGCGAACACCGACACCCCGGTCTCGCCGAGGTTCAGCACGATGATCCCGAACGCGGCGGCGGCGCTGGCGGCGGAGCTGATGCCGATGATGTCCGGGCTGGCGAGGGGGTTGCGCAGCATGGCCTGGAAGGTGACGCCGCCCATCCCGAAGCACAGGCCGGTGACCAGGGCGAGGACGGCCCGGGGCAGCCGGAGCTCGCCGACGGTGAAGGAGGCGCCGGGCACCGTCTCGCCGAGGATCACCGCGAGCACGTCGGCGGGCGGGTAGAAGGTCTGCCCGACCATCAGCGACACCGCGAACACGACGGCGACGGCGACGGCGAGCCCGGTCAGCACCGCCCGCCGCCGCCGGCCTCGCCGGATCCGGCCCCGGGTGACGGCTTCGAGAGTCGTCGTGGTGCTCACAGCTCGCGTACTTTCTGCCGGCGGACGATGGAGATGAAGAACGGGGCGCCGATCAGGGCGGTGATGATGCCGGCCTCGATCTCGTCGGGCCGGTTGACGACCCGGCCGACGACGTCGGCGGCGGTGAGCAGCGCGGCCCCGGCGAGCGTGACGAACGGCAGCAGCCACCGGTGGTCGAGGCCGACGAGCAGACGGCACATGTGCGGGACGATCAGGCCGACGAACGCGATCGGCCCGGCGACCGCGGTGGCCGCGCCGCACAGCACCACCGCGCCGAGCGCGGCGACGCCACGGACCAGGGCGACTCGTTCGCCGAGGCCGGCGGCGAGCTCGTCGCCGAGGGCCAGCGAGTTCAGCGCCCGGGCGCAGAGCAGGCACACGGCCAGCCCACCGGCCAGGAACGGCAGCACCTGGACGATGCTCTCCCAGCCGGCGCCGCCGACCCCGCCGACCTGCCAGGACTGGAAGTTCTCGGCGATGTCGCCGCGTGGCAGCACCACCGCCACCACCAGTGAGGCGAGCGCGGCCGACGTCGCCGCCCCGGCCAGGGCGATCTTCAGCGGGGTGGCGCCGCCCCGGCCCAGCGAACCGACACCGTAGACGAACAGGGTGGAGATCGCCGCGCCGGCGATGGCGACCCAGATGTACTGGGTGGCGGTGGACAGGCCGACGGTCACCATCGCGACGGCGATGGCGAGCATGGCGCCCATGTTGACGCCGAGGATGCCCGGGTCGGCGAGCGGGTTGCGGGTGACGCCCTGCATGACCGTGCCGGACAGCGCGAGCGCGGCGCCGACCAGGACGGCGAGGACCGTACGCGGAAGGCGTTTGATCACCGCCGCCTGGTCGAGGGTCTCGTCGGCGCCGCCGAGGGCCGCGGTGATGTCGGCCCAGCCGACCACCCGGGAGCCGAAGGCGACCGATGCCAGCATGACCAGGGCCAGCACGGCGAGCACGGCCAGCAGCCAGGCCAGGCGCACCCGGGCCGGGCGCCGCAGGGAAGCGACGTCCGGCCCGGACGGGGTTGGACGTGGTGTCATCAGAGCTTGTCGGCAGCCTTGCCGAGCAGGTCCACGTAGTCCTTGAGGACGAACGACACCGCGAGCGGGGTCGGGTTCGCGGCGGTGGCCACCGGGGTGCTGCCGGGCAGCGCCACGAACGAGCCGCGGGCGATCGCCGGGATCTTCGACAGCAGCGGGTCCTTCTGCAGGGTCGCCAGGGTGGTGCCCTTCTCGTCGCCGTAGGTGACGATGATGTCGACGTCGCTGAGGTTCTGCACCTGCTCGGCGCTCTGGGTGAGGCTGAACTCACTGGTGGCGGCGGACGCCTTCTCGATGCTGGCCGGGTGCTTCATGCCGAGGTCGGTGAAGAACTGGGCGCGGGTGTCGTGCGTGGTGTAGAAGCTGACCTTGCTCAGGTCGGTGGGGTCGATGTGGGTCAGGAACATCACCGACTTGCCGGCCAGCTTGGGGTAGCGGGCGGCCTCGTCCTTCATCTGCTTCTCGATGGTGGCGATCAGCTTGTCGCCCTCGCCGGCCAGGCCGAGCGCCTTGCTCTCGATCTTGATGCTGTCCCGCCACGAGGTGGACCAGGCCGTCTTCGGGTACGCGACGACCGGCGCGATCTTGCTCAGGGTGTCGTAGTCCTGCTGGGTCAGCCCGGAGTAGGCGGCCAGGATGACGTCCGGCTTGGTGTTGGCGACACCCTCGAAGTCGATGCCGTCGGTCTCGTCGAACAGCACCGGGGTCTTGGCGCCGAGCTCCTTGAGCTTCGCGGCGTCCCACGGCAGCAGGCCGTCGCCGTCGGTGTCGCCGAAGTTGGCCTTGGCGTAGCCGACCGGGACGACGCCGAGGGCCAGCGGCACCTCGTGGTTGGCCCAGTTGACGGTGGCGACCCGCTCCGGCTTCTTCGCGATGGTGGTCGTGCCGAACGCGTGGGTGATGGTGACCGGGAACGACTCGGTGGCGCTCGACGCGGCCGGGGCGGCCGCCTCATCGGAGGACTCACCGCAGGCGCTGAGGGCCAGGGCGGTGGTGAGGGCGACGATTCCGGCGAGGAATCGGGATGCACGCATGGCGGGGGGACTCCACTTCGTCACAGGTAAGGCTTGCCTAAGCTAACACTGTGACGAAGTGCCGTCATGATCGCCCCCGCAGGCGTGACCTGCGTAACCAGGTGCGCTCCGCGTGCTCCGGGGCGGCGGCGGTGAACAACGATCGGGCCGGACCGGATGGGGTACGGCCCCGGCTGTTCAGGAAGCCGGGGCCGTTCCGCCTGTGGCGTTCGGCGCGAGCAGCGGCTGAGCTCCAACGCGATCGGAAAGCCGGGACCGCCGGGGGCCGTGCGATCGCCGTCTCGCTCGCGGGGGTTGCCGCGGGTCTGGCTCTCGCTGGTCAGGCATACGACCTCAGGGTCTTCCGGGGCGACGGCGGTCCGCCGGCCGGGCGGCCGCCCGCACGGGTCCCCGTCGTACGGTCACGTGCCGGCGCGGCCCGCCTCGATGCGGACACCGGCCTTGAGCACCCGGACCCGGCCGCGCCGCGCGAACCCGGTGGTCGCCGGACCGCGACCGGATCCGGTGGTGCGGGTGCCCGGGGTGGTGCGGTTGACCGTGCGCCGCAACGTCGGGTGCCGGGTCTCCCAGGCCTCCCGGACCCGCGACGGCAGATGCAGGTCCCGCCACACCCGGCGCAGCATCTCCGGGTTGATCAGGTCCTCCACCTCGCCGCAACCCGCGGCCTCGCACAGCACCTGCTCGTAGGCGTGCCGCAGTTGGACGGGGTCGTCGAGGTCGTACCGCCGGCGGCTGGCGTGCCCGCACGCCATGTGATGCGGCACCTCGAGGAAACCGAGGCTGCTGCCGTGCAGGTCCTCGATCCGGTCAGGGACGGCTGGGGCCCGGTTCGCGGCGCTGCGGTTCTTGCGGCCGTCTCGGGCGGGGACGAACGACATGCCCATCAGGCTAAGCACACCGGGGCCTACTTCCCCCGATGTCGCGGCTACCAGTGACGAGGGTCCGCCGGAGTGCTACATGGGGCGGCGGAAATCGGTGGCGGTCCGCGGACCGGCCGTGCCAGGGTGGGGAACGGCAATGACCAGCTGTCCCGGCCCGGCAGCGTCGACGACGGCACCACCCGCACCGACTCGATGGAGCTCGAGCGGCGGCGCAGCATCACCATCCGTGCGGCCGTCACCTCGATCAGCCTCGGCGATCCGACCGTCGACCCGCTCGACACCCCGGGCCATCCGGACTTCATCGCCGAGGTCGAGCGGTCCCTCGCCGTCCTCGACGCGGCCGTCCTGGTCGTCTCCGCCGTCGAGGGCGTGCAACCGCAGACCGTCGCCATCTGGCGGGCGCTGCGCCGCATCGGCGTGCCCACGATGTTCTTCGTGAACAAGGTGGACCGCCGCGGCCCCGACCCCGGCGACCGGGCGGAGTGGTTCCGGGCCGTGCCCCGCTGAGGGACCCGACGGTGTGATGGAGTCCGGGCGCGCATGAGAAACCGGCTCGTCAGACGAGGACACCGTCGCGCAGGCGCAGGCTGCCGTCGCAGCGTTCGGCCAGGCCGGGATCGTGGGTGGCGACGACGACCGTGGCGCCGCGGTCGTCGCGCAGCGACAGCAGCAGGTCGACGATCGACTCCCCGGTCCGCGAGTCCAGGTTCCCGGTCGGCTCGTCGGCCAGCAGCAGCGGCGGGTCGTTGACCAGCGCCCGGGCGATCGCGACCCGCTGCTGCTGGCCGCCGGACAGCTGCGACGGCAGCGCACCGGCCCGGTCCTTCAGCCCGACCAGATCGAGCAGTTCCAGGGCGCGCTGCCGCTTGTCGAAGGCGGTACGGAACGGCAGCACCGGCGCGATCACGTTGTCCAGCGCGGTCAGCGCCGGCAGCAGATGGAACCGCTGGAACACGAACCCGACCGTCCGGCGGTACGCGGCCAGCTCCTTGCCGGACAGGCCGCCGATCTCCCGCCCGCCGACCACGATGGAGCCGGCGTCGAGGCGTTCGATCGCGCCGATCAGGTGCAGCAGTGTCGACTTGCCGGAGCCGCTCGGGCCGGTGAGCGCGACGGACGTACCCCGCTCGATCTCGGCGCCGACCCCGGCGACCGCGACCAGTTCGCCTCCGCCGGCGACCGGGAAGGCTTTTCTCGCGTCGGTGATCCGGATCATCGTCACTCCTGGGCCAGCAGTTGGGCGGTGGGCAGGTTGCGCAGCATCACGATCGGCACGATCACCGCGAGCACGGCCACGGCGATCCCGGCGGCGAGGGCGGCGCCGGCGCACCACCACAGCGCGGCGGTGATCCCGCCGGCGAACAGCGACGCCCCGGCCAGGCCCAGTCCCGCCCCGGCGAGACCGCCGAGCACCCCCATGCCGGCGGCCTCGGTGCCGACCAGTCGGTACAGCACGCGGTCCGGCCAGCCCACCGCGGTGAACAGGGCCAGCTGGGCGGCGCGTTCGGCGATGTCGAGGTAGAGCACGTCGGCGACCGACACCACACCGAGCACGACGGTGACCGCCACGGCCAGGTAGTCGACGGTCCGGGCCTGCAGCGTGACCGCCTCGCCGAGCAGGGTGCCGGTGACCGTGCCGCGGAACGCGAACGTGACGGCGAGCAGCATGGTCAGCGCCGCCACCCCGATCATCAGACCGGCCGCGCCGAGCAGGGCGCGGCCGGGGGTGCGTGCCAGGTTGGCCAGGGCCAGGCCGGTCACCCGGCGCGGGGCGGGCAGGCGGACGGCCTGCCGGGAGACGGCGGGCCGCACGGTCGCCGCCGGGTCCGGGCGGGCGGCGCGCCACGCCGGCCCGCCTCCGGCGATCAGGGCGAGCGCCACCGCGGTGGGGATGGTCAGCAGCAGGTGGGCGCCGCTCAGCGTCAGGTCGAAGAGCCAGGCCAGAGGTACGGCCACCAGCGTGCCGGCGATCCCCGCGGCCAGGCCGATCGCCGCCGTCTCCCCGGCCAGCAGCGCCAGCAGATGCCGTCGCTGCCACCCGACGCAGGCGAGGATGCCGAGCTCGGTGCGCCGGGACCGGACCGCCGCCCGGCTGGCGTTCAGCACGGCGACCGCGCAGACGATGAGGACCAGCCCGGACAGCAGCACGCTCTTGCGGTCGGCGGCCTGCACCAGCACCGCCGCGACGCCCTTCTTCACCCACGGCTCGCCGACGACCAGTTCGGGCCGGCCGAACTTGCCCGCCGGGTACCGCACCGGCACCGCGGTCGGCGACGAGCCGAGGGTGATGTCCACCTGAAGCCCGGTGGCCGCGGCGATCCGTTCGGCGATCACCCGGACCCGTTCGCGGGAGAGCGCGTCGATCCCGACCGTTCCGTCGAGGCGTACCCGCAGCATGCTGATCGGCGCGGCCCGGTTCAGGTCCAGCTCCGGATAGGGCGGGTCGGTCCGGAACACACCCGGCGTGAAGACCTTCGCGGCGGCGTCCATGCTGGTCAGCATCAGCGGTGGCTGGCTGAGCAGCCCGGTCACGTTCGCGTTGGGTTCCAGCGTCCGGCCGCCGAGCGCGGCCCGGGACGCCTCGTCGAAGCCCGCGGCGCCCGGCTGGTGGTAGGTGTCCATCGGCACCGCCGACAGCGCGCTGCCCAGGTTCACCCGGTCCGGGTCGAAGGTGCCGACCGCCTTCAGGGTCACGTCGTTGTTCATCGCGACGTGACTGCTGATGTCGTCGCGGACCGACGTGTCGGCGAACTCCATCGGCACCAGGTTGCCGAGACCGGTCTGGTCGCCGTACCCCCAGACGGTCCGGTCGTAGGTGACCGCCTCGGCCCGCCGCCCGTCGCCGTCGGCCACCGCGTCCACCGGCCCGACCGTCCAGAACCGGTCCAGCCGGGACGTCTCGGCCCACCCGCCGGCCGTGTCGTCGGCGCCCGGATGCCGTAGCCGGTCCACCAGGTCCCGGTACGGCACCTCGACCTGCACCGTCTGCCGCCGGGCCGGGTCGCCGGACCGCTTCTCCAGGCGTTCGCGCAGCGCGCGGTCGTCGTCGGCGGTCCGGCGCAGCATCTGCACCGCGGTCGCGTCCATCCGCTGGACGTCGAGCTCCAGCGTCACGTCGGTCCGGGCCCGGCCGGCGACCAGGATCGGCAGTTCCGACGGGTCCCCGGGTGTCCCGGCCGGCAGATAGTCGCCCTCGTCGACCGCCTCGTCCAGCCCGGCGAGCGCGGCCTCCGCCGCCGGATCGACCGCGGCGAACAGGAACGGCACCGACCACGGCACCGTCACCACCGGCCGGCGCGGGCGGCCGGAGCCGTCTTTCGATCCCGGACCGCCGGTGCAGGTGATCGACGACCGCGACCGCAGGTCCGTCGGGTCCAGCAGCTCGGCCTGGGTGAGCATCGGGACACCGGGACAGATGTACGCCCGGCGTCCCGCCGCGTCGACCTCCTGCGGGCGCAGGTCCTTGCCGGCGCTGCCGGGCTGGTCGTCGCGCGGGGTGTCGATCCGGTTGCGGGTGGCGTACAGGTACTGCCCGGCGTCCGGGATCCTGGTCAGCCCCGCGTCGGACACCCAGGTGGGCCGCACCCGCAGCATCTGGCGCTCGGTCGCCGGATCGAGCAGGTCGCCCAGGTCGACGGCGACCGGGACGGTCCGCCGCACGTAACCGATCATGGCGACCGGCGCGGCCACCGACACGTCCGGCATCGCCTGGACCCGGCGCCACTGGTCCACGGTGATCCCGCCGCGCATGCCCGCCAGCTGACCCGACTGCACCAGCCCGTGCTGCTGCTCCAGCGGCAGCACCGAGCCCTTCGGGCGGATCAGGATGTCGTACGCGGGCCGGAAGTTCGCCTCGACCGTGCCGACCGCGTCCAGCCGCGACGTGACGGCGGCCCCGGTCAGCAGGGTGAACCCGGACACCGCCACCGCGATCATCGCCAGCAGGGCCAAGGACCGCCGGGCCCGCGCGCGCCACTGCGCCACCGCCATCCGCCACATCATTCAGCGGAGTCTATGGCCAGACTCGGTCAGGAGGCGTACCGCTTCTCGGCGCGGGCCCGTGCTTTGGCCGCCTCCACCTCCCGGTCGCGCGGCGGCGCGGTGGTGACCAGGTTCGCCAGAAGCTCCTCGGTGGCGGCCGCGACCGCCGCGACCGCCTGGTCGAAGGCGGCCTGGTTGGCCTGGGACGGCCGGGTGCTGCCGGCGATCTTCCGCACGTACTGCAGGGCGGCGGCCTGGATCTCGTCCACCGTCGCCGGCGGCTCGAAGTTGTGCAGCTGATGAATGCTCCGGCACACGGTGATCTCCTCACGGAAGGGTTCTCACCAGGTTAGTGCGGGGGCTCAGCCGTTCTTCTCGACGATGTCGATCGGCTCGGCGGTGAGGACGTTCGACTTCACGTACGCCAGGTCGAGGGTGACGTCGGTGAACCAGAGGATCGGCAGGGTCAGCGGCGGCGGCTGCTCGGGCGTGAACGTCACCGGGATCAGGCCGAACAGCTTGCCCTTGAAGCTGGGGCTGTAGAACTCCACGTCGCCGTCGAGGATCAGCTCGCCGCTCTCGATCACCGTGACCGCGCTGCCCGGCTCGTCGATGGTGAGGCTGAACGGCGTGTTCACCACCTTGTCCATGGTGAACTTCAGCGACCGGATCGGCCCGTTGCCGGTCGGCACCTCGGCCACCCCGTCGTACGACGAGTTGTACATGGTCACCGAGGCCGCCTTGACCACCCCGGGTTTCGCACCGGCGAGCGGGATCCCGCCGTCCTCGGCGACCTTGCCCATCTGTCGCGCGCCGAGGCAGGCGATCTCCTCGGCCTTCGCGCTGGGTGTGGTGCTGGGCGTGGTGCTGGGTCTCGTACCGGGCGTGGCGCCGGGCGTCGTGCCCGGCTTCGGCCCGGGGGCGGTGGGGGTGGGGGACGCGGCCGCCGAGGGCGAGGCCGACCCGGGTTCGGTCACCTCCTCCTTCTTCTCACCGGTGAAGAACTCGCCGACGCCCTGCCAGAAGTCGTTGACGCCGTCCACGAACGGGTTCCCGGTGCCGGAGCCGGTCGGCGACGGGGTCGCGCCGGCCGTCGGCGCGGCGGACGTGCCGGTCGACCGGGGCGTGCCCACCGGCGGGGTGGCGGTCCCCGTCGCCGTCGCCGTCGGTCTCGGCTTCGCGGACGTGCGGCTCGGGCTGGGCGAGACGGACGCCGTGCGGGACGGCAGACCCTCCGGGCACTCCAGGGCGGCTTCGGCCGGTGGATTCCCGGCGACGGTCACGGTGGCCGCCAGCAGCAGCGGCGCCACGATCAGCAGGGCCCGGCGGTGCAGTTTGCGCACCGGCTCGGTGATCGGCGCGGTCACCGGGTCGATCTCCTGTGTCGGCCGGTCCTCCGCCTCCTCAGCTTCCTCCCGAGAGGGTGACGGCGGGGGCGAGGGCGGGGGCGGCTCGGGCGGGCCCCAGGCGATCACGAGAGCCCCGCCGAGGATGCCGAGCATCATGCCGGCGATCCAGCCGCCCAGGTTCAGGCCGATGAACGAGTACAGCGCGGTGATGATCCCGATGACGCCGTAGAACAGCCGCTGGGCCGGCGAGAACCAGGTGAGCAGGCCGGCGGCGATCATCATGACCGGCAGCAGGTACGAGTAGAAGCCCTGCGGCCCGATGTGGATCTGGATGTTGTCCAGCTCCATGTTCGCGCTGAGGAACATCTCCAGCCCGGACAGCACCAGGAAGAGGCCACCCCAGAACGGCCGGACGTGCCGCCACCGCCGGAACCTGCCTCGGATGTTCTCCGTCGCCACGCCTGGCCCTCCAGTCACTTCAGTGGAGACGGGCTCGCGGGATGCCGCCCCGCGAGCCCGGTCGAACCGTTCAGTAGCACTCGTGGTCGCCGCTGAGGTGCAGCTTCAGACTCATGCCGCTGAGGACGAACGTGGAGGCGGAGGTGTAGTACGCCTCCTGGCGCAGGTCCTTGATGGTGACCTTGCGGGCCTGCTGGCCGAACGCCAGCGGGTCGCCGTGGGTGTCCGCGCCGTCCCGGTCGAGCGTGGCGGCGTCCAGGCCGATCTGGATGTCCTCGAAGGTGGCGTTGCCCCCGAGGGTCGACATGCCGATCAGCAGGTTCTCGGCGTGCACCGGGTTCTTCTGGTCCTTGCCCGCCTCGATACGCAGGGTGACCGGGCCGACGGCGACCGACTGGCAGAGGTTCCACAGGTCGGCGTTGTTGATGCCGGACATGGCCGCGGTGATCTCGCCGTCCGGGTGATTCTTCTTGTCGTTGGTCGGCAGTTCCCCGGTGTACTGGGTGAAGCCGTTACCCACCAGCGTGTCGGCGGACAGCTTGAACTGTTTGCCCGAGACGGTGAAGTTCGCTGCCAGGGCGCCCTCGGCGAGGGCGAGGACCAGCCCGCCGGCGACCACGGTCGGCACGCCCACCGCCACGGCGAACCGGCGCCAGTTGGTGCGCCCGTAAGCCGGAGCGCTTTGCGCATCCTCCACGGAACCTCCTCGATCGTTGGACCGGCGACATGGCGTAGCGATGCTCGTCGATGGTCGCGGTCGGTAATGTGCCGGAAATGTTGCCGCTCCGCGGCTCCGACTACAAGAGCGGGCTTTACTCGTCAGTAACCAGGATCACTGAGATCACCGTGACGGACCGTGACCTTTGCCACTCTTCTGTCCGAAATTTCCGACATTAGGATCGAGCCTGGGCAGTTACCCGTTACCGGCGGTACGCAAGGGTGCAATTATCACGGCTCGGTAACGAATCTAATCGCTTAGGAACCGGCGTGCCCCTGCCGAACGGAGAGGCATGACCGTCCACGAGGGCCGACGCCGATGAGAGTGCAGCGTCGCCTGAACGTGGGGTTCTCCGCCCTGTTCGTCCTCTTCGTGATGCTCCTGCTGGTCCAGTTCGGCGCCGGTTCCCGGCTGCGTGCCGAACACGACCGCTGGGCCGCCCGCGCCGCCCGCGCCGAACTCGCCAACGAACGGGTCATGCAGGGCATGACCGACGCCGAGACCGGCATCCGCGGATTCCTGCTCACCGGCGACACGGCCTTTCTCGAGCCGTACCGGACCGCCTGGGCCACCGTCGCCGCCGCCCTCGACGAGGTCGCCGCCAGCACCGACGACCCGGCCGCCGAGAAGCTCCTCGCCGACCAGCGGGCGGCGATCCACCGCTGGCTCGACCGCTACGCCGTCCCGATCGCCGCGGACCAGCGGCCCGCCGCCAACCCCCTGCGCGACGCCGAGGGCAAACAGCTGTTCGACGACCTCCGGCGAGTCAACGACGCCCTCTCGACCGCCCTCGTGGCCGAGCAGCGGGCCATGCTCGACACGGTGGCCGGCGAGCGCCGCGCCCTCGACATCGCCGCCGCCCTTCTGGTCACGGCGATCCTGGCGGTCGGATACATCGTCGCCCGTACCGGGCGGCGGAAACTCCTGGCTCCGCTGGAGCAACTCGGCACGACCATCCGCCGGCTCGCCGGCGGCGACCGCACGGCCCGCGCCGAACCGGTCGAGGCGGCCGAACTGAGCACCGTCGTGGACGCCCTCAACGACCTCGCCGCCCAGACCGAGATGCTGCTCGCCGCCGAACAGGCCCGCACCACCCGGGCCGGGCTGCGGCAGGCCGTCGCCGCCGCCATGCAGGACCTCAGCGGCCCCGCCGGCGCCGGCCGGCGGATCGCGGCGCTCATCGGCGAGGCCGTCGGCGCCACCGCCGTGCACATCGAGACCGTCGTCCCCGGCGCCGGACCGGTCCGCGTGCACTGGCCGGACGCCGCCCCCGGGCTGCCCGCGGACCTGCTCACCGACCTGCTCGCCGGCGACCCCGGCCGCCCCCGGATCCTCGACGGCGGCGCCATCACCCTGGCGGTCTGCGCCGACTCCGACTGCGGACCCGGATATCTGTACGTCAGCCGCCCCGGCTCCGCCGACTGGACGGACGCCGAACAGCGCCTGCTCACCGGCGTCGCTCAGGAGATCGAACGGGCCCTGCGCCAGCACAGCCTGCAGAGCCACCAGTCCCGGCTGATCACCGAGCTGCGGATGCTCGACGAACGCAAGGACACCTTCATCCAGACCGTCACGCACGAGTTGCGCACGCCGCTGACCAGCATCCTCGGCTACACCGAGATGATCACCGACGAGGATGCCGGCGAGGGCCTCAACCCGATCCAGAAACGCGCCCTGAACGCCATCCTGCGCAACGCCCACCGCCTCCAGGACACCATCGGCGATCTGGTCCTGCTCGACCGGCCCGACAACGGCGCCGCCGTCCACGCCGAGACCCTGGATCTGGCCGCTCTCGCCGCGACCGTGCGTCACGACCTGAGCAACGCCGCCCGCGCCAAGGATCTGGACGTCACCTTCGACGCCGACGAGGGCTGGGTCCACGGCGACCGCACCCAGTTGCAGCGCGCCCTGCGCAAACTGATGGACAACGCCATCAAGTTCACCCCGCCCGGCGGCTCGGTCGTCTGCCGGATGACCGCCGACCCCCGCGCCGTCACGGTGTCCGTGACCGACACCGGCATCGGCATCCCCGCCGAGGACGTCGCCGGCCTGTTCACCCCCTTCCACCGGGCCGGCAACGCCATGGACCAGGCCGTCCAGGGTCCCGGCCTGGGCCTGGCCATCGTCCGCGACATCGTCCGCGACCACGGCGGAACGATCGCCGTGCAGTCCGTCGTCGGCCGCGGCAGCACCTTCACCCTGACCCTGCCGGCCGTCCCCGTCCCCGCCCGATCGCCCGCCCCCGTCTGACCGTCGATCGTTATCGGAACGACGATGAAGCGGTATCCGGTGGTGACTCGGCATCGCCACCGCGACTGATCGAACGCGTTCCCTTGCCGGCCTCTGCACCCCCTGCTGACCAGGGGATTCGCCGAGAACAGGGCGGCCGGCCGATCGGCCGCGGAAAGCGGGACGGGTTCATGATCGGCACGGAAGATCGCTGAGAACCGAAACACGGGACGCGTAGCGTAATCGCGTGGATCTGCACACCGTCACCGAAGTGATCAGCCCTGCCGCGCCCGGCCAGTGGCGGCCCGGCGACGCCTGGATGGGCGGGGGGACCGCCCTCTTCGGCGAGCCGCGCCCGCACCTCAACCGGCTGCTCGACCTGACGGCCGCCGGCTGGCCGCCACTCACCGTCACCGGTGAGCATGTCGAGATCGCGGCCACCTGCACCATCGCCGAACTGGCCGGACGGCTCGGCCGGCACGGCATCGTGCTCCAGTGCTGCCACGCGTTCCTGGCCAGCTTCAAGATCTGGAACGTGGCCACGGTCGGCGGCAACCTGTGCGCCGCGCTCCCGGCCGGGCCGATGATCTCCCTGAGCGTGGCCCTCGGCGCGACCTGCGTACTGATCGGGCCGGACGGCGCGGAACGGCTGGTGCCGGCCGCGGACTTCGTCACCGGCGAGGGCACCACCGTGCTGCGGGACGGGGAGTTCCTGCGGGCGATCCGGATCGAGTCGACGGCCTTGAGCGCGCGTACGGCGTACCGCAGAGGCTCCCTGCACCGCCATGGCCGCTCGGCCGTGCTGCTGATCGGCCGGGCGGAACCCGCCGGAGGACTGTCGCTCACCGTGACCGCCGCGACCCGCCGGCCGTACGTCCTCCGTTTCCCCGCGCCGCCGTCGCCGGCCGACGTCGAGGCCGCCCTCGACACCATCCCCGCCGGGCAGTACGTCGACGACGTGCACGGCCGCCCGGTGTGGCGGCGGCACCTGACCCGCCGCTACGCGTCGCAGATCCGGGCCGAACTGGCCGCATGACCCGGCCGTGGGCCGGCAGGAAGGCAACATCATGACCATCGAGATCAACGGGACACCGCACGAGCGTCAGCCCCGGCCCGGTCAGTGCCTGCGCACCTACCTGCGCGAGGAGGGCTGCTTCGGCGTCAAGAAGGGCTGCGACGCGGGCGACTGCGGAGCGTGCACGGTGCACGTCGACGGCACCCCGGTGCACTCCTGCGTCTACCCCGCCTTCCGCGCGCGGGGGCGCAGCGTCACCACGATCGAGGGCCTGGCCGCCGGGGCGGAGCTCCACCCGGTGCAGCAGAGCTTCCTCGACGCCCAGGGCTTCCAGTGCGGGTTCTGCACCGCGGGCATGATCATGACGACGGCCGCGCTCACCGATGATCAGAAAGCCGACCTGCCGCGCTCCCTCAAAGGCAATCTGTGCAGGTGTACGGGCTATCGCGCGATCACCGACGCCATCGAGGGACGGGCCGCGGCCGTGTGCCCCCGCGCGGGTGACGCCGTCGGATCGAGCCTCGGCGCGCCCGCCGGCCCGCAGGTGGTCACCGGGACCGCCCGGTACACGTTCGACCTCGACGTGCCCGGGATGCTGCATCTCAAGGTGCTGCGGTCGCCGCACGCGCACGCCCGGATCCTGTCGATCGACGAGACGCAGGCCCTCGCCGTCCCCGGGGTCGAGGCGGTGCTGACGTACAAGGACGCCCCGGACCGGTTGTTCTCGACGGCGCAGCACGAGAACGAGGCCGAGGATCCGTACGACACCCGGGTGCTCGACGACGTGCTGCGGTTCACCGGTCAGCGGGTGGCGGCGGTGGTCGCGACGACCGAGGCGGCCGCGGAGGAGGGGGTACGGCGGCTGCGGGTCGAGTACGAGGTCCGGCCCGCGGTGATCGACCCGTTCGCGGCGATGGAGCCGGGGGCGCCGCTGGTGCACGGGGACAAGGGGGTCGCGCAGGGGATCCTGCGGGCGGACGCGAACGTGGTGGGGGAGTTGCACGCCACGCTGGGCGACGTCGAGGCGGGCTTCGCGGCGGCCGACGCCGTGTTCGAGGCGACCTTCCGGACGCCCCGCGTGCAGCATGCGAGCCTGGAGACGCACGGCGCCGTCGGCTGGCTCGACGACGACGACCGCCTGGTCATCCGGTCCAGCACGCAGACCCCGTTCCTGACCCGGCGGGCCGTGTCCCGGCTCTTCGGCTTCCCGCTGGAGCGAGTGCGGGTCGTCGCGGGACGGGTCGGCGGCGGGTTCGGTGGCAAGCAGGAGATGCTCGTCGAGGATCTCGTCGCGCTGGCGGTCCTGCGCACCGGCCGCCCGGTCAAATGGGAGTACACCCGGGCCGAGCAGTTCACCGGCGCGACCACCCGGCACCCGTTCGTCGTCACCGTCAAGGCGGGCGCGACGGCCTCGGGCGAGCTGACCGCGCTGCAGTTGAACGTCCTCGTCGACACCGGCGCCTACGGCAACCACGGCCCGTCCGTCATGCACCACGGCTGCCACGAGACCGTCGCGGTCTACAAGTGCGGGAACATCCGTACCGACGCCTACACGGTGTACACCCACACGGTGCCCGCCGGCGCGTTCCGCGGTTACGGCCTGGGCCAGGTCACCTTCGCCGTCGAACAGGCCGTCGACGAGCTCGCCCGCATGATCGGCATGGATCCGGTCGCGTTCCGCGAGCGCAGCGTGGTCCGCCCCGGCGACGACCTCACCGCTCCCGGCGCGCACGTCCCCGACCTCGGCATCGCCAGTTACGGCCTGGACCAGTGCCTGGACCGCATGCGCGCCGCCGCCGCCACCACCGACGAGGCCCCCGAAGGCTGGCTGACCGGCGACGGCATGGCCATCGCGATGATCGCCGCCGGCCCGCCCGGCGGCCACTTCGCCGACGCCACGGTGACCCTGCTTCCCGACGGCCGTTACGAGGTGTCGGTCGGCACCGCCGAGTTCGGCAACGGCAGCACCACCGTCCACGCCCAGATCGTCGCCGACGAACTGCACACCACCGCGGACCGCATCGTCATCCGCCAGTCCGACACCGACGTGGTCCGCCACGACACCGGCGCCTTCGCCTCCACCGGCGTCGTCGTCGCCGGCCAGGCCGTCCTGCGCGCCGCCCGCGCGCTCCGCGCCGAGATCCTCTCCCGCCTCGGCCACACCCCCGCCGAGACGCGTGCTCTCGCCGACCTCGACCCCGCCACCCTGGCCCCGCTCTCCGCGACCGGTCACTTCGACGGCACGCCCCGCTCGGTCGCCTTCAACGCCCACTTCTTCCGCGTCGCCGTCGACCCGGACAGCGGCGAGCTGCGCATCCTCCGCTCCGTCCACAGCGCCGATGCCGGAACCGTCATGAACCCGCTCCAACTCCGCGGACAGATCGAAGGCGGCGTCGCCCAGGCCCTCGGCGCCACCCTCGCCGAACACCTCGACATCTCCGGCGCCGGCGAGGTCACCACCGCCGCGTTCCGCCAGTACCACCTGCCCACCGTCGCCGACACCCCGTTCACCGAGGTCTACTTCGCCGACACCACCGACGCGATCGGCCCGCTGGGCGCCAAGTCGATGAGCGAGTCCCCGTACAACCCGGTGTCGCCCGCCCTGGCCAACGCCCTCCGCGACGCCCTCGGCCTCCGTCTCACCGACCTGCCGTTCACCGCCGACCGCATCTGGCAGGCCCTGAACCCCTCCGCCGGCACGCCGTGAGCCGTCACCCACCGCACTCGCCGAACCGGCTCCCCGTCCCGGCGGCCTCGTCCCTCGCGGCAGGCGGTCGTCGTGTCCGGCCGACGCCGCCCGCCGAGCGCGCCCGCACCGACCTCCGCTGACGATCGAGCACGGGGAGACAGTGGAACTGCGGGCAGAGGCGTGGCTGCAGGCCAGCCATCGATTGTTCGCGATCGTGGACGGGGAGACCAGCGAGATCCCGGTCGCCCGCGGCTACGCCAACGGGCTCATCGAGCCGGTCCGCAAGGGTGCCTGTGTCGCGACGGGGATCCGCAGCGGTGGGGTTCACGTGACGATCCTGATCAGGGACGACCCGGCCGGGTCGGTGGAGGACGGCTGGGACGAGGTCGCCGAGGTGTCCGTCCGGTCCCGCAAGGGCGACCTCAACGTCCGTTCCATCGATGACTGGCCCGACCTGCCGACGCTCAGCCTGGCCGGGTCGGGGACCTACCGGATCCGCGCCCACGCCCGGGGCCGGGACGACGATCCCCATGGCAGTGTCTCCAGGTCGACCGAGTTCTACCGATTCGAGAGCTGGCCGGCCCCGGCGGCCGAGCCGCTCCTGCTGCGCCACACCGACGCCCGCGGCGAGGAGTTGCGGCGAGCCTGAGCCAGCTCGGGCGCGACGAGGTGGCGGGGGAGGGGTACCGTGCGCGACCTGAGCGAGGGGGACACTGTGGCGCTTCCCGGGTGGCTGGAGTCGGCGCGGCGCTGGGCGGTGCGGCCGCCCGGCAGCACCGTCGACCTGGAGCCGCTGTGGGCGCGGGTGCGGCAGGCGGGAGCGCTGGAGAGCGAGTTCGCCCGGCTCAGCGACGGGGAGCTGGTCGCCCGGCCCGAGTTCTGTGCCGTCGCGCGCGAGGTCGCCCGGCGCGAGCTGGGTCTGCGGCCGCACGACGAGCAGCTGGTCGGCGCGCTCGCCCTGATGGACGGGCACGTCGTGCAGGCGGCCACCGGCGAGGGCAAGACGTTGACGGCGGCGATCGCGGCGGCCGCGCTGAGCGCTGCCGGGCCGGTGCACGTGCTGACCGTCAACGACTATCTGGCGCGGCGGGACACCGAGTGGATGTGGCCGTTCTACCAGCGGCTCGGTGTCACGGCGGGGTGGGTGGCGGAGGGTTCGGCGACACCGGAGCGGCGTACGGCGTACCACCGCGATGTCACCTATGTCTCGGTGAACGAGGCGGGCTTCGACTTCCTGCGGGACGGCCTGTGCACCGACGTCGCCGACCGGGTGCAGCGGCCGCTCGGCGCGGTGATCGTCGACGAGGCCGACTCGATCCTGGTCGACGAGGCGCGGGTGCCGCTGGTGCTGGCCGGTTCCACGCTGGACGGGCCGGATCTGGCGCTCGGGATGGCGGGGCTGATCCGCGGGCTGCGCCGAGGCGAGCACTACACGCTCGCCGACGAGGAACGGGCCGTCCACCTGACCGCCGAGGGCGCCGACGTCCTGGAACGCGGGCTCGGCGGCGTGCACCTGTACGCCGCCGAGAACCTGGACCTGCTCACCGCCGCGAACCTGGCGTTGCACGCGGAGGCGCTGCTCACGCGGGACGTCGACTACATCGTCCGGGACGGCCGGGTGGAGCTGGTGGACGGTTTCCTCGGCCGGGTCGCGCAGCGCCGCCGCTGGCCGGACGGGCTGCAGTCGGCAGTCGAGGCCAAGGAGGGGGTCCGCGCCAGTGGCGGCGGCAGCATCCTCGCCACGATCACCCTCCAGGCGTTCCTCAACCAGTACACCCGTCTCGCCGGCATGAGCGGCACCGCGATCGGCGTCGGCGAGCAGCTGCGCGAGTTCTACCGCCTGGAGATCGCCGTGCTGCCGCCGCACCGCCCGTGCGTGCGCCGCGACGAACCGGACCGCGTCCACGAGACCACCGAGGCCCGGGACGCCGCCGTGATCGCCGAGGTGGCGGCCGTGCACGCGACCGGCCGCCCGATCCTGCTCGCCACCCCGGCCGTCGCCGACTCGGAGGCGCTCGGCGCACGGCTGCGCGAGGAGGGCATCGACTGCACGGTGCTGAACGCGAAGAACGACGCGATGGAGGCCGCGATCGTCGCCGAGGCGGGGCTGCCCGGCGCGGTGACCGTGTCCACGCAGATGTCCGGGCGGGGCGTCGACATCCGGCTCGGCGGCAGCGACCAGCGGGAGCACGACCGGGTCGCGGCGCTCGGCGGCCTCTACGTGATCGGGGTGGGCCGGCACGACAGCGGCCGTGTCGACGATCAGATCCGGGGGCGGGCCGGCCGGCAGGGCGACCCCGGTGGCTCGGTGTTCTTCGTCAGCCTGCAGGACGAGCTGATCAGGCGGTACGCCCCGGAGAAGCGCCCGCGTTCCGCCGCTGGGGCCCAACGTGTCGCCGAACAGGTCCACCTGGAGATCCACCGCAACACGTGGCGCTACCACTACCTGCTCGAACAGCACCGGGTCGCGATGACCGCGCTGCGTGCGGAGGTGCTCACCACCACCCGCGGCAGCACGATGATGGCCGCGCTGCGCCCCGCCGAACACGCCGCCCTGGTCCGCGCGCACGGCCCCGCCCGGGTCGCCGAGGCCGCCCGCGCCATCGTCCTGCACCATCTCGACGCCGCCTGGGCCGGCCATCTGGACGAGATGGCCACCCTGCGCGAGGGCATCCACCTGCGGGCCGTCGCCAACCTGGACCCGCTCGACGAGTTCCACCGGGCCGCGATCCCGGCCTTCAAACGGCTGATCCCCGCCGCCTCGGAGCAGGCCGCCGCCGTCTTCGCCACCCTCGACCTGTCCGGCGAGGACTGGTCGCTGTCCCGGCTCGGCCTCGACCGCCCCAGCGCCACCTGGACCTACGTCGTCGACGACGACGCGCTGGGCACCGGTCTGGACCACTTCCTCGCCGGTCTGCTGGCCCTGTTCCGCGCCGGTCCCCGCGCCCGCTGATCGGCCACCGGCCCCCGGTGGTACATGTTGACCATGAGCCGGACCCTTTACGTCATCGTGTGCGCCGCCGGAGTCGCGTCCGGGGTCGGGCGCCTGATCGCCCTGGCTCAGGAGGACGGCTGGACGGTGCAGGTGATCGCCACCCCGTCGGCGCTCGCCTTCATCGACACCGCGGCGCTGAAGGAGCAGACCGGCCGCCCGGTCCGCAGCCGCTACCGCGCCCCCACCGACCCGCGCCCGCCGCGCGCCGACGCGATCATCCTGGCGCCGGCCACGTACAACACGATCAACAAGTTCGCCCACGGGTTCGCCGACACGTACGCGCTGGGCCTGCTCGCCGAAGCCCCCGGCCTCGGCATCCCGGTCGTCGTCCTGCCGTGCGTGCAGACCGCCCTGGCGTCGCGCCTCCCGTTTCGCCGCAGCGTCGACGACCTCCGCGCCGAAGGCGTCGACGTCCTGCTCGGCCCGGGCGCTCTCGAGCCGCACGAGCCCGGCTCCTCCGACCCCGGCGAATTCCCCTGGCATCTGCCGGTCCAGGCCCTGAGATCGAAACCCTTGCGGGGTACGCCGTGAGCACTCCCGACGGTGATCAAGTTCTGGAACGGCTTCGTGCCGACCTCCCCCGCCGTGGTCCGCCGGGCGGGGCCGCAGGCGGCCTCGCCGGTCAGTTCGCGCTGTCGTGGACGGTCACGGCGTAGCCGTCGGCGTCACGGAAGGTGAAGGTGCGGCCGAACGGGCCGTCGACCGGGGCGGTGCCGATCGGGACGCCGGCCGCGTCCAGGTCGTCGTGCAGGACTGGGCGTCATCGGCGTGCAACCACAGGGCGACGCCGGTGCCCGGATGCGGGACGGCGGCGTCCAGGTCGACGCCGGACAGCGGGGCGCGCACGGCGAACCCGATCGGGCCGGCGGCGAAGACGACCGCGGGGCCGGCACCGCCGTCATCCATCTCCCATGACAGCCGCCAGGTGGCGTTGGACCACGTTCCGGATCGGGTCGTGGGCCGGGCCGAGGGCAGTCGCCGGGTCGGACCAGCGTTCCCGCGGATAGAGCCAGACCGGCCGGCCGACGATCTCCGGCGGCTCCCAGTCGTACCGCGGCCAGATGTGCGCGTGCAGGTACGGATCGGTATTGCCGAGAATCTCCAGGTTGATCCGGCGGAAGGCGGGATCGAGCTCGGCGCAGGCCCGTTCCACCGCTTCCCCGAGCCGTTCCATACTGTCCAGAAAGGCCAGCCGTCGTGGCCGCGGCAGATCGCTGAGCCGCCCGGCGGCCGGATCATCGGTCAGCAGCAGGCAATACCCGGGCAGCCACTGCACATCCCCGATCACCGCGAACCCTCCCGGCAACCGCCGGAGAACCGTCGGATTCTCCCCACCCAGCGCCGCCCCGACCCGATCCTTTCGCCAATCCATCACCCCACCATCCTCGCCTCCCGCAACCCCGCCTTCCGGCCCCGCCCGCGCCTGGCCTCACCTGTGCCGCCCGTGCCTGTGCCGCCCGTGCCTGTGCCGCCCGGCGCCCGCGCCCGCGTCCGCGCCGCCCGCGGTGCCCGCCCGCGCCTCGTGCGAACCGCGCCATCTCTTCCTCCGCCACCCGTGACCGCCTGGGCCTCAGAAGACTCGCGCCCTTCGTCTGCCTCGAACCCATTCCGACCCGAACCCCCTGCGGCCCGCAACGTCATCTCTGCCCTGGCCGCCCTCAATGAACTAGCCTCCTAGGATGCGCTACAGGTTGTGAGGTCCTGTCGGGGCAGCGACAGATCTTGACCGGCTGGCTCTCAGCGCTGTCTCGCGCCCCGGTTGAAGCAGCACTGAGAGCCAGCCGAGACACCTCGGCCGGCCGGAAGGAATCGGGGCCGGGCGGTCCCGCCCGTTGACGGCGGGCCCGGCTGTCGCTGCGACGCGGGTGGGGCCGAGTGGCTCGGGCTGGAGCGGGGTCGGTGGTGAGCGCTTGCGGTTCGGGGGGAGGGGACTAGATTGCCGGATAGCTGATCGATGAACCTGGATGGCTGTCATGTTTGAACAGTTCACGATCGTGACCGATCCGGTGGGGGGATCCGTCGCGCTGTCCGCGATCTTCGCCTCGTTGTCGCTGCTGACGCTGTTCCTGCTGCTCGGTCTGGTGCGGATGCGGGCCTGGCTGGCCGGCCTGATCTCGCTCGGGGTGGCGCTGGTCGTCGCGGTGGCGGTCTATTCGATGCCGATCGGGCAGGCGCTGCTGTCGGCCAGTGAGGGTGCGGCGTTCGGGTTCTTCCCGATTCTGTGGATCGTCCTCAACGCCATCTGGGTCTACAACCTGACCGTGGTGAGCGGGCATTTCGACGTGCTGCGGCGGTCGATGGAGCGGGTCAGCCCGGACATGCGGATCCAGGCGATCATCGTGGCGTTCTGTTTCGGCGCGCTTCTGGAGGCCCTTGCCGGGTTCGGTACGCCGGTCGCCGTGACCGTGGTGATGTTGATGGCGCTCGGGTTCCGGCCGTTGCAGGCGGCGGCCGTGGCGTTGATCGCGAACACCGCCCCGGTCGCGTTCGGCGCTCTGGCCACGCCGATCGTCACGCTGGGCACGGTGACGTCGGGTGCGGTCGCCGATCCGCGGCTCAACGCCGACACGCTGGGGGCGATGGTGGGCCGGCAGACTCCGATCCTCGCGGTGGTCGTACCGCTGGTGCTCGTGGCGGTGGTGGACGGGCGCCGTGGCGTCCGGCAGACCTGGCCGGTCGCTCTCGTCGCGGGGTTGACGTTCGGGGTCAGTCAGTTCGTCGCGGCGAACTACATCTCGGTTCCGCTCACCGACATCGTCGCCGCCCTTGTCGCGGCGGCCGCCGTGGTCCTGTTGCTGCGTGTGTGGCGTCCGTCGGAGAGTCCGGACCTGCACGCCGAGCCTGCGGCCGGGGCGGGGGAGGTCGCCGATCCCGGGCCGGTGGAGGGCGGGGGAGTGGCGGTTCGCCGGGATGCGCCGGTGGAGGTGCTGCGGGCGTACGCGCCGTACCTGATCATCATCGCCATCTTCTCGATCGCGAACCTGGGCCCGATCAAGACCGTTCTCGCCGGGGAGCCGTGGACCGTCGTGTTCCCGTGGCCGGGTCTGGACATCGTCGGCGCCGACGGCAAGGCTCTCGCGTCGACGAACTTCACGTTCGGCTGGCTGCCCGCGGCCGGCACCCTGATGATCCTGGCCGGTGTCCTGACCGCGATCGTCCTGCGGATCCGCCCGGTCGACGCGGTGAAGGCGTACGCCCGTACCTACGTCGAACTGCGGCATGCGATCGTGACGGTGATGGCGGTGCTGGCTCTGGCGTACGTCCTCAATCAGTCCGGGCAGACCGCGACCCTCGGTGAGTTCCTGGCCGCCACCGGCGGTGTCTTCGTGTTCCTGTCGTCGATCCTCGGCTGGATCGGCGTGGCCGTGACCGGTTCGGATACGTCGTCGAACGCGTTGTTCGGGGCTCTGCAGGTGCAGACGGCGGTGCAGGCCGGGCTGGATCCGGTGCTGCTGGCGGCGGCGAACTCGTCCGGCGGCGTGCTCGGCAAGATGATCAGCCCGCAGAACCTGGCGATCGCGGCCTCGGCGGTCGGCATGGCCGGTAAGGAGGGTGACATCTTCCGGCGGGTGGTCGGCTGGAGTCTGGTCCTGCTGCTGTTCATGTGTGTGCTGGTGACCTTGCAGGGGACTCCGGTGCTGGACTGGATGGTGCCCCGTTAGGTCACGGTGAGGTGCCGGCGGTGAAGCGGCCGGGGGTGACGCCGAGGATGCGTTTGAAGTGGCGGTTGAGGTGGGGCTGGTCGTGGAAGCCGCTGGCGGCGGCGACGGTGCGCAGGGGCTGGCCGGTGAGGATGAGGCGGCGGGCCACGTCGACGCGGCGGGAGACGACGTACTGGTGCGGGGTCATGCCGTAGGCGCGGCGGAACGAGCGGACCAGGTGTGCCGGGTCGAAGTGCAGGAGCGCGGCGGCGGTGGACAGGGGCAGGCCGTCGACGATGTGTTCTTCGAGAAGGTCGCGGAGGGTGACGGCGGCGGCCCGCGACGGCGGGCGCCGGTCGGCGGTGTCCCCGAGGTGGGTGCGGAGCCGGGCGAGGGCGAGGGTCAGCAGGTCTTCGGCGAGAGGGGTCTCTCCGGGGGTACGCAGGAGGCGGTGCACCCTTGAGATCGTGTCGTGCAGGGGCTGGTCGGTGATGGCGGGGGTGTCGATGGTGGCGCCGGTGAGGCGTACCGGGAGCTGGTTCTCCTCGAGGTAGAGGACGCGTTTGCGGAAGCCGCCGGGCCGGGCCGAGGTGCCGTTGTGCGGGATGCGGGGTGGCAGCACGGTGACGAGGTCGCCGAAGGCGCCGCGTTCGTGCCGGTCGAGGTCGTAGCGGACGGCGCCGTCGTCGACGAGCAGCACGGTCCAGGTGTCGTGGGCGTGCATGGGGTAGGCGTGTTGCTCGAACCGGGCGTGCAGCACCTCGGCGATCCCGGGCAGTGGCGGGCGCCAGGAGCGGAGCAGAGGCACGTCAAAAGCGTACAAGACCTGGTGGTGGGGTTCGGCCGACGATGGGGCGCATGAGGTTCTCCACCAAGATCGCGGTTGTGTTGCGCGACGACCTGCTCACCTGGCAGCGGTTGAATGTCACCGCTTTTCTCGTCTCGGGTCTCGGTACGGCTGTTCCGGAGGTGGTGGGGCAGCCGTACCTCGACGCCGATGAGGTGGCGTATCTGCCGATGTTCCGGCAGCCGGTGATGGTGTTCGAGGGTGGTGGTGAGGTGCTGGCGGCGGCGCATGGGCGGGCGTTGCGGAGTGCGGTGCCGATGTCGGTGTTCACGTCGGATCTGTTCGCGACCGGGCACGACGGCGCCAATCGGGAGGCGGTGCGCGCGGTCCGTACGGCTGATCTGGATCTGGTGGGGTTGGCCGTGCACGGGCCGCGCTCGGGTGTCGACAAGATCGTCAAGGGTGCGCGGATGCACCCGTGAACAGGTAGGACGTGGTTTCCGCCTCCGGTCGCCGTGGTGTGGCCGGGGGCGGTTCGTCGTCGGTCGGGTAGCCGGTGCGGATGACCAGGTAGGGCTGGGCGGGTCCGCCGATGAGGGTGGCGAGCATGCCGCGGGGCCAGGGGGCTTCGACGAGTTCGCTCATCGGGGAGCAGGCGACGCCGTGGACGGTGGCGGTGAGCAGCAGGGCGGACAGGGCCTCGCCGGCGCGGAGCCAGTCGGGGGCGCCGGTGCCGTGCAGGACGAGGTAGCGGGCGCCGATGTCGCCGTCGCCGGTGGCGGGTCCGTGCAGGGCGCGGAGGGGTACGGGACGCCGGCCGCCGGCGGAGGGGCCGCCGGGAGCCCAGTGGGTGATCTCGGTGAGGTGGCCGGGGCGGTGGGCGGCGTCGCGGGCGGCGCGGGCGGTGGCGGCGGCGAGGAGGGGGACTTCGTCGCGGCGTACCGGATGGGTGTCGAGGCCGTGGACGCGCACGGCCCGCCGCAGATCGGCGATGATCTCGTCGCTGGGGGGTTGGGCGCGGAAGGCGCGCCGGTCGGTGTGTCGCCGGGTGATGGCGGCGGCGAGGTCGGTGTCGCGCTGGGGTGCGGGGTCGCCGAGGGTGAGCGTGGCGAGCGGGTCGGTGCCGCGGTCGACGGTGACGTCCCAGCCGAGGGCGTGCAGGGTGGTGACGGCGTGGTGCAGGGCGGCGCCGCAGCTGAGCCGGAGGAGGTGGTCGTCGGGGTCGAGGTGGGGGAGGTGGCGGGCGGGGTCCGGGCGGAGTTCGGCGGTGTGCCGGCCGATCCGCCACTGCCAGGGCTGGGTGTTGAGGATCGAGGGGGCGTGCCGGGCCAGGCGCGCCGCGTGGGCGAGAACTGCCGTCCGGGTGGTCATGATCCCAGCGTGGTCCGGTCAGTGCGGGCCTGGCAGGGTCGGAGGTCCTGTCCGCGAGTTCCATGGTCTATACGCATAGCCCATGTATATGTATACTCAACGTAGAGAGGGCGAGGTGCCCGATGCCCAACAAGACGATCTATGTCTCGGATGACGACCTGCAGCTTTTCGCGAGAGCTCAGGAGCTGTCCGGGGGCAACCTGTCGGCGACCATCTCCACTGCGCTGCGGCGTTACGTCGAGGCGATGGAGGGCCGCCGGGAGGGCTTCGAGGAGATCACGGTGAAGGTCGGCCCCAAACCGGGTCGCAAGGTCCGCTTCACCGGGGTTCTGCTCGGCGATTGGAACCGCACCACACCGAAAGGCTCCGACGAGCGGTTCCGGGTCTACCGCAGCCAGAAAGGCCGTTTCGTGGTGCACACGCAACGGTCCGAGGAACACTTCTGGTCCGGTGACCAGCGCGAGCCGGGCATCCGCGCGATGCTGCAGGCCTATCTCGGCTCGGCCCAGACCTGGGGAGTGCTGCCAGGCGAGGCCACCCTCGACGTGGTCGACACCGTCGAGGAGTTCCGTGAGCTCATCCCGTCCGACTTCTACGACGCGATCGCCTCCATCCTGGACCAGCCGGCGGTGGAGGACCTCGACATCTGACATCCGAGCATGGGAGTCCCATGATCACTGTTTCCGGGCTGCGCAAGTCGTTCGGCGGCCACGCCGTCCTCGACGGCGTCGACCTGACCGTGCCGCGCGGCACCGTCCACGCCCTGCTCGGCCCCAACGGGGCCGGCAAGACCACGATGGTGCACATCCTCACCACCCTGCTCGCCCCCGACGCCGGCCGGGTGGAGATCGGTGGCCACGACCTGCGCCGCGACCCGGGCGCCATCCGTGCGCTGATCGGGGTGACCGGACAGTTCTCCGCCGTCGACGTGTGGCTCACCGGCCGGGAGAATCTGCGTCTGGTCGCCGACCTGCGCCACCTCGCGCAGAGGTCCGCGATCGTCGGTGACCTGCTGACCCGCTTCGACCTCACCGGCGCCGCCGACCGGCCGGTGCACACCTACTCCGGTGGTATGCGCCGTCGCCTCGACCTGGCGATGACCCTGGTCGGCGACCCGAAGCTGATCTTCCTGGACGAGCCGACCACCGGCCTGGACCCACGCAGCCGCCGCACCATGTGGGAGATCGTCCGCGGCCTGGTCGCCGACGGCGTCACCATCTTCCTCACCACGCAGTACCTGGACGAGGCCGACCAGCTCGCCGACCGGATCAGCCTGCTCGACCACGGCGTGATCGTCGCCTCCGGCACCGCCGCCGAGCTGAAGGACTCCGTCGGCGCCGACTCCACCCTCGACGACGTGTTCTTCGCCCTGACCGGAGGCCTCCGATGAGTCACGTGATCGCCGACTCGGCCGTCATGCTGCGCCGCGACCTCAAGCACATGCTGCGGTTCCCGCTGATGACGATCTCCGGCATCGGTACGGCGACGCTGATGCTGCTGCTGTTCCACTACGTCTTCGGCGGAGCCGTGGGGGCCGCCGCCGACGGCGCCTACATCGACTATCTGGTGCCCGGCATCCTGCTGATGGCGATCGGTGGCGGCGGTTCCGCGACCGCGCTCAACGTCAACGCCGACATGCGCGAGGGCCTGATCACCCGCCTGCGCACGATGGCCGTCCCCCGGATCGCGGTGCTGTCCGGCCAGGTCGGCGGCAGCATGATCCGGACCCTGCTGAGCCTGCTGCTGGTCGTCGGGATCGCTTTCGCCTGCGGTTTCCGCCCTCAGGCGACCGCCGCCGGGTGGCTCGCCATCGCCGGTCTGCTGGCTTTGGCCACGTTCGCCGTCAGCTGGATCACCTGCGCTTTCGGCATCGTCGCCAAGACCGAGGCCGGCGCCAACTCGCTGTCCCTGCTGTTCACCTTCGGCACCTTCGTGAGCAGCGCCTTCGTGCCCACCGAGGCGATGAGCCCCGGCGCCCGCTGGATCGCCGAACACCAGCCCCTGACTCCCCTGATGGACACGGTCCGCAACCTGCTCGCCGGCCTTCCCGCCGGCGACGGCTGGCTTCCCGCCGTCCTGTGGTGGACGCTGCTGTCGATCGCCGGGATCCTCTGGTCCCGCGCCGTCTTCAACCGGCTTCCCGCCCGCTGACCCTGGCCGGCTCGACGGCAGCCCGCACACCACGACGGGCTGCCGTCTCCGGCGTGTCCCGCACCTTCCGGTCCCGCACCTTCCGGTCCCGCACCTTCCGGTCCCGCACCCTCCGGTCCCGTACCTTCCGGTCCCCGGCCCGCTGCCGTGCCCGGCCTGCCGCCGGTGGGGGTCAAGGTTCAGAGATGTTGCCGGATGCGCCGGGCGAGGGCCTCCTGGGTCGCGTCGTCCACCGGCAGGACCCCGTTCTCGGCCATGACGGCATGGAACTGCTGCCGGTCGTACGGCACGCCGGGCGGTAGAGCGGCGAGGTGCCAGTGCAGGTGTGCGTTGCCCTGCCGGCTGCCGAGGCTCAGCGCGTACATCCGCTCCGTCGGTACGGTGGCCGCCACGGCGAGCGCGACCCTGCGGACCACCGCCTGGAGACGAAGGAACTCGGGCTCCTCCATGTCGTGGATCCAACTTTCGACATGTCGTTTCGGCGCCACCAGGCAGTACCCGAGTTGGACCGGGTGGCGGGTGAGAAACGCGACGGTGTCGTCGTCCTCGTACAGCGTGTGGTGCCGGTAGTCCTCGTGCCCGTCGAGAAAGGCGCAGACGAAGCAGGGTCCTTCCCGTACGCGGCGGCCGTACTGCTCGAAATCGAAAGCGGTCCGCTCGGACTGATCATGATTCATGCGCGGAATCGTAGGCGTCGATCTCCGCCCCCAGCGGCCCTCTTTCTGCCGGCCAGTGCCGGGCTGCGCATGCCCGGTCTCGATCCGGTCCGGCGCCGTGCCGGGCTACGCATGCCCGGCCACGATCCGGTTCGCCGTGTCAGCGGGTCTCGTGGATCGCCGCCTCGAGCCGTAGCCCGACACCGATGACGACCAGGAGCCCGCCGAGCAACGCCGGCCCGAACCCGGCAGCCAACAGGCCCGTCACCAGGGCGGTGTTGCCCACCATCCGCGCGACGTTCGCCCGCGCGCCTCGCACGTCCATGCCCCGACCCTACGGCCGCGCGCTGCTTCTGCCGCCCCGATCACGGCGATCACCGCCGGCGGGAGCTCACCTGGCCGGGCTGTCTTGGGCCGACGAGGCCGCCGTGACGACCAGCCGGAGAACCTCGGCCGGCTCACGGTGCCGAGGCGGGCCGGTCTGGGTGAGGCCCGGGGAGCCAGGGGCCGATGGGGGTCAGCTCGCGGTCTCGGCGGCGATGCGGGAGTAGACGAGCATGTCGGCGCGGCGGGTGCCGATGGTGAAGAAGCTGCGGAGTAGTCCTTCCCGCAGGTAGCCGTTGGTCTCCAGCACTCGTCGGGACGCGTGGTTGTCCGGTTCGACCCAGGCTTCGATGCGGGCGAAGCCGCCGGCTCCGAGGCCCCAGGTGGTTGCGAGCGAGACGGCTCGGGCGGCGATGCCCTGGCGCCGGGCGGCGGGGACGATCCAGTAGCCGATGCCGGCGACCCCCGGCTGCGGGCGCAGCATCAGATTGATGTGACCGACGGCCTGGTCGGTGCGCTGGTCGGCGATCGCGAGCGCGATGCCTTCCCCGGAGGTGAACCGGGCGTGCTGGCGGGCGATGTAGGCCAGGCCCGCCTCGGTGGTGTAGCGCGCGGGAACGGTGGTGCCCTGCGGGATCCGGTGGTCCTGGGCGGCCTGTTCGACGCAGGCCAGGTCCGTGTCGCGCCACGGCCGTACGCGGACGGTTCCGTCGTGGAGCGGGGGAGGGAGGGTCAGGCTGGTCACGACCGGTCATTCAAGCACGCGACGTGACGTCGCGCGGGGATCGGCCGCAGCGGGACGGGACCGTGGAACGGGCAGGTGGCATGCCGGCCGTGCCGGTGACGGGGGGACTGCGCCCAGTAATCAATTAGTGCCCAGCATTAGTCGCCGTGGCCAACAAATACGATGATGGCGTTGTGATTACAGCCCGTCGCCGCCCTCGGGCTTGCGCCGTTACTCTTCGCTCCGGCGGTCACAGGCAGTGTTACGCAGCCGTTACGAACCCCCTCGTGAAACTCCCGCGTCATAGCCGTATGTTGTGCGCAGCAACAAATCGAAGGTTCGCAGGCCCGCCGAGCGCGGGCCCCATAGAAAGGAGACGACGAGGTGTCCAAGAACTTCCGGGTCCTCGCGTCCGTCGCGCTGGCGGCCTCGCTGGCCGCGACCTCCGCCTGCAGCAGCACCCGCGACGAGGGTTCCACCGACTCCGGCGCGTCCGCCTCGAACCTGATCGGCATCGCGATGCCGCAGAAGAGCCTCGAGCGCTGGAACAAGGACGGCTCGCACCTCGACGAGATCCTCAAGAAGGCGGGCTACCAGACTTCTCTGCAGCACGCCGACAGCGTCGAGCAGCAGATCACCCAGATCCAGAACATGATCAACCAGAACCCGAAGGTTCTGGTCGTGGCCTCGATCGACGGCACCGCGCTCGCGCCGGCGCTGGAGAAGGCCGCTGAGAAGAAGGTCAAGGTCATCGCCTACGACCGTCTGATCAACTCGACGCCGAACGTCGACTACTACGCGACCTTCGACAACTACCAGGTCGGCAAGCTCCAGGGCGAGTTCATCGTCGAGAAGCTGGGCCTCAAGGACGGCAAGGGCCCGTTCAACCTGGAGCCCTTCGCCGGCTCGGACGACGACAACAACGCCAAGTTCTTCTTCTCCGGCGCGTGGGACGTCCTCAAGCCGTACCTGGACAGCGGCAAGCTCGTCGTCCCGTCCGGCAAGAAGCCGGCCAGCAACGACGAGTGGACCAAGGTCTCCGTCAAGGGCTGGAAGACCGAGACCGCGCAGTCCGAGATGGACAACCGCCTGAACTCGTTCTACACCGGCGGCAAGAAGGTCAACGTCGTCCTGTCCCCGAACGACTCCCTGGCCCTGGGCATCGCCCAGTCGCTGGAGTCCAAGGGCTACAAGCCGGGCGCCGACTACCCGATCATCACCGGTCAGGACGCCGACCTGGCGAACACCAAGAACATCCTCGCCGACAAGCAGTCGATGACGGTCTGGAAGGACACCCGTACCCTGGGTGACCAGGTTCTGAAGATGGTCGACTCGATCGTCAAGGGCGGCACCGTCGAGGTCAACGACGAGAAGACCTACAACAACGGCAACAAGGTCGTCCCGTCGTACCTGCTCCCGCCGGTCGTCGTCACCAAGGCCGACGTCAAGACCAAGCTCGTCGACTCCGGCTTCTACACCGCCGACAAGCTCGGCCTGTAAGTAGTCGTACCCGGCCAGGCCCCTTCCCGGTGGGCCTGGCCGGTTCCGGTCCGACCTAGAGCAAGCGAGTTGTGTGCGATGGCCAACGACACGACCCCGATCCTCGAGATGCGGGGGATCACCAAGACCTTCCCGGGCGTCAAGGCGCTCTCGGACGTCACGCTGAGCGTGGCCCGCGGGGAGGTTCACGCCATTTGTGGTGAGAACGGCGCGGGCAAGTCGACCCTGATGAAGGTGCTGTCGGGCGTGTACCCGCACGGCACGTACGAGGGTGACATCGTCTTCGAAGGCGAGACCTGCAGGTTCAAGACGACCCGTGACTCCGAGGAGCGCGGCATCGTCATCATCCACCAGGAGCTGGCGCTCAGCCCCTTCCTCTCCATCGCCGAGAACATCTTCCTCGGCAACGAGCGGGCCAAGGGTGGCGTCATCAACTGGGCCCAGACCAACAAGCAGGCTGCCGACCTGCTTGCCCGGGTCGGGCTGGACGAATCCCCGGACACCAGGATCCAGGACATCGGGGTCGGCAAGCAGCAGCTCGTGGAGATCGCCAAGGCGCTCTCCAAGAAGGTCAAGCTGCTCATCCTCGACGAGCCCACTGCGGCGCTCAACGACGAGGACTCCGCGCACCTGCTCGACCTGATCCGCCACCTCCAGGGGCAGGGGATCACGTCGATCATCATCTCGCACAAGCTCAACGAGATCGCCGCGATCGCCGACAGCACGACGATCATCCGCGACGGCAAGAGCATCGAGACCCTCGACATGCACGGCGCCGAGCCGGTCACCGAGGAGCGCATCATCCGCGGCATGGTCGGCCGCGACCTGGAGCACCGCTACCCGGAGCACACCCCGACCATCGGCGAGGAGGTGCTGCGGATCGAGGACTGGACCGTGCACCACCCCGTCGACCACAGCCGGGTCGTCGTCGACAACGCCAGCCTGAACGTGCGCGCCGGCGAGATCGTCGGCATCGCCGGGCTGATGGGCGCCGGCCGCACCGAGCTGGCCATGAGCGTCTTCGGCCGCAGCTGGGGCGCGAACATCTCCGGCAAGCTGTTCCTGCACGGCAAGCAGGTGTCGATCAAGTCGGTGGACGCGGCGATCGAGCACGGCATCGCGTACGCGACCGAGGACCGCAAGCACTACGGCCTCAACCTGATCGAGGACATCAAGCGCAACACCACCTCGGCGAAGCTCAAGCGCATCACCAAGGGTGGTGTGGTCGACGCCGGCCGCGAGGTCGTCATGTCCGAGCAGTTCCGCAAGGACATGAAGACCCGCGCCAACAGCGTGGACGTGGTCGTCGGCAAGCTGTCCGGTGGCAACCAGCAGAAGGTCGTGCTCGCCAAGTGGCTCTTCACCGAGCCCGAGGTGCTGATCCTCGACGAGCCCACCCGCGGCATCGACGTCGGCGCCAAGTACGAGATCTACGAGATCATCAACAAGCTCGCGGACTCCGGCAAGGCCGTCATCGTGATCTCCTCGGAGCTGCCCGAGCTGCTCGGCATCTGCGACCGGATCTACGCGATGAGCCAGGGCCGGATCACCGGGCAACTTCCCCGCGCCGAGGCCAGCCAGGAGAGCCTCATGCGCTACATGACCATGGAGAAGAGCGGAGCAACGCGGTGAGCGCCCCCACCACGCTCGAGCAGCCGACGGCACAGCCCGAGCCCAGCAAGAAGAACAACGGCGGGTCGCTCAAGGCCTACCTCGGTCAGAACATCCAGCAGTACGGCATGATCGCCGCGCTGCTGGTGATCGTCGCGATCTTCCAGGTCACGACCGACGGCCTGATGCTCAACCCGGACAACATCGCCGCGCTGATCCAGCAGAACGCGTACGTGTTCATCCTGACCATCGGCATGGTCATGGTGATCGTGGCCGGGCACATCGACCTGTCGGTGGGTTCCGTCGTCGCGTTCGTCGGTGGCATCTGCGCCGTCCTGATCACCGACTTCGAGCTGTCGTGGCCCCTCGCGGTCGCCCTCTCCGTGCTGGTCGGCGGCCTGGTCGGCTGCTGGCAGGGCTTCTGGGTGGCGTACGCCGGCATCCCCGCCTTCATCGTCACCCTCGGTGGCATGCTGCTGTTCCGCGGTCTGGCCATCGTCATCCTCGACCAGACCATCGCCGGCCTGCCGGGCGGCTTCAACGACATCAGCAACGGCTCGCTGCCGGCCGCGCTGGGCTACATCGGCAACCTCGACGGCATCACCGTGTTCATCGGCGTCTTCGCCTTCGTCGGTCTCGCGCTCGCCCAGATCCGGGCCCGGGGCGAGCTGAAGAAGCTGGACCTGCACACCGAGCCGTTCGCCGCGTTCATCGGCAAGCTGGTCCTGTCGGCCCTGGCCATCGGCGCGATCACCTACCTGCTGGCGTCCAGCGCCGCCGGCACCCCGATCGTGCTGATCATCGTCGGCGTGCTGGTGCTGATCTACACGTTCCTGATGAACAACACGATCTTCGGCCGGCACATCTACGCGATGGGCGGCAACCTGCCCGCCGCGATGCTCAGCGGTGTGAAGACCAAGCGGGTCAACTTCCTGATCTTCGTGAACATGGGTCTGCTCGCCGGTGTCGCCGCGGTCGTCACCACCTCGCGGGCCGGCGCCGGCATCGCCGCGGCCGGCACCAACTACGAGCTGGACGCGATCGCCGCGGCCTTCATCGGCGGTACCTCGGTCAACGGCGGTATCGGCAAGATCACCGGTGCGATCATCGGCGCCCTGATCATGGGTGTGCTCAACATGGGCCTCTCCATCATGGGTACCGACCCGGCGTACCAGCAGGTCATCAAGGGTCTGGTGCTGATCGCCGCGGTCGCCCTGGACATCCTGAACAAGCGTCGCGGTAAGTAGGACCTTCCGGGGGGAAGGAAAACAGCGCCGTCCGGGTCTCCGGACGGCGCTGTTCCGGTTCACCCCCCGGGCTGGTTCTCACGGCTGTCTCAAGCGGCGGGGGACGGTCCGCACGGACCGCCTGCCGTAGCCGCCGGATGGTCCGGGGACGATGCGTGGCCCGTACCGCGAAAAGGTTGTCATGGGGTGGGCAGGCTGTAGTCGAAGGAGAGCGAGAACGTCCGGTCGATCCAGGCGCCGCGGTCGCCGTCGTCGCGGGGGCGCAGGCCCGCCTCGCCCAGCCGGTCGCGGACCTCGGCCGCCGCGGCGGACCGGTCATGCTCGGCGGTGAGCACGCCGTCGGTGAAGTGGGCCTCGACGACCTCCGCGCACAGCCAGGCGGGACGGAAACCCATGTTCAGGTAGCCGACGGCGACGTGGCCGTCGCCGAGCAGCAGCCGTCCGGTGAACGCGACCGGCGCCGCCAGGCCGGTGTAGCCGTGGCCGGACCGGAAGATCCGCGACGCCCGGCCCGGCTTCGTGCCGAACAGGACCGGTGGCCGGCCGCCGCCGTCGGACGGGCCGAGACACACCGTCGTCAGTTCGAGACGGTCACCGTTCACCGTGTACTCGCAGAAGAAGCCCCGCCAGCAGGCCGAACCCAGCGGCACCGGCCGGTGACCGTACGCCTGCGGATCGAACAGGACCGTGCCGTCGACGGCCGTCACGATGAACTCCGTGCCGCGGAACCGGACCAGATCCGGCATCTGCGAGGTCATGCCCGATTCTGCACCGCCCGCGGCACGGTTGTCAGTCCCGCGTCCCGCCGCTCGGCGGCGGGGCGGTACCGCGGTGTCACTCCAGCAGACCCCGGATGTCCACCGCGGTGAGCTCCGCCGACGCGAACTCGCCACCGTCCAGGACACTGCCGAACAGTTCGGCCTTACGCGCCTGCAGGGCCATCACCTTCTCCTCGATGGTGTCCCTCGCGACCAGCCGGTAGACCATCACCTTGCGGGTCTGCCCGATCCGGTGGATCCGGTCGACCGCCTGCGCCTCCGTCGCCGGGTTCCACCACGGATCCAGCATGATGCAGTAGTCGGCCTCGGTCAGGTTCAACCCGAACCCACCCGACTTGAGACTGATCAGGAACACCGGCGCGTCCCCGCTCTTGAAGCCGTCGATCACCTCGGCGCGGCGGGTGGTTCGCCCGTCCAGATAGGCGCACCCGATCCCGGCGCTTTCGAGGCGGTCCCGGGCCGCGCCCAGGAACCGGGTGAACTGGCTGAACACCAGAATCCGGTGCCCCTCCGCCACGATCTCGGCGACCCGCTCGGCCAGCGCGTCGAGTTTCGTCGACGCCACCCCGGCATGATCGGCGTCGACCAGGCCCACATCCAGGGCGGCCTGGCGCAGCAGCGTCAGCGACCGGAAGATCTCGAACCGGTTCTTCCGCAGATCCCCGAGCAGACCCAGCACCTTCTGCCGCTCCCGCTGCAGATAGGTCTGGTAGATCCGGCGCTGCTTCGCGTTCAGCTCCAGCTCCACGATCTGCTCCTGCTTGGCCGGCAGCTCCTCGACCACCTCGGTCTTGCGGCGGCGCAGCATCAACGGCCGGATCCGGCGCCGCAGCAGCGCCAGCCGCTCCTGATCCTGCTCCCGCTCGATCGGGCGGCGGTAGAACTCGGTGAACCGGTCGAGGCGGGCCAGCAGCCCCGGCGAGGTGATCGACAGCAGCGCCCACAGCTCCGCCAGATTGTTCTCCATCGGCGTGCCGGTGATCGCCAGCTTGAAATCGGCCGGCAGCTCGCGGGCACAGCGGTAGCCCTGCGACGCCGCGTTCTTCACGAACTGCGCCTCGTCCAGGATCAGGCCCGCCCACGGCAGCGCGGCATAGCCGTCGAATTCGAGCCGGAACAGCGTGTACGAGGTGACCACGACATCCGCGCCCGCCGCGAACTCGGCCAGCGTCGCCGACCGGCGCGCCTGCGTCTCCTGCACCATCCGCACCGTCAGATCCGGGGCGAAGCGGCGACTCTCGAACGCCCAGTTGCTCACCACACTCGCCGGAGCCACCACCAGGAACGGAATCTCCGCCTTGGCGTGCGCGATCAACGCCAGTGTCTGCACGGTCTTACCCAGGCCCATGTCGTCGGCGAGCACCCCGCCGATGCCGTGCCGGTAAAGGGTCGCCAGCCAGCCGAAACCCTCCCGCTGATAACCGCGCAGCGTGACCCGCAGACCGTCCGGCACCTCCGGAACCGAACCCGGCCCGCTCTCGCACAACTCCCGCACCGCGTCCTGCCAGGCCACGGCCGGCCCGGTCACCTCACCCAACCCGTCCAACTCGTCCCACACACCCGGCTGCAAGCGGCCGACCCGCAGCACACCGGCCGGCGCGTCCTGCAACGCCCGCGACTCGGCGATCAGCTCCCGCAACTGCCGGAACTCGGGACGGTCCAGAGTGAAGTACCGGCCGCTCGGCAGAATCAGGAACTCCTGCTCGGCGGCGAGCGCCACGAACAGGCTCTGGAACTCGACGGCCTCGCCACCGACCGTCACCCGCACCGTGAGATCGAACCAGTCCCGGTCACCGGCGCCGACATCGGCGAACGTGACGACCGGCGGCTCCGTCGACTCGAGGTACTCCGGCCCGGCCTCGTCCAGCCGCAGCTCCACCGCCGCCCCGGATGTGTCCTGCAGCAGCGGAACCACGTCCCGGAGCACCCGCAGCATGACGTCGCCGCCGACCACGGTCTCCGGCAGCAGCCGTACGCCACCCGGCGCCACCTCGGTCAGCCCGTACCCCTCGCCCTTGACCTGGTCCGTGACCAGCCGTAACGTCCGCGCCTTCGGCTCGACCGCCGCGGGCCCGTGGTCCAGAGGCTCCCGGAGATCGAACGCCGACACCCACTCCCACGTCACCGACAGGCGGTGCCCGGGAAGCCGCCGGAGGGTCATCGTCAGCGTCGCCCGGGCGAGATCCGGCAGCGTCACCGAGTCGTCGACCGCGACCACCATGGCCTGCCGGGCCAGGCCCGGATAGTACTGCCGCAGGAACCGCGGCTCCTCCCGCGCCGGAACCACGATCGGCGGCGCGGACAGGGCCAGCGCCGATTCCGGACCCACCGGCCGGGCCAGTGGCGCCAGGCGCAGCGCCCGCGGTCTGCCTTTGACCACATCCCACCAGGCGACCCCGTGCGCTGGCTCGCCGACCAGGGCGAACTGTTCCAGCACCGTGTCACCGTCGGTGAGGACCGGACGCAGTCGCAGATCCCCGCCGTCACGGTCGGCCCGCACCGAGAAATCCACCGGCTCGGCCCGCACCGTCACCGGATCCGCGTCGCCACGCCCCGCCGCGACCAGCGGCAGCCCGGTCTCCTGCAGCTCCAGCAGCACATCCCACACCCGCCGCGTCGGAAAGTCGTCGAGGTAGAGAACCCGCTCGTCGAAGTAGTACCGGTAGTAGTCACCTGCGGTCTGGGTCTGTGACCGCAACTCCCGCAGCAGCGCCAGATGACGGTCCGTTCCCGGAGCCCGGGTGTAGTAGGAATCGTCCAGTGAACGCCACGAGATCCCGCTCCGGACCCAGCCGGTCCGGCCCGGCACCACCGGCCGCAGCCCGATCCGCCACTCCGCGGCGTCCAACTCGAACTGCAGGCCCAACTCCGGCCGTGTGGTACCGCGGGCCGCTGCGGGTCGCGTGTCACCGCGGGCCGCAGCGGTCCCGGTGAGCGAGGCCAGCGCCGCCTCCCACGACGAGACGGCCTGCCGGGGGATCGCCGCCGTGCCCGAAGCCAGCACCGTCGCGACGATATGACCGCAGTCCGGCGCCCAGTCGCAGGTGCACCTGCCGTCGACGCTCTTCACCGAACCGTCCGGCGCGAGAAGCACGGTGGCCCGCACCCGGCCGGCCTCGTCCTGCAGCAACCCGGAGACCTTGCCGGTCAGCCGATCCCAGGACGCCTCGACGATCTCGCCGGCCTGCACCAGTGCCCGCGCCCGGAGGAACGCCCGCGCGCCCACGGCCTGGAAGACCGCGGCCTCCTCCTCCGACAACTCCAACCGCGCCAAACCAGCCCCCTCGCCCGTCCCGCGAAGGCTACTGCGCCGCCTTTTCCCTACCGTTCCGGCATCATCCATTCGTGTCCGCGCCGGCTCCCGGCTGGCGGCCCGCCCTGCCACGGACGGTCAGGACCGCAGATCCTCCAGGGTTGCGTCACCGACGCGGACGAGGTTCCCGTCGTAGTCGTCATCGGCCAGTCTCCGGGCCAGGTCGTCCAGATCGGGGATGTCGCCGAATTTCGCCCGCAGAGCGTTCGCATCGAGGCGAAGCGGTTCTCCGCGATGCCTTTTTCGCGGTTGACACGGGCCATCTCGCGGCCGGACTCTGACTGTTCGAGGAGGCTGTGCATGCCTCTCCTCCGACGTGCGTCGAGGAACTGGTTCGCCAGCGGGCCTCCCACGAGCATCCTGAGTTCGGCCTGGACGATCTTGTCCTCGATGTGGGTGGTGGCGTCGACCTGGTCGGCGACCCGGTCGACGAGGTCGGGCGGTGGTTTGCGCGACCACAGGGCCAGCGGCAGCCGGGCACCGCACGGGACCCGTAACGCATCGTGCGGATGAGCCTCCAGCAACGCTTTGTAGAGGCCGTCGAAGTCGCGTGCGCCGTCGGACACGATCCCTCCTTCCGTGCCCGCTGTGGGCACGTGCCAGAGTCTTCTCGCTCCGAGCCTAGTGGTCAGGAGTCAGCTTGGACCGTGCACGCTACGCGCTGGTGCGGCGGCGCGGTTCGGCTCCGCGAGGTGGCTGTTCGGCTAGTCTGCGCCGGTGATTACCGGGCAGCTCAAACGCAGGATCGACCGGGTGTGGGATGCCTTCTGGTCGGGCGGGATCTCGAATCCGCTCGAGGTGCTCGAGCAGATCACCTACCTGATGTTCATCCGGCGGCTCGACGACCTGGACGTCTACACCGATCGGACCCGGCATCTGCGGTGGAGCGCGTTCACCGCGATGGACGAGCCGGAGCGGATGTTCGCGGTGGTCCGGGACGAGGTGTTCCCGTGGCTGCGCGGGCTGGCCGGCGGCGACTCGACCTACGCGCACCACATGCGGGACGCCCGGTTCACGATTCCGACGGCGCACCTGCTGGTCAAGGCGGTCGCGATGATCGGGGAGCTGCCGCTGGCGGACCGGGACACCAAGGGCGACCTGTACGAGTACATGCTGGGCCGGCTCGCCACGGCGGGACAGAACGGCCAGTTCCGTACGCCCCGGCACATCATCCGGGCGATCGTGGCGATGACGGCGCCCGGCCCGGAGGACGAGATCTGCGATCCGGCGTGCGGTACCGCCGGTTTCCTGGTGGCGGCGGCGGAGCACGTCGGCGGGGCGGCGGGGCGGCTGCACGGTTTCGACTTCGACCGGACCATGCTGCGGATCGCCAGCATGAACATGCTGCTGCACGGGGTGGAGCGGCCGGACATCCGCTACCGCGACTCGCTGGGGGAGGACGCGGACGGTGACGCCGGCCGGTACACGCTGATCCTGGCGAACCCGCCGTTCGCCGGCAGCCTCGACGTGGCGGCGACCGCGCCGGACCTGCGGGCGATCGCCCCGACGAGGAAGACCGAGCTGCTGTTCCTGGCGCTCGTTCTGCGCCTGCTGGCGCCCGGTGGGCGGGCCGCGGTGATCGTGCCGGAGGGGGTGCTGTTCGGGTCGACGCGGGCGCACCGGGATCTGCGCCGCATGCTGGTCGAGGATCACCGGCTGGACGCGGTGGTGCGGTTGCCGGGCGGTGTCTTCAAGCCGTACGCCGGTGTCTCCACGGCTGTTCTGTTCTTCACCCGCACCGATGACGGCGGCACCGATCGGGTGTGGTTCTACGAGGTGGCCGCGGACGGTTTCAGCCTGGACGACAAACGTGTCCCGCACGACCACGACGACCTGCCGGATCTGCTGGCGCGCTGGCCGCGCCGGGACAGCACCGAGCGGGACCGGCCGCGTACCGGCCAGAGTTTCTGCGTCCCCCGGGAGGAGATCGCCGAGCAGGGGTACGACCTGACGCTGAACCGCTACCGCAGCGTCGTCCACACCGTCCCGGAGCACCGGCCGCCCCTGGAGATCCTCGGCGAGCTGGAAGTCCTCGACGGAGAGATCCGGCAGGATCTGGCGGAGCTGAAGGCGATGCTGCGGTGAGGACGGCCCGGATCGGCGAGGTGGTCCGGCAGGTGCGGACCTGGGATCCGCGGACCGCGCCGGACGGCTGTTTCCGCTACATCGACCTCGGCGCGATCGACCAGCGGACGAAACGGATCACCGGCGACCGGACGGTGCCGTCGGCGGCGGCACCGAGCCGGGCCCGCCAGCTGGTGCGCGCCGGTGACGTGCTGGTCCCGCTGGTCCGGCCGAACCTGAACGGGGTCGCCCTGGTCGGCGACGACCTGGACGGGGCGACCGCGTCGACCGGGTTCTGTGTGCTCCGCCCGGGTGGGCGGCTGGACAGCCGGTACCTGTTCCACTGGGTACGCACCCCGCGTTTCGTGGCCGCCCTGACCGGCCGGGCCACCGGCCAGAGCTATCCCGCCGTCTCCGACCGTGCCGTCCGGGAGCTGGAGATCCCGCTGCCCGGCCGTTCCGAGCAGGAACGGATCGCCGCCCGGCTGAGCCGCGCGGACGGCTTGCGCGACCGGCGCGGCCGGGCCGGTGAGCTGCTGGACACGCTGGTTCCGGCGATCTTCACGGAGATGTTCGGCGCTCCGGAGGCCGTTCCCGGGCGGTGGGCGCGCAAGCCGCTCGGCGCGCTGGTGTCGATGATGTCGGACGGCCCGTTCGGCTCGGATCTGAAGACCGCCCACTACGCCGGCTCGGGGGTGCGGGTGGTCCGGCTGCAGAACATCGGCGCGGGGGAGTTCGCCGATCATGACCGGGCGTACGTCTCCGAGGAGCATTTCGCCACGCTGCGCCGCCACCCGTGCCTGCCCGGCGACGTCCTCGTCGCGACGCTCGGCGACCCGGCCCCGCGCGCCTGCGTCCAGCCGTCCTGGCTGGACCGGGCCCTGAACAAGGCCGACTGTGTCCAGGTGCGGGTGGACCCTGCCGTCGCCACCCCGGAGTACGTGTGCGCGGCCCTCAACATGCCCGGCACCGTGGCCGGGGCCCGCCGGCTCCGGTTCGGGCAGACCCGGGCCCGGATCAGCATGGGCCGCCTGAGGACCCTGGAGATCCCGGTGCCGCCGCTGCCCGCCCAGGCCGAGTTCAGCCGCCGGGCCGCCGTCGTCGGCGCGCTGCTCGCCCGGCACCGGGCGGCGGTGGCGGAGACCGACGATCTGTACGCGGCCCTGCGCGACCAGGCGTTCAGCGGCTGACCCGCAGCTGCGGGGTGGTCTCGGTGATCAGTGCGAGAGCCTGGTCGACGGTCACGTCCGACGCCGTGTAGTGCCGTTCCCCGGCCGATGTCGCCACCACGACGGTCGCCCGGCCACCCCGGCGCTGGAAGATCGACTGCCGGACGGTCCAGCCGATCACCGCCCGTCGTTGCAGCGCGACCGTGCGGCGGGTCAGCGGCCCGCCGCGCACCACCACATAGTCCCGGAGCACGGTGTGGCCGAGGGCCCGGTACGCGACCAGGGCTAGCGGCACCGTGACCGGCGTCAGCAGCAGCGGCAGCGGCCACACCCATCCGGGCAGCGCCCCGCTCACGGTGAACAGCGTCAGCGTGCCGGACATCAGCGCCGGGTAGTGGACCGCCCAGCCGAGCCGCCGGATCAGCGCGCCGTGGGGATGCCGCCGCAGTCGGGCTTCGAGGGGCCGGGCGCCGTCGGGCAGGATCCGGGCCGCGATCTCCCGGGCCTCGTCGCGGCGGATCCGCGGCAGGATGCCGCCGCCGGATGCCTCGCCCGTTCCGCCCTGCCCGGTGAGCAGCAGGTCGGTCCGGACGAGCCGCAGCCAGCGCAGCAGCAGCGGCTCCGCGAACGCGATCCCGCGGATCCGTGCGTCGGAACGCTGCACGGTCTGGGTGCTGAGCAGACCTTTGCTGGTCACCAGGGCGGTGTCCGGGGCGGTGCCGGTCCGGACCAGCCGGAAGTTCCAGTTCTCGACGGCGAACGCGACGGCCGACGCGGCGATGCCGAGCGGATAGCCGATCAGCAGCAGCAGTCCGAGGTTGGCGGCGAGACTGCGAGTGTCCCAGCCGAACAGGTCACGGCCCAGTCCGAGCAGGTCGAAGCCGAGCGCTTTCAGCGGCCAGTACAGCGCCAACAGCGGGCCGGCGACCGCGAGGACCGCCCACACCGACACCGCGTTCAGCAGCACCCAGCCGCGCCGCATCCCGGCGATGACGGTGTCCGGGACATCGGTGTCCGGGACGTCGGCTTCGCTGCCGTCGGCCGCCGTGGCGACGGGCTCGCTCGCGTGGCCGGGCATCAGTTCCCTCTGCACGAGGGCGGCGTGCCGGCGGTCCAGGGCGTCGAGGCGGAACGAACTGGCCGACTCGCCGGAGCCGATGCGCACCGTGCGCAACCCCAGCAGCCGAGGCAGCAGCTGGGCCGCACTGTCCACGCTGCGGATCCGGTCCCGGGCCACGATCCGGTGCTTGCGGGCGATCCACCCGGTACGCATCTCCACCCGCTGTGCGGTGATCCGGTACCGGGTCGACTGCCAGCGTTTCAGATCCGACAGGGCCCGGAGCAGGCCGATGACGGCGCCGATCACCAGCGGCCACACCGGATCGTCGCGGAGCGCGATCCCGGCGAAACCGGTGACTGACGACAGCACCAGGCGGATCAGCCCGAGGTGGACGACGCGGATGCTCAGCTGCCGCCACGGCTGCTCCGCTCCGGTCACCGTCTCGTCCGGGCCGCTGTCCAGTTCGGGGGAGACGGTCATGTCGCGTCGCCTTCGCTGGCGCCGGTGATCTCGCGCAGCCGGTCGACGGTCACCTCGGCCTCCGCCGCGTTCACGCCCTCGATGGAGATCTTGCCTTCCGAGGAGGCGGTGGTGACGGTGATGGTGGCGAGACCGAGACGCCGCTGCAACGGGCCGATCTCGGTGTCGATGCTCTGGATGCGAGAGATGGGCACGATCTGCCATTTGCGGGTGAACGAGCCGGTGAGGGCGTAGACGGCGTCGTCGGTGGCCTCCCAGCGGTGCACCCGGAAGTGCCAGGTCGGCATGATCGTGATTTCGACCGCGAAGGTCACGGCGGCGACCCCGATGATCGGGAGGAGCCACGGGCGCCAGCTCTCCGCGTACCAGAAGAGCCCGCCCAGCACCCCCAGCACCCCCGCACCCCAGAAGACGGCCTGCAACGTCTGCCACAGAATGAAACGGCGGTCGAGCCGCCGGCGCGGCGGACGGAGGCGAAGCCGGATGTCGGCCGGCGCGGAACGTGAGGCCATGACCCCATGGTGACCGGCCGTGCCAAGCCTTATGACTGGATGGTGACCGTCGTGATCCCGAACGGCATCGGCGACGGGCGCGGACGGGTGCGTTCCATCAGGTCGTCCGGCGGCTCACCGCGGGTGCGGACACCGTCGACGTACGCCTTCGCCTCCGCGAGCGTGAAATCCGGCGCGACCGTCCGCACGTGCCGCATCGCCGCCACCGGGCCCTGGACTTCCAGCAGGTCACGGACCTGGCCGGGCAGTGGATCGGGCGGCCGGACACCCCGGACCTGCTCCCGATAGGTCTCCACCCACCGGTCCTCGTGCACGGCCAGCACGTGGATGTGGTGAATCCGGCCGTCCACCTTGTCCACGATGTACACACCCTGCCCCACCAGCGCGTCCTCGATCGCACCGGTCCGGGCGTACGCGGCGGAATTCGTGTACACCAGCCATCCGAGGTCGTGCTCCTCGAGATCCGTGACGACGAGCCCGTGCGGATCCCCGGCCAGCAACGCCTCCATCAGCGTCACCGCCCGCTCTCTGCTGATCATGATGTGCCGCTCTCCGGGCCGGGGTAGCGGTGCGACAGGACGGTCAGCGCGAGGTCGGCCCAGGCGATGTTCTCGCGCTCGAAGGTGATGCCCCGGTTCAGGGTGAGGTAGGGGCCGAGGCGGCTGCCGGTGGCCAGGAACTCCTTTTCCGTGCGGGATCCGAGGATGTCGGCGAGCCGCTGCTCGTACCCTTCCAGACGGGTGCGACTGGCCTTCTGATGCGCCTCGATCGAGGCGCGGATGCTCGCCACGTCACCGTGCGCCAGGGCCTCCACCTGGACCAGCAGCTCGTCGCGGACCGTCGTCGGTTTCGGCGTGCGGCGGGAGAAGCCGAGCAGCGCCGCCCGGCCCGCCGCGGTGACCGAGAAGATCCGCTTGTCGGGACGTTTGTCCTGCTTGACGAGGCGGGCCGAGAGCAGGCCCTCGGTCTCCATCTTCTCCAGCTCGCGGTACAGCTGCTGCGGAGTGGCGGTCCAGAAGTTGGCGACCGAGCTGTTGAACTTCTTCGCGAGGTCGTACCCGGACGACTCGCGATCGATCAGAGCCGCCAGCAACGCGTTCCTCAATGCCACGCTGGCATCCTACGGACGGCTGCGCTTGCCGAACGCGGGTGTGGCCCGGGCCATCACGGCCTTGCGCAGGATCCTGGTGTTCGGCAGGGCGAGCAGCCGCAGTTGTTCCCGCCGCTCGCGGGCGAACGTACGCCGCGCACTGCTCGTCAGCGCCCCGTCGATCAGCCGTTTCGCGGCGGCGAGGGCGTCCGGGGACTTGGTCAGCAGGCTCTCCGCGAAAGCGGTCGCCGCCTTCCGCGGGTCCTCGTGGAGTTCGGTGACCAGGCCCAGCCGCTGGGCCTCGGCGCCGTCGAACTGCTCGGCGGTCATGGTGAGCTTCTTGGCCACATCGGCGCCGAGCAGCTCGGTCAGGCTCCGGATGCCGGACATGTCGGGGATGATGCCCCACTTGCCCTCCAGCACCGACCAGCGGGAATCCGGGGTGGCGAAGCGGAAGTCGGCGGCCAGGGCGATCTGCAGACCGCCGCCGTAGCAGTGGCCGTGCACGGCGGCGATCACCGGGACCGGGAGGCGGCGCCAGGCCCAGCAGGCCTCCTGGAAGCGGTTGGTGCCACGCCAGGGGAGCGGGACGAACGCCCGGGCGGCCCGGCCGGGGGTGCGCATGGCGGCGGCGATGTCCAGGCCGGAGCAGAACGAGTCGCCCTCGCCGCTGATGACCACGGCCCGGAGGGTGCGGTCCTTCTTCAGCGCGCGTGCGGTCGTCACCAGCTCGGCGAAGGTGTCGAGGGCCAGCGCGTTGAGCTTGTCGGGACGGTTCAGCCGGACGTCCGCGATGCCGTTGGCCGTCGTCAGGGAAAGATATCTCATGACATGTCCGTTTCTCAGAGCCGGGCGGCGAGTTCGGTGGCCTGCTTGATCGCCCGCTTGGCGTCGAGTTCCGCGGCGACGTCGGCGCCCCCGATGACGTGCACCGGCACGCCGCGCTCCCGCAACGGCGCGACCAGGTCCCGGACCGGGTTCTGTCCGGCGCACAGCAGCACGGTGTCGACGTTCAGCACGCGGGGAGCACCGGCGACGGTGATGTGCAGGCCCTCGTCGTCGATGCGCACGTACTCGACGCCCTTCAGCATCGTCACTCCGGAATCCTGCAGCGTCGCCCGGTGCACCCAGCCGGTCGTCTTGCCCAGGCCCTTGCCGAGCGCCGTCTCCTTGCGCTGCAGCAGGTACACCTCGCGGCGCGGCGGCGCCTTCACCTTCGTGGTCAGACCGCCGCGTTCGAGCGCCGGATCGGTGACGCCCCAGCGCCGCATCCAGTCCTCGAGAGGCTCGTTCGCGTCGTGCAGCAGGTACTCGCCGGCGTCGAACCCGATCCCACCCGCCCCGATGATCGCCACCCGCTCGCCGGCCTCCGCCGCGCCGCTGATCACCTGCTGGTAGGTCAGCACCTTCGGATGCTCGATCCCCGGGATCGCCGGGATCCGCGGCTCCACCCCGGTCGCGATGATCACCTCGTCGAATCCGGTCAGATCCTCGGCGGTCACCCGCCTGCCCAGGTGCAGGGTGACCCCGCGAACCTCGATCATGTGCCGGTAGTAGTCGAGCGTCCGCGCGAACTCCTCCTTGCCCGGGATCCGCGCGGCGAGCCGGAACTGCCCGCCGATGTCGTCGGACGCCTCGAACAGGTCCACGGCATGCCCGCGGCCCGCCGATTCGATGGCGGTGGCCAGGCCGGCCGGTCCGGCTCCGGCTACGGCGATTCTCTTTCTGGTACGGGTGGGCAGAAGCACCAGTTCGGTCTCGTACGCCGCCCGCGGATTGAGCATGCAGGTGGCCCGCTGATTCTTGAACGTGTGGTCGAGGCACGCCTGATTGCAGGCGATACAGGTGATGATCTCCCGTTCCCGGCCCTGCTCGGTCTTCGCCACCCAGTCGGCGTCGGCCAGCAGCGGCCGCGCCATCGACACGAGATCCGCCTCGCCGGCTGCCAGGATCTGCTCGGCCGCCTCCGGCCGGTTGATCCGGTTCGAGGCGATCACCGGGGTGCCGACCTCGGCCCGCAGCTTGCCGGTGACCCAGGCGAACGCGCCCGGCGGCACCGACGTGACGATCGTCGGCACCCGCGCCTCGTGCCAGCCGATCCCGGTATTGAAGATCGACACCCCGGCTTCCTCGAGCCGTTTCGCCAGGTCGACGGTCTCCTCCCAGGACTGGGCGTCGTCGACCAGGTCCAGCAGGCTGATCCGGTACTGCACGATGAAGTCGTCACCGGCCAGTTCCCGGGTACGCCGCACGACCTCGAGCGGGAAGCGCATCCGCTTGACGGCCGAGCCACCCCACATGTCGTGGCGATCATTGGTACGGGCGGCGAGGAACTGATTGATCAGGTACCCCTCCGAGCCCATGATCTCGACGCCGTCGTACCCCGCCCGGCGGGCCAGCAACGACGCCCGGGCGAACGCCGTCGCCGTCCGGTCCACCTGCCGGGTGCTCATCGCCCGCGGCGCGAACGGGGTGATCGGCGACTTCCGCGCCGACGCGCCCAGGCTGAAGGGGTGGTACGAGTACCGCCCCGCATGCAGCACCTGCAGCAGGATCTTCCCGCCGTGCTCGTGAACGGCGTCCGTGACGACCCGATGCCGCAGCGCGTGTTTCTCCCGCGTCATCCGGCTGCCGAACGGGCTGAGCCACCCCCGCCAGGTCGGCGCGAACCCGCCGGTCACCATCAGGCCGACCCCGCCGCGGGCCCGCTCGGCGAAGAACGCCGCCAGTTTCGGCAGGTCAGCCGCGCGGTCTTCCAGTTTGGTGTGCATCGAGCCCATGACGACCCGATTGCGCAGCGTGGTGTGCCCGAGAGCGAGCGGGCTCAGCAGATGCGGGTATGCGGTCACGCCCGGAGCGTATATACAAAAAATCGCATAGTAAAGAAGTTGACTATGCCCGCTGCCCGCTGCCCGCTGCCCGCCGCCTGCTGCTCGCCTGCCTGCCGCGGTCACCGCAGCAGGCGACTTCCCCGTGTCCGGCCGTTTGCGGCCTCTCACCGGCCTGCGTTGCACAACCCGCCCGGTGGCGAGGGGACTTCTCTGCTCTGGCGCGGCGGTGGCAGTCTGCGTACGTGGGATTCTTCGACGACGTGCCACCGCCCCCGCCGCCCGAGCCGTTCGTGGAGCCACCCCGGCCGTCTTGGATGCGTTCCGAGACGACGATCGGCGGCGCGGTCGCCGGCAGTTTCCTGCTGGCCCGCAGCGAGACCGCCGCCGTGGGCCTGTCCGGTCTCGTCGCCTACCCGAACGGTTTCGAGTTCACCGTCGTCGCCGTCCTCCGTGACGAGGACCGGGCCGGCCGGGTCTTCGACCACGTGTTCAACCGATTCCGCGGCGACGAGCCGTTGACCCCACAGTTCCTGCGGCTCGGCATCCGGTTCGCGGACGGCGGCGTGGTCACCAACCTGAGCGGAACCCCACCGTGGGATCGCGGAGCCGACGCTCCGATGCTGATCGGCCAGAGCGGCGGGGGAGGCGGCCGCCGTTACGACATGCAGCACTGGGTCCACCCACTACCACCACCCGGCCCGGTCACCTTCGTGATCGAGTGGCCCGCCTACGGCATCACCGAAACCCGGGCCACCCTCGACGGCACCCTGATCCGCACCGCCGCCACCCAGGCCATCTCCCTCTGGTGACCACCGCGCCCACTCTGCCCCGTGCGGCCCGCCCCGCCGCGTCTGCCGCACCCACTCGACACTGCGGGGCCGTGCCCCCCGGCGCCCGTGCGTCCCGCTCGCCTCGCGCGGTGGACACGGTCGGGTGTGGTCCGGCGAAGGGCGGCCCACGGCGTACCAACGAAAGATCTTGAATATGATCCATCGGTGACCTCGGAGAATCGCGCCGCCCTGGACCCTGACCTGCTGAACGCCGCGAAAGCGGCGACCGGCTTCATGCCGGAGGACGAAGGGCTGGCGCTGGCCGAGGCCGCGCTCGCGGCGCCGGACGGGCCGCTGCTGGAGGTCGGCAGCTACCTCGGCAAGTCGACGCTCTATCTGGCGGCGGCGGCGCGGGCCAGAGGTGGCAGGGTGGTGACCGTCGATCATCACCGGGGGTCCGAGGAGCATCAGGCCGGGTGGGAATATCACGACGCGACGCTCGTCGACCCGGCCGTCGGGAAGATCGACACACTGCCCGGGTTCCGGCAGACCATCGCGACCGCCGGCGCCGAGGATGTCGTGGTTGCCGTGGTGGCGCGGGCCGAGGACTTCGCCGGGCTGTGGGCCAGCCCGCTGGCGTTCCTGTTCCTCGACGGCAGCCACACCGACGAGTCCGCGCAGCGGGATCTCGCGTCGTGGGCGCCGCACCTGGCCGTCGGCGGGACCCTCGCCATCCATGACGTCTTCCCGGATCCGGCCGACGGCGGGCAGGCGCCCTACCGCATCTATCGCAAAGCCCTCGACTCGGGCGATTACCTCGAGCTCACGGGGCAGGGTTCGCTACGGCTGCTGCGCCGGGAGCGCTGATCAGGTCCGCCTTCTCCCGGAAGATCGCCGACCGTGGGTGCCGGCCGTCCAGCGCATCGACGGCCAGCACCACCGCCGCGGCCGTCCAGGTCGTGCGTTCCACCGGCCAGCGGACACCGTCGGTCAGCACCAGGCCGGTCCAGTAGGAGCCGTCGGCCTCCCGAAGGTGCTGCATCGCCGCGACCATCTCGGTGGCGGCCGCCCGATCACCCATCGTGTCGAGGGAGAGGGCGAGCTCGCAGGTCTCGGCCCCGGTCACCCACGGCTGATCGGAGACGCAGCGTGCGCCCTTGCCCGGCACCACGAACTCGTCCCACCGCTCGTCGATCCGTTGCCGGGCCACCGTCCCGCGGACCGCGCCGCCGAGAATCGGGTAGTACCAGTCCATCGAGTACCGGGACTTGTCCGCGAACAGCTCCGGACGCCGGTTGAGCGCGGCGGACAGCAGGTCGGCGGCGAGCTCCCAGTCCGGCTGCGGCTCCCCGATCCGGTCGGCGATCGCGGTGCCGCAGCGCAGCGCCTGGTGGATGCTGGCGCACCCGGTCAGTAGCGCCACCTCGTCACCGGCCGCCCACCAGATCTGCCCACCGGGACCCTGCAGACCGGTCACGAAGTCGAGCGCCCGCTGGACCGTCGGCCACATCCGGGTCAGGAACTCGTCGTCGCCGGTGCACAGCCAGTGATGCCAGCAGCCGACCGCGAGATAGGCGGCGTGGTTCGTCTCCGCCGTCGGGTCGACGACCACTCCATGCGACTCGTACCGGGACGCCCACGACCCGTCCGCCCGCTGCGACCGGCGCAACCAGTCGTAGGCGGCCGCGGCCCGCTCCGTCTCCCCGCCCACGTCCAGCGCCATGGCCGCCTCGACGTGATCCCACGGGTCGGCCTGCCCACCGGAATACCACGGGATCAACCCGTCGGCCTCCTGCTCCCCGGCGATGCTGGCGACGGTGGCCCGGACCGCGTCGGAGCTCAGCACGCCCGGCAGCTCAGGCACCGACACCGACGGCCACCTCCTCCTTCGCCAGGTAGATCACCACGCTCTTGCCGATCAGTGGGTTGAGCGCCTGCTCCAGCACCCGGGTGAACACCGGCTTGTCGACGATGTCCCAGACCAGCAGCTTGTGGTACGCCCGGGTCGGAGCGGCGTCGCCGATCGCGCACTTCAACCACCAGTACGGGCTGTGCAGCGCGTGTGCGAACCCGTTGCCGGTCACCTTCAGACCCGCCGCCCGCAGCCGGCCGGCCAGCTCGTCCTCCTTGTAGATGCGGACGTGCCCGCCCTCGTTGGCGTGGTACTCGTCGGACAGTGCCCAGCACACCCGCTCCGGCAGCCAGCGCGGCACCGTCACCGCCGCCAGCCCGCCCGGCTTGAGTACCCGGGTCAATTCGGCGATCGCCGTCACGTCGTCCGGGATGTGCTCGAGAACCTCGGAGGCGATGATCCGGTCGAAACTCGCGTCCGGAAACGGCAGGGACAGCAGGTTCCCCTGTACGGTGGTGGCGCTCGCCGTCGCCGGAACCTCCCCGGCCAGCTCCATCGCCGCACACCACTGCCGGGTGGTGGCCAGGTCCTTGGCGTTCAGGTCCAGGGCGACGACATCCGCCCCACGCCGGTACGCCTCGAAGGTGTGCCGGCCCTCGCCGCAACCGAGGTCGAGAACCCGCATCCCCGGCCGCACATCCAGCCGGTCGTAGTCGACGGTCAACAAGTTGTATCTACCTTTCCTGCGCGTTCCGGCGCGCGCCTCTCGTTGTCTTCCGTGGTCCGGCCCGCACGGTGCGGGCCGGTGAAGTGCTCCCGCACGTGCCACATCGGCGGTCGCCGCACGTGACGCCGGCGGCCGTTCACGCAGCGCGCTCGTGACCGCCGGGCGGTGTGATCACCGGGTCTTCCCGCTGCGTGCGGCGTCGATCGCTGCGGCGTACCACTCCGCGGTCCGCATCGCGGTCCGCCGCCAGGTGAACTGCTCGACCGCGCGGCGGCGTCCCTCGGCACCGAGCCGTCTCCGGAGCTCCGTGTCGTCGAGCAGCCGGCCGATGGCGGCCGACAACGCCTCGGAGTCACCCGGTGGAACGTGGAGGGAGGCGAGCCCGTCCGGCCCGGCCACTTCCGGAAGGGCGCCGGCCGTGGTCACCACCAGCGGCACACCGCAGGCCATCGCCTCGACCGCGGGCAGGGAGAATCCCTCGTACCGGGACGGAACCGCCGCCACGGTCGCCGACCGGAACAGTTCCGCCAGTTCCGCATCCGTCAGCCCGGAGACGAACCTGACCACGTCACCGAGCCCCAGCCTGGTGATCGACTGGGCGGCTGGGCCTTTCGGCCGTGCCGTGCCGACGACGACCAGCTCGACATCCCGTTCCGCCCGCAGCTTGGCGACCGCCTCGATCAGTTCCGGCAGCCCCTTGAGCGGCACATCCGCACTGGCCACTGCCACGATCCGCGCGGGTCCTGGCGCCCCGGCATTCTGTCCAGAGCTCTCCGTGCCGTCCGGGTCCGTGCCGTCCGGGTCCGTGCCGTCCGGGTCCGTGCCGTCCGGGTCCGTGCCGTCCGGGTCCGTGCCGTCCGGGTCC
>NZ_BOMZ01000046.1 GCF_016862455.1 Actinoplanes utahensis
GCCGTCCGGGTCCGTGCCGTCCGGGTCCGTGCCGTCCGGGTCCGTGCCGTCCGGGTCCGTGCCGTCCGGGTCCGTGCCGTCCGGGTCCGTGCCGTGTGTGTCTGTGCTGGCCGGGTTTGTGCTGGCCGGGTTCGTGCCGTCTTCGGTCGGATTGCGGATGTCGCGCGGGCCGGCGGCCGTGCCGGCCGGGCTCGCCACGTCAGCGGTCGTGTTCTCGGTGTGGCGGGCCGGGCTGAACGTGTCGACGTCGACGCCGACGCCGATCACGGTGAGCTGCTCCTGCCGTACGCCGAACGCCTGCACGATCTCGTCGCGCGCGGCTCGCGAGACCGTCGTCAGCCACGGCACCCGCCGGGCCACCCGAGCCTGCATCCGCGTGAACGCGTACCACCGCCGCAACGACAGCCGCCGCTTCCAGTCGGGTGCCGCCGCCAACTCCAGGTCCCGGTCCACGGTGATCGGATGGTGAATGGTGGCGACCACCGGCGGCCCCAGCCTGCCGAGCGGCAACAGCCCGTACCCGAGGCATTGGTTGTCATGCACGACGTCGAAGTCGGCAAGCCTTTCCCGCAGATGCCGCCACGCTCGCAGCGAGAACGTCAGCGGTTCCGGGAAGGCCCCCGTGCACATCGCGGCCCACTCGAGCACATCGATCGCTGTCCGGAACTCCTCCCGCCGGGGCGTCCGAAACGGGTCAGGCTCCCGGTACAGGTCGAGGCTCGGCAGAACAGTCAGTTTGACCCCGTCATCGAGTTCCGGCAGCGGCGGCCCGGAGAAGACCTCCACCTCGTGCCCGAGCCGCACGAGTTCCCGCGACAGGTGCCGAACATAGATTCCCTGACCCCCGCTGTGCGGTTTGCTCCGATATGACAACAGTGCGATGCGAAGCGGTGCGGAGATCATCACATGACCCTAAGAGTCGGCAACGGAGGAATCACCAGTGTTTCGGCCTGACGATTCGATCACTTTAAAGATCAAGATCAAGGGCCTGCGCCGTACGCCCCCTGAAACGCGCCCCGAGCTCTCGCTTCCACCAGTCCGCGACCCACCTAAACCATCGTTAATTGATCTAAAACCCTCTTCCGCCCACCCCCCACTGACTTTCCGCTCCCCGATCCCACGGGCCTCCACTCTGTCCACCGAAGCGCTGTCCCGTCAGCCTCGCAGTGATCCCGTCATCGACGGATATCATCCGCTGGCTCGGTCCGGCTCGCTCCTGCGCGCCCGCTCCTCATCTGCGGGGCCGGGGGTGCGACAGCCCGCCGGGGCCGCCGGGTGACCTACCGATGCTGCCTGCCGGCGTACCCGAATGATCAGCCGAGCCCTGCTGTTCGAAAGCCCGCACGCCAGGCGTGTGGCCGATATTGCTCATGCTGTCCGGGCTTTCCGCATCTCCGGTCCCGGACTGGGGGACCGCATGCCGGCTGCCATGCCCGGAAAGACCTGTTCGGTGAGGGCTCCACCCTCATCAGCCGAAGACGGCACCGGGCCGGTACGTCAGCGGAAGGTCCAGAGCTGGTTGTTGCCGGTGGCGCAGGCGGCCACGATGACCGGGCGTCCCGGCCGGGCGCCGGAGCTGGGGTCGGTGAGGCACTGACCGGTCGCCGCGTTGGTCAGCCTCCCGTCGGCGAACAACTGCCACTGCGCCGTCGTGCGACCATCGCATCGGGTCAGCTGAACCGTGCCGTCGCCCACCAGATAGGCGCACATGTCCAGCACCTCAAGGGTCTGGTCCGGGTTGAGCCGCCAGCGCTGTGGACTGGTGCCGTTGCAGTCGTCGATGTGCACCTCGCGGCCCTCCGCGGCGTCGCCACCACGCAGATCCAGGCAGAGACCGTTGCCGGTCACCAGCAGGCCCCGGCCGGTCGTGATCGGATTCGGCAGGAGCCCGATCGGCGGTGCCGGGACGGTTGACGTCGGAGTGCCGGTGGTTGCGGCGGGCCGCCCTGCTGACGGGGTCGCCGAGGTGACACCGGTAGGTGACGGCTCGCCCGTCCGCCGGCCCTCCGTCGACTCCGGTCCCTGACCAGAGTCGGCCTTTCCGCCGGAGTCCCCGCTCCGGGCAGGCACACCACTCGCCGTGGTGCTCGCCGAGCCGGGCGGGCCGACCGCGGCCGGCAGCGACGTCCCCGGCATGGAGGTCCACACCGCCGGTCCGTCAGCGGCTCGCAGCAACGCGTATCCGGCGACACTCGCGACCGCTGCCACCCCGGCCCCGATCAGCAGTGACGGGCGACGCCGCCGGCCGGGCCGGGACGACGCGGATCGCGTGGCGGCCACCACGGGGACCGGCTGGGCCGGGATCTCCCCGGCTTGCTGTTCCACCGGCCAGGTCGATGCGGATGGCGGCGGCTCGTGGCGGGCGCCATCCGGCAGAACGAACGGACGCACCAACAACGGGTCATGATTGTCGCCCAGATCCTCGCCCACTTGGCGTCGCCACCCCCTGGTCCGGCATCGGCCACCCAACTTACCGGCATTCAGGCCACCGTGTGGGGGCCCTGCCGGCTGATGATCGTCACTCTTCTCGTCGTCAAGCGCTCTCCTTCTCAGCCCACCCCAACTGCCGGCCTCACCGCGGGCTTCACCCCGTGTCTGCTTCATCCGGGCACTACTCACCGTGCCCTCACTCGTGCCGGCTGCCCATGACCGGCCGATGGCACCATCGCTGCCTGTCAGGCGTCGCCGGATGGATCCTCGACTTCTTGATCCACTGTTGTTTTGTCAATGTGGAACGGTGATCACGCTCGCCGTCCCCACCGCGAACCGCGACGGTGTCCTGTGTGTTCGGGTCGTCCGGACCTGTGGCTCTCCGAGAACCGATCCCGGTCGAACCGGTGTGGAAGTGAGGCGGCACCTCGGCCCCCCAGGTGACGGCGTCGCGGCCGGCACTGTGAGGACCCGAGGCGGAGCCGGTGGCCGCTACTTCCAGAAGAGACGCTTCTTCTCCTTCTCCGGCTTTCCGGTGGCGAACTTCTCCAGGACCCGGATCGCGGTCGACCACCTGGTCTCGAGGTCGCCGTCTCCGCGAAGAGAAGTGATCAGGTCGCGAAGCGGGTCGAGCTCGGCATCGGTGACCGGCTCGAGGAGGACCGACAGGCGGCTCGCCATGTCGTCGAGCAGGTCCCGGCGGTCCAGCGCGGGCTGCTGCGCGGCCTCGTGCAACCGTGCCACCTCGACAGCGGCAAGCTCGCGCAGCTCGTCGAGGGTGAGCCCGCCGGTGGCGGCGATGGGCCGACGAGATCCCCACCGTCCCGAAGGTGCGCCCGGCCGCGAACCACGAGCCGGCCCGCCGCCTGCCGCGCCCGAAGCGGGAGCGATTCCCGCCGAGGGAGCCGGCGTTCCCGTGTCAGCGTCCACCGTCCCGCCCGGCGCTGAGCCCCCGGTGAGGGGCTCGGCAGCCGACTTCTGGGCCGTCGCCGAGGCATCGCCGGCGGGCGCTCCGCTGACCGGCGCTCCCGTCGCGGGCGGCTCGGCGGTAGGCGCCCCGCTCACCGGCGCCTCGGTCGGCGCCCCCGTCAGGGGAACTCCGGCGGAACCCGCCGGTGGCCGGCCACCGAACCTCCCGAAAGGCTTGCCGGAGGGGGCGGACCCGCCGGGAGACGAGCTCCGTGCCCGAGCGGGCGCGAAACGCGGGGAAGGCGGCGCAGGCGTGCCCGGCGCCGACGGCATGGGAGGCATGACGCCCGGTGCCGACATCGGCGCGGCCATGTCCGGGAACGGTGACGCGAGGGCTGACTGGTAGTGCACCGGAACGGACGGGACAGGCATCTCCCAGCCTGATGGCAGCTCGACCGGCTGGGTGACCCGACGATTCTGGCCGCCCTCGTTCACCACCCGCTCGTCGACCGCCACGAAAGCGGTGAACCGACAGAGCACGCCGAACCGGAGTGACGTCCCGACGATCTCCGTCTCCAGGGCGGGGTTGCCCGAAGCGTACGCATCCTCGAGGTCACGCAGCCGGGCTCTCGCCCACAGCGACGTGACCGCCGGCTCGGAACGGCGTTGCACCGGGACAACGGTCCGGAACTCCTGATCGTCGCGAGTCCGGCCGGTCACCGTGAGGGTCCCCTCGGGCGTGCCGGTGTAGCGGCCGGAGATCACGAGGGGCACCCCGGGGTACAGCCCGGGTAGGCGGGACGGGCTGCGGGAACCGTCGACAAGCGTGATCCCGTCGCCGGTGAGGGCGAGGCCGGTGACGGCCGGTGCACCGATCCGGCGGTGGATCTGCTCCATGGCCTCGTCGAGACGGTCCTCGCTCTCCACCAGCTCGGCGCGGCCCGCGCCGATGGCGGCCAGCCGGCCGAGGAACCCGGCGTTGACCGCCCGGTCGATGCCGACGGTGTGCACCCGGATCGACCCGATCCGCGTGGTCACCTGCTTCACGATCTGATCCTCGTTACCGACCTGGCCGTCGGTGACGAGCACCAGCACACGATCCCGGCCGGAGCTGTCGGCCAGCAGCGCGAGGGCGGTGGTGAGCGGGGTGAGCAGCTCGGTACCGCCTCGTGCACCAGCGCGTGCCAGGTGCTCGACGGCCCGATAACGATTGCGGTCGCTCGCCTCCACCAGCCCGTCGCCCAGCTGATCAGGCCACTCGACCTCGTGATCGAAGGTGAGCACCGCGAAACGGTCGGCGCTGGTCAGCGTGTCGATGACCCGGGCGGCGGCGCGCCGGGCCGCCACCATCTTCCAGCCGCTCATGCTGCCGGAACGGTCCAGCAGAAGCACCACGTCTTTCGGGCGGGGCGCCGTGGTGACCGCCGGTGGCAGCACGACGAGTTGGTAGGTGCCCTGCTCGCCGTCCGCGTCGGGGACGGCGACCGCGGACTCGGCGCCGGGCGCATAGGCCAGGCGGAGCACGAAGTCACGGTCGGCTCGCCCGCCCGGCTCGATGCGCAGGGTCCCGTCCTGCTCGGTGACGGTGTGCAGACTGGACCGCACCTCACCGAGCTCCAGGCCGGCCGGGTCGATGTCGACGCTGAGCGACAGCCGCAGCGGGTTGGGGAAACCGGGCAACAGCACCGGAGGGGAGATGCGGGAGGCGTCCGGCACGGCGTCGGTGTCCGGCTGCTGGCCGTCGCCCGCCTGCGGGCCGCCGATCGGCAGACCGGGAACGTAACGGGGCGCGACCACGAGAGGGAAGCGGAAGGTCGCGGCGCCGTCCTCATAGGCCAGTGGCCCCACCAGCCCTAACCGCACCACGACCCGCTCGCCGGGAAGCACGTTGCCGACTCGCATGGTGAAGACGTCCGGCCGTTCCTCCTCGGCGATGGAGGCCCGCCGGCCGGCGGCGATCGCCTGGTCATACCGCTCGCGGGCGGCGCCACGCTCGTGCAGCTGGGCAGTGACGACCCGGTCGGCGGCCGTCATCGTCATGCCGGTGACCGCGGCCCGGTCCGGGAGGGGAAAGACGTAGGTGGCTTCGAGGGCGGTGTCATGGGTGTTGACGAACTCGGTGGTCAGCTCGGTGCGCACCAGCAGGCCGCTGATCGAGGCGCGGACGTCGAGGCGGTCGAGCGGCAGGTTGCCGCGGTCGGTCAGAAGGCTGCCGATGCCGGCGCCACTCACACTCCGGTGCAGCTCCAGCTCGGCGGGGCCCATCGGGTTCACAGTAATGATCATGCGGTTCTCCCATCGGTGAGCCCGCGGGAAGCGAGCAGGTCGAGCAGGGGCTGTGCCGCCTCGGCGATGTCGTCGCGGTCGAGGTCGGTGACGTGTCGGGGCAGCAGCAGGACCACGCCGCCGCCGAGCGGAACACCGGTGATCAGATCGGCCGAGGAGGGCGCCGGGGGAAGGCCCGCGAGCGTTGCCGCCAGAGCCCGCCGGGTGGAACCGGGCGCTGAATCGGCGGCCTGCTGCGCAGGTGCATCGGACTGAGTGGGGGAGGCCTTCCAGAACTGGGCCCGTGGGGTGGTGGCTGCCGGCGGCGTCGCCGTGGCGAGCAGATCCTCCGGCACCCGTGCGACGGTGGCGAGCGTGTCCTCCGAGGCGCCGGACAATGCGGCCTGGATCTCGGCGAGTGTCAGGCCGGCCGCCTGCTGCCGCTTGATGGCGACGAGCTGCAGGAGGTGACGTGGCCCGTAGAGAACGGTGCGGCCACGGGTGCCGAGGGGTCGGTCGACCAGGCCGATCGTCGTATACCACCGGATCGACCTGCGATCGGGCACCTCCCGGACGCGGCCGTTGGGGGCGCCCGGGTACTCCGCGGCCAGTGCCGCGCTGACCCGCTCGACCAACTGCTCCATCGTCCACATGCTCAGACAATGACACTGTCAGAATGACACTGTCAATGGGGTATCGTGGCGGAGCGAGCGAGGCGGGATCGCGGAAGGGGAGTGCCATGAGCGGAGACGCCGTGCCGGGCGGACTGCGGCTGGTCGGTCTGTCGCATGTCAATGACCCGGGCCGGGTGAGCGTCTATCCAGGCGACCCGGCGCCGCGCCTGGAGACCGTCGCGGTCCTCGAGCGGGACGGTTTCTATCTGCGGACGGTCTTCATGGGGGAGCACACCGGCACCCACTGGGGCGCGCCCGGTCACTTCACCCCGGGTGGCCTGCTCGCCGACGAGATGGTTCCGGAGGATCTGTTCCGTCCCGCGGTGAAAGTCGACGTGCGCGCTGCGTGCGCAGCCGATCCGGGCTATGCGGTGACCGTTGCCGACCTGCAGCGATGGGAGGAGCGGCACGGCCGGATCCCGGAGGAGTCGGTGGTGGTGATCTGGACCGGCTGGGAGGAGCGCTTCGGCACCGAGGCCTTCCTGCCGCACCCGGGCTTCTCGCCGGAGGCCGTGACCTGGCTGATCGACACCGGGCGGCTCGGCGAGCGCGGTGGCACCGGCACCGACGCCTTCAGCCCGGATGTCAGCACCGACACCGGTTTCGTGGTGTCCCGGCTGGTCTACCGGCGGCGACGGATCAGTCTCGAGGTGCTGGCGCATCTCGCGGATCTGCCCGCCACCGGGGCATGGGTGCTCTGTGGCGGGCAGATCAACAAGGCCGGCTCCGGATCGACCGCACTGATCTACGGCGTCTTGACGGTGGGGATGTAGGGCTTGCCGTCGACCTTCAAGGTGTAGGGGGCGTATTGAGTCACCGTGCCGGTGGGCTCGTCGTAGGAGACGATCGCGACCACCTTCGGAAAACGGCGGACCTCGGCGAAATCCGCCAGCGGGACGACCTTGGCGCGCCGGGGAGCCAGCCCCACCAGGGTCACGTTCCAGTTGTCCACAGGCGTCGGGCGGATCTGGGTGGGCGACTTCCAGCCGTCCAGGCTGTCGCCACCGAGCGGCGTGGCGCCCACCTTGACGTTCGAGAGGTGCCAGCCGCCGATGCTGACGGCGTTGTCGCTGACGTAACGGAAACCGATGAGAACATGCTTCCCGGCGTACGCCTTGAGGTCGTAACCGAGGGTGACGTTCGCGGCCTTCCCGGTGATGGCCGCGCCCAGTGGGCCGGCGACCGTGCGGTCGCCCTTGACCATCTGATAGGTCTTGCCACCGTCAGCCGACACTGTCACGTACCCGTAGTCGAACTTCTCCTCCAGGCCGTAAGTGGTCTTGAACCGCAGGACCGGGTCGGCGGTCGGCACCTGGACCGGCCGGACCGCTGCGGCATCGGTGTTCGGCGTGTTGCCGGAGAAGAGCATGCCGGCGTCGACCGTCCAGGCGAGCGGCGTCGCGGGCAGGGCCTTGGCGCCGTCGAAACCGACGGTCCGGAAACCCCGCGGCAGCCGGACGAAGTCGGCACCGTTCGGGGCGGCGCCCGGCCGGCCGTAAGCGGCCGGGTTGTCCAGGTTCACGATGGAGTCCAGGCTCCCGGCGGTGACCCGCCCTCGGGCCGCGCCCTTCACCATGCCGCCGCGCTCGTCGACGATCTTGTCGACGAGGGTCATGACCTGGAAGTCGTGCAGGACGTCGGACAGGTCGACACCCTTCGGCAGGGCCGCGGCGAGCCCGGCCAGTCCGTGGTTCGCCTTGTCCTTGTGCAGCGTGGTGTGGATCTTCGACCCGAAACGGTCACGCAGGTAGACCATGAAGCTGTAGGCGATGCCGTAGTCGGCGAGGATCTCATCGGGCTCGCCCTCGGACCACAGGTTGAGCGAGTTCGACGGTCCTCCGCAGTTGCGCGGATTCGGGTTGTAATTGGTCGTCACATTGCCGAATCCCTGGTAACAGATGACGTGATTGTCGAACCCGCGATGGTGTACGCCGATGGCCGGGTCCACATAGCCGGTCAGCGTCTGGGCGTAATCCGCGAGGCCCTCACTGACCCACACCTCCTCGTCCGGGTCGGTGTAATAGGCCAGCAGGTGCTGCCACTCGTGGGCGAAAGTCGACTCGTACATCCGGGGGCGGGCCGGGCGGCTCGTGCAGACGTCGTCGGCCGGCTCGTGACGGGGCTCCTCCCCGGTGCGGTGCGCCCAGTCGAAGGCGTCGATCGTGATCACGTTCCGGTCGAACAGCTCGTTGAGTTGCTCGGAGAAGAATCCGGAGATGTACGTCTGCCGCTTCGGGAAGTCGAAGTAGTTGTCGTCGCGGATGTTGTCGATCAGTGTCACGGTGCGGTCGCCCGCGCCGGTGAAGTCGCCGGGCAGCCCCGCGTTCTTGCCGCTGCGGGCCGGCGGGGTGCTGAACGCCTTGGTCTCTCGGGGGTAGATGGTCCGGTCGAACTCGTCCACCAGGCCGGTGACCTGAGCGTCGGTGATCTCGGTCGAGTCCTTGCGGCAGTCGCCCTCGGGAAAGGCGATGTCCTTGGCGACCCAGACCTCGATGTGCTTGCCGACGCCGCGCAGCGTGTAGTCCTTGCGATACACGTCGCCGTCGATCTCGTTGAGGCCGGCCCAGCTGCGGACCGTGCCGATCGGTGGGGTCTCGGCGATCGTCCGCGCGCTGGGCCGGGGCTCGTAACTGGCGATCGGCAGCGGCTGGCCCTCGAAGGTGAGCCGGTCCAGATCAGGTTTGCGGGTCTCCGTCTCGAACGGCCCGACGGATCCTCCGAACGGCGTACCGGATTCGTCGAACGGCATTCCGGGGTTGTCGAACGGCATTGCGGGCCCGGTCATCGGCGCCTCGGAGGTGCTGGGGCCCGGAGGGGGAGTGGTCGGTGGCGCGGCCGGCGCCGGGCCCGCAAGCAACGGGATAGAAGCGGTGATTGCCGCGAAGCTCGCAAATAGGGTACGCGTCACGTCTCGGCACGCTACCGCTGATTGCCGGATCGTGACGCCAACACCGGCCGTTGTGGATCAGGAAACCTCCCGCCGGAGCACCCGCACCGTCCCGAGCAGCAGCGGCAGCACCACCCACACCGCGGCCGACGCCGCCAGACGCGCCCACTCACCCGAGGTCATGTCCCGCTCCAACAACGCCTGCGAGGTGACGTTGAGATCCAGCCAGCCGGCCGCGTCACGGAGAGCCCGAATGCTGTCGCCGAGAACCGTCCAGACCGTGGGCAGCGCGAAGAAGGCAACGATCGCCAGCGGCGTGTTCAGCAACAGGGCGCCGAACGCGTTGCCCATCAGCACGAAGATGATCTGCAAGAGCAGGCTCTGCCAGATCAGCGTCGGGTCCAGCGTCCACGAGCCGTCACCGCCGGTCCCCAGCGCCACCAAGTTCGCCACGGCGGCCAGGACCGCGGTGGCCACCGTCGCCGCCACGGCGATCAGCACGCCCGCCGCCACCTTCGCCAGCATGACCCGGACACGGGCCGGTACCAGGGTGAACGTGCTCAGAGCGGTCCGCTGCGACCACTCGCTGGTCACCGACAGGATCCCGAGAACGGGCAGGAGCACCGCTGACGGCACCAGCCCGAAGGTGTACAGCGCGCTGAAGGTCTGTTCACTGTCGTCGGCCCAGCCGAGCATGATCACCGACGTTGCGGCGGTGGCCAGGCCGATCACGATCAGGAGCCACAGGCCGGCCCTGGTGTCAGCCAGCTTGCGCAGCTCGACCAGGGTCAGCCGGGACAGCGGGACACGGTGCGCGGCGGCAGCCGACGGAACGGTGGCCACGGTGGAGAGCGGAGTGGTCGCGGTCATCGGGAGACCTCCTCGGGCTGGGGACCGGCGGTCAGGCGAAGGAACATCTCCTCGAGGCCGCCGGCACCGGCCGGCCGCAACTCGAGAAGAACCACTCCGGCCGCCGCGGCCGCCTGACCGATCGTCTGCGGATCCGACGGCACCAGCACGCTGCCGTCGGCGGAGCGGGTCCCGGTGAGCCCCATGCGTTGCAACAGCGCGTCGAGGGCTGCTGGATCCATGGTCCGTACCGATGTCCCGGCGGCGCCGAGCAACTGCTCCTTGGCGCCCTGCGTCAGGATCCGCCCGTTGCCGATCACGACCAGCCGGTCGGCGATCACCTCCACCTCCCGCAACAGATGGGAGGAGAGCAGGACCGTGCCACCCCGGTCGGCGAAGTCGCGCAGCAGCCCGCGCATCCAGTGGATGCCCTCCGGGTCCAGGCCGTTGGCCGGCTCGTCCAGGATCAGCACGGCAGGATCACCGATCAGCGCGTACGCCAGGCCGAGCCGCTGCCGCATGCCCAGCGAATACGCCCGGACCCGCCGTTTCGCCGCCGCGTCGTTCAGGCCGACCCGTTGCAGCCGCTCACTCACCCGGTCGGTGTCCAGCCCCATCGTGATCGCCGCGAGGGCCAGCACCTCCCGACCGGTGCGCCCGGCGTGCTGGGCCGACGCGTCGAGCAGCACCCCGACGTGCCGCCCCGGATTGCCGAGCCGTTGGTACGGAACACCGTCGATCGCCGAGCGTCCCGTGGTCGGCGGAGTGAGGCCGCAGATCATCCGCATGGTGGTGGACTTGCCGGCTCCATTGGGCCCGAGGAAACCGGTCACCGTGCCCGGCTCGCAGGTGAAGGACACATCGTCGACGGCACGTTGTGTGCCGTACGTCTTGGTCAGGTTCTCGACCGTAATCATGGGACCAAGCCTGGGCGTTGTGGGCAGGCCCTCGCGTCGGCCGACGGTCGATATCCCGCCTACCTTGGTCGGTGGTCGGATGTCGACTTTGGTCGGTACCGGCCGGGGGTCGCCGGCCCGTAAGGTCGGATTCGTGGGAACGATGTCGGTGGAGTATCGCTGGTTGTGGCCGTCGGCGCTGGCGGCCGATCCGGCCGGGCCGCTGCCCGCCCGCCGGTCCACCCGCGATTGGCTCGTGGACACCGTCTGCTTCGTGCTGGGCATGGGCGCCACGGTCACGATCACCCACGCGCTGCTCTATCCGCCCGACGGGTTCGTCGCAGCCGGCATCGGCAGTCCCACCTGGCTGATCTGGGTGGATGCCGTGGCGAGTGGGATCGCCGCTGTGGGCCTCTGGTGGCGCCGGCGTTTCCTGGCACCGCTCGCCGTCTATCTGGCCCTGCTCTCCTTCTTCTCACCGGCCAGCGGGATCACCCTGCTCATCGTGGTGTTCACGGTCGCGGTGCACCGTCCGTTCGCGGTGCTGGGCACCTACGTGGCGGTCGTTCTGGCGAGCAGCGCCGTGTTCGCGGCGCTGATGCCCGAGATCGTTGCCGGGTTCTGGCAGACGTTCGCCTGGGGCGCGGTGATGGCCGTCTTCGCGGCTCTGTGCGGCATGCTGGTCCGGGCCCGCCGCCAGCTGATCGTCTCCTGGCGGGACCGAGCCGAGCGTGCCGAGGCCGAGCAGCGTCTGCGCGTCGCACAGGCCAGGGTGGTGGAGCGCACCCGGATCGCGCGCGAGATGCACGATGTTCTCGCCCACCGGATCTCCCTGCTCAGCCTGCACGCCGGTGCTCTGGAGTTCCGCCCCGGCGCGCCACCGGAGGAGATCGCCGGCGCGGCCGCAGTGGTGCGGGCCAGCGCTCACCAGGCGTTGCAGGACCTGCGGGCGGTGATCGGTGTGCTCCGCACCGGCCAGTCCGAGGACGAGCCGGCTCCGGAGCGGCCGCAGCCTACCCTCGCCGCGCTGGCCGGGCTCGCCGAGGAGTCACGCAGCGCGGGGACGAAGGTTCGGCTGGACGTCGCCGTCGATCCCGCGGCGGTGCCGGCGGCGACGGCTCGCGCGGGGTACCGGATCGTCCAGGAAGGGCTGACCAACGCGCGCAAGCACGCGCCGGGCGCGGCGGTGCGAGTCACGGTCAGCGGTGCGCCCGACGACGGCTTGACCATCGAGATCCGCAACCCTCTGCCCGTCTCGGTTCCCGTCGCTCCCATCCCTGGCACCGGGGTGGGGCTGATCGGGTTGGCGGAGAGGGCTCTGCTGGCCGGTGGGCGGCTCGACCACGGCCGGACCGGCGGCGAGTTCGTGCTGACGGCCTGGCTGCCGTGGCAGGCGTCGCCATGACCCGGCATGCGACGGATGGCGCCGGCGTCGAGCAGGCGTGGCGTGCGGCGGCGGGTCGGAGTGGGCGGGATGCGGTGTGCGATGCCGATGGCGAGCGGGATGGGTGAGCGGATGGATGCCGGGAACGGGGTGGCCGTGGTTCGGGTTCTCATCGTGGACGACGATCCGCTGGTGCGGGCCGGCCTGTCCATGATCCTGTCCGGCGACGAGGAGGTCAGCGTGGTCGGCCAGGCCGCTGACGGCGCTGAGGTGCCGGATGCGGTGGCACGGTGCCGGCCCGATGTCGTCCTGATGGACATCCGCATGCCAGGTGTCGACGGACTCGTCGCCACCGAGCGGCTGCGCCGTCAGCCGGGAGCGCCCGAGATCCTGGTGCTGACCACGTTCGATGCGGACGAGTTCGTGCTGCGGGCGCTGCGGGCCGGGGCGAGCGGTTTCCTGCTCAAGGACACGCCGCCCGGCCAGATCCGGGACGCGGTGCTGCGAGTGGCCCGGGGGGAGGCGACCCTGTCGCCCAGTGTCACCCGCCAGTTGATCACGCATGTCGCGGCGGGAGCGCCACCCGAGCGCGAGCACGCCGGGCAGTTGCTGGATCGGCTGAGCGCCCGGGAACGCGAGGTGGCGCTGGCGGTCGCGCGCGGGCGCTCGAACGCGGAGATCTCCACGGAGCTGCACATGTCGGTCGCCACCGTGAAGGCGCATGTCTCCCGGGTTCTGACCAAACTCGACTTGAACAACCGGGTGCAGGTGGCGCTGCTGGTCCATGACGCCGGCCGAGTGTGACCGATGCCGACCGTCCTATTCGAACAGCGAGTGGTCCCGGCCGCCCTCGGCTCGGGCTCGGGCCCGGCGGCGCAACTGGATCACCACGGCGTCGACGGCGGCGACCACGGCCCAGGCGGCGAGGAGCCAGCCCGGCACCGTCCAGCCAGCGCGGAAGAGCAGTGTCGCCAGGACCGTGCACACCACCATGCCGAACAGGGCGAGGATCAGCCGCAGGTTGAGCGGGCTGTAAGGCTTCTCGACCGTGCCGCGGCGGCCGTGGGGTTGCGGTCCGAGTGGCATCCCGGCAACCTACCCCGCCCCGGCACGACGAAACCGCGGGTTCCGGCATGACCGCGGGCCTCGGCGCGAGGAGCGGCACGGCAAGATCGTGGGTTCCGGCATGACCGCGGGCCTCGGCACGAGGAGCGGCACGGCAAGACCGCGGGTTTCGGCATGATCGTCGGCCCAGGCGCGAAGGAGCGACACGATGAACGAACTGGTCACCGCCCGGACGGTGCTGCGCCGCTGGCGGGAGGCGGATCTCGACGCGTTCGCGGAGATCACCGCCCAGCCCGAGGTCATGCGATGGATAGGCGACGGCCGCGTGCTGGACCGCGCCGGGACCGCGGAGCGGCTCGACATCTACCGGCGCCACTGGGAGGAGCACGGGTTCGGCCTCTTCGCCCTGGTCCTGCGGGAGAGTGGTGAGCTGGCCGGATTCACCGGGCTCGCGGTGCCGACGTTTCTTCCGGAGATCCTGCCGGCCGTGGAGATCGGATGGCGGCTGGGGCGACAGCACTGGGGACAAGGGCTGGCCACCGAGGCTGCCACTGCGGTAGTCGATCACGCGCGTGCCGATCTCGGCCTGAAACGACTGGTCAGCATTCATCAGGTCGGCAACGAGGCCTCGGCTCGGGTGATGATCAAGCTGGGTATGAGCCTCGAACGCGAGACGATCGAGCCGTCGTGCGGACGCCCGGTCCGGGTCTACGCCATGGAACTCGACGGGTCCCCATGAGCGAATCCACGGCGAGCCGGCCCGGCGACCGCCGCTGTCCGGCGACCGGCGCTGCGCGGTGGGCTGGAAGGACGAGTGGCGGTAGCGACGGCTCGTGACGGGCCGATATGGCCCAACAACGAAGGGAAACCCGGTTACAAGATCGACTTTTCTCTATATCGTTCGGTCGCCCTGAGGGTCATGATGGAGGGCGGTCATCGATTCGTCGTCGATTCGACACGGGAGGCGCCATGTCCCAGCCGGAGCGCAAGCTCGGCACGTGGCCGGTCTTCGTCATCGCGGTCTCCGCCATGACCCCGCTCACGGTCGTGGCGGGGGCTCTGCCGCTCGGCTACGGCTCAGTGGGGGAAAAGGGCATTCCGGTGGCGTACATGCTGGTCGCCGCGGTGCTCGGAGTGTTCGCGGTGGGACTCGCGGCGATGGCGCGGCATGTGCCCAACAGCGGCGCCTTCTACGCGTACGCATCGATCGGCATCTCCCGGCCCGTCGGCGTGGGAACCGCTTTCGTCGCGCTGCTGGCCTACAACGCGATGCAGATCGGTCTTTACGGCGCGTTCGGAGTGGCCGCGCACAACGCCCTCGCGATCTTCGGTATCAACGTCTCGTGGATCGTGCTCGCGCTGATCGGCTGGGCGGTGATCGCCGCGCTCGGCCGGCTCGACATCGATCTCAACGCCCGCATCCTCACCGTGCTGGTCTGCGCCGAGGTGCTGATCGTCCTGCTCTTCGACATCGTCATGGTCGGGAACCCGGCCGGTGGCACGGTCACCTTCGACACCCTCAACCCCGCCTTGATCGCCAGCGCGGGCGGTGTGTCGCTGTTGGTGGCCGCGATCGCGGGCATGGTGGGCTTCGAGGCCCCTCTGGTGTACGCGGCCGAGGCTCGCGACCCACGCCGGACAGTCGCCCGCGCGATCGGGTTCACCCTGCTGGTCGCGGCGGTCCTCTACGGGGGCACCGCGTGGGCGATGTCGGTCGTCGCCGGGCCCGACCAGATCGTCGTGATCGCCGGTCAGCATCTCGACGATCTGTTCTTCTACCTGCCCGCGCCTTATCTGTGGACGGCTGTCGTCGATCTCGGGCGGATCTTCTTCGCCACCAGCCTGTTCGCCGCGATGCTGGCCTTCCATCACACTGTCGCCCGTTACGGTCTGACCGTCGCCAGGGAAGGCGTGTTGCCGCAGGCGCTGGCACGGACCCGTCGGGGCGTACCAGTGGCGGCGTCGTCCGCGCAGTCCGCCCTCGCCCTCGTCGTGTTGCTGATCTTCGCGGCGGCGGCGTGGAATCCGACGAAGGATCTGTTCTTCTTCGGCACCGTCTCCGGCGGTCTCGGAGTGCTCATCCTGATGGCCATCGCGTCGGTCGCCGTCGTGCGGTTCTTCGGCCGGTCCGACCACGGGGAGACGCTCTGGCGACGTCGGATCGCGCCATGGATCGCCAACGTCTTCCTCTGGCTCGTGCTGTTGCTCACGATCGCGTTCTTCGGGGAGCTACTGGACAGCGAGAACGTGGTCAAGATCTGGTCGCCGACCCTGCTGTACCTGCTGGTCCTGATCGCCGGCCTGGTATGGGGTCGCAAACTACGGCGCCAGCGCCCTGAGGTGTACGCCGTGATCGGCACCGGCCGCCCGCCCCTCGCTCCGGACGAGACCCCACCGCCCGACCGTCCCGCCGCCAGGGAGATGGGCACCGAGGCACGTGAATCCGGCGAGGGTGGCGAGCCACCGGGGTCCACGGAGATCACCGAGCTGCGCGGTACTGCGGAGACAGCCGAGCTGCCGGGTTCTGCGGAGGGCGGCGAGCCCCGGGGATCTACGGAGATTGCGAAGCCGCGGGGTTCTGCGGAAGGCGGCGAGGTGCGGCGGCCCGCGGGCGGCGGCGTCGATGAGCCGGCCTTCGCGGGCCCGGGCCCGCAGAGCGACGCCCTTGACCCCGTAAGCGAAGTGGGGGCGGAAGCGGATGGCGTCGGTCGGGGAGCGGCAGCTGCGAAAGGGGATTCGCAGCCGACAGCGAGCGGGCGAGAACCGGCGGAGACTGCGGCAGCACCGGCAACGGCGGAATCCGAGTCGCCCGAGATGTCTAGGGGGACTGTGTCGGGGCAGGTGGCCGCGGGGCGGGAGACTGCCGGCACGGCGGACCGAACCCAGGCTGAGCAATCGCCGGGGACGCCCGCGCCGGAAACGGCGGGACGCTCTGTCCCGGCGCCCCGAAAATCGGCGCCGAGGAAGCGGAGCACGCCAAGCACACGGAAGACAATGCCGGGTGGAGGCGCGGAAGCAGGCGGCGATTCGCTTTCCGGATCTGCGGGTGTGGGAGAAAGACCCGCGTCCGGTACGGGCCGGCGGACGCCGTCCCCACGGAAGAGGACGTCCGGCGGTCAGGGCGGTGAGGCCGCTACCGGCTCGCGGGGCGGGGCTGACGGGCCCGGCGATCCGGTGGAGTCTCCGGAGCCCGCTGCGGAGAACAGGACCGCCGGCACCGGCCGGGCGACCGGTCCACGAGTTCCCCGGGCACGGCGGGCACCGGAGGACGAGGCGGCAGCACCGAGGGCACCGCGGCGAACGCCAGGGGCGAAGAGTGAGCCGGCGCCGCCGCACGGCGCCGCAGAGCAAACTCCTGACCCCGAGGGCGGGCCGGTCGACGAGTCGCGTTGACGGGGATCTCGGGGGACGGCCGTGTCGACGGGGATCTCGGGGGACGGCCGTGTCGACGGGGATCTCGGGGGACGGCCGTGTTGACGGGGATCTCGGCGGACGAGTCGCGTCGACGGGGATCTCGGCGGACGAGTCGCGTCGACGGGGATCTCGGGGGACGGCCGTGTCGACGGAGATCTCGGCGGACGAGTCGCGTCGACGGAGATCTCGGTCAACGAGCCGCGTCGACGGAGATCCCCGGAGGAGGAGTTGCGTCGACGGAGATCCCCGGCCGGACGAGTCGCGGGTGGTCGCGGAGATTCGGGCGGTGCTGAGGATGTTCGGCGCCCTGTGCCACCCCACCGGGAGCCGGGCACTCGACGAACCGTGCTCAGCCCTGCTACGGCGGATGCGGCGTTGAGCGGTCCCGGTCGGTCGCGATTTCGTCCGGCTGGCTGTGGGTGCTGTCGCAGCGCTGCTGAGCCAGCCATCCGTGTCCTTGCGACGCCCGTGCCGTGCGTGAAAGTCGGCCGCTCGGTGCGGTTGGCATAACGTTTTCGATCAAGGCATGAGCTGCGGCGATGGCCCACTTCCGAGTCGGCAGTGACAACCAGCCCGGGGTGACCGCGACCGGAGGGCGGTCGGTGGGGTGTGGGGGCCGCCGTGACGGCCCCCACGGGGATCAGTGCTGGGCGGGGTGCTGGTGGTCGGCGGGGTTGGCGCGGAGGCTGCCGGCGTGGGCCTTCAAGGAGGGGTCCTTGCGGGATTTCAGCAGGCTGGCGACTGTCGTGATGACCAGGATGCCGATGATCACGCCGAGGGAGATCGGGGTTGCGACCTCGGGGACCGAAGCGCTGATGTCCTTGTGGGCCCAGTGCAGCACCAGCTTGACGCCGATGAAGGCCAGGATGATCGACAGGCCGGTGGAGAGGTAGACCAGGCGGTCGAGCAGGCCCTTGACCAGGAAGAACAGGGCACGCAGGCCGAGCAGGGCGAACGCGTTGGCGACGAACACGATGTAGGCCTGGTCGGTGACGCCGAAGACGGCCGGGATCGAGTCGAGGGCGAACAGCAGGTCGGTGCCGCCGATCGCCAGCAGGACCAGGAACAGCGGTGTGACCATGCGTTTGCCGTCGATGCGGGTGATCATCTTGCCCTCGACGTAGTCCTCCGTCACGGGCAGGAACCGGCGGGCGGCCTTGACCAGCGCGTTCTCGTCGACGTCGGGATCCTCGTCGCGGTGCCGGAACAGTTGTACGGCGGTGTAGAGCAGGATCAGGCCGAACACCAGGAACATGAACGAGAAGGCGCTGAGCAGGGCGGCGCCGACCACGATGAAGATCACTCGCAGGATCAGCGCGATGATGATGCCGAAGGTCAGCACCTTCTGCTGGAAGCGCTCGGGAACGGCGAACGTCGTCATGATGATGACGAAGACGAACAGATTGTCGACGGAGAGGCTTTTCTCGACGATGTAGCCGGCGAAATACTCGGTGCCGTAGCCCCAGCCGTAGACGTTCGCGAATACCACGCCGAAGACGATCGCGACGGCGATATAGAAGATGGACCAGCCGGCGGCTTCGCGAAAGCCGACGACGTGTGGACGAAGCACCCCGAGCGTCAAATCGAGGGCGAGCAGGGCGACGATGACACCGATGGTGACGGTCCACCCGAGCGCGGAGACCTCAAGCATGCTTCACAGGATCTCCAAAGATTCTGCAAGCATGCTGAGAAATCGATAGGCTCATACGACCTGGAACGATCTTTTGGCCAGGCCCATCCAGAAACCCTCGATCGGCTGGTCGGGTGCCTGAGCCGGGTCCGTGGACGCGCCGAGGGTCAGGAACATCGGGGCGAAGTGCTCGATCGTCGGATGCGCGTACGGCATACCGGGGGCACGGTCGCGGAAGTCGGCGAGTTCGTCGACGGCGCCGCGGGACAGGGTCTCGGCGGTCCACGCGTCGAATTCGGCCGACCAGCCGGGCGCGGCCGCCTCGGGCCGCCAGTCGCGCAGGAACGGCAGGCCGTGCGTGGTGAATCCGGAGCCGATGACGAGCACTCCCTCGTCGCGCAGCGGGGCGAGCCGGCGGCCGATCTCGAGCAGGCGATCGGGTTCGAGGGTGGGCAGGGACATCTGCAGGACGGGGATGTCGGCGTCGGGGTACATGACGGTGAGTGGCACATACGCACCGTGGTCGAGACCGCGGTCGGTGCGGGCGACCGTCTGGTGATCGGGCATCGATTTCGCGACTTTGTCGGCTAGTTCGGGAGCACCTGGAGCGTTGTACCGCACCTGGTGGTAGCGCGGGGCGAAACCCCCGAAGTCATAGACGAGCGGCACGGTCTCGGTGGCTCCGAGCATGAGGGGTGCGGACTCCCAGTGAGCCGATGCGACCAGGATCATTTTCGGTCTCGGCAGGCTGGCGGCGAGGTCGCGCAACTGTGCCGTCCAGGTGGGGTCGTCGACCAGCGGCGGTGCGCCGTGGCTGAGGAAGAGGGCGGGCATCCGCATGGTGACCTCCGTTGAAGCTTCAACCTTTTCGCCAACGCTACGCCGATTTAGTTGATTCCGCAACTAGTTACCCTGAGTGGTAGCTGTTATGTGGATATCCATTATCTCGAGGACACCCCAAGCGGAGCGTCACGTTTCAAGGTCGTTGCCTAAAGCCCCTGAGCAGCAGCGGGATCCACAGCGCCTACAGTGGAACTGATGCTCGTCGCCTGGACGTTGCGTTGATCCGCGGGTGCCGTCCCGCTGCGCTGGGGAAGCGCTACGTAACTGCTTCATTGACGTCTCCCCTCATCTCGGAGGGCGCTCGCGGGCACCTTTTCAGGCGCGTCGAGAGGAGAACCCGCAGTGGCGCCGCCGCAGCTACCGCCCGCCGATGATCTCTGTCTGACGGCTCATGACTCGATTCGTGGCAAGTCGTTGCTTTCGCCGGCCACCCTCGGTCTCGGTCTCGGCGCTGCTCGGTGCATCGATGTTGTGGCGCCGGATGGATCTCGTCGATACCGAACTGGTGGACGGCGTGCCCGCCTGTCCGGAGGCGACGAACGAGAACAACGTCCGCCTCTACCAGCGGCATGGTTACACGCCGATGACGCCGTTCGAGATCTATCTGCCGGACGGCACGCCCTTCTCCCGGATGCGGCGCGCAGTCTGAAAGTGACAGTCACGAGGCGGACGCGATGCGTCCGCCCCCTTGACGTGTCCGCATGCGCGTAATTTCATCGTAACCAGGTCCAACGCAGCGTTGCCGACCGGTTACCCGCCGCTGCCGCGCATCGCCGGCCGGAGGGATGCGCATGCTCGCAGACGAGGTGCTGACGATGGGGCGCATCGGCGTGGACCTCTACCCGGAACAGATCGGCGTGCCGTTGCGACAGGTCGGCACGTTCCGGCGCTTCCTCGGCGGCAGCCCGTCCAACGTGGCCGTCGCGGCCGCGCGGTACGGGCGCCGGGCCGCGGTGATCACCCGTACCGGCGCCGACGGGTTCGGCGACTTCCTGCATGACGCGCTGCGCGACTTCGGCGTCGACGACCGTTTCGTGGCGTCGGTGGCCGGGCTGCCGACCCCGCTGGCGTTCTGCGAGATCTTCCCGCCGGACCATTTCCCGTTGACGTTCTACCGCTACCCGAAGGCCCCGGACCTGGAGATCCGTGAGTCCGATCTGGACTTCGCGGCGATCCGGGCGGCCGGAGTGTTCTGGATGACCGGGACCGGGCTCAGCGCCGAGCCGTCGCGCACCGCCACCCTGTCCGCGCTGCGGGCCCGCGAGCTGACCGATCACACCGTCTTCGACCTGGACTACCGGCCGATGTTCTGGGCGTCGCGGGACGAGGCCCGGCACTGGTACGCGGAGGCGCTGCCGATGGCCACGGTCGTGGTCGGCAACCTCGACGAGGTGGAGACCGCGGTGGGCGTACCGCACCCGGAAGAAGCCGCGGCCAGGCTGATCGCCGCGGGCCCGAGGCTCGCCGTGATCAAACGCGGGCCGGCCGGGGTCTTCGCGGCGACAGCCGCCGAACGCGTCGAGATCCCGCCGATGAAGATCGAGACGCTGAACGGGCTGGGCGCGGGGGACGCGTTCGGCGGCGCGCTCTGCCACGGGCTGCTGGCCGGCTGGCCCCTCGCCGAGACGATGCGGTTCGCCGGGGTCGCCGGCGCCATCGTCGCGTCGCGGCTGTCCTGCTCGGACGCCATGCCGACGGAGGAGGAGGTGCGTGCCCATGACTGAGGCGCGCGTGAATCCCCTGGTGCCGCGCGGCAGTTCGGCGGATCGGCCGTTCGACGTGCTGATCACGCCGGAGACGGCGGGCTGGGAGTACAGCGGGCTGCGCGTGGTGCACCTGCCGGTCGGCGGCCGGGTCCGTTTCATGACCGGTTCAGACGAGGTGCTGGTCCTGCCGCTGGCTGGTGGCTGTGACGTGGCCTGCGACGACGAACGGCTGACCCTGACCGGCCGCCGTTCGGTCTTCTCCCGGGTGACTGATTTCGCCTATCTGCCGCGCGGCTGCACGGTGACCCTGCGCGCCCCGAACGGCGGCCGTTTCGCGCTGCCTGCCGCCCGCGCCGAGCGGACGCTTCCGTTCCGCTACGGCGCGGCCGAGGACGTGCCGGTGGAGCTGCGCGGCGCCGGGCAGGCCAGCCGCCAGGTGAACAACTTCTGCACCCCGGAGTCGTTCGAGACCGACCGGCTGATCGTCTGCGAGGTGCTGACACCGGGCGGCAACTGGTCGTCGTATCCGCCGCACAAGCACGACGAGCAGCACGCGGACGAGTGCAGCCTGGAGGAGATCTACTACTTCGAGGTCGCCGCCTCGCCGGCGGGCGGTCACGGGTGCGGCTATCAGCGGGTGTACGGCCACCCCGACCGCCCGATCGACGTGTGCGCCGAGGTCCGTTCCGGCGACGTGGTGCTGATCCCGTACGGCTGGCACGGCCCGTCGATGGCCTCGCCCGGCTACGACCTCTACTACCTCAACGTGATGGCGGGCCCCGGCATCCGCCGCTGGCTGGTCCGCGACGATCCGGCGCACGGCTGGGTGCGCGGCCGCTGGGCCGCCGAACGTGTCGACGCCAGATTGCCGTTGACCTCGACTCGGGAGAGAAGGCGCGGGTGAAGCAACGGTTGACGGTCGGCCAGGCCGTCGTGCGTTTCCTGGCGAACCAGTGGACCGAGCGGGACGGCGTCGAGCAGCGGGCGGTGGCCGGTTTCCTCGGCATCTTCGGGCACGGCAACGTCGCCGGGATCGGGCAGGCGCTGTTGCAGGCGCAGCGTACCGGCGAGTCCCGGCTGGGCCAGTCCGGAATGCCGTTCATCCTCGCCCGCAACGAGCAGGCGATGGTGCACACCGCCGTCGGGTACGCCCGGATGCGCAACCGGCTGTCGACGATGGCCTGCACGGCGTCGATCGGTCCCGGTTCCACGAACATGCTCACCGGCGCGGCGCTGGCCACCGTCAACCGGCTGCCGGTGCTGCTGCTGCCGTCGGACGTCTTCGCCACCCGGGTGGCCACCCCGGTCCTGCAGGAGCTGGAGGATCCACGGTCCGCCGACGTGTCGGTCAACGACGCGTTCCGGCCGCTGTCCCGGTTCTTCGACCGGGTCTGGCGGCCCGAGCAGCTGCCCGCGGCGCTGCTCGGGGCGATGCGGGTGCTGACGGACCCGGCGGAGTGCGGCGCGGTCACGGTCTGCCTTCCCCAGGACGTGCAGGCCGAGGGGTACGACTACCCGGACGAACTGTTCGCGAGAAGGGTCTGGCACGTGCCCCGGCACACCCCCGATCCGCTCGCCCTGGAGCGGGCCGCCGCCGTGATCCGGGGCGCCGCCCGGCCGCTGATCGTCGCCGGCGGGGGAGTGATCTACTCCGAGGCGTCCGCCGCCCTGGACCGTTTCGCCCGCGAGACCGGCATCCCGGTCGCCGACACCCAGGCCGGCAAGGGCGCGCTCAACTGGGATCATCCGTGCGCGGTGGGTGGGATCGGCGCGACCGGCAGCCCGGTCGCGAACCGGCTGGCCCGGCACGCCGACGTGGTGCTCGGCGTCGGTACCCGGTACTCCGATTTCACCACCGCCTCGCGCAGCGTGTTCCAGCGGCCGGACGTGCGGTTCGTGAACCTGAACGTGACCGGCTTCGACGCCGGGAAACTGTCGGCGCTGGCGTTGACCGGAGACGCCCGCGCGGGGCTGAGCGCGCTGCTGCCGGCGCTGCACGGCCGCCGGTTCAGCGCCGACTACCGGGAGCAGGTCGCGGCGTGGAACAGGCGCGTCGACGACGCGTACCGGGGCCGGGGAGGCAGCGGTGACCTGCCCACCCAGGCCGAGGTGATCGGGGTGGTGAACGAGGCGTGCGGAGCACGCGACGTGGTGGTGCAGGCCGCCGGCAGCCTGCCCGGCGACCTGCAGCGGCTGTGGCGGGCCCGCGACCCGAAGCAGTACCACGTCGAGTACGGCTACTCCTGCATGGGTTTCGAGATCGCCGGCGCCCTCGGCATCAAGCTCGCCGACCCCGGCCGCGAGGTGTTCGCCCTGGTCGGCGACGGGTCCTACCTGATGATGGCGCAGGAGATCGCCACCGCGGTCGCCGAGGGCCTGAAACTGATCGTGGTCATCGTGCAGAACCACGGGTTCGCGTCCATCGGCGGCCTGTCCGAGCAGGTCGGCTCGCAGCGGTTCGGCACCGCGTACCGGTACCGCAACCCGCGCAGCGGCGACTACGACGGCCCGCGCCTGCCGGTCGACCTGGCGATGAACGCGGAGAGCCTGGGCGCCGCGGTGATCCGCTGCCGCGGCATCGCCGACCTGGTCGAGGGCGTGAAGACGGCCCGGGACGCGGCGCGGCTCACCGTCCTGCATATCGAGACCGGCCCGGAGCCGTCGGCGCCGTCGTCGGAGGCCTGGTGGGACGTGCCGGTCGCCGAGGTCGCCACCCTCCAGACCACCCGCGACGCACACGGCGGATATCTCGCCGGCAAACGCGACCAGCGCCACCATCTGCGACCGGGAGGGCTCTGAATGGCCACCATCGGGCACTGGATCAACGGACGTAACACCGGCGGGAACTCGACCCGCCGCGCACCGGTGTATCAGCCGGCCACCGGCCGTCAGCTGCACGACGTGCTGCTCGCCTCGGTTCAGGACGTGGACACCGCGGTCGGCGTGGCGGCCGCGGCCTTCCCGCAGTGGAGCCAGAGCTCGCTCAGCGAGCGCACCCGGATCCTGTTCAACTTCCGGGAGCTGGTCAACGCGCACAGCGAGGAGATCGCCGAGATCGTCTCGCACGAGCACGGCAAGGTGCTCTCCGACGCGGCCGGGGAGGTGCAGCGCGGCCTCGAGGTGATCGAGTTCGCCTGCGGCATCCCGCAACTGCTGAAGGGCACCTACTCGGATCAGGCGTCGGCCGGGGTGGACGTGTTCAGCTTCCGGGAGCCGCTCGGGGTGGTCGCCGGGATCACCCCGTTCAACTTCCCGGCCATGGTGCCGATGTGGATGCACCCGATCGCCATCGCTTGCGGCAACACCTTCGTGCTCAAACCGAGCGAGCGGGACCCGTCGTCGGCCGGGTACGTCGCCGGGCTGTGGCAGCGGGCCGGTCTGCCGGACGGCGTCTTCAACGTGGTGCACGGCGACAAGGTCGCCGTCGACGCGATCCTGGACCATCCCGGCATCGCCGCGGTGTCGTTCGTCGGGTCCACCCCGATCGCCCGGCACGTCCATCAGCGGGCCACCGCGGCGGGCAAGCGGGTGCAGGCGCTCGGCGGCGCGAAGAACCACGCGGTCGTCCTGCCGGACGCGGATCCCGGGTTCGCCGCCGAGCATCTGATCGCGTCGGCGTTCGGGTCGGCGGGCGAGCGGTGCATGGCGATCTCCGCGGCGGTGCTGGTCGGCGAGTCGGACCGGCTGGTGGATCTGCTGGCCTTCAAGGCGGCGACGATCAAGGTGGGACCGGGACACGATCCGGCGAGCCGGATGGGACCGGTGATCACGGCGGCCGCGAAGGAACGGATCGAGAATCTGATCAGCGTGGGCGAGCGGCAGGGCGCGACGGTCGCGGCCGACGGGCGAGGGCTCAAGATCCCGGGGTACGAGGACGGCTTCTTCGTCGGCCCGACCGTGCTGGATCAGGTGACCCCGGCGATGGACGTGTACCGGGAGGAGATCTTCGGGCCGGTGCTCTCGGTGCTGCGGGTCGCCGACGTGGACGCCGCCATCGAGATGATCAACCGGAATCCGTACGGCAACGGCACCGCCGTCTTCACCGGCAGCGGGGAGGCGGCCCGCCGGTTCCAGCGCGGCGTGCACGTCGGCATGATCGGCGTCAACGTGCCGATCCCGGTGCCGATGGCGTACCACTCGTTCGGCGGCTGGAAGGACTCGCTGTTCGGGCAGAGCCCGATCTACGGCCCGGAGGGCGTCGCCTTCTACACCCGGTCGAAGGTGGTCACCCAGCGGTGGCCGTCGTCGGCGGCGTCGTCCGAGGCGTCGCTCTACTTCCCGACGGGCCGGTGACGGCCGTGCTGCGTCTGGGAAGCTGCCCCGACTCGTGGGGCGTCTGGTACGCCGACGACCCCCGCCAGACCCCCTGGCAGCGGTTCCTCGACGAACTGGCCGGAGCCGGATATCGCTGGCTGGAGCTCGGGCCCTACGGCTACCTGCCGACCGACCCGGGCCGGCTCGCCGACGAGATCGCCGCCCGCGGGCTGCGGGTGACCGGCGGGACGGTCGGCGGGGCCGGCGGTCCGCACGGCGACTTCGCGGCGGTGCTCGCCGAGACCCGGCGGGTCGCCGAGCTGACCAGGGCGGTCGGCGGCACCGAGGTGGTGTTCGTGCCGGTGCCCGGATACCGCGACGACCGCACCGGCGGATACCTCGAAGCGGCGGAGCTCGGCGAAGGACAGTGGCGGGTGCTGCTGGCCAACAGCGAACTGCTCGGGCGGTTGCTGGCCGAGGAGTACGGGCTGGCGTTCCGCTTCCACCCGCACGCCGACTACCAGGTCGAGTATCAGCCGCAGGTGGAACGGTTCCTGGACGGCACCGATCCGCGGTTCGTGTCGCTCTGCCTGGACGTCGGGCACCTGGCGTACCGGCGGGCGGACGTGCTGGGGCTCATCGGCAGATATCCGGAGCGGGTCGGATACGTACATCTCAAGCAGATGGACCCGGACCTGGCCAACCGGGCCACCGCCGAGGATCTGGCCTTCGGCCAGGCGGTGGCGATGGGGGTGAGCGTGACCGCGCCCGCGGGGGTTCCGGAGTACCCGCCGCTGATCGAGGCCCTGACCGCGCTCGGGCGGGACCTGTTCGTCGTCGTCGAGCAGGACATGTACCCGTGCGACTTCGACACCCCGCTGCCGATCGCCCGCCGTACCCACTCGTACCTGACATCGCTGGGAGGTTTCGCATGAGAAGACGTGTACTCGCCGCCGGGGTCGCGACGCTGCTGCTGATCAGCGCGTGCAGTGAAGGCGGGCGGGCGGAACCGCAGCAGGCCACCGGGTACACGATCGCCTTCGTCACGCACGAGACACCGGGCGACACGTTCTGGAACATCGTGCGGTCCGGGGCCCAGCAGGCCGCCGAGGACGTCGACGTGCAGGTGCGCTTCTCCAACGACCCGGACGCCACCCGGCAGGCCGTCCTGATCCAGCAGGCCGTCGACGCGAAGGTGCAGGGCATCGCGACGACCCTGGTCACGCCGGACGCCCTCGCCGGATCGGTGAGGGCGGCCACGGCGGCCGGGATCCCGGTGGTCGGGCTGAACGCCGGCATCGAACGCTACCGGGATCTCGGCGCGCTGATGTACTTCGGCTCCGACGAGACCGTCGCCGGGACCAGTGTCGGCGAGCGGATCGCCGCGTCCGGGGCGAAGCATCCGCTGTGCGTGATCCACCAGGCCGGGTCGGTGGCGCTCGAAGCCCGCTGCGCCGGTGTCAAGAGCGCCGTGCCGGGGACGGAGAACCTTCAGGTCAACGGGGCCGACGACGCGGCCGTCACGTCGACGTTGCAGGCGAAGCTGGCCCAGGACCGGACCATCGACTACGTGGTGACGCTCGGGGCGCCGATCGCGCTCGACGCGATCCAGGCCGGCAGCACCGCGAAGATCGCCACCTTCGACCTCAACAAGGAGACGGCGGACCGCATCAAGGACGGGAAGATCGAGTTCGCGATCGATCAGCAGCCGTACGCCCAGGGCTACATGGCCGTCACGTCCCTCTACCTGTACCTGAAGAACGGCAACGACCTGGGCGGCGGCAAGGCCGTGCTGACCGGGCCGTCGTTCGTGGACAAGAGCAACATCGACACGATCCTGCCGTACGTCGAGAAGAACACCCGTTGACCCGGCGACCCGAGATCGGCGCGCTCGCCGCGGCCGGTGTCATCTTCGTGTTCTTCCTGGCCGTCGCGCCGGCGTTCCGGTCGCTCGAGTCGTTCTTCACGGTGCTCTACCAGTCGTCGACGATCGGGATCGTCGCGGTCGGCGTCGGGATGCTGATGATCGGCGGCGAGTTCGACCTGTCGGCCGGGGTGCTGGTCACCTCGGCCGGGCTGGTCAACTCGATGTTCTGCTGGTACCTCGGCGTCGACCTGTGGGCCGGCGCCGCGCTGTCGCTGCTGTTCTGCCTGGCGGTCGGCTTCCTCAACGGGTGGCTGGTGATGCGGACCGGGATTCCCAGCTTCCTGATCACCCTCGGCACGTTCTTCATCCTCCAGGGCGCGAACCTCGGCGTCACCAAACTCGTCACCGGGGCGGTGGCGAGCCCGGACGTCAGCGCCATCGACGGGTTCCACTCGCTCGGCCTGATCTTCTCGTCGAGTTTCGAGGTCGGCCCGGTGACCGTCTGGGGGACCGTGCTGTGGTGGATCCTGTTCGTGCTGATCTCCGGCTGGATCCTGCAACGGACCCGCGGCGGCAACTGGATCCACGCGGTCGGCGGCGCGGCGGACAGCGCCCGGGCGGCGGGGGTGCCGGTGGTCCGTACCAAGATCGGGCTCTTTCTCGCGGTCTCGTTCCTGGCCTGGTTCGTCGGCATGCACAACCTGTACCGGTTCAACACGCTGCAGGCCGGCGGCGGGGTCGGCAACGAGTTCCTCTACATCATCGCCGCGGTCGTCGGCGGCACCCTGCTGACCGGCGGGTTCGGCAACGCCACCGGGATCGCCATCGGCGCGTTCCTGTTCGGCATGACCAGCCTGGGCATCGTCTACGCCGGATGGGATCCGAACTGGTTCCGGGCCTTCCTCGGCGTGATGCTGCTGGCCGCCGTCATGGTCAACCTCTACCTCAGGCGGGTGTTCCGGTGATCCGACTGTCCGGAGTGGGCCTGTCGTACGGGCCGATCCGCGCCCTGCACGACATCGACCTACAGGTCAACGCCGGTGAGGTGACCTGCGTGCTGGGCGACAACGGCGCCGGCAAGTCGACCCTCATCAAGATCATGTCGGGTCTGCACCCGCACACCGCCGGCCGGTTCCACATCGACGACCGGGAGACCGTGCTGCGGTCCCCGCGCGACGCGCTCGACCTCGGCATCGCCACCGTCTACCAGGACCTGGCGGTGGTCCCGCTGATGCCGGTGTGGCGCAACTTCTTCCTCGGCTCCGAGCTCACCACCGGCCGGTTCCCGCTGCGCCGGCTGCGGATCCGCGAGATGCGAGGGACCGCCGAGACCGCCCTGAACGACATGGGCATCGCGGTGGCCGACATCGATCAGCCCATCGGCACCCTCTCCGGCGGCCAGCGGCAGAGCGTCGCCATCGCCCGCGCCGTCCACTTCGGAGCTCGGGTGCTGATCCTGGACGAACCGACCGCCGCGCTCGGCGTCCACCAGTCCGGTGTCGTGCTGCGCTACATCGCCGCCGCCCGCGACCGGGGCCTCGGTGTCGTCCTGGTCACCCACAACCCGCACCACGCGCACCTGGTCGGCGACCATTTCGTGGTGCTCAAACTCGGCGCGACGGTGCTCGACGCCCGCCGCGGCGCGGTCACCCTCGACCAGTTGACCGCACAGATGTCCGGCGGTGACGAGCTGACCGAACTCGCCCGGGAACTACGGCGGCCGGCGTGAGCCTCTCCATCGGGGTGATCGGCACCGGCATGATCGGCCGCGAACACATCCGGCGGCTCACCACCGTGCTGTCCGGCGCACGGGTCACCGCGGTCTCCGATGTGGACGACGAACTGGCCGGGCGGGTCGCCGCCGCGATCGGCGCCCGGGTGCTGCCCGGCACGAAACTGATCACCGACCCGTCGGTGGACGCCGTGCTGATCTGCTCGTGGGGCGGCACCCACGCGGAGTACGTGCTGGCGGCGATCGCCGCCGGCAAGCCGGTCTTCTGCGAGAAACCGCTGGCCACCACGTCCGCCGCCGGCCTGCGGATCCTCGAGGCGGAATCGGCGTACGGGCGGCGCCTGGTCCAGGTCGGCTACATGCGCCGCTACGACGTGGCCTATCGGGCGCTCAAGCGGGAACTGGACCGGGGCACCATCGGGGCGCCGCTGATGATGCACTGCGCGCACCGCAACGCCCACGTCCCGTCGTTCTACACGCCCGACGACATGATCGCGGACACCGCGGTGCACGAGATCGACATGGTGCGGTGGATGTTCGGCACCGAGATCGAAGCGGTACGGGTGTTGCGTCCCCGACCCAGCAGCCACGCCGGGGAACTGCCCGACCCGCTGCTGCTCATCCTGGAACTGGCCAACGGGGTGCTCGCCGACGTGGAGATCTCGGTCAACGCGCAGTACGGCTACGACATCCGCGGCGAGATCCTCGGCGAGAGCGGGACGGCGGCGCTCGGCGAACTCAGCCCGGTCGCGGTACGGCGGACCGGGCGGCTCACCACTCCCATCCCGGCGGACTGGCGGGAACGATTCCTCGCGGCGTACGACGTCGAGCTGCGCGAATGGGTCGACACGGTCCGTGCCGGCGGCGTGGTGACGGGACCGGACGCGTGGGACGGGTACGCGGCCACGACCGTCTCGGCGGCGGCGGTGCTGGCGTTGCGTACCGGGAAGAGGGTCGAAGTCGCGATGGCGGACCGGCCGCGACTCTACCGCTGAACCGTGCGTGGCATCATCGCGTCATGCCGTTGATCGAGGACGCCTGCCGGGCGATCGGCGCGGAGATCGCGCGGGATCCGCGCTATGCCCACACCAGCCATCTGTTGGTCCGAATCGACGGCGCGACCGTTTTCGACGAGCACTACGGCGGCCCGCTGGTGGCCGACGTGTTCTCGGTGACCAAGACCGTGCTCGCCACCGTGTGCGGGATCGCCGCCCGCGACGGCGTCCTCGATCCCGCCTGGCGTCATCTGCTCACCATGACCCGCGGCGCCCGGGTCGACGACACCGACGAGGTGACGGCCCTCCGGTCCGGGCAGGTGGCCCGGTTCGCCGCCGCCCCGCGGGAGCATCCGCCCGGCCGGGAGTTCCGGTACGACGACGGCGCGTTCCACCTGCTCTCCGCGCATCTGGCCGAAGCCCTGGGCGGATCCGTCGCCGACTACGCCGCCGCGCGTCTCTTCCACCCGCTGGGCATCCGGGACGCCGAGTGGCCGGCCGATCCGGACGGTGTCACCTACGGCTTCGCCCATCTGCGGCTGTCCGCGGCATCGCTCGGCCGGCTCGCCGAGGAGTGGCGCCGGCCGTCCCTGATGGACCCGGCGTTCGCGGCCGCGATGATGCGGGCGCACACCCCCGGCGGCCCACCGGAAGGACTGCCCTACGGGTACGGCGTCTGGATCGGCGACGGGTACGTGATGGCCGGTGGCTGGGCCGGGCAGCACGTGATCGTGCTGCCCGGCGCCGTCGTGGTCACCACCGGCGATCCCGGTTTCACCCTGGGACCGCCGCCGGCCGACCGGCTGCCACCGGACTGGCGGCCGGCGCTCGACCTGGTCCGGCGGCATCTGCTGCCGCTGCTCTGATCAGTTGTTCGGCAGCACCAGCACCTGCCCGACGATGATGCGGTCGGGGTCGGCGATGACGTCCCGGTTCAGGTTGAAGATCTCCCGCCAGCGGTCGCCGTCGCCGAGCTGCTCGCGGGCGATCCTGGTGAGGTTGTCGCCGCGGACCACGGTGTACAGCCGCGGGATCGGGCCGGTCGGCTGCTCCGGCGGCAGCAGGAGCACCTGGCCGGGGAAGATCCGGTTCGGGTTCGGGATGGTGGCCCGGTTCAGCACGAAGATCTCCGGCCAGCGGGCCTGGTTGCCGAGCCGCGCCCCGGCGATGCCGGACAGCGTGTCACCGCGCTGCACCGTGTACGTCCGCGGCAGCGCCTGCGCGCCGGGCAGCACCTTCGCCAGCCGCAGCAGGTCGGCCAGCTCGAAGTGGTTCGGCCGCTCCGACGGCAGGGTCGGTTTCCAGCCCGGCGACTTCAGGATCGAGTCCTCGCTGCGGCGCACCAGGCCGACCAGCACCTCGGCCACGATGGTGCTGCCGACCGGTCCCAGGTGGTCGCCGTTGTGCAGGGCCTTCGCCTCGGCCAGCACGTAATACCAGAGCGGTGTCCGGGTCAGGAACTCGCTCTCGTCCAGGGCCGCACGCTGCGCGTCGTTGGCCGCCGCCGCCCGGATCTGGTCCTTGCCGAGCGCTTCCACGCCGATCAGGTCGGCGATCGCCTGACCGGTCGGCAGGCGCAGACGATAACCCCGAAGAAGATTGCGTACGGCCAGACGAGCCGCGTCCGGCGGAGTCTCCTTCTCTCCCTTGGGGTTACGCAGCCCGAACAGCGAGCCACCGGTCGGCGTGTCGATCCCGAACGAGGCCAGGGTGGTGTCGATCCGCCGGGCCTTCTGCACGGTGTCGCCGGAGCCGGCGATGTTCTCCCACTCGATGATCCAGTTCTCCGGCAGCGTGTCGAACGGTCCCGCCCCGAGGTCCTCGCCGAGCTGCCCGCTCAGCGCGGTGAAGGTGAACAGCAGATCGAGCGAGGCGTTCGCCGGGCCGCCGACCCGGAAGTTGGAGTTGAAGTTGTACAGCCCGCGCACCATCGAGTGCCCGAACCGGTAGGCGGCGACCGCGAACTCCAGAGGCATGAAGAACGGCTGGGCGTACGGGTTGAACCAGCGGTTGCCGTTGACCACGACGTCCTCGACGATCGCCGGATCGGCGACCCGCTTGAGGAAGTCGTGGATCACGATGTGCTGATAGTGCTGGCGCAGCACCCGGCGGGCCTCACGGAACGGCAGACCCTGGTCGATCAGCACGTTGTGCGCCTTGAGGAACGCCACGTGCAGCTGCGAGATGATGGTGTTCTCGTCGTTGCGGGGATCGCCGATCAGCGCGGCCCGGTCATGCTCGAAATCAGCGCTGCGCGGCTCGCGCGGCACGTCGTTGTCGTCGCCCTTGCCCTTCGGGCGCACGAACGGCGGATTCGGCAGGTTGGTCCTGGCGACCTTGCCGACCAGCAGCCTGCTCTCGTTCCGCGGGTCACGCGGAGCCGGCAGGCTGTAGAGGCTGTCCAGGTCCAGGGTGGCGGTGCGCTGGTTGCGCAGCACGGCCCGGATCTGGTCCAGCGACAGCGGCTGCATCCCCGGGTCGAGCAGCACCGCCATGCCGCCGGAACCCATTCCCGACCGCTGGATCTCCAGGGTGATGTCGTGGTCGACGAACTGCCCGAAGTAGGTGTAGACCGCCGGGATCGGCCCGTTGTCGGCCGGGTTGTCGTCGGTCATCGCTCCGCCCAGCCGCTTCAGCTTGGCCGGGGTGTCCGGTAACCGGGGCAGCAGGTTCGCCTCGTCCTCCTGCAACGTCGGGAACAGCAGATCGAACGGGTGTGAGCTGACCGGTGGGGCCAGGGCGAACGCCACCGGCGAACGGGTGGCGACGGCGGCGAGATCCTGCAGGGCTCCGGCGACGTCGTCGTCGGTGATCGGTCGACCGTGTGCGAGGCGGGGCATGGTGAATCCCTTCGCTCATGTAGTGCAATTGTCGACATGTCCACTTTGTGGGCGATCGCTTATCGAGATCGGCCGCATTTCCGTCATGGATCGCTTATCCGTGACCGATCGCATTTCCGTGATCGCGGGAGGACGCGAGTCGAGGCCGGCCGGAATTCCGCCAAGTCAATCGGCAGGCATCTCTCAGCGGTCACACTAGGCAGCGGCATGCGGCAGCGAAGACGGGATGACGACACAGGCCGACGCGGTTGTTGGCAAATGGTGCCAAGGCGCGGCCCCGCCCGGCGATCCCCCGAGCGGGGGTCAGCGGGTGCGCAGACCGTCGAAGGCCAGGTCGGCGACGGTGTCGGCAATGGACTGCGGGGCGCCCCTATCAGGCCGGTACCACCCGATCAGTGAGTTCACCATGCCGAACAGCAGCCGGGCCGCGGTCGCCGGATCCACGTCGGCGCGGACACCACCCTCCATCTGGGCCTGTTTCACCAGGTCGGTGACGGTGCGGTCGAAGGCCCGGCGGCGGGTCAGGGCCTGCTGCTCGGCGACGGTGTTGCCGTGCACGCGCAGCAGGAGCGTGACGAACTCCAGGCGGTCGGCGAGGACCAGGACGCTGTCCCGGATCAACTGCTTGAGGCGTACGGTCGCCGCGTTCCCGCTCCTGGTGGCCTCGTCCGCGGCGGCCTCCAGGGCGCCCAGCGCCCGGTCCACGGCCATGGTGAGCAGCTGCTCCTTGCTGCTGACGTGGTGGTAGAGGGTCGACTTGGTGATGCCGAGCGACTCGGCGATGTCGAACATGCTCGTCGCGTCGTAACCGTGGGTGTTGAAGAGCCGGACGGCGGCGGTCAGGACCGCGTCCTGATCGTGGCCGGGGCGGCCGCGGCGCCGGGTGCTGTCCGTGTTCTTCACAGGTGAAAATCTAGCCCTTGATTTACCGACCGATCGGGCGGTTAATGGACGGCATGACGAGTCCCGCTGAGCTCTACCACGCCCACCGCGAGCTGCTGGACCGCGCGATCTCGGCGGCCTCGGCCCGTGACTACTGGTCCGCCTTCCCCGAGTCACCCAGCAAGAAGGTCTACGGCGAGGAGGCCGCTCCGGCCGGCGACCGGGCCTTCACCGCGCTGCTCGGGCAGGCTTTCCCGATCGACGTGCCCGGCGCCGTCGGCAGCGTCTCCACCGAGCGTTCGCCCTACGGCATCGAGCTCGGCGTCAGCTATCCGAAAGCCGATCCCCTCGCCCTGGTCGCCGCCGCCCGTGCCGCCGTCCCCGGCTGGCGCGACGCCGGTCCGCAGGGCCGGGCCGGGGTCGCCGCGGAGATCCTGCGCCGCCTCCACGCCCGGGTGTTCGAGCTGGCCCACGCCGTGCAGCACACCACCGGCCAGGCCTTCGTGATGGCCTTCCAGGCCGGCGGCGCCCACGCGCTCGACCGCGGTCTCGAGGCCGTCGCGTTCGCGCTCGCCGCCACCACCCGGCTGCCCGCCTCCGCGCCGTGGGCCAAGGGCCCGCTCACCCTGGAGAAGACGTCGACCGTCGTCGGCCGGGGTGTCGGCCTCGTCATCGGCTGCACCACCTTCCCCACGTGGAACGGGTTCCCCGGGCTCTTCGCCAGCCTCGTCACCGGCAACCCGGTGATCGTCAAACCGCATCCGGGCGCGGTGCTGCCCCTCGCCCTCACCGTTCAGGTCTGCCGCGAGGTGCTGCGCGACGCCGGGCTCAACCCCGACATCGTCACGCTCGCCGCCGAGGAGCCGGGCGACGGCATCGCGGCCACCCTCGCCACCCACCCCGACGTGCGGATCGTCGACTTCACCGGCTCCAGCGAGTTCGGCGACTGGCTGGAGGCGAACGCGCGCCAGGCCGTCGTCTACACCGAGAAGGCCGGGCTCAACACCGTCGTCCTCGACTCCACCGACGACTATCGGGGCCTGCTCGGCAACCTGGCGTTCTCCCTGTCGCTGTACAGCGGCCAGATGTGCACCACCCCGCAGAACATCCTGATCCCCCGCGACGGCATCGCCACCGACGCCGGGCGCCGCAGCCCCGACGAATTCGGCGCCGACCTCACAGCCGCCCTCGACAAGCTGCTCGGCGACCCCCGGCGGGCCGGCGGCACCCTCGGCGCGATCGTCAACGACGGTGTCGCCGCCCGCCTCGCCGAGGCCGGCACCGCCACCGGCGTGATCCACCCGTCGACCGCGATCGCCGACGAGCAGTTCCCCGGCGCGACCATCCGGACACCCTTGGTGGCCCGCCTCGACGCCGCCGACGAGAAGACCTACACCCGGGAGTGGTTCGGCCCCGTCTCGTTCCTGATCACGACCGACTCCACCGAGCACAGCCTGCGCATCTTCACGGAGACGGTGCGGGCGCACGGCGCGCTGACCGCCCTGGTCCACTCCACGTCCCCGTCGGTGCTGGCCGCGGCCCGCACAGCCGCCCTCGACGCCGGCGTCCACCTCTCGGAGAATCTGACCGGCGGCGTCTTCGTCAACCAGACCGCCGCCTTCAGCGACCTGCACGGCACCGGCGCCAACCCGGCCGCCACCGCCTCGCTGACCGACGACTGGTTCGTGACCGGCCGCTTCTTCACCCTCCAGTCCCGCCGCCACCTCCCCACCGTGGACCCGTCATGACCGGCCCATCGCCCTCTTCCTCACGCCATTCCCCGTCCGCCCTGCCGCCCTCCACCGGTTCCGTTTCGGCGGCTGCGGCGCCTCCTTCCGCATCGCCTCCTCCCTTCACCCCACCCCTTGCCGGGCCGGTGGGTCCCACCCCACCCTCTGCCGGGCCGGTGGGCCGGCAAGGGGCCGGGGTCGCCGCCGACCAGGGGCTCGGCGGCGAGAAACCGGCGGCGGGCGGCGGCGGGTTCGACCAGGCGATCGCGCGGGATCAGCGGATCGAGCCGGCTGACGAGATGCCGGACGGTTATCGGCGCACGATGGTCCGCCAGATCGCCCAGCACGCGCACTCCGAGATCATCGGGATGCAGCCGGAAGGGGAGTGGATCACCCGGGCGCCGACGTTGCGGCGTAAGGCCATCCTGCTCGCCAAGGTGCAGGACGAGGCGGGCCACGGGCTCTACCTCTACTCGGCGGCGGAGACCCTCGGCGCCGACCGTGGGGATCTGACCCGTCGGCTCATCGACGGCAAGCAGAAGTATTCGTCGATCTTCAACTATCCGACGCGGTCGTTCGCTGACGTCGGAGTGATCGGCTGGCTGGTCGACGGCGCGGCGATCTGCAATCAGGTGCCGCTCTGCCGCAGCTCCTACGGGCCCTACGCCCGCGCGATGATCCGCATCTGCAAGGAGGAGTCGTTCCATCAGCGGCAGGGATACGAGCTGCTGATGACCATGATGCACGGGACGCCACGGCAGCGGGAGATGGTGCAGGACGCCGTCGACCGCTGGTGGTGGCCGTCGCTGATGATGTTCGGCCCGCCCGACGCGCAGTCCCCGAATACCGCGCAGTCGATGGCCTGGAAGATCAAGCGGCACACCAACGACGAGCTGCGGCAACGCTTCGTCGACATGACGGTTCCGCAGGCTGCGGCGCTCGGTGTCACCCTGCCCGACCCGGCGTTGCGGTGGAACGAGGAACGCGGCCACCACGACTTCGGCCAACCCGACTGGGACGAGCTCAAGCGGGTCATCTCCGGCGACGGGCCGATGAACCGCCGGCGGCTCGATCGCCGCAGGCGGGCCGACGAGGACGGCGCCTGGGTCCGCTCCGCCGCGGCCGCGCACGCCGTCAGGACGAGCCGGGCCGCCGGCCCCGGGACGGGAGGGCTCGATGGAGAGGCATGAGTGGCCGCTGTTCGAGGTGTTCGTGCGGGCCAAGCGAGGGCTCAACCACGTGCACGTGGGGTCGCTGCGGGCGGCCGATCACGAGATGGCGCTGCATCATGCGCGGGATCTCTACACCCGTCGCAATGAGGGGGTGAGCATCTGGGTGGTGCGTTCGGACGCCGTCGCGGCAAGTGATCCGTTGGCGAAGGACGCGATGTTCGAGCCCAGCCAGGACAAGGTCTACCGGCATCCCACCCACTACGCGATCCCCGACTCGGTTCCGCACATCTGAGGATGACGATGGCCTTCGACGACGCGTACGACGCGCTGACCGATCACGAGGACGATGCCCGGTGGGCGTACGGCACCGGGTTCAGCGATCCGCTCGCCGGCGTGCCCGGCGATCTGCCGGACGGCGTGGACCGCGCCGACCTCGCCGCGTACTGCCTGATGCTCGGCGACGACGCGCTGATCATGTCGCATCGCCTGCAACAGTGGGTGACCCGGGCGCCCGAGCTCGAGGACGAACTCGCCCTGGCCAACATCGCCCTCGACCTGCTCGGCCAGGCCCGGCTGCTGCTCACCCGGGCGGGCGTCGCCGAAGGGTGGGGACGTGACGAGGACGATCTGGCGATGCGCCGGGACCCGTCGGCGTTCCGTAACGTGTGCCTCGCCGAACGATCCGACGACGACTTCGCGCATCTGGTGGCCCGGTTGTGCGCGTTCTCGGTGTGGCGCCTCGCGCTGCTCGACAGGCTGACCGGCTCGCGTGATCCGATGCTCGCGGCCATCGCGGCGAAAGGTGTCAAGGAGGTCACCTACCACCGGGACTACGCGGCTCAGTGGGTCGTCCGGCTCGGCGACGGCACCGACCTCTCCCACCAGCGGATGACCGTTGCCGTCGCGACGCTGGCGCCGTCGCTCGATGAGCTCTTCCAGTCGCATCCGGTCGAATCCCGTCTGGCCGGCGAGGGCGTCGCGGTCGACCCGTCCACGCTCCGCGACGATTTCGATCAGGTCTGGGGCTTCGTCCTGACCACCGCGACCCTGCAACCGGCGCAGGAAGACCGGCATCCCGGTGGCGCCGTCCCGAAGTCCGGGGAGGAGAG
>NZ_BOMZ01000047.1 GCF_016862455.1 Actinoplanes utahensis
CCGGCATCCCGGTGGCGCCGTCCCGGAAGCCGGGGAGGAGCGGCCGGTGTGGGCGGGGCTGTGCGGGCGGGGCGGGGTGCATGGGCCGGCTCTGGCGGAGATCCTGGACGAGATGCAAGGGGTCGCGCGGTCGGTGCCGGGTGGAGTGTGGTGAGCACGGTGGTGACGGCGGCCGAGGTGGTGGGGGCGGTCACGGATCCGGAGTTGCCGATGGTCACGCTCGCGGAACTCGGAATCGTCCGTGACGTGCGGCAGGAACCGGACGGGGTGGTGGTGACGATCACGCCGACGTACTCGGGGTGCCCGGCCATGGAGACCATCTCCACGGACATCCGGGTGGCATTGCGGCGGGCGGGATTCGGGCGCTCTGAGGTGCGTACCGTGCTGGCGCCCGCCTGGACCACCGACTGGATCAGCGAAACCGGGAAGCGCAAGCTCGCGGAAGCGGGGATCGCCCCGCCCGGGGCAGCGCCGGTGCGCCGGGCCGGGCCGATTCCGTTGACTCTCACGCCGCGGCCGGTGCCGGTGGCCTGCCCCCGATGCGGGCACGCCGAGACCGAGACGGTCGCGGCGTTCGGCGCCACCGCCTGCCGTGAGCTGCGCCGATGCCCGGCGTGCCGGGAACCGTTCGAGCACATGCGGGAGATCTGAGATGCCGCCACGGGGGTTCCATCAGCTACGGGTCGCACGCGTGGACCGGCTCTGCGCCGATGCGGTCGCGGTGATGTTCGAGGTGCCGCCGGCGCTGACGGAACGCTATCGGTTCCGGGCCGGGCAGTCGCTCACCGTGCACCGCGACGGGGAACGGCGTACCTATTCGATCTGTGCGCCGGTCGGGGCCGCGCCGCGTATCGGCGTTCGCGAGGTTCCCGGCGGACGGATCTCCCGGTGGATCGTGCACGATCTGCGGCCCGGTGACCTGGTCGACGTCGCGCCGCCGTCGGGGGTCTTCACACCGGATGAGGCGGCGGGTGGGCGGCACGTGCTGATCGCGGCAGGGTCCGGGATCACGCCGGTGCTGTCGATCGCCGCGTCCCTGCTGCGACGGCCGGGCACCGACGTCACCGTGTTCTACGGCAACCGGCGGGCGGACACCGTCATGTTCGCCGAGGAACTCGCCGATCTGAAGGACACCTACCCGGACCGGCTCGAACTCGTGCACGTGCTGTCCCGGGAGCCCCGCGAGTCCGAGTTGTTCACCGGGCGCCTCGACGCGGAACGGCTCCGGACCCTGCTGCCGCTGCTGGTGGACGTGCCCGGCGTGGACGACTGGTGGCTCTGCGGGCCGTTCGGCATGGTCACCGATGCACTGGAGGTACTCGGGGAGTCCGGGGTGCCGGCCGGCCGGGTGCATCGGGAACTGTTCTGGGTGGATGAGGCGCCCCCGCCGCCGGACCGGCCGGAGACCGTCGACGAAGGACCCGGCAGCGAGGTCACGGTGGTGCTGGACGGGCGGTCCACGACGATCACGGTGCCGGAAGGGGTGACGCTGCTCGACGGCGCCCAGCGGTACCGGCCGGACCTGCCGTTCGCGTGCAAGGGCGGGGTCTGCGGCACCTGTCGGGGGCGGATCACCGACGGGGAGGTTCGGATGCGGCGCAATTTCGCGCTGGAGGACGCCGAGATCGCGGCGGGTTTCGTACTGACCTGTCAGAGTGTGCCGGCGTCCCCCAAGGTGGTGGTCGACTTCGACGAGTGAGCCGGAAACGGGTTTGGCGCAACGGATCCGGGCGGGCACCATCGGCGGGATGCGGATCAGAGCGGCGTTGGACAGTGACCTGCCGGAGTTGCGGGAGATCGAACGGGCTGCGGGCGAGCTGTTCCGGGAGATCGGGATGGTGGAGATCGCCGAGGACGAGCCGCCGTCGATCGAGGTGCTCACCGGGTACGTGAACGCGGGCCGAGCCTGGGTGGCGGTCCTGCCCGGCCCCTCCGCCGGTGGGCGTCGCGGGGCGGCCGGCGGCTCCGAGGGCGCGGTGGACTCGACCGTGGCCGGGTACCTGATCGCGGATCTCGTGGACGGGAGTGTTCACGTCGAGCAGGTGTCGGTTCATCCGCGGTGGTCGGGCAGGGGCGTGGGGCGGCTGCTGATCGAGCATGCGGCGGATCATGCGAGGGGGATCGGGGCGGCGGCGCTGACCCTCACGACCTTTGCCGACGTGGCCTGGAATGCGCCGTACTACGAGCGGTGTGGTTTCGTTGTTCTGGAGGACGGCGAGGTCACACCGGGGCTGCGGGCCGTCCGGGAGCATGAGGCGGCGGCGGGACTGGATCGGTGGCGCCGGGTCTGCATGCGGCGGCAGCTCACGACGGAGCCGCACCTCAAAGAGTGAAATATCCGAAATGTCGTCAGTGAGCCGGATTCTGTGGCACCCGGATCGGCAGGATGAGAGCCGACCCAACCGGCGGCAACGGGAGACGGCGATGAAGTCACTGGCCTTTCGCGTAATCAGCGGTGCGATCGCCGCTTCGGTCCTGCTCGTTCTGCCCGCCACGGCCTCCTCCCTGCTCGCGGCCCCTTCACCGGGCACGAGGGTCGCGGAGGGCGTGCCGGTTTCACCGGGCACGAGGGCCGCGGAGGGCGTGCCGGTTTCACCGGGCACGAGGGCCGCGGAGGGCGTGCCGGTGGCGGCGTCGAGAACAGAGGTCGTTGCGGCAGGATCGGCGCCGACGGCGGTGCGGGCGGGTGCGAGGTTGACGTTCCGGCTGGTGGTGCCCGGGGCGACGGCTCAGGGCGCTTATGAGCTGCCGGGAGACCGCACCGGTGGGGGTACGGCGGACGGCGCGCGGCCCGCCGCGGATCGGCCCGGCGCCGGTCGGCCGGGCACGGACGGGGACCGGAAACCGCGGGTGACCAAGCCGGACGGGCGGATCACGATCACGCTCAAGGTCACCGGGGGCACGCGGTGCGGCGTGCTGCAGACCACGACCAACGGGCCTGCCGACGGCATCGAGTGGTACACGTTCGGCGTGTTGTGCAAACCCGGCACGGCGACCTTCCGCACCGAGGCGAACCGTCTGCCGTGGAGCGCCGCAACCCTGCCGTCGGTGCGTCTGTGCAACGGGCTCAGCCCGGCGCTCGCCGAGGGCGACGAATGCGACGGTTACGAGCCGCCCCGTAACGCCTGACCGCCGGTGGCCGAGCCCGGGGCGGGCGCCGTTCAGCCGGAGGTTCATCGTTCACCGCAGGTCATGGATCGTTGCCGGATCGAGCGTTGTCGAGGGCGGCGGCGACGGCCAAGCTGAGGTTCCGTAAGGATCATGGAACTGTTCGGTGGGAGAGAAGGCGCCATGGACGACACCAGATCGGTCTCCAGCGAATCCGGGACACCGGGGGTGAGGAGGTGACGGCCGATCCGACGGTTCTTCACCCGATGGCGGGACAGCCGCGGGTGGTACTGCTCCGGCCTCTGGTCACGTCGCCGTTGATCGAGGTCGGGGAGTTCTCCTACTACGACGATCCCGACGATGCGACAGGCTTCGAGACGCGGAACGTGCTCTACCACTACGGCCCGGAGAAACTGATCATCGGCCGGTTCTGTGCGCTCGCGACCGGGGTCCGGTTCATCATGAACGGCGCCAACCACCAGATGGACGGACCCTCCACCTTCCCGTTCCCGAGCATGGGCGGCGACTGGTCGCGGCACGTCGATCTGTTGATCGACCTGCCGAACCGGGGGGACACGGTGCTCGGCAACGACGTCTGGCTCGGGTACGGCGTGACGGTGATGCCCGGTGTGCGGATCGGTCACGGCGCGATCGTCGCGGCGGGTTCCGTGGTCACGTCGGACGTTCCCGACTACACGATCGTGGGTGGCAACCCGGCCCGGCCGATCCGGAAACGCTTCAGTGACGAGGACATCGCCCGGCTGCTGGCGGTCGCCTGGTGGGATTGGCCGGCCGAGCACATCACCGCCCACATCCGGACCATCATGTCGGGCAGTGTCGCCGATCTGGAGGCCGCCGCCCCGGCGTGATCAGATGCCGAGGCCGTCGCAGAGATCCCAAGCACGGTCGGCGGGTGGTCAGTACGCCCTAGAGAACCCGGGTGATCGCTTCGGCGGTGATCAGCTCGTCGAGGCGGGAACGGTCCGCGTTGGCGCAGAGGACGATCGAGGCGCCCGCGGTCAGCGGGGCCATCAGCCAGATCAGCGGCTCCTCGCACGTCGTGGTGTCGACGAGCACCCGGTCGCCGGTGATGATCCCGCGCGCGGTGGCCACGGCGGCGGCTGCGGCCCCGTACTCCCCGAAGGTCGTGCCGTCGACCGTGGCCGGCTCGCCCACCGCAACCCCGGACGGTGGCGGCGCGGCACCCAGATGGGCGCGGGCGGCGGGCGGGAAGTCACGATAGCCCTGCGGCACGTCCGGTGACGGCGCCCCGCCGGGGGCCAGGCCGAGCACGAACTGGAACCGGGCCGGTGGCACGTCCTCGAGCCAGCTGTCGACCCGCCGTCGTTCCACGAAGGTCACGTCCAGGTCGGGTCCGGTGTCGGGGGAGAGGCCGGCGGCTCCCCATCCGCGGAACGCCACCTCGATCCCGGACGCCCACGCGCCGAGCAGCACCGCCGCGGTCTGCCAGTGTGGTGGCAGGAGCACACCGGCGCGGCTGCCGCGTTTCAGGCCGCACTCCCCGGTGAGCAGCGCTGCGGTCGCGGCGACCCAGGCGCCCAGCTCGGCGGGGGTGAGCCCGGTCCGTTCGCCGGTGACGCCGTCGTAGTAGGTGATCAGGTGCTCGCTCATCGCGAGCCCACCCTATCGACGGGGGGCTTGCGGCGGCATCACTCAGGCGGCTTGGATCCAGGTGAGTTCGCGGGCCTCGGCCGCGTAGCGGGCCAGCAGGTGCACGGTGCGCGGACCGGCTTCGCCGTCGACCGGCAGGCCGGCGCGGGTCTGGAAGTAGCTGACCGCCTCGGCGAGCGCGGCCTCGTCGGAGCCGACCCGCACGCCGAGGTCGGCGAAGAGCCCCCGCAACGCTTCCGGGTCGGCGGTCGGAACCGGCTCGGACCAGCCGATCAAACCACCGACGGCGCTGCCGACCAGGCTGAGCATTCCCCGTGTGTACATGGTGACCTCCCGATGTGTGCTGCGTGAATCCAGCATCTCGGGAGGAGCTGTGCCTGACATCTGCCTGAAGTCTCCAAACCCTGTGCGCCACTACGCCTTTCGGCCGACCCTCGCGCTGATAACGCCGGGCCGGCCGTGGATGGCACTGTGAGGTGGGTCAATCCCCCCCACGGGGTTGGCATATCAGGGCAAATCGGACCTTTTGCGTAGGTCGCGGGGTCGGCCTTCGCGGAGCGCCGCCGCCGGCTCGGTGATCGTCGGGCCGAACGGCCGGCGTTCCACGGTGGGCCGCGAACGGCCGATCCGCGGGCGATCCGGCTGGACGCCGGCTGCGGATCCGCCGGACGTCTGCTGAGCCGGAACGGTCTCTGCGGGGCCGTCGGTGGGGGAGAAGGGGGGACCGGGGAGAAGCACGCCGACGACCCTAGACCGCACTTCCCGGTGTACGGGTTGCCGCGCCGAAGCCACCCGGACGGGCTACCGCCGGGCACAGCGAAGTCACAGACGGCTCACCGCCGCCGAACACGTTCGGGGCGCAACCTCGATGACATGACCGACCTGATGACCCGCCCCACCCTCGACGACACGCATTCCGGCGGCGGTTCCGACCAGCCGCCGACGCACATCCCACCGGTGATGGTGAAGCCGCCCCGGGACCCGCGCTGGAAGCGGCGCGTCGCGGGCGGCGCCGCGGTGCTGGTCCTGATCGCGGGTGGTGGCAGCACCGGCGCCGTCCTGGCCGAGCAGTACCTGAACGCTGGCCCGGCCCCCGCCACGGCCGCCTCGTCGACCGTCAGCGAGGGCAGCGACCTGGCGCCCATCGTCGCGACGGTTCAGCCGAGCGTGGTGACCGTCCTGGTGGACGGCGCCCGCTCGTCGTCGCTGGGCTCCGGTGTGGTGATCGGCGCGAACGGCCTGATCCTCACCAACAACCACGTCGTCGAGGCGGACGGCACGGTCAGCGTGCGGCTGTCCACCGGGCGTACGGTGCCCGCCACCGTCGTCTCCACCGACCCCACGCACGACCTGGCGCTGGTGCAGGCGACCGGGCTGTCCGGGCTGACGCCGGTCACGTTCGCCACCGACGACACCGTCGCGGTCGGCGACACCGTGCTCGCGTTCGGCGCGCCGCTCGGACTGGAGGGCACCGTCACCTCCGGCATCGTCTCCGCCCTGGACCGCACCCTGGACACCGGCGAGGAGAAACTGACCGGTCTGCTGCAGACCGACGCCGCGATCAATCAGGGCAACTCCGGCGGCGCTCTGGTCGACATGTCCGGCCGGGTGGTCGGCATCAACGTCGCGATCGCCACCACCGGCGACAGCAGCGGCAGCGTCGGCCTCGGGTTCGCCATCCCGGCCGGCACGGTCGCCGACGTGGTCAGCCGGCTCCAAGCGCGAGCGTGACATGTCACGATCAGTGACGGCTGCCGTTCGCCGGGTGACCCGGTGGCCGGGTGGTCGGCGGCGCGGTTCAGAGGACGGCGCGGAACTCCGGCCAGTGGCCCCAGAACCGCTCGACCTCCTCGATCACCTTCTGCATCCCGGCGGCGACGTCGTGGGGGACCGGGGTGCCGTCGTCCCAGGTGGGAGCGTTCGGCAGGTAGTAGAGGCCGCCCCGCACGCCGGGTTCCACGCCGAGTGTCAGCACGTGCCCGCCGAGCTCGAACTGGGTCGCGAAACGGCGGCTGCGCAGGATCGCGCCGGAGTGGTGCCGGGCTTCCCTGGGTTGCAGTTCCTGGACCGTCATGATCTTCTCCTCACCGAACCGGGACGTGACCCTGGTGACAGTGAGTACGCACCCGGCGGGTGCGGCGTTCAGCTTCGCAAGGGCCATTCTCTGCGGTACGCCGTACCCAGCCCCCGCCGGACCTCCGCCGTCCCGTCGCCGTCCGGGGCGACGTCCGCGGCTCACCGGGCCGTTCGGCCCGCTGCGGGCTGATGCGGTGGTTCCGGCTGGTGGTCACGGCTGTCTCCGGGCGGTCGAGACCGCAGTGACAACCAGCCGGGGACCGGAAGGGGCCGCTTCGCCCGTGACCGGCCCCGTCGGCCGTGCGGGACGGCGAACGCCGCTGCCGGGGCGGGCGGGACTGCCGGATCCTGGCGAAGGGCTGCCCACGGCGTACCGCGAAAGGGTTTCAGAAGGCGAGGTGACCGTTCGCCGCCCGCGCCGCCGCGGCGAACCCCGGCATCTCGACCACCTCGATGCCCGCGGCGATGAGCAGCGCGACACCTTCGCAGGTCACGAAGAGATCGGGTTCCCGCCAGGCGATCACCACCCGCGGGATGCCGGCCGCGATGATCAGACCGGTGCAGGTGGCGTGCGGGCGGCTGGCGCGTTTCGAGCAGGGCTCGAGAGTGCTGTACATGGTCGCGGTGCGCAGCCGCGGCTGACCGCCGGCGCGCAGCAGGGCCGACTCCTCGGCGTGCACCTGCGGGTCGGTGTCCCGGGACCAGCCGACGGCGATCTCCTGACCGTCGCCGTCGACGACGACCGCGCCGACCGAGAACGCGGACGTGGACGGCGGGCAGCGGTGCGCCAGCTCGATCGCGTGGCTCATCCACCGATGGTCGTCCATGTCGCTCCCCGTCGTGCGCACCGCCTGCTCCGATCAGCAACCCTATCGCCGGACGTGCCGCGATCCCGCCGGTTGCCGCGGCTCGCCAGACTGGTCGGCATGAGTGATCTCGGCGAACTGACCCACCAGGCCGTCAAGCAGCTGGAACCGCACCATCACGGGGTCGTCGTCGCCGCGCTCGACGGGGACGCCACGGAGATCCAGGGCACCGCCGGGCACGATGCCGGCGCCCGGTTCGAGATCGGCTCGGTCAGCAAGGTGTTCACCGCGATCGTGCTGGCCCGGCTGGTCGACGCGGGACAGGTGCGCCTCGACCAGCCGTTGCGCGACTTCCTTCCCGCGCCGGAGGGGATCACCCTGCGGCATCTGGCCCAGCACACGTCCGGGCTGCCCCGCCTGCCGAAAGGCATGATGCTGCGGGCGCTGCTGCGGCCGAACACCCCCGATCCGTACCGGCACTGCACCGCCGACTTCCTGATCGCCAACCTCGCGAGGATAAGCCCGGCGCCGCCCGGCCGCCGGTTCCGCTACTCCAACCTCGGCGCCGGGCTGCTCGGCCTGGCGCTGTCGCGGCACACCGGCCTGACCTACCCGGAGCTGGTCAACCGCGAGATCCACTTCCTGCGGGGTACGGACACCGCCGGCCCCACCGTCCAGGGCCACGACGCCAGACGCCGTCCCGTCGCCCCGTGGCACCTGGCCGACCTGGCCGGCGCCGGTGGCCTGCGTTCCACCGTGACCGACGTCGCCGCCTTCGTCCGCGCCCACTTCGACGACGGCCCGCTGACGCCGGCCGTGCGGCTCGCGCTCGCCGCCGAACACCGGATGAACCCGTTCATGACCGTCCGGCTGGGCTGGATGAGGACCGCGCAGGGGCAGATCTTCCACAACGGGCAGACCGGCGGCTTCTATTCGTTCGCCGGGTTCGACCCGGAGAAGAGGACCGGTGTGGTGATCCTCAGCGACACCGTCCGGTCCACCGACCGGATCGCCATGGAATTGCTGAAGAATCTCTCGTCACGCGCCTGACGATCTGATCATCGAGCGGACGTACCGGTGGGTCGCGAATTCCTGTGCCAGGATGCTCAGCGGCCCGCCGATCCGCGCCAGCGCCGACATCGGCCGGGAGAAGGCGGTGATCCGGAACCGGACCCGCCCGGCGGCGGTCAGGTGGACGACGAACGCCTCCTCGCCGCACTCCGGATGGCCGGGCAGCGTGCCGTAAGCGAAACCGCGCTGATCGCTCTGCTCCACCCGATAGACCACCCGACACGGCGCGACCAGCCGTAACCTGCCGAAACCGATGCCGATCAGCACCGGCAGACCCGGCTCGGCGGGTCCGGAGGCGGTCACCGTCAGACCGGCGCCCCGGTGCATCCGCCAGTCCAGCAGCGCCGCCGACGCCCGCTCGAACGTCTCCCGCCCCTCTCCGATCGGCACATCCCGGCGGACGTGCCGGAACCCGGCTGGCAGCGGCGCCTCCCGGGTGGCGCCGACCTCGGCATAGGTGAAAGGCGCGTTCAGCAACATCACACTCACCCTATTCGCATTTACCATGATGGGTGCGGTGAACCAGATAGAGATCCACATTGTTATGGAAGTCAGTGAGCTTTATCGGGAGGGCAAGGGGTACGGGGATGTCCGGTCAGGAACCGCTCGGCAGGGAATACCTGTTGCACGAGGAGATCGGCCGCGGCGCGATGGCGGTCGTGCGGCGGGCGACGAGCCGTCAGGGCGGCCTGCCGCTGGCGGCGAAACTGCTGCGGCCCGAACTGGCCGGCGACCGCCGGGTCCGCGAGCTGTTCCTCCGCGAGGAGGCCGCGCTCCGCGCTCTGCACCATCCGGCCATCGTGGGCCTGCGTGACCTGATCGTCGAGGGCGGCACCCTGGCCCTGGTCATGGAGTACGTGGACGGGCCCAACCTGCGCCGTTACCTGTCCATGCGGGGTGGCCGCCTCACCCCGGCCGAGGTCGTGACGATCGCCGCGCAGACCGCCGCCGCCCTGGCCGCCGCCCACCATCACGGCGTCGTCCACCTCGACCTGAAACCGGAGAACATCCTGGTCCGGCGCCGGTCCACCCCACCGGAGATCCGGATCACCGACTTCGGCGTGGCGGTGCTGCTCAACGATACCGACCACATCCCGGCCGGCGGCACCCCCGGCTACACCGCACCGGAGATCTTCCAGGGCGGCGCGCCGACCCCGGCCGCCGACGTGTGGTCGCTCGGTGTGCTGCTGCTGGAGCTGACCACCGGCCGCCCCACCGGCGACCCGTCCCTGCTGCCCGGCCCGCTCGGCCCGGTCGCCCGGGACTGTCTGGCCCCCGACCCGCGCCGCCGGCCCCCGGCCCGGCGAGTGGCCGCCTACCTGCAGCAGTTCGCCGGCGCCGTGCGGCCGTCCAGCGCCCCACCGGCCTCCGGCGCGGCCCTGGCGGGCCCGGCCGGGGTCACCGATCCCGAGCCGACGACCCTGCCGCTGGGCTTCCCGCCGCCGCAACTGCCCCCGCCGACGTTCCCGCCGCCCGCGCCGCCGCAACCGCCGCGCCCCGCCTTCGTGCCACCGTCGGGTGACACCCTCGGCAGCTGGGCGGGGCAACTTCCCGCCACCGGGACGTACGCGCCGCCGCCCCCGCCCAGGCCGCGCGCGGGGTCACGCTGGCGCAGCGGCCCCCTGATCACCCTGGGCCTGGCCGGCCTGGCCGCCGCCGTGATCGTCGGGATCAACGTGACCGCCACCGCCGGCGAACGCACCAGCAACCTGGTCACCAAGGTCAGCGTCCCGCCCCCGGTGTCGCCGGTGGAGAAGACCGGGTCCACCGCCCCGCAACCGGCCGGCACGCTGCCGCCGACGAGCGAGGTCGCCCTGCCGCCGTTGAACACCCCGGCCGCCGAACGGTTGCGGGTCACCATGGCCGGCAAGGTCGACGACGAGGCCGGCACCCTGGCCATCTCGATCCGGGACGGGGCGGCGATCGCGTACATCTGCGACGGCGACCGTCTCGAAGCCTGGCTCAAAGGCACCGCCAAGAACGGCCTGCTCAGCCTCACCGGCAAGAACGGCACCAAGATCACCGGCCTGTTCGACGCCACCCGCGCCGCCGGCGACATCACCGTCGGCGGGAAGGCGCACCGCTTCGAGATCGGCGTGGTCAGCAAACCGTCCGGCCTCTACCGCCTGGCCGGCCGGGTCGGCAACGCCCGCGTCAACGGCTCCTGGATCGTCCTGCCCGACGGCCGCCAGGTCGGCGTGCTGCTCAAGGACGAACAGCCCGCCGCCGCCCCCGTCCTGGACGTCACCAACCGCACCACCACCGTCGACGGCGCCGTGCTGACCGGCGCGACCACCATCGACGTGGACACCGGCGAGGGATTCTGACGTGCCGGCCGCGACAGCGCTCCGGCCCCGGATCTGGCTGCCCGTGGTCGCCGGTGTCGGCGTCACGGTCGGCCTCGGCGTCTACGGCCGCCTGCACGACACCGTCGGCACCACCGACGTGACGGGCCTGCTGCGTACCCAGACCATGAAAGTGTGGCTGGCCACCGCCGTGGCCGCCCTGCTCGCCGTCCAGCTGCTGACCGCTCTCGCGGTGTACGACGTGCTTCCCGGCCCGTCCTGGTTCGCCGCCGTGCACCGGTGGAGCGGCCGGCTCGCGCTGCTGCTGTCGGTGCCGGTCGCGGTGCACTGCCTCTACCACTTCGGGTTGCGCTCGGAGACGCCGCGGGTGCTGATCCACTCACTGCTCGGGTGCGTGCTCTACGGCGTCTTCGTCACCAAGATGCTGCTGCTCAGCCGTCCCGGCGAACACCGCGGCTGGGGTGTTCCGGTGGCCGGCGGCCTGGTCCTGGCGGCGGTCGCGGGCCTGTGGGTGACCTCGGCGCTCTGGTTCTTCACCACCATCGGCACCCGCTGGTGAGTGGACCTGCCTGCCGGCGGCTTCGCTGTCTAGAGCTTCCAGTCCCCGGTTCGGGGTCCGGTGCCGACGTACTGGGCGATGCGGACCCGGCTGGGCTCTGACTCCGCCCGGATCTGGAACACCACCCGCTGCTCCACCTGCAGCCGCGAGTCGAGCTGAGCGGCAGCGGTGTCCGCCAGCAGCGTGGTCATCACCGTGTCGTGCTGATACCAGTAGCCGTCCGTGTCGCACAGCCACGCGTGATCGTCGCCCTGCGGGATGATCGGCAGCTGCCCGGTGTTGCGTTCCCGAACCCGCACCGACACGAGTCTCCTGCCGTGCACCGGCTGGATCCGCTCGTTCGGTTTCAGCCCGTCCACGCCGAGCACCGTGATCTCGTGCCGCATCTCGGCGGAGTGTTCCAGCGTCAGAGCCCCGCCGAGCGGGATCACCTGCCCCGCCGGGGGCAGATCCCTGAGCAGCGGCACCAGGATGGCACCGCCGACGCCGGTGTCTGCCGTGTCCGCGGCCATCGTCGGCTGCGACAGGCACGCGGCGCCGTCCGGCCGGCTCGTCAGGACGACGGCGAGGCCACCCCCGGCGGCCACCAGGACCACGGCGAGCCCCGCCATCCACCACCACACTCTTCGCCGCCGCCGCCGGACGGGCTCCGGTTCCGGAGGTGTCGGTACGGGTTCCGTCGTCTCGACGTCGCTGTTTCCGGCGCGGACCCGGGCCGCCACGGCGACGGCCACCGCGGTCACGGCGGCGACGGCCACCCAGGAGAGCACACGTTTACGGGAGGAGGACATGGCCGTTCGCATCGGGCCGCGACGCCCGGACCTGAGATCATCGGCACCGCGTCCCGCCATGATCAGGGAAGCGCCGTGGGGTCACGGCTTCTTCAGATCAGCTGCTGGATGGTTCCGTCGATGAGATTGACGGAGAAGACTTCTCGCTGTCCGGCAGTTCGGGCCGGCGACGGTCCGGCAGTGGGGCGATCGAACCTCTGAAGCCAGCTCTCCTGGAACTCGGACATCCGTGCACCGAATTTTCGGTGATCTTTCCAGAAGTTCCAGTAGACGTCCGCAGCAAACGTTCCGGCGCGGGCTTCGAGTTCTATCTCATCGAACCTGGCATGCTTCACCAGCATGTTCAGTAGCAGCGCCGACGACCGAGAGTCGCCGCTGTCCGAAAGTCGCCGGAGGATGGTCAGAGCCTCGTCGACACAGCCTTGTCGTTCCAGTAACGCGATCAAGCGCCGCGCCGGCTTCCGGTCACCCGAGTCCAGGCGCCGGCGGAGCATGGCGATCGCTTCGTCGGCTCGGCCGGTTCGCTCCAGGAGGTCGGCGTAGCGTGTGGAAGCCGCGCTGTTACCGGAGTCCGCGAGTGCCCTGAGGCCTCCCGCATCGCCGTTCTCGGCCAGCAGGCGTGCCAGGGCATCGGCCGCATGCCGGTCTCCGGCGGCGGACCGCTGCCGGAGCTCATCCGACCTGCCTTGCTGAGCCAGCAACTTCGCTAATAGCGCAGTGAGCGGGCCACGGCGGGGTCTACCCGAGGAGAGGTGCACGTGCTGTTCGACGAGCGCGGTCGCCTCGACTGTCTGACCTTTCCGGATCAAGTCTTCGGCCCAGAGTGCAACAGCCTCCGGGTCGCCGTCCGCGGCGCGTTCCTGTAGTTCTCCGATCCTGCCCAACCGGACGAGTATCCGCGCCAATTGCATTTTGTTCAGGGAGTCCTCCGCGTGTGCCGGCTGTTGGAGGAGAGCGACGGCTTCGTCACCCCGTCCCTGTCGGAACAGAAGAACGGCCAGCTGTCGGGCTGCCGTCTGGTCCTTCTCCTCGGCACGCGCGCGTAGGTGACCGATCGCCTCATCGATGTGGCCTTGGCAGGCCAGCACGCCCGCGAGCCGCCGGTTCGTCTGCGGGTCACCGGACTCCGCGAGCCGGCGCAGCAGAGCCGCGGCCTCATCGAGCTTTTCCTCGCTGGTCAACAGTTCGGCAAGGGCACGCCCGGCGTACTGGTCGCCCGCGTCCGCTCGTTGCCGCAACTCGTCCCGTCCGCCCCGGTCCCGGAGCAGCTCCGCCAGCCGTGACGATGCTGCCACGTCACCGGCGTCCGCGCGTTCACGCAGCTCCGTGACGTTGCCCCGGAGCTGCAGATGTGTGGCAAGTGTCAATGCGGCGCCCGGCGCATCACGATCCGCGAGCCGGCGGTACAGGGCGGTGGCGTGACGGTGCTGCGCCCGGCGGTCGGCGCTGTCGGCGAGCCGATTCGTGTCCTCGGGATCGTGATGATCGACAAGCGCCGTCCAGACCGCATCGGGTAGAGGCGCTGTGCGGCGCGCCACGAGAGCGTGCTGATGCAGATAGTCGGCCGTGTGGTAGCCGCGGACGACACCCATGCCGCCGGCCACCGGTGTCAGGCAGGAAGCCGCACCGTGCAACTTGGCCGTGGCATAGCTGACAGCCTGATCCAGCCAGTCCGGTGGAGCCGCGGCCTGCTGGGCGGAGGTCAGATATCCGGGGGCGGCGGCAGCCAGGAACTCTCTGGTCAACGGCGCCCGGACACCCATTCGTCGAGCATCCAGAGCAGCCGTGACGATCGCCTTGCCACAGGATTGGCGGGGATCACCGGGGTCGGCGTTTTCCCACCATCGGATCAACTCGGGCCCCGCTGCCAAGACCTGGGTGAGGCCTGCGTCCTTGCTCGTGAGAGCGGCGCGAATCCGTTCGTCGCTCGCCAGGTCCTCCGCACGGCTCAGTTCGGCCGCGGTGAACTCGTCGCCCACATCGAAGATGCGGGCCAGGTTGATGACTTCCCGATCGTTGGCGTACGGGTCGTCCTGTTCCGGAGTTCGGGGCAGGACGCGGGCGTTGTATTCATTTGGCCAGAGAGTCGCGACGATCACCATGCCGGTGCCCACCAGACTGCGCACGGTGCCCACCGGCAGACCGCCCGGCTGGTCCAGATATCGCTGCAGTTCGTCCAGCCACAGGACAGTGCGGGGCGCCGGCTTCTCGGCGAGCGCCCGGACCGCGCTCATGTCCGCGGGATGCAGGAGCCACCATTCCGGCAGGGTTGCCCGTACCGCCTCGAAAAGGGTGCGCGTCTTGCCGACCGAGGAGCCACCACGCAGCAACACGAAACCACCGTCGCCAGCCGCGGCCGCGACGGCCTCGCGCAGGAGGAGGTCCAGGTCCCGGGGCACGTACGTGGGCAGGGTGTCGACGCCGGGATCCATCTGGATGGACGCGTGCACTCCCAGCAACCGCGGCCGGGCATCGCGGACCCGGACCGCGTGGAGCGGCTTGTGCAGGTGGGCGGTGCTGACCCGTTCCCATGCGGCCAACCACGGCTGCTGCGCGCCCGCTACCAGATCACAGGCTTCCAGGAAGAGACTCAGGGTCTCCCGGGTGGGTAGCGACTTGCCGTTGAGCAGATCGCTTAGTGTGGCCGCCGGTAGCAGCTTGACCTCAGAGCCGCCTGGCCGGGTCCGCCGGGCAGCGGCGTCGAGCTGCGCATAGGAGCTCGTGCCGCGAAGCAGCCGGAGCGCCTCGCTGAACTCCTCCCGCGTATGTATCCGGTCAGGATCCGGGAGGCCGGAAGTGTTCGGCGGGCTGTCACCGGAGGGCACCGAACAACTCTAGTCGAACGCCGGCAAACGCGAAGGGCACCTGGTCGTCGTGTCGATCCGGATGTGCCGTGTCCGGATCTGTTCGGTGCTGATGCCGGACCGCCCGCCGACTTGCGACGGTCGATCCAGCGAATCGACATGATAGGAGGCCGACATGGGTGACTGGATCACTGTCGTCGACGGCATCGGTAACTTGTTCGGCCTCGCCGCTGCGATGGTCAGCTTGATCATCGCAGCGCGGGGGCGGAACGACCGGCGGTGACCGGGGAGCGGCGTCGACCGGTTACGCGGTGGCCGGCAGGGTCAGACGGTGGCGAGGACGCGGGCCTGGCCGCCGGAACCGCCCTCGTAAGGGATCAGGCCCACGAAGATACGGGCGCCGCTGCGAGGCATCAGGTGCAGGTTGGCCAGGTTCTCCAGGCCGTAGCGGTCGGCGCCGGTCAGGGCCAGGTGGGTGTCGAAGGTGGTGGAGACGCCGGGATCGATGCTGAGGGTGTCGACGCCGAGGGAACGGATCCGGCGGTGGCGCAGCAGCCATTCGCACGCGTCGGCGCTGAAGCCGGGGAAGTGCAGCGTCCCGGCGGTGTCGGTGCCGCGGTAGGCGGCGGCGTCACCGGCCTTCGCGCCCCAGCCGGAGTACATCAGGACGGCCGCACCGTCGGGGATCCGGCCGTACCGGCGTTCGTACGCCCGCAGGTCGTCCACGGTCACGACGGTGTCCGGGTCACGGGCGGCGCGGTGTGCGACGTCCACGACGACGGCGGGCAGGAGCAGCTCGGACGGGCGCAGTTCGGTGGAGACGCGGCCGCCGGCGGTGAAGTGCGCGGGCGCGTCCACGTGCGTGCCGATGTGCTCGATGATCCGCCATTCCTGCATGTAATAGCCGTCCTTCTCGATCGAGGTGACGGTCCGGCGGACCGCCTCCTCCCCGGGTGAGAAGGCCGGGAAGGCGTCGCTCAGCGGATAGCTGAGGTCCACGATGCCGGGACCGGCCGCGGCGGCGGGCGCCGGTGAGAACCCGAGCGCCGCGAGCCCCGCACCACCGGCCAGCGCCGCCCGCCGTGACAGTCCCGATTCGACACACATGGCCGTACCCCCTCGGCTCGCCCGTGTTCCCGCTCTCATCCTGCACCGCGCACCGGCCGTGCCGCCGCGGCGCGCTCGATGACTGCCCTAACGGGTATCGCATCGTGTCGATCTCGTGATCGCGGTGCGTGAGGGTGGTCGGTGTGGAGAGTGTGCGGGGGAAGTCGCTCGCCTGGCTGGGTCATCCGGTGACGATGGCGGCGCTGGCGGTTCTGGTGGTCAACGACCACGTCGCGAAAGCGGCCCATCCGGGCTGGGTGACCGGGAAGCTCAGCGATGCGGCGGGCATGGTGCTGGCGCCACCGCTGCTGGCGGTGCTGACGAGCCTCTTCGCGCCGCGGGCACGGTTCCGGCCGGTCGCGGTGGGCGCGCTGGTCGCGGTGGGTGTGGGTTTCGCCTTCACCAAGGCCTGGGTGTACGGGGGACAGGTCGCGTCCGAGATGTGGAGCCTGATCACCCCCTCACTGGTCCGCTCGGATCCGACCGACCTGCTGGCACTGCCGTTCCTGGCCGTCGCCTGGTGGACGGCCCAGCGGCCGGGCAGACAACGGTCGGAGCGGACGGAACGGTGGGTGCGGGCATGGCGGCTGGCCGTGCTCCTGCCGCTCGCGCTGGCGGGTGTGGCCGCGACCAGCGCTGTTCCCTATCTGTCCGCGGAGAAGGTGTACGTCTCCGCGGACACGATCTTCGTGGGTGAGGGCTGGATCGAAACGAGGTGGTCGGCCAGCAAGGACGGAGGTGTGACCTGGAGCGACGCGCCCGAGCAGACGCCCGCCGCTCCGGGCCCGGCCTGCACGAGGTCGGTGCCGCAGGTCTGTTACCGGGTGATCGAGGACGGGATCGGGGTGCTGCGCAGTGACGCGGGCGGGCCGTGGACGGAGGATTGGGTGCTCACCCGGCTGGAGCGGATCACGCTGAACCGGGCCTACCGCGACACCATGGGGATCGACGCTCTCACCTCGCAGTCGATCGGGGTGCAGGACGTTCCCGGCGGTCACGTCGTGGTCGTGGCGAACGGCAGAGACGGGTTCGCGGTGCGGGACGTGACCGGGACGTGGCAGCGGATCGGGTTTCCGACCGTGCCCGGCGACCTGGCGCCGGCGAGCGTCGAGACCGACTGGGTGCTTCTGGAGTTCCCACTCGGCCCGGCGGTCATCGCGATGGCGCTGGGGCTTGTGATCACCACGGGGGCGGTGGTGGTGATGCGAAGGCGCGGGGCACCCGCGGGCTACTGGTGGCTGCCGGTGGCGCTGGGGGTGACGGCGGTCATGACGGTTCCGGCGGCGCTGGCCGGGTGGGCGGATCCGAACGGGGGCCTGGTGATCCCGATGGTCGTCCTGGCGATTCTCGGGATCCTGGCGGCGATCGGGTGCTCGGTGGCCGCCGTGATCCGGGCCGGGATGCACCTCGCGGAGGCGCGGGCGGAGCGGCGGCCGCCCCGGGTCCCTCCGCCCCGGATCTATTAGGAGACGCCGGTGGCGGCCCGGAGATGTCCGGGCCGCCACGGCTGCTTTCACCCCGTACCCCGATCAGAGGTTCTTGAGCATCTCCGCGAAATCGGTGGTGAGCGCGAAGGGGTCGGTGACCACCGCCGGTTCCCTGCGCTCGACCTCGCGGGCCAGTTCGGCCGCGGCACGTTCGATCCGGCCGCGCAGCGGGCCCTCGACCGAGTTGGCGCCCCAGTCGTCGCTGGCCGCGAAGACCGACGTCGGGATGATCGTGGCCCGGAGGTAGGCGAACAGCGGGCGCAGCGCGTGTTCCAGGACCAGCGAGTGGCGGGCCGTGCCGGCGGTCGCGGCGAGCAGGACCGGCTTGTCGACCAGGGCGTCCTTGTCGAGGACGTCGAAGAACGACTTGTACAGGCCGCTGTAGCCGGCGGAGAAGACCGGTGTCACGGTGATCAGCGCGTCGGCCGCGGTGACCGCCTCCTGGGCCTGCTTGAGGGCGGGCTTGGCGAATCCGGTCAGCATGTTGTCGGTGATCTCGTGGGCCAGGTCGCGCAGCTCGATGACCTGGACGTCGAGGGTGACACCGAGCTGGGCGGCGGCCTTCGCCGTGGTCGCGGACAGCTGGTCGGCGAGCAGGCGGGTCGACGACGGCTGGCTCAGGCCGGCGCTGATGACGACGAGTTTGCGCTGCTTCATGCCGCGACCTCTTCCTTGGTCTCGTTCTTCTTCGCCAGCAGGGACGCGTGGGTCGGGGCGTCCGGCACGTGGGCCGGCTTCCGGGCGGCGAACTCCTTGCGGAGCACCGGCACCACCTCGGCGCCGAGCAGGTCGAGCTGCTCGAGGACGGTCTTCAGCGGCAGGCCGGCGTGGTCCATCAGGAACAGCTGGCGCTGGTAGTCGCCGACGTACTCGCGGAAGCCGAGGGTGCGCTCGATGACCTGCTGCGGGCTGCCGACGGTCAGCGGCGTCTCCCGGCTGAAGTCCTCCAGCGACGGGCCGTGGCCGTAGACGGGGGCGTTGTCGAAGTACGGCCGGAACTGCTTGACCGCGTCCTGGCTGTTCCGGTGCATGAACACCTGGCCGCCGAGGCCGACGATCGCCTGGTCGGCGGAGCCGTGGCCGTAGTGCTCGAAGCGCTGCCGATACAGCTGCACCATGCGCTGGGTGTGCTCCTTCGGCCAGAAGATGTGGTTGGCGAAGAAGCCGTCACCGTAGTAGGCGGCCTGCTCGGCGATCTGCGGGCTGCGGATCGAGCCGTGCCAGACGAACGGCGGCACGTCGTCGAGCGGGCGCGGCGTGGAGGTGAAGCTCTGCAGCGGGGTGCGGAATTTGCCCTCCCAGTCGACGATGTGCTCGCGCCACAGCTTGTGCAGGAGCGCGTAGTTCTCCAGGGCGAGCGGGATGCCGGCCCGGATGTCCTTGCCGAACCACGGGTAGACCGGGCCGGTGTTGCCGCGGCCGAGGGTCAGGTCCACCCGGCCGTCGGAGAGGTGCTGCAGCATCGCGAAGTCCTCGGCGATCTTCACCGGGTCGTTGGTGGTGATCAGCGTGGTCGCGGTGGACAGCTGCAGGGTCTTCGTCTGCGCGGCGATGTAGGCGAGGGTGGTGGTCGGCGAGGAGGAGAAGAACGGCTCGTTGTGGTGCTCGCCGAGCGCGAAGACGTCGAGACCGACCTCCTCGGCGTGCTTGGCGATGGTGACGATGTCCTTGATGCGCTCGGCTTCGCTGGGGGTCCGGCCGGTGGTCGGGTCCGTCGTGATGTCGCTGACGCTGAAGATTCCGAACTGCATGACCCGCTCCTGGTGATCCGGCCGGGGTTTCACTTCCCGGACTGCCCCGTACAACTCCCTTGCTTGCGCAACTATTTCAGATTCAAAGAACTTGTGCTGCGGCGGGGGTCACACCGCCGCGGCTGCCATCCGGATGCGGGAGACGCGCTCATCCGCGGGAGGAGAAGGCCCGGACGGGGAGCCGATCCAGACGTGGTTCCGGGGCGCCCGCGTCTTCCAGCGCCCCGGCACGACCGGTCAGCCGGTGGGGGAGAGACCGGTGGAGGCGCGGAAGGAGCCGTCCATCTCGAACGGGACGGACTCGTGTTCGTGGGTGACCAGCCAGCGGCCGTCGACGCGGCGCAGGCCGAGCGTCACCCGGAACCAGAGGGTGAACGGCTCGGTGGCGCCGCGCGGAACCGCCGACAGGCAGTCGAGGCTGGTCGCGAAGGCCACGTCACCGTCCGTGGTGATCTCCAGGTCGGTGACCTCGCGCCGTGGCGGCGCCTCGAAGGTGGACATCCAGGCTTCCAGCGCGGCCGGATCACCGTCGTTGCCGGGCTGGCGCAGCGGAGGGGCCAGGTTGTACTCGACATGGTTCGGCGTGTAGTGCGCCAGGATGGCCTTGGCGTCACCGGTCTCCAGCAGCGCGGCCTTACGTTCGATGACTTCTCGGATCTCGTTCATGCCGGGACGTCGAAACCGGGGCCGCCGGTTTCGACGTCCCGGGTGAGAGAGAAGGAGAATCCCGTGAAATACCTGATCCTGATCCAGTCGAACGCGCAGTCCCTGGCCGTCTGGGAGACGCTGTCCGAGCAGCAGCGCACCGACTTCGGCCTCGGCCACCTGCGGCTCGACGAGGAGATGCGCGAAGCCGGGGTGCTGGTGGCGAGCGAAGGGCTGGGCGATCCGGCCCTGGCCACCCAGGTCTCGGTCCGCGACGGCCGGACGATCACCTCCGACGGCCCGTACGCCGAGGTCAAGGAACATCTGGCCGGCTTCTACCTGATCGACGTCGCGGATCTCGGCGAGGCGGTCGCCTGGGCCGCGAAGGCGCCGGACGCCGCGTACACCCGGGTCGAGGTGCGGCCGGTCCTGGACATGAGCACATGGGAGATCTGACCGGGCTGCTCCGCGACAGCGCGCCGCGGGTGCTGGCCGCGGTGGTGCGCCGCTACGGCGACTTCGACGCCTGCGAGGACGCGGTGCAGGAGGCGCTGATCGCGGCCGCCCGGCAGTGGCCCGAGGCCGGTGTCCCGGAGCAGCCCGGGAACTGGCTGATCACGGTGGCGAGCCGTCGCCGGGTGGAGATGCTGCGCACCGAGACGGCCCGGCGGCGCCGTGAGGAGGCGATGCTGCACGAACCGGCCCCGCAGGCGCGTGGCGACGACGAGCTGGCGTTGCTGCAGCTCTGCTGCCATCCCGCGCTGAGCGTGCCGGCGCAGGTCACGCTCACGCTGCGGGCGGTCGGCGGGCTCACCACCGCGGAGATCGCCCGGGCGCTGCTGCTGCCGGAGGCGACCGTGGGGCAGCGGATCAGCCGGGCCAAGCAGCGGATCCGGGAGACGGGCGGCCGGTTCGAGCCGCCCACTGATCTCACCGCGGTCCGGCACGTGCTCTACCTGATCTTCAACGAGGGACATACGGCCAGCTCCGGCGACGCCCTGAACCGGGTGGACCTGACCCGGGAGGCGATCCGGCTGACCCGGCAGCTGCGCCGGCGCCTGCCCGACGACGGCGAGGTGGCCGGACTGCTCGCGCTGATGCTGCTCACCGACGCGCGCCGGCCCGCCCGTACCGGCCCGGACGGCACCCTGATCCCGCTCGCCGAGCAGGACCGGAGCCGCTGGGACGCCGCCGCGATCGCCGAAGGCGTCGCGATCATCACGGACACCCTGGCCCGCGCCCCGATCGGCCCCTTCCAGGTGCAGGCCGCGATCGCCGCGGTGCACGGGGAGGCGGCGCGCGCCGCGGACACCGACTGGCCACAGATCCTTGCGCTGTACGGGCTGCTGCACGCGCTCGCGCCCAGCCCGATGGTCACCCTGAACCGGATCGTGGCGCAGGCCATGGTCGACGGCCCGCGGGCCGGGCTCGCCGCCCTGGACGAGGCGGCCGCCGATCCGGTGCCGGCCCGGCATCACCGGACCGTGGCGGTCCGGGCCCATCTGCTGGAGCTGGCCGGTGACCGGGCCGCCGCGCGCGATTGTTACCGGCGGGCGGCCCGGCTCACGCTGAGCCGCCCCGAGCAGCGCTATCTGGAGTCACGCGCCGCCCAGATGACGCCAGAGGAACTCTAGGGTCAGCGCCCAGTTGGTGGCGCTCTGCTCGTTGTCGGCGGCGGCGCCGTGCCCGCCTTCGACGTTCTCGTAGTACGTGGTGTCGTACCGGAGTTCGCGCAGCAGCGCCGCCATCTTGCGGGCGTGCCCGGGATGCACCCGATCGTCGCGGGTCGAGGTGAGCAGGAGCGAGGGCGGGTACGGACGGCCCGGGCGAACGTTCTGGTACGGCGAGAACTCCCGCAGGTACGCCCAGTCCGCCGGGTCGTCCGGGTCACCGTACTCGGCGATCCACGAGCGGCCGGCCAGCAGTTTCGTGTACCGGCGCATGTCGAGCAGCGGCACCATCGCGACGATCGCGCCGAACAGCTCCGGGTAGCGGGTCAGCATGACGCCCATCAGCAGGCCGCCGTTGCTGCCACCGAGCGCGCCCAGCCGGTCCGGTGTGGTGATCCCGCGTTCCACCAGGTCGGCGGCGACGGCGGCGAAATCCTCGTACGCCTTCATCCGGTTCTCCCGGAGGGCGGCCCGGTGCCAGGCCGGACCGTACTCCCCGCCGCCGCGGATGCCGGCCAGCACCCAGGTGCCGCCGCGGGCCAGCCAGCCCCGGCCGGTGCGGCCGCTGTACGACGGCGACATGGTGACCTCGAAACCGCCGTATCCGTACAGCAGCGCGGGTCCGCCGTTCCCGGCGCCGGCCACGAAGTACGGCACCCGGGTGCCGTCGGCGGACACCGCGAAGTGCTGCCGCACCGTCATCCCGGCCGCGTCGAAGAACGCCGGCGCCTGTTTGAGGACCGTCACGTCCCCGCCGACCGTCCCGAGGCTCAGCGTGGCCGGTTGCAGGAACCCCTCCGAGGAGAGCAGGAAGTCGTTGTCGTGGTCCGGGTCGGTGTCGACCACCCAGACGTGGTCGAACTCGCCGCCACCGCCGGGCATCGGCGCGCGCCGCCACCGCGGGTGGTCCGGGGTGAGGATCTCCATCCGGGTACGCACGTCGGCCATCGTGACCAGCAGCAGGTGATCTCGCGTCCAGGTGTGGGAGAGCAGCGACGTACGCTCGTCCGGCCGAAACAGCACGGTCGGTTCCACCCGGCCGAACGGGGTGGCCAGCAGCGACCCCGCCGGATGGGTCTCGCCGCCGACCGTCCACGGCGACCGCAGCTGGATCAGCACCCAGTCCCGGTGCACGTCACAGTCGGCGTCGTCGGGCGCCTCGATCCGGGCCAGAGCCCCGTCCGGCCGGATCTGATAGAGCTCGGTGTGGTAGAAATCGCGCCGCCGGACCACGAAGTCCCGCTCGTACCCCGGCGCGGGATCGTGCACCGCCGTGATCAGGACGTCGTCGGCCTCCCCGGCGAAGACCTCCGCGGCCTCGGCCAGCGGGGTGCCGCGCCGCCACCGTTTCACCACTCGTGGATAGCCCGACGATGTCAGCGAACCCGGCCCGAAATCGGTCGCCACGAAGACGGTGTCGGCGTCGATCCAGCTGACGGTGGTCTTCGCCTCCGGGACCGTGAACCCGTCCTCGACGAAGACGCGACGCGTCAGGTCGTACTCCCGGACGACCACCGCGTCCGCGCCACCGCGAGCCAGTTTGACCAGGCAGCGGTCATATCCGGGGCGCAGCACGATCGCTCCGGACCACGTCCAGTTCTCGTTCTCCGCCCGGTTCAGCGCGCCCACGTCCAGCAGCACGTCCCAGTCCGGCTCGTCCCGGCGGAACTGCTCCGCGGTGGTCCGCCGCCACAGCCCGCGCGGGTGGTCCGCGTCGGTCCAGAAGTCGTAGTAGAACCCGTCACCGCACCAGGCCGGGACCGGAATCCGGTCCTTGCTGTCCAGGACCTCCCGGATCTCGTCCTTCAGGCGGGTGAACCCGTCCCCGGACAGCGCCCGCACCGTCTCGGCGTTGCGCTGCGAGACCCAGTCCGCCGCCTCCGGCGCGTCCAGGTCCTCAAGCCACAGGTAGCGGTCGTCGGTGTCCAGGGCAGCCTCCCACGTCGATCCGGTGACGACAATGCTTCCACGCCGCCGGACCCCGCGTGATCGCCCCGGCCACCCACGGGCTGTCGCACCCGCTGGGTACGGTGTCGGCCATGGGAGCCCTGAAGCCGTGGCATCTGCTGATCCTGTCGTTCTGCTGCCTCGGCGTGACCGGCGTCGTGGCCGCGGTCGCCGTCGTCTTCGCCCGCGGCAAGAGAAGGCGACCGCCCGGCGCCTGACCCGTCGCCGCCGGCCGCTTTCCGCCGGGCCGCCGTTCCCGCTCGGCCGCTTTCCGCCGGGCCGCAGTCGGTCCGGGGGCGTCAGGCGGGCGGGCCGGCGATCACCAGGGCCGAGACGGCCAGCCAGCCGATGTGCCACGCCTGGTCCAGCTCGAACAGGCCGGTGCCGGGTCCGCTCGTCGTCGGCCCGGACGCCCGCACCACACCCACGTGATCGAGATAGCCGCCGCGCCCGAGCAGCCGGCCCAGCCGGATCAGCGGGGTGCGCAGGTCGGCGATGAAATGGGTGACCGCGTTCAGCGCGATCCCGGCGATCAGCCAGCCCGGCTCGAACGGCAGCCTCAGCCACCACCCGGCCGCCAGCAGGAAGACCGAGGTCGTCACGGTCCACGACGCGACATGCTTGGCGCAGTGCCAGATCGCCGACCTGCGGACGCACCCCTCGGCGTCGAGGCCCTTGCCGTACGCCTGGCCGCTCGTCTGCACCCAATGGTCGCCGATGTAATGCCCGGCGAGCATCACACCGAACGCCACCGCCGCGGTGACCGCCCTGATCAGATCTTCGTCCTGCATTCCGCGGTCCGCCTTCGCCAGCCGAGAGTGCCGTCTCGGTTCAACTCCAGCACCAAGACGCCGTCCTGACCCCCAAAAGTGTCGGCGCACACGAGTCACGTCCGTCACCCTCCAGGGTGTGGGACGCGCCGTCCGTGCCCGCGGTGCGACCGGAAGCCGCCGATAGTGTCCCGATCGCGTCGACCCGTACGGGCGGCGACCCCCGGGGAGAGGCGAAAACCCATGCAGTGGATCGATGCCGTCCAGATGACCGCGGCCGGCGCGGCGGCCGGGGCGATCAACGCCCTGGTCGGTTCCGGAACCCTGGTGACCTTCCCGGTCCTGCTGGCGCTGGGCTATCCACCGGTCGTCGCCAACGCCTCCAACGCGGTCGGCCTGGTTCCCGGCTCGTTCGCCGCCGCCTACGGGTACCGCGCCGAACTGCGATCGCAGCGCCATCTGCTGCTGCCCCTGGCCGCCGCGGTCCTGGCCGGCGGCGTCACCGGCGCCCTGCTCCTGCTGATTCTCCCCGCCGAGGCGTTCCGTCTGGCCGTGCCGATCCTGATCGCCCTCGCCCTCCTGCTGATCGTCTGTCAGCCCTGGCTGGTCCGCGCCCTGAACCGCCGCGCCACCACGGTCACCACCGGTCCGTCCGCCACCGGCGCCCCGGTCTCCGGGGATGTGCGCGGCAGGGGCGGCAGGCCGGCCGTGGCGCTGATCGCCGGGGTTTTCGCGGCCGGGGTCTACGGGGGTTACTTCGGGGCCGCTCTGGGCGTACTCCTCCTGGGTCTGCTGGGCACCCTGGTCACCGCGGACCTGCAGCAGGCCAACGGCCTGAAGAACATTCTCGCGGGCGCCGCCAACAGCGTCGCCGCGCTGGTCTTCGTCGTCGCCGGAGTCGTCGCCTGGCTCCCGGCGCTGCTGATCGGCGTGGGCGCCGTCGTCGGCGGCATGCTCGCCGCCCGATACGGCAGGCGCCTGCCCGCCGCGGCCCTCCGCGCGGTCATCGTCGTGGTGGGCCTCACCGCGATCGTGCAGATGGTCGTCTGATTCAGGCGGGGACGGACCAGCCCCGGACCCGGTGGATGACGGCGGTCTTCGGGTACGCGGTGGGGGACGGGGACGGTCCGGCGGTCTCGAAGAGGTCGAGCATCAGGATCAGGGGATAGTCCGGGGCCTGCGCGAAACGGCCGACCTCCGTGCCGGCGCAGCTGATCACCGTGCCGTCCAGGCCCCAGGTGACCGACCAGGTGTGCGGGCGGGCGGCGTCGACCGGAACCCGGACCTCGGTCATGTCGGTGTGGAGCCGGTCGTCGTGGTGTGCCTTGATGCCGAGGCGGGCGGTGACCGCGTCCTCGCCCACGGCCGCGGCGTCGATCTCGAAGATGCAGATCTCGCCGCTGTCGCGGCTGTCGAGTTCGGCGCCGACCAGCCAGGCGGCCAGCATGCACCCTTCGTCGCGGCTGGCGCTGACCGTCACGTCGACACGGCCGGCCGACGGGGTCCACAGCAGGCGGGGGCCGGTCTCGGTGCGGACGGTCAGGGCGTCGGGGCGGTGCCGGTGGGTGCCGGTGGCGCTGCCGAGGGGACCGGAGAAGGTGCCGGTCTGGATGTTGGAGACGCGCAGCGGCGCGTCCTCGGGCCGCCAGTCGGGCTGGTCCGCGTCGATGCGCAGCCGCAGGCCGGAACCGGGCCGGCCGCCGAAGTCGTAGCGGGCCCGGGACCGGTCCGGGGTGCTCCAGTGCGGCAGGTAATGGTCGATCCAGAGGTCCGGCCGCAGGCCCGGACCGGTGAAGTCGTCGGACAGGTCGGGGGCGGCGTCGAAGATCACGCCCCATCTCACCACATGTAGTTGCGCTCCGATGAATATTTACCCACAGTCACGGAACTGCGCACGATGTGCGTCACATGCGGATGTCCCCGGGTGGGGCGAGGGATCGGTACCGGTAGCCTTCCGCCCATGCGAGGAACCACCACCGCAGCCGTCGTCACCGCCACCATCCTGGCGGTTTCCGGCTGCGCCACCCCTGGAGAATCCGCTGCCCCGGTCGCTACCGCGGCCCCGGCGGTTACCATCAGCGGCCTCGACGAGGCCACCGCGACCACCTGTGGCATCGCCGGCTACGCCACTCACGGTGAAGACGGCTATGACCTCGATGTCGCCACCGGCAGGAAGATCGTGACGGTCGGTAAGCAGTCGAAGAGCACGCTGATCACCGCGAACGTGAACGTGCTCGAGCTCGCCGTCCGGAACGCGGAGGGTTCGGCCGGTCAGCCGGCCGAGGCCGCGTACGCCGCCGAGGTCCGCACCGCCATCCTCAAGGTGCAGACCGTGTGCCAGAACGTGGGAGCCCTGACCGCCAGCATCCAGCAGAGCCCGCACGCTCTCGACAAGGACGCGGACAAGCTCGCCTCCCGCTGACCTGCCGTGATCCCTCGGCCGGAGCCCCCGGCGCGGGGGAGAGGGCTGCCGCCGTGATCCCCGGGCCCCCATGGCCCGGGGATTTTTTCGTACCATCCAACGGCGGATCGGGCGTCCGCTGGTTGTTCGGCCGAGCGACATCGGCTGTCCAGCCCATGTGAGTTCATGCTCGTGGCCGGTAGGTTCACCGTCCACACGGCTACCGGCGATGGGGGAGTTCGTCCACGTGAACGAGACCGTTCGGGACGCTCTGCGCCAGGTGGAGAGCGCGGCCCGGCTCTACGGGGTGCGTGAGGAGGGTGTCACCGGGTTCCGGGAGATGCTGGCCAGTCAGCACCCCGCCGATCGGGGCACCTACGCGTGCGCCGTCCTGGACCGGGTGGTCACCGAGATCGCGTACAACCACCGCACCGAATGCGACGGGGAGGACTGCCGGACCTGCGAAGGGCTGGGAGAGGCCCTCACGGTGGCGGTGGCGAGTGTCCGCTCGATGATCGCCGACGAGATGACGTGGCGCCGCCGGCAGAACCGCCGCTGGTTCTGGTCCCGATAGGGCGACGGGCGTACCGGCGCCGCAGGCCCTGATCGCGGGCGGGTGACACCTTCCGGGGTATTCCTGGCGCGGGTGGTGGCACGATGCCAGGATGGGACTCCGGCAAAGGAGGCGCCATGTCCGAAACCCTGACGGCACGGGTCGAAACGCGACCGATCCGGCTGCCCACCGGGCCGCTGGCCTGGCAGCGCACCGCCGTGACCGGCACCGAGCTGGTCTTCGCCGACACCGGGTCGGCCGAGGGCACCGCCGTGGTCACCGGCAGCCGGCCACACACCGTGCAGTGGCGGGCCGAGCTGGCCGAGGACGCCACGGTGACCGCGCTCCGGGTGTCCTGCCTGGGTAAGGACCTGCACCTCACCAGGGACGACGGGCTCGGCACGGACGTGATCCCCCGGCTCGCCGACTCGCCGGTCTTCGTGACCTGGGCGATCAACCGGCTCGGGCTGACCGTCGGGTCCGGGGCGGTCCGGGCGCCGTCGCTGCGGATCCTGACACCCTCGCTGGAGACGGTCCCCGGCACGGCGACGTACCACCTGGTCAGCCCGAACCGGCTGCGGATCACCGGCGACGGTCCCGCGGTCACCTACGAGGTCGACGATGCCGGGCTGGTGACGTACCAGCCCGGCAACCTGCGCCTGGTCCGCTGAGACTCAGCCGGCGTTCGCCAGTTCCTCGCTGGCGAGCCGGCCCAGCGCCGCCGCCAGGCGGTCGAAGTCCTCCGGGCGGTGCGAACCGGTCGCGCACAGCCGCAGCCGCGACTGGCCCTCGGCCACCGCCGGGAACGGCACCGCCGACGTGTAGATGCCGTGATCCAGCAGGCGGCGCGCCCACGCGTAGGTGCGGACCGTGTCGCCGAGGATCACCGGCACGATGGGTGTCGCGGTGTTCCCGCTGTCCAGGCCCAGGCCGTCGACCACCGAGCGGAGACGGGCCGCGTTCGCCCACATGGTCGCCAGATGCTGCGGCTCGTCCACGATCACCCGCAGCGTCTCGCGGATCGCGGCGGCGTTGCCCGGGGTCATCGCCGACGAGAACATGTACGGCGCCGACCCGTGCTGCAGGTACGTGATCAGTCCGCGGGAGCCGGCCACGAACCCGCCACCGGACGGGAACGCCTTGCCCAGCGACCCGGTCACGACGTCCACATCCCGCGGTTCGACCCCGGCGTGCGCTGCCGTGCCCCGGCCCTCCGGCCCCAGCACCCCGACCGCGTGCGACTCGTCGACCAGCAGGAACGCCCCGTACCGCTGCTTCAGCGCGACGATCTCGGCCAGCGGCGCGATGTCGCCGTCCATCGAGTAGACGCCGTCCACGGCGACCATCACCCGCGAGCCCGCATGTGCGGCCAGCAACTCGGCCAGGTGCGCGGTGTCGTTGTGCCGGAACCGGACCAGCTGCACCCCGGCCAGCCGGCAGCCGTCCAGGATGCTGCGGTGGATCAGCTCGTCGACGATCGCCACGTCCCGCCGGCTGAACAGGGCCGAGATCGCGGCGAGGTTGGCGTCGTACCCGCTGGAGAACAGCGCGGCGGCCTCCGCGCCGACGTGCGCGGCCAGCGCCCGCTCGGTCTCCAGGTGCAGCTCGATGGTGCCGGTCAGCAGGCGCGCGCCGCCGGTCGTGGTGCCCCAGCGCTGCGCCGCCTCGGTGGCCGCCGCGACGATCCGCGGGTGCCCGTTCAGGCCCAGGTAGCCGTAGGTGGAGAAGAGCAGCAGGTCGGCCCCGCCGAAACCGCTCGCCGCGGTGGCGCGGGCGTCCAGCGGCAGGCTGAACGTGTAGAGGTTGGCCGCGCGGGCGGCGTCGATCCGCTCCAGCCATCCCCGGGCCGGGTCGATGTCGAGGAGGCCGCCGGGCCGGACGTCGTCGGCGTACCGCTGATCGTCCGGGTAGACCACGAACGGGTTGTCAGCGAAGGCACGGATGCGGTCATGGTTCACGAGGCGTCATAACGGCGTGGCCCGGGACTTCCTGAGGGTTTGCGTCACAGCGGGTACGCGGTGCGGAAACGGCCGTTCGGGTCGGCGGCGGCCCGGACGCGCCGCAGCCGCGCCAGGTGCCGGCCGTGATAGCGGCCCGGGTCGGTGGGGCCGGGCTCCAGATAGTTGACGTAGCGGCCGGACGACCACGGTGCGGTGGCACGGTGCGCGGCGTCAATCCAGCCGTATCCGTCGGCGATCGACGCCGGATCCGCCGCCGGGGGTTCCACCAGCCACTGCACCATCGCGTGCGCGCCGTGCCACGGGAACGCCGTCGCGTCCGCCGCCACCCGGGCCGGCGCACCGGTCATCCGCTTGAACTTCGCCAGGCCCGGCCGTCTCATCGCGGCCCGCTGCCGGACCACCGCCAGCACCGCCTCGATCCCCGCCGCCGGCAGCGGCCGGTCGAAGATCTCACTGCCGATCAGATGGGTGCCGCGTGCGGTGCCGCCGGCGCGGGCCCGGAGGACGTCGGCGTGCGGCTTACGGTCCACGGTGGTCGAGGTGGGCTCGCGCCCGATCGCCCGGGCCAGGGCGGTCACCTCACCGTGCGCGTCGGCATCGAGGACACAACCGCTGATCCGTACGGACAGAGTCCCCGTGCGGTCCGACGCGAACTGGCACGTCGACCAGGCGTTGTCCGGCGCGCCGGCGCCCCACGCCTGCCATCCGGCCGCCACCGCCGCCGCGTCCGCCCACGGGTAGGCCAGCACGAACGTGCCCGTCGACCCCGCCGGATGGGTGCGCATCCGCCACGAGGTCACCACCGCGAACCGCCCGCCCCCGCCGCCGCGCAACGCCCAGAACAGGTCCGGCTCCCGGACCGCGTCCACGGTCCGCAGCCGGCCGTCGGCGGTCACCACGTCGGCGGCGACGACCGTGTCACAGGTCAGGCCGTAGGCGGAGGCGGCCGCGCCGATCCCGCCGCCGCACGTGATGCCGGTGATGCCGACCGTGCCGCAGGAGCCGGAAGGGATCGACACCCCGTACCCCGCCAGGCCGTTGTAGACGTCGATCAGCGGCGCGCCGCCGCCGATCGTGACGGTCCTGGTGGCCGGGTCGAAGCCGACGGCCTTCAGCGCGCGCACGTCCAGCACGATCCCGGACGAGGTGGTGGAGGCGCCGACGTACGAGTGACCGCCGCCCCGCGGCACGATCGGCAACCCCAGCCGGTTCGCGAACGCGATGGTCTCGACGATGTCCGCCGGAGTCGCGCAGCGCACCACCGCCGGAGGCCGCACCCGGTCGAACCGCGGCGAGAACAGCTGCCGCGCCTGGTCGTACGTCGCGCTCCCGGGTCGTTCCAGGGTGCCCTCCAGCCCGCCGGCGAGCGAACGCCAGTCCGCCTCGCGGGGCTCCCCGCTCCGGGGCGCCACCACCCCGATCAACCCGGCACCGAGCAGCCCTCGCCGCGACAGACCCATCCCGAAACCATGACATGACACCCGTGTCGGCCGGCGCGGTCAGGGTGTGCCGTCACCCTCGGCGAGCGCCCGGCACCGTCACCGTGTCCGTCGCGCCCGGCGGCCGGCGGCTTTATCGGCGGTCGGCGGCCGCGTAGGAGACGGCGGCGGTGAGGGCCGAGACCGTCAGGACCGAGGGCCACGGGCCGATCCGCTTCGCCAGCGGGTGGGACAGGGCGAACGCCCCCAGGTACGTCGCGGCGAGGGCGGCGGTCGTGGCCGGGCCGGTGCGGCGGGCCCACTCGCGGCCGGCCAGCAGGCCACCGACGGCCAGGACGGCCCCGCCGAGCGGGCGGACGCCGGTGCGGCGGGCGGTCTGCCAACCGCCGATCAGGGACGCTGCGGTGATCGCCGCGGTCGGTACGCGCATGCCTGCACAATATCGGACGTGCAACGTCGCAGCCTTCTCGTCTTCGCCGCCGTCACCGTGGTCGCGACCGCCGTCGTCACCTGGTCGGTGGCCGACATCCGGTACGACATCAGTCTGCCGCGCTGCGTCAGCGGCCGCAGGGTGTCCAGTTGCGGCGGTGACGACGGCTGGCACGGCGTGTCGGCGCTGGTCAGTGCCCTTTTCATGGTGCCCGCGCTGTTCGCGCCCGCCGCCTCCTATCTCTATCTCAGCTCCCGCCTGGTCCGCGCGGCGAAGGCCCGCCGCCGCGACGAGTTGCGCGCAGCGTTGCGGCGGCGCTTCGCGATGACGTTCCTCGCGGCCGTCGCCCTCTCCCTGCCGGTGACCCTCCTGGTCCGGGCAGCCCTCTGACGGGGGTACGGGTGAGCGCACGGTCCCCGCGCCACACGTTCCGATGTGCCGTCTCGGTCAACCAAGAAAGTACTTGCCTACTAGGAAAGTACGAGCTACTTTCCTAGTAGGCAAGTACGTTCCGGAGGAGGAAGCCATGGAGATCCCCCCGATCGACGCCGAGATCGCCCTCGCCGAGATGCGCGCCCGCCGCGAGCAGGTGGTGGAGACCAGCCTCACCCCAGCGTGGTACTGGCCGGCCATCGGCGTCCTGATGGTGCTGTTCGTCGCCAGCGTGGAGAGCCGGATCGGCTGGGTGATCGCGATCGGCTCGATCCTCTACGCCCTGGGATTGAGCGCCGTGATCATCGCTGTCGTTCGGAAGGCCCGCGTGCAGGTCCGCCAGGATCTGATGGGCGTTCGCGGCGCCCTGGCCATCGCGGCCTTCGCCCTGGCCCTGGTCGCTGTCGGGCTCGCCCTCGGCTTCACCCTCGCGGCGCTGTCGGTGCCGTTCCCGGCGACCCTCGCGTGCTTGCCGGTGGCGGCGGGGCTGGTCATCGGCGGCCGCTACCTGATGTCCTACCTGCGCCGTCTGATGCTCTCCCGCCCGCTGGCGAGCTCCCGGTGAGCGCCGACCCACGCTTCGACGAGCTGATCCACGCCCCGACCCGGCTGTCCCTGGTCAGCCTCCTCGCAGCCACCGAATGGGCCGACTTCAAGTTCCTCCGCGACAGCCTGGAGATGTCCGACTCGGCCCTGTCCAAGCAGCTCACCACCCTGGAGGAGGCGGGCTACGTGGAGATCCGCAAATCCTTCGTCGGCAAACGCCCACGCACGTCCGCGAAGCTGAGCCCGCACGGCCACGCCGCTTTCGCCGCTCACGTGGCCGCCCTGCAGGAGATCGTCGCCCGCGCCGGCCTGGCCGTCCTCCCCGACCAGGTCCACTGACCCACCCACTCGAGACGCCCACCCACTCAGCGGGTGGGCGTCTCCGCCGTGCTAGCCACCTGACCCTCGCCGAGGGCGTCCCTACGTCGAACGGGTCCCGTGAACGGTCCTCACGCCGGCCGGTTCGCTGATCCTGCTGTCGGTCCTCGCGGTGACGGCGTCCGCTCCGCGCCACCGGAGCCGTTAGGCTGCCTCTCGTGGGCGACCAGCGACTGCGTGAGCTCGTGTTGATGCGGCGGGTGCGGGACCGGATCGACCGGGATTACGCGCAGCCGCTGGACGTGGAGGCGCTGGCCCGGCATGTGCATCTGTCGGCCGGGCATCTGAGCCGGCAGTTCAAGGCGGCGTTCGGCGAGTCGCCGTACAGCTATCTGATGACCCGGCGCATCGAGCGGGCGATGACCCTGCTGCGGCGTGGCGACCTGAGTGTCACCGAGGTGTGCTTCGCGGTCGGCTGCTCGTCGCTCGGCACGTTCACCACCCGGTTCACCGAGCTGGTCGGCATCCCGCCGGGGGAGTACCGGCGCCGGGTCGCGGGTGAGGTCGCCGGCCTGCCCGGGTGCGTCGCCAAGCAGGTGCTGCGACCGGTCAGGAATCGAGAAGCCGGGCCGCCGCGGACGTTCCTAGCATCGTCGGCATGAGCATCGTCATCCACTCCGCGTTCCTGCCCACCGACGACCCGGACAAGTCTCTGGAGTTCTACCGGGACGGCCTCGGCTTCGAGGTCCGCCTCGACGTCGGGTACGGCGACATGCGCTGGATCACCGTCGGCCCGCCCGGCCAGCCGCAGACGTCGATCGTGTTGCAGCCGCCGGCCGCCGACCCGGGCATCACCGACGCCGAACGCCGTACCATCGCCGAGCTGATGGCCAAGGGCAGCTATGCCGGGATCGTGCTGGCCGCCACCGACCTGCAGGCGACGTTCGACCGGCTGGCGGGGTTCGGCGCCGAGGTGGTGCAGGAGCCGGCCGACCAGCCGTACGGTCTGCGCGACTGCGCCTTCCGCGACCCGGCGGGCAACATGGTGCGCATCAATCAACTGACCTGAGGCGAGTCTTTTCACAGGGGGAGAACAGATGACCGCTCTTCGCTCGATCCGCGTGCACGGCGCCCGGGTCAACAATCTCAAGGACGTCAGCGTCGAGATCCCGAAACACCAGCTCACGGTGTTCACCGGGGTCTCCGGCTCGGGCAAGAGCTCGCTGGTCTTCGGCACCATCGCGGCCGAGTCCCAGCGGTTGATCAACGAAACGTACAGCGCGTTCGTGCAGGGGTTCATGCCGACGCTGGCCCGGCCGGACGTGGACGTCCTGGAGGGGCTGACCACGGCCATCCTCGTCGACCAGGAGCGGATGGGCTCGGACCCGCGGTCCACGGTCGGCACCGCCACCGACGCGAACGCGATGCTGCGGATCCTGTTCAGCCGGCTGGGGGATCCGCACATCGGCTCCCCGCAGGCGTTCTCGTTCAACGTCGCCTCGATCTCCGGCGCCGGCGCGGTCACCGTGGAGAAGAACGGGGCGACGCTGAAGGAGCGGCGGTCGTTCAGCATCACCGGCGGCATGTGCCCGCGCTGCGAGGGCCGCGGCAACGTCAACGACTTCGACCTCACCGAGCTGTACGACGACACGAAGTCGATCAACGAGGGCGCCATCTCGATCCCCGGTTACAGCATGGACGGCTGGTACGGCCGGATCTTCCGGGGCTGTGGTTTCTTCGACCCGGACAAGCCGATCGGCAAGTACAACAAGCGCGAGCTGAACGACCTCCTCTACAAGGAACCCACCAAGATCAAGGTCGACGGGATCAACCTGACGTACGCCGGGCTGATTCCGTCGATCCAGAAGTCGTTCCTGTCCAAGGACGTCGACGCGATGCAGCCGCACATCCGCGCCTTCGTGGAGCGGGTGATCACCTTCACGGTCTGTCCCCAGTGCGACGGCAGCCGGCTCAGCGAGGCCGCCCGCTCCTCGAAGATCAAGGGGATCAGCATCGCCGAGGCCTGCGCGATGCAGATCAGCGACCTGGCCGCCTGGGTGCGCGACCTGGACGAGCCGTCGGTCGCGCCACTGCTGGAGAAACTGCGGCACACCCTCGACTCGTTCGTCGAGATCGGCCTCGGCTATCTCTCGCTGGACCGGCCGGCCGGCACCCTCTCCGGCGGCGAGGCCCAGCGCACCAAGATGATCCGGCATCTGGGATCGGCGCTGACCGACGTCACCTACGTCTTCGACGAGCCCACCATCGGCCTGCACCCGCACGACATCCAGCGGATGAACGAGCTGCTGCTGCGCCTGCGCGACAAGGGCAACACGGTCCTGGTGGTCGAGCACAAGCCGGAGGCGATCGCGATCGCCGACCGGGTCGTCGACCTCGGGCCGGGCGCCGGTACCGCGGGCGGGGAGATCTGCTTCGAGGGTACGGTCGACGGCCTCCGCGCCAGCGACACCATCACCGGCCGCCACCTCGACGACCGTTCCAGGATCAAGGACTCGGTCCGGGTCGCCTCGCGGAAACTGGAGATCCGCGGCGCCGCCACCCACAACCTGCGTGACGTGGACGTGGACATCCCGCTCGGCGTGCTGGTCGTGGTGACCGGGGTGGCCGGGTCCGGCAAGAGCTCGCTGATCCACGGCTCGGTGGCGAAGCGGGACGGCGTGGTGGCGATCGACCAGACGGCGATCCGCGGGTCCCGGCGGAGCAACCCGGCCACGTACACCGGCCTGCTGGAACCGATCCGCAAGGCCTTCGCCAAGGCCAACGGGGTGAAACCGGCCCTGTTCAGCGCCAACTCCGAGGGCGCCTGCCCGACCTGCAAAGGCGCCGGCGTCATCTACATGGACCTGGGCATGATGGCCGGGGTGTCGACGCCGTGCGAGGAGTGCGAGGGCAAGCGGTTCGAGGCCTCGGTCCTGGAGTACCGGCTCGGCGGCAAGGACATCTCCGAGGTCCTGGCCATGCCGGTCACCGAGGCGGAGGCGTTCTTCGCCGCCGGCGACGCGAAACTGCCGGCCGCGCACACGATTCTGAGGCGGCTCGCCGACGTGGGGCTGGGCTATCTGACCCTCGGTCAGCCGCTGACCACGCTGTCCGGCGGCGAGCGGCAGCGGATCAAGCTGGCCACCCACATGGGCGACAAGGGCGGCGTCTACGTCCTCGACGAGCCGACCACCGGCCTGCACCTGGCCGATGTCGAACAGCTGCTCGGGCTGCTCGACCGGCTCGTCGACGCGGGCAAGTCGGTGATCGTCATCGAGCACCATCAGGCGGTGATGGCGCACGCCGACTGGATCATCGATCTGGGCCCGGGGGCCGGTCACGACGGCGGCAGCGTCGTCTTTCAGGGAACCCCGGCGGATCTGGTGGCGGCGCGTTCCACACTCACCGGAGAACATCTCGCCGAGTACGTCAAAGCGTGACGGGACCGATACTGAAACGTGTCGTGATATTGAGCACCTGAAATGGATGATCGGCCGGAAGAAATCGGTCGAACGGTGGAAAATCCCTGGCCAGGGGGTGTGACGTCATCGCTGGAGGTGCCCGAACGGGGAAATGGGTGCGCGGGCCTTTGATTGATGGCCCTACACTCGGCAATCCGCGGCACGGGGGAGTGCCGCGGTAGCCCCCTTGAATGGAGATTTCCGCGCATGAAGCGCTTCCTGGCCGGCGCCGTAGCCGGTGTCACCACCCTGACCCTCACGGTCGGGTGTGCGAACCAGCTTCAGCAGCTCGAGCCCAAGCTGGAGCTCAAGAAAGCCGCTGAGAACCTGGGCGCGTCCGGCAAGGCCGGCTTCACGCTCAAGGCGGGTGGCAACGTCGAGGACCTGATCGCCTTCGCGAAGAAGGAGTCCGGCACCGGCTCGGACGCCTTCACCAACGAGGACGCCGACATCATCCGCAAGATCTACAACTCCTCGTTCACCCTGGGCTGGGACAAGGCCGGCGACGGCATCGAGGACGACCGGGCGCTGTTCAACGCCACGATCGACGGCGTCACCGGCGCCGAGGTCCGGGTCGTCGACAAGGTCGCCTACTTCAAGGTGCCGGTCAACGAGCTGGTCACCAAGTTCGGCGGCACCAAGGCCGACGTCGACGAGATCCGCACCGAGGTCGGCGCCTCGGTCCCCGGCATCGACACCCTGCTCAACGGCGGCTGGGTCTCCATCTCCGCCGACGACGTGGCCAAGTTCGCCGAGGGCACCACCGGCGTCAAGCCGAGTGCCAGCGTCGACCCGGCGGAGCAGGAGAAGATCGTCGCCGAGTTCAAGACCAGCGCGGAGAACCTGCTCGAGAGCGCCGACATCGTCCGCGACGAGAAGGACAAGACCCACCTGGTCGTCACCACCTCGACGGTGAAGGCGTTCAACGAGGGCAAGCGCCTGCTCGACGCCATCGCGAAGCTCGCTCCCGCGGAGACCGGCGAGGTCCTCAAGGAGGCGACCGCCGAGCTCGGCAAGGAGACGCCGGCCGACAAGCCGATCGTCCTCGACCTCTGGATCGACAACGGCAACTTCAAGGCGTTCGAGATCAACCTGCTCCAGTTCGACACGGGCAACACCGGCCGCGCGAGCGTGCGCGTCGAGATCGCCACCGGCGCCGAGATCAGCGCCCCGGGCGACGCCAAGAAGCTCGACGTCTCCAAGATCGTCGAGGGTCTCTCGCAGGGCATGGGTGGCGTCACCAGCGACCTCGATGGCGGCGCCGGCTTCCCGCCCAGCAGCACCAGCACCGTCGCGGAGAACTGGGCGAGCCTCCTCGGTTCCAAGACCCTGCTGCTCGCCCTCAGCGAGGGTGGCAAGCCGGCCACCCATCTGGCGAAGGCCGTCGCCGACTTCAACATGCCGGGCACCAAGGTCAAGATCGTTCGTGCCGGTGTCGCTCAGGTGACCTCCGGCAGCACCGTGGCCTGCCTGACCCTCCCGGCCACCACCTCCGGTGAGCCGAAGGTCCTCGCCGGCGCCTGCTGACGAACCTTCGCACCGAAGCCCGGCCTGCCACTCACGGCAGGCCGGGCTTCTGCGTCTCCCGGAGCGGTACGCCCGAAGCGTCACCCCCGGCCCGCGCCCCAGCGTGGCGTTCCCGACGAGGAGCAGCGGCTGAAGTCCACACGCGCCGGTCGGCGGTCGGCGCTGCTGCGGCAGATCCCGGCGTGGAGCGTTCCATGCCGGTTCCGGTTCCGTCCGGCTGGCGTGGGTTGGGGTGGCCGGACGGTGCACCTTCATCGTGGGGACGGTGGACGGGGGCACGGTGCGGGCGTGCGGGTGACAAGCTTCTGTCTGTGGCGCAGCGGCTGATTCTGGTCAACGGGCTGCCCGGGTCGGGGAAGAGCACCCTGGCGGGGCGGTTGGCGGCTACGTTGCGCGTACCGCTGATCGGCAAGGACCTGCTGAAGGAGGCGATGGCCGCCGCAGTGCCGGGGGTGCCGCCGAAGGCGGTGGGGGTGGCCGCCGCGGAGGCGATGTGGGACATCGCGGCCGCGACGCCGGGGGTGGTGATCCTGGAGAGTTGGTGGTTCCGGCCGCGGGACCTGGGGTTCGTGACCGACGGGATCGTCCGGTCCGGGGCGCGCACGGTGCTGGAGATCTGGTGCTCGGTGCCTGCCGAGGTGGCTCTGGACCGTTACCGGAACCGGCGGCGGAGCGGGATCCACCAGGACGAGCAGCGGCTGACGGAGGACTGGCCGCGGTGGGCGGCGGAGGCGAGACCGCTGAACGTCGGGCCGGTCATCACCGTCGCCACCGATCAGCCGGTGATCGCCACCCGGCTGATCGAGGCGATCAGCGAGGCCATCGGCGGAGTCTGAGAGCGGCGTTCCGAGTGCGTGGTGTGGAAGCGGCGTTCCGAGTGCGGGTCTGACAGCGGCGTCCCGAGTGCGGGTCTGACAGCGGCGTCCCGAGTGCGGGGTCTGAGATCGGTGCTTCGGGAGCGGGGTCTGGCAGCGGGAACGTGCGGCGGTAGTGGCAGGAAAGGTGGGATCCGTGTCGTTGCTGCCGTGCCCGGCAGCGGCGAGGCTGAAGACGTGGACGTACTGATCCTGATCTTCGACGGGGTGCAGAGCCTCGACGTGACCGGGCCGCTCGAGGTCTTCACCGGCGCCGGGTACCGGGTGAGCACGGCGAGCCGGGACGGCCGGGCGGTGCGCTGTTCCAGTGGCCTCGTCCTGCTGCCCGAGCACGACCTGGCGTCCGCGCCGCTGCCGGACATCGTGGTCGTGCCCGGCGGCCACGGCACCCACGACCCGCATCCGGAGATCGTCGCCTGGCTGCGCCGGCACGCGAGCGGCATCCCGCGGGTGATGGGCGTCTGCTCGGGCGCGTTCGTGCTGGCGGCGGCCGGTCTGCTGGCCGGGCGCCGGGCCACCACGCACTGGGACGTCTGCGGCACCCTGGCCCGGCGGTACCCGGACGTCGACGTCGACCCGGAGCCGATCTTCGTGATCGACGGGCCGATCGCCACCTCGGCCGGGGTGACCGCCGGCATCGACCTGGCGCTCGCGATCGTCGAGGCGGACCGGGGCCGGGAGACGGCGCTGCTGATCGCCCGGCACCTGGTCATGTTCCTGCGCCGGCCGGCCAATCAGACCCAGTTCAGCGCGCAGTTGTCCGCCCAGGTCGCGGCCCGGCCCGGCTTGCGGGAGGTGCAGCACTGGATCGCCGACCATCCGGCCGGCGACCTGTCGGTGGAGGCGCTGGCCCGGCGGGCGAACCTGTCGCCACGGCAGTTCGCTCGCGCGTTCACCGCCGAGGTCGGGCAGACCCCGGGCCGGTACGTCGACGCGGTCCGGCTGGAGACGGCCCGGCGGCTGCTGGAGGACGGCGCCGACGGGGTCGAGCAGGTGGCGCGGGCCAGCGGCTACGGCACCCCGGAGGCGATGCGCCGCGCCTTCGTCCGGGTGCTCGGCATCGCGCCGTCGGAATACCAGCGGCGTTTCCGTCCCGTACCCCAGGAGGTTTGAGATGCAGTTCGCCATCGTGGTCTTCGACCGTTTCACCGCGCTCGACGCCGTCGGTCCCTACGAGGTGCTCAGCCGGGTGCCGGGCGGTGAGGTCGTGTTCGTCGGGGAGCGCGAGGGGCCGGTCCGGACCGAGGTCGGCAGCCTGGCCTTGACCGTGGACGCTACCTTCACCGATGTGCCGCATCCGGACGTGATCGTGGTCGCCGGCGGACCCGGGCAGAACGATCACATGTCCGACGGCCCGATGCATCGGTGGCTGCGCCGTGCCGACGCCACCAGCACGTGGACCACCTCGGTCTGCACCGGCTCGCTGATCCTCGCCGCGGCCGGTCTGCTCGCCGGCCGCCGGGCCACCAGCCACTGGCTGTCGCTGGAGCTGCTCGCCGAGTTCGGCGCGGTCCCCACCGAGGAGCGCGTGGTCACCGACGGTAAGTATGTGACGGCTGCCGGGGTGTCCGCCGGGATCGACATGGCGATCGGGCTGGTCGCCGCGATCACGGACGCGACCGTCGCCCAGGCCGTGCAGTTGGGTATCGAGTACGACCCCCGTCCGCCGTTTGTGGCGGGTTCGCCGCGCACCGCGCCGCCTGAGGTGGTAGCGGTGGTGCGGGGACTCCGGGACTTCATCCGTACCGGTGAACGATGAGAGGCGGCACGTGTACGAACTGGTCAAGAAGGCGGTCCGGCTGCGGGTGGAGGGTGCCGAGCACGTGCCGGTGAGCGGGCCGCTGCTGCTCGCCTCCAACCACCTGTCCATCACGGACTCGACGTTCCTGCCGATGGCGGTGGCCCGGCACGTCACCTTCATGGCGAAAGCGGAGTACTTCACCGGGCAGGGGCCGCTGGGGCGGTTCGTCTCCTGGTTCATGTCCCGTGACGGGCAGGTGGCGGTGGACCGGGACGACAAGCGGGCCGCGGTGGCGTCCCTGGAGCCGTGCCTGGCGGTGCTGCGCCGCGGTGACGCGTTCGCGATCTATCCGGAGGGCACCCGCTCGCCGGACGGGCGGCTCTATCGCGGGCGGACCGGGGTGGCGTGGCTGGCGCTGAAGTCGGGCGCTCCGGTGGTGCCGGTGGCGATGTTCGGCACCGAGCGGGTGCTGCCGCCGGGCAGCGTGATCCCGCGGCCGGCCCGGGTGCGGGTGGTGTTCGGCAAGCCGGTGCAGCTCGCGCCGATCGCCACCGACCCGGACAGCGCGCGGGAGCGCCGCGCCGCCACCGACGCGATCATGACGGCCATCGGGGAGCTTTCCGGACAGGAGTACGTGCCGCGCTACGCAAGATCGTGATCTGCTTCTCTCATTCTCGTAGTAGTTGCAAACTCTTGGCAACTACTACGAGGATGTCGTCATGCTTCGTCTCATGGGGACCGCAGTCGTCGCCCTGCTGGCCCTGACCGCCTGCTCGACACCGGCCGCCACCGGCCCCGGCTCGGCCACGGACACTTTCGTCGTGGCCACCGCCGGGGAGCCGGACAACCTCAACCCCGTGCTGGGGTACGGGGCCGACGGTGCCTCGCTGATCTTCGACGGCCTGGTCGCCCGGGACGACAGGAACGCGCTGAGCCCGGCGCTCGCCACCGACCTGCCCACCGTCTCCGCCGACGGCCGGACGGTCACCGCGCGACTGCGCACCGGCGTCACTTTCCACGACGGCAAGGCGCTCACCGCCGACGACGTGGTCTTCACCTACCGGTCGATCCTCGACCCGAAAGTCGACTCCACCATCCGCTCCGACCTGGACATGCTCGACAAGGTCACGGCGAGCGGCGCGGACACCGTGGTGTTCACGCTGAAGTACCCGTACACGCCGTTCCTGCAGCGGCTCACCATCGGGATCCTGCCGGAGCTGCCCGGCCAGGACATGAACAAGTCCGAGATCAACCGCAAGCCGGTCGGCACCGGGCCGTACCGGGTGACCTCCTGGACCCCGGGGGACAAACTGGTGCTCGCGGCCAACGACACCTACTGGGGTGGCAAGCCGACCAACAGCGGCGTGATCGTCGCGTTCGTCGCCGACGACAACGTGCGCGCCCAGCGGGCCCGCGCCGGCGAGTTCGACGCCGTCGAGGTCGCCCCGCGACTGGCCACCGCGTTCGGCGGGTACACCGTGCACAAGGTGCCGACCGCCGACTACCGCGGGGTCATGCTGCCGATGAACGGGCCGGTCACCGGGGACCTGGCGATCCGCCGGGCGGTGAACGCGGCAGTCGACCGGCAGGCGATGGTCACCGGGGTGCTCGCCGGAGCCGGCGACCCGGCGTACGGGCCGATCCCGCCCACCTCGGAGTACGCCGCGCCCGCGCCCACGGTCGGAGACGCCGCGACGATCCTGGACGAGGCCGGCTGGACCCTCGGCGCCGACGGCATCCGGGCCCGCAACGGGCAGCGCGCCCGGTTCACCCTGATGTACCCGGCCAGCGACAGCCTCCGCAAGGAACTCGCCCTCGCCGTCACCGCCGACGCGAAGAAGGCCGGCATCGAGATCACGCCGGAAGGTCTCACCTGGGACGCGATCGACCCGCGGATGAAGGACGACGCGCTCATCATGGGCTGGGGCACGCCGTACGACCCGGACTTCGTCTCCTACAAACTGTTCGGCTCGAGGTTCGCCGGCGAGGGCTACTTCAACCCCGGCTCGTACGCGTCCGCGGTCACCGACGAGGCGCTGGAGAAGGGACGGACCAGCTCGGACCCGGCTGAGCGCAAGGCCGCGTACCAGAGGTTCCAGGAGCAACTGGCCGCGGACGTGCCCTGGGTGTTCCTCACCTACCTGCGGCACACCTACCTGGTCCGCGACGACGTCGCCGGCGTCCGCCCGCGGGTCGAGCCGCACGCCCACGGCGTCGAGAACGCCATCTGGTGGAACATCCACACCTGGACCCGCAAATGATCAAGGTGATCGGGCGGCGGCTCGCGTTCGCCCTGCCGGTCCTCCTCGCCACCAGCATCGGCATGTTCCTGCTCGGCGCCGCGTCCCCGATGGATCCGGCCAAGCAGTACGCGGGCGCCGCCGTCTTCACCATGAGCGAGGAGAACCTGGCCCAGATCCGGGCCAACTGGGGCGTCGACGACCCGCTGTACGTGCAGTACCTGCGCTGGCTCGGCAACCTGCTCCACGGCGACCTCGGCTGGTCCACCTCCCGGCACGAGATGGTCGGCGACGTCATCGCCGCCCGGGCCGGATGGACCCTGCTGCTGATCGGGATCACCCTGGGCGTGGTCCTGATCGGCAGCCTCGTCCTGGGCACGCTCGCCGCCTACCGCCGGGGCGGGCTGCTCGACCGGGGGGTGCGGGTGGCCGCGTACGCCGTCCAGTCCATGCCGTCGTTCTGGCTCGCGCTCGCCGCGATCGCGGTGTTCGCCATCGGCCTCGGATGGTTCCCGGCCGGTGGCCTCACCGACGTCCGGTCCACCGGCGTGGACGTCGCCGACGTCGCCCACCATCTGGTGCTGCCGGTGGCCGTGCTGGCGATCTCCCAGGCCCCGTGGTTCCTGCTGTTCGTCCGGGACTCGGTGGCGGAGAGCCTGCGGGAGGACCATGTGCTCGCCGCGCGGGCCCGTGGGCTCGCCGGGCGGACGGTCCTGTTCGGGCACGCGCTGCGGACGGCGCTGCTGCCGTTCCTCACCCTCGTCGGCACCCATCTGCCGGAACTGGTCGGCGGATCGGTACTGGTCGAGACGGTGTTCTCCCTGCCAGGGCTTGGGGCGGTCAGCGTGCACGCGGCGCTCGGCAGTGATTTCCCGCTGCTCGCCGCGATCACCCTGATCACGACGGCGGTGGTGCTGGCCGCCAACCTGCTGACCGATCTGGCCTACACGGCCGCCGACCCCCGGGTGCGCATCGATGGCTGACCTCGCTCTGTCCCGGCCACGGATCCGGCCCGGGACGCCGGTCGCCGCGCTGGTGCTGGGAGCCGCGGTGGGTGCGGTGCTGCTCGTACCGCTGCTTCTCCCGCTCGATCAGAGCGCCGTCGCGCTCGACCGCACCACTCTGCCGCCGTCGCCGGCGCATCCCGGCGGCACCGACGACCTCGGGCGGGACGTGCTGCACCGCAGCATCTACGGGCTGCGGGTGTCGCTGCTGGTCGGCGTGGTCGCGGCCGTCGCCGCGGCGCTCGTGGGCGGGCTGATCGGCGGGCTCGCCGGCCTGCTCGGCGGCTGGGTGGACCGGATCCTGATGCGGGTCATCGACACCATCTCCGCCCTGCCGCACCTGCTGCTCGGCATCTTCATCGTGGCGATGCTGCGGCCCGGCCTCGGCGCGGTGATCCTGTCCATCGGGCTCACCCACTGGCTGTCCACCGCCCGGATCGTCCGATCCGAACTGCTGTCCCTGCGTACCCGCCCGTTCATCGACGCCGCGATCGCCGGCGGGGCCGGCCGGACCCGGATCCTCACCCGGCACCTGCTCCCGCACGTACTGCCGAAGATCGCCCTGGCCGTCACGCTGATGATCCCGCACGCCGTCTGGCACGAGACCTCCCTGTCGTTCCTCGGCCTCGGCCTGCCACCGCACCTGGCGTCCCTCGGCAACATGATCAATGACGGTCAGCGGTCGCTGCTGGCGGGCGCCTGGTGGTCGAGCATCGTGCCGGGTGCGGTGATCGTCGCCGTCACCCTCGCCATCGCGGCGCTGGCCGGCCGCTGGCGCGACCACCTCGACCCCCGAGTCCGTGCGGAGCTGAACCTGTGAAGAACCTCCTGGTCATCGAGGGGCTGGGCGTCCGCTTCCGCTTGCGCGACGCGACGGTTCATGCGGTTTCGGATCTGGACCTGACGGTACGGCCGGGCGAGCTCCTCGCCGTCGTCGGCGAATCCGGCTGCGGCAAATCGGTGCTGGCCCACGCCCTGCTGGGCCTCCTTCCCGCCAACGCGCTCGTCACCGGCCGAGCCCTCCTCCACCCCGCCCGTCCCGCCGCCCCGGGACCGTCCACGCAGCGGCGGACCCTGCCCCGCTGGTCGTCAGTGCTGCCTCGACCGGCGGGAGACCGCGCTGAGAGCCGGCGAGGGTCTTCCGGATGGTCGTCACGGCTGTCTCGCCGGCTCCGAGACAGCGCTGAGCACCAGCCTGAAGGAACCGGCGCAGGTGGCGGGGGAGTGGGGTCGGGCGGGGCGGTGGATCTGCTCGCCTGTGGGGAGAAGGTCCTGGCCCGCAGCGTGCGGGGGCGGCGGATCGGGCTGATCCCGCAGAGTCCGGCGACCGCGCTGACGGTGGTACGGACCGGGCGGCGGCTGCTCGCTGAGACGCTGACGGCGCACGGCCGTGACCCCGGCCTGGCCGCCCAGGTCGCGATCGAGGCGGGGCTGGACCCCGCGGACCTGGAACGCTATCCGTTCGAGCTGTCCGGTGGCATGGCGCAGCGGCTGGCGACCGCGCTCGCCCTGGCCACCGATCCGCCGCTGCTGATCGCCGACGAACCCACCAGCGGACTCGACCGGCCCCTCGTCGATCACACGCTCGATCTGCTGCGCCGCCGCTGCGACGCGGGCGCGGCGGTGCTGCTGATCACCCACGATCTCGCGGCGGCGGAGCGAGTCGCCGACACGGTCGCCGTCATGTACGCCAGCCGGATCGTCGAGCACCGGCCCGCTGCTGATCTGTTCCGGTCGCCTGCTCACCCGTACACCCAAGCTCTCCTGAACGCCCTGCCGGACCGCGACTTCACGCCCCTCCCCGGCCATCCGCCCATGCTGACCGCGCTCCCGCCCGGGTGCGCTTTCGCGGCGCGCTGCCCGCGCGTGTCGGAGACCTGCGCCACCCGGCCGTCCGGGCCGGTCGCCTGCCATCACCCGCTCGTGGAGGTGCCCGCATGAGTCTGGTCGCGGAGAGTGTCAGCGCCGGCTATCGGGGGCGCCGTGTGCTGAACGGCGTCTCCCTGACGGTTGCGGCAGGCGAGACGGTCGGGCTTCGCGGGCCTTCCGGCAGCGGCAAATCCACTCTGGTACGGGTCCTCGCGCTCCTGCACACCCCGGACGCCGGGCACGTTTCCCTCGACGGGGTACGGATCGAGGGGGTGCGGCATCGGGTGCCGGTGTCCGTGCGTACCCGGATCGCCGTGCTCTTCCAGAGTCCCCGCGCCGCGAGCGATCCGCGCCTGACACTCGCCGACCTGATCGCCGAGCCGCTGCGGGCGGTCCGGCGGCCGCGGGAGGGGATCGCCGCCCGTGTCGCCGAACTCGCCGACCGGGTGGGTCTGACCGCGGACCTGCTGACCCGCCGTCCGCACGCGGTCAGCGACGGTCAGCTGCAGCGCGCGTGCCTGGCCCGGGCCCTGGCACACCGCCCGGCGTACCTGCTCTGTGACGAGGCGACCACCATGCTCGACGCCTCCACCCAGGCCCTGGTCGCCTCGGTGATCACCGCGGAACAGCGGGAGACCGGGCTGGGTGTCCTGGTCGTCTCGCACGATCCGGCGCTGCTGAGCCGCTGGGCCGACCGGGTCGTCACGGTTGCTCCACCCCGGAGATCCGATATCTCTGCACCTCAGCCGACCTGATCGGCGGCAGCTCGACCGCCGGGCCGCCGCCGGACTCCCGGAACCGTCGCAGATGCTCGTCGGACTCCCACCGCTCGTACACGTTGATCCGGGTGGGGTCCAGTTGGTCGGGCGTCTGCGCGAAATCCAGGCATCCGGCGGTCCCACGGGCGAGGCGATCCACCTCCACGGCTCCCGCCAGGTAACGATCGCGATCAAGGGCATCGACGTGCAGCGATCCGGCGATGATGATCAAGTCGAGGTCTCCTGATTCCGTTGCCCGCAGCCCATCGACACGGGAACCGTCAGGCTCCACTATGGCGGGAAGATTCGGCTAGGGAGCCCCATGACTGATTTCGATGTGATCGTGGTGGGGGCGCGCTGTGCCGGCTCGCCCCTGGCCACGCTACTGGCCCGGCGCGGGTACCGGGCCCTGCTGGTGGACCGGGCCACCTTCCCCAGCGACACGGTGTCGACCCACGTCGTGCACCCGCCGGGCGTGGCCGCGCTGCAACGCTGGGGCCTGCTCGATCAGGTGGTCGCGACCGGGGTGCCGCCGGTCGGGCGTTACTCGTTCGACTTCGGCCCGGTCACTCTCTCGGGTGCTCCGGGCACCCCCGATTCGCCGTACGCGTACGCGCCCCGCCGTACCCTCCTCGACAAGATCCTGCTCGACGCGGCCGCGGCCGCCGGAGCCGAGATCCGCGAGGGTTTCCCGGTGGAGGAGCTGACCTTCGACGACGACGGCCGGGTCACCGGCATCCGCGGCCAGGACGGGACGACCACGACCGCCCGTCTCGTGGTCGGCGCCGACGGCCGGAACTCGGTGGTCGCCAAGGCGGTGCGGGCCCCGGCGTACGAGGACCGGCCGCCACTCACCGTCGGCTACTACTCCTACTGGAGCGGCCTGCCGACCGACACCTTCGAGGCGTACAGCCGGCCGGGCCGGGGCTGGGCCGTCTGCCCCACCAACGACGGCCTGACCATGGTGATCGCCGGCTGGCCGCACGACGAGCTCGCCGACCACCGCAACGACATCGACGGCACCATGCGGGCGATGTTCGAGACGTCCCCGACGTTCGCCGCCCGCATCCGCGACGCCGAACAGGAGACCCGGCACGTCGGCGCGTCGGTGCACAACTATTTCCGGGTGCCGTCCGGTCCCGGCTGGGCCCTGGTCGGCGACGCCGGCTACTGCCGCGACTACATCACCGCGCAGGGCATCACCGACGCCTTCCTCGACGCCGAACTGCTCGCCGACGCCATCGTCACCGACCACCTGCCCGGCTACCAGGCCCGCCGCGACGCGCGCGCGATGCCGCATTACCAGATGACCCTCGGGATCGCCGCCCTCCAGCCGCCGGACGAGCAGATGATCCAGCTGGTCTCCGCCATCGCCGGCAACCAGGAGGGCATGGACGCCTTCGCCCGCCTCAACTCCGGCGTGACGTCCCCGGCCGAGTTCTTCACCCCGGAGAACCTGGGCCGCCTGCTGAGCCTGCCCGACTCCAACTGACCGTGGTTCCGCCCGGCCGCCCGTGGTTCCGCCCGGCCGCTTCGCGTGGCCGGGCGGTCAGACCGGGGAGATCTGGGCGGCGACGACCCGCCATCCGGTCTCGTTCCGGTACGCCCACGTGCGGGCGTACCGGAGCCGTGCCGCGAACGGCTCCCCGCCGAACGTGCCGCTCACCGAACACAGGGCGAACGTCGCCCCGGTCGTCCCCACGACGACGACCTCGAGATCGTCCTCGGTCAGACTGTCGATCCTCGAATGCCCCGACCGATACGCGTCCAGATCGTCGCTCTTGCGGTACCGCCGTCCGTCCGGCCCGATCGCCACGAGCCGGTCGTCGAGCAGCCGGTCCAGCGCCGCCACATCCCCGTCCCGCTGTGCCTGCTGCAGGCTCCGCTCCGCTTCGAGCAGCCCGCCCTCGATCCCGCTCACCTACGCCTCCGCCCGTCCCGGTCCGTCGCACCGCACCCTACCCGCGGCACGCGGTCCGGTCCGGTCGCCGACCGACTCGGGTGGGGAGTCGCTCGCCCACGCCCGTGCGCGCGGAACCACCAGACCGCACCAGGGCGGCACGCCATCAGTGGTCGGGGCCGTCGGAGCCGACGTATTCCCGGTCCCACGCCGGGACCAGGCCGGGACCGCCGGAGATCCGCCACCACCCGCGCCACCGCGACCCGCACGCCGCCATCCTCCTCTCCGCAATCCTGGATCCGTCGATGGGTGCTGCCGGCGCGGATACCACTAAAGGAGTACGTGGTCGTCGATCCGATGACGGACGGCGGCCGGGGCGAACCGCGGAACGCTGAACACATGCCATCCAAGAAGCCGGGCGACGCCCGATGGGCGCCGTGGTGGGTCTACGTGATCGTCATCGTCGGAGGCAACTACGTGAAGCAGCACTTCGTGCAGGACCGGCCGGTGGCGATCAACGCGGCGATCACTCTCGCGCTGGCCGGCTCCCTGTTCCTGTTGATCACCGCCGTCTACCGGCGGACCTGAGGCCGCGTGGGGCGCCGACCGTCTCTGTCGCCCCGGCGGCGGGCATCTAGGCTGGCGCGATGCTCCTGGGGAATCGTTACCTCCTGCGGCAGCGCCTCGGCGCCGGCGGGATGGGCGAGGTGTGGCTGGCCACCGACGAGGTGCTGCAGCGGACCGTCGCGGTCAAGCTGATGCTGCCCGGCGTCGCCGACGACCCCGATTTCGCCCGGCGGTTCGAGGCCGAGGCCACGTCGATGGCCCGGGTCAACCATCCGGCGGTGGCGTCGATCCACGACTTCGGCCGCGACCAGGGACGGCTCTACCTGGTGTTGGAGTACGTCGAGGGCGAGTCCCTGTCGCAGCGGCTCAGCCGGGGCCGGCTCAGCCCGGAGGAGACGATGCGGATGGTCGCGCAGACGGCGGCCGGTCTCCAGGCGGTCCACGACAGAGGGCTCGTGCACCGCGACATCAAACCCGCGAACCTGCTGGTCCGCCCGGACGGCACGGTGGTCATCACCGACTTCGGCATCGCGCGGCACGAGGACGCCGGCCGGCTCACGGTCTCCGGTGCCATCCTCGGTACGCCCACCTACCTCTCACCCGAGCAGGTGCGCGGCGAACCGGCCGGCCCGCTCAGCGACGTCTACTCGCTCGGCCTCGTCGCCTACGAGTGCCTGGCGGGGGAGAAGCCGTTCGTGGGCGAGAACCCGTACGCCGTCGCCCTCCAGCGTCTCCAGTCCGGCCCGCGCACGATGACGGTGGACATTCCGCTGCGGGTGCGGGCCGTCGTCGAACGCGCCCTGGCCGTCGAGCCCCAGGACCGCTGGCAGTCGGCCGCCGAGCTGGCCGCCGCGGCCGGAGTCCCGGCGCCGGTGGTGGAGAGACCGCGCCGGCCGGCGCTCCACCCCCTGCTCGCCGGTTTCGCCGCGATGCTGCTGGTCGTCGGCGGTCTGGTCGTCTGGGGCAGCCGCCCGTCCGGGGAGGAGGCCGCCGCCGTTCAGCCGGAGGCGACCCAGTCCCAGCAACGGGAGCCGGTGGGTTTCACCGCCTGCGGCGGCACCTTCTGCCCGGTCGAGCCGATGTGCTGGGGCGGCCTGGTCGCCACGTCGGGGGTGGCCGCTCCGCCGCGCCGGGTGGATTGTGCGGAGGGCCACTACTGGGAGACGTTCGCGGCGATGCCCCTTCCGGCGGGCGGCGTCATGGTCGGCGGGAAACCGCTGATCGACAGCCCGCACATCGGCGTGGCCTGCGCCGAGGAGGTGATGGCCGCCCGCAGCTTCCAGCCGGACGACACCCGTGGCTGGCGGCGTGACGCCTGGCCGATCCCGGTCGGGGAGGACACCCTGCTGCATTGCATCGCCGGTGCCCCGGGCGGCGAGTCAACGGGCCGGTTCTTCAAGAGCGGTTGAGAGGAACGTGAAGGCCGCCGGGATGATCGTGCTCCAGTAGGCGAAGTTGTGCCTGCCGGGGCCGTACCCGCCGGTGGCCGGTTCGATCGGCAGGGCGCGCACGTCGTCGAGCAGGTTGTCGTCCGTGCCGCACCACAGACCGACCGGTGTGCCCGTCAGCCGTCCCGCGCCGGCGAAGACGTCGTCACCGGGTGTGACGGCGGGGGAGAAGGCGGCTACCGCCCGTACGAAACCGGGGAACGTCGAGGCGAGCAGCAGCGCTCCCGCCCCGCCCATCGACCAGCCCCAGGCCGTCAGCCGGCGGGTGTCGAACCCGCGTGCGGCGCACCATGCCGGGATCTCCTCGTGTGCCATGCGCTGTGGGTCGTCGCCGTCGTGCGGCCGCCACGCCAGCCGGTCGCCGGTGGCTCCGGCCAGCACGAACGGCGTCGCGCCGCGGCGTACCGCGTCGGTCAGGAACCGGCCCAGCCCGAGGGCGGGGAAGTCGGCCGGCCGTTTCGAGCCGCCGTGCAGGACCAGGCAGACCGGTAGTCCGCGGCCGTCGCCGTACCCGTCCGGCACCGCCGTGTAGAAGTCCACGTCCCGCCCGCGTGCCGCCGAGAACCGCCGCTCGAGGCGTTCGTCACCCGCCGGCGCGTCGGGCACGGTCACCGGCTGCTCCCGCATCCGCCATGCGCCGGCCGCTGCCATCACTGTGCCCGCGCCGATCAGGAGCGTGCGTCGCCGTACCGGAGTCATGTTCTGACCAACGACGCGACCACGAGTTGATTGTGCGCTCATTGTTCGCATAGAATACGAACATGTTGGTTCGCATCGACCCCGCATCCGGGGTGCCTCTGGCCGATCAGATCGCCGCGCAGGTGCGCGGAGCGGTCGCGTCGGGCACGGTCGCTCCCGGCGACCGCCTTCCCGCGGCCCGTGATCTGGCCGAGTCGTTGCAGGTCAACATGCACACGATCCTTCGGGCCTATGCGCAGTTGCGCGACGAGGGCCTGATCGAGCTGCGCCGGGGCCGCGGGGCCACGGTGTGCAAGGGCGAGGCCGCCGACCGGGCGCAGCTGATCGACGCGGCGCGCCGGGTGCTCGACGCCGGCCGGCGTCTCGGCCTCGACATCGACGAGCTGATCGCGGAAATCAGGAGGCTGGCATGACTGATCGGATGCGCCTGTTGCGAGGTGCGGTGGTGGCCGCCGTTCCGGCGGCGGTGATCCCGCTGACCGCCTGGATCTGGTGGGACCGGCTGCCCGACCCGCTGCCGATGCACTGGAACCTGTCCGGTGCGGTCGACCGGACCGCCGGCCTGACCGCGACCCTGACGGGTTACCTGGTGGTGGCCGGTCTGATCGCCCTGACCGCGCTGGTGTCGGCGGTGATCGCGGTGCACTGGCGGCTGCGGCGGGCCGTCGTCGCCGGGGCGGGGGCGCTGACCGCGTTCGCCGCGGGCATCTGGCTGATCACCGCGGCGCTCTCGCTGGACGTCGCCGAGGCCACCGCCGTCGACGGTCCCGGCTGGCATCTGCTCGCCCTGTTCGCGGGCACGGCCGCGTGGACCGGCCTGACCGTTCTCGCGTGCGGTCCGGCGCCCCGGCATCCGGCCGTGGCGGAGCGGCCGCCGGCCACCCTCTCCCGGCTGGATCTCGGCGACGGTCAACGGGCGGTGTGGACGGAGCGTGGCGCGGTGTCCCGCTGGGCCTATCTGGCGCTGTTGCCGCTGTTCGGGGTCGCCGCCGCGCTGGCTCTCGCGAATCCCTGGGTCGCCGTCTCGCTGGTCCTGCTCGCCCTCGTGCTGATCGCCGCGTTCCAGACCCGGATCACCGTCGACGCCCGCGGTCTGACCATCGGGTTCGGGCCGGTGGGCCGGCCCCGGGTGCTGATCCCGCTCGACGAGATCGTCTCGGCCCGGCCGGACACCGTCCGCATCGCCGAATGGGGCGGCTGGGGCTACCGGAACAGTCTCGACATGCGCGGTCGCGGCCTCATCCTGCGCAGCGGCGACGCGGTGCGTCTGGAGCTCGCCGGCGACCGCTACTTCCTGGCCACCGTCCGCGACCCCGCGACGGTCTCCGCCCTGCTGAACAGCCTTCTGGACAAGAATTTCCAAAACCGCTGATCCGGTACGCCGTGAGCCGCCCCCGCCGAATACACCTCCCGTGGCAGTCCACGCGCGGCAGGCGGGGGTGCGGGCCGCAACGCGGCCGCCGGGCCGAAGCGATGGTTGCGGATCATCGCCCCGCCGGGACCGTGTCGACGGTTCCGGCGACCGGCCGTGGGCTGCGCAGATCCAGGGCGGAGCAGCCCACCGCCGCGACCATCATCACCAGGCAGATCGTCAGCGCCCCGGTGACCCCCGAACCGGCGACCATGATCCCGGTGACCGCCGCCATCGACAGCGTCGCCGAGATCCGCTGACTGACCTGGAGGAACGCGCCCGCCAGCCCGGCCGCCCCGGCGGGTGCGTGCGCCAGCGTCAGCGCCTGGTTCGGCGACATCATCGCCCCGGTGGCCGCCCCCGACGCCAGCTGCGTCAACGACAGCGCCAGCACGAGACCCGTCGCCGGCACGGTGTGCACGACCACGATGGTCGCCGCGGTCGCCAGCACCGCCCCGGCCAGCGCGCCGACCACTCCGGCCCGCCCGAACCGGGCCACCAGCCGCCAGCTCTGCGACGACGCGGCCGCGAACCCGATCGCCCCCGGAATGAGCGGCAGCGCCGCCTGCAACGGCGTCCACCCGAGACCGTCCTGCAGATAGAGGACCAGCACCAGGTTCGCCGACAGCGACGAGCCGAACTGGAACATCGCGCTCAACGTGCCGAGACTGAACCCGCGGGACCGTACCAGCTCCGGCATCAGCACCGGGGTGCGACCGGATCGGGCATATCGTCGTTCCCACCAGATCAGCGCGCCGAGCGCCACGACCGCGACGGCCGGCCAGACAGCGATCGGCGGCCCCAGCCCGTCCGGTAGCCCTCCGCCCGGCTGCCCTTCTCCGTCCGGCTGCCCTCCGCCCGGTGGCCCTTCCGAGCCCGGCAACACGAACGGCAGCAGCAGGCACAGCGTGACGGTGCCGAGCAGCGCCAGTCCGGGCAGGTCGAGGGTGGTCCGGCGGGCGCCGGCCGGTTGCGCCCGGCCGGGCAGGAACCGCATCGCCAACGGTACGGTGATCAGCCCGAACGGCACGTTCATCAGCAGCACCAGCCGCCATCCGAGGTCGGCGCCGGCCGCCCCGAGCGCCGCCCCGCCGGCCAGCGGCCCGAGGACTGCCGCGACCCCGCCGACGGTGGCGTAGGCGCCCAGGGCACGGGCTCGTTCCCGCCCGGTGAACAGATCCTGGAAGATCCCGTACACCTGCGGGTTGACGATGCCCGCCCCGGCGCCCTGGACGAGCCGGGCCACCGCCACCACCCACGCCTCCCCGGCGGTGCCCGCGACCAGACTCGCCCCGGTGAACAGCGACATCCCGCCGACGAACAGCCACTTGCGTCCGTGCGCGTCGCCGAGCCGCCCGGCCGGCACCATGGCCAGCCCGAACGTCAGCGAATACCCCGCGATGATCCACTGCAGGGTGGCGGGGCCGGCGCCGAGCTCGTCGCGCAGCGCGGGGATCGCGGTGTTGAGACTGGCCTGGTCGATCAGGGTGGTGAACGCGGCGGCGAGACAGACGGCGAGGGCGACAGCGTTCCGGCGGGGCACGGAAAGACCCTATCGAGTACGGCCCGCCCCGGGACCGTGGTCCTTACCACTCCCCGGTGGACCGCCGCCCGCGAGCGGTGCCTCTACGATCCCGTGCATGCGTTTCGATGCCCCCGGCGCGCGCAGCGCGAGCCACTCCCTGCCCGCCGTCCTCTCTGCCGGGAGCCGGCGATGAACCGGAAGCGGGGGCTGATCTCCTGCGGTACCGGCCTGACCGTGCTGTTCCTGGTGGTCGGGTTCGTCACGCCGGCCGCCGCGGCGGAGTCGGATCAGATGCCGATGCTGATCCTGTTCGCCCTGCTGGCGTCCATTCCGCTCGGGGTCGCCGGGTTCTCGGCGCTGTCCGCGGTCCGCTGGGAGCGCCGTGGTGTCTCGACCGTCCCGCTGCTCCGGGCGGTGCGGGTGTGGGCGCTGACCGGCCTGGCCCTCACGGTCGTGGCGGCGTTCGTCGCCTGGACCGTCGCCGCGACCGCCGCCGGTCTCCTGCTGACCTCGTGTGCGCTGGTCGGGGCCGCCCTCGTCGGCGCGCTCGATCGGTTGCCGCGGCAGGCGTGACCGGTCAGCCGGTCTCCGCCCTGCGGGCCCGGAAGGCGATCATGTTGACCCGGTTGCCGCAGCGCACCGAGCAGAAACGTTTGGAGCCGTTGCGGGACAGGTCCAGGAAGATGCCGATGCAGTCGTCGGCGGCGCAGACCCGCAGGCGACCGGTCTCGTTCATCCGGATCACGTCGATCAGCGCCAGTGCCGCCTCGACCCGGATCCGCTCGGCCAGCGGCGCGTCCGGCTCGGTGGCGTGGATGTGCCAGTCCGACCCGTCGTGCCGGGTCAGGTAGGGCAGCGCGCGGGCCTCCCGCAGCATCTCGTTGACGGCGTCCACCGCGGCGTCCCGGTCCAGCGTCCAGACCGCCCGGAGCCGGGTCCGGGTCTCGCGGACCGCCGCCAGCTCGGCCTCGTCGTGGTCGATGCGCCCGGAGTACGTGTACCCCCGGAGGAATTCGCCCAGGTCGGCGACGGTGGCCAGCTCGTCGTCGCCGGACCGGGAGGCGCCGGGGGCGGTGTTGGCGAGGGCGACGACGAAGTCCAGCGCCTCCTCCGTGTCAGGGGCAAAAAGCAAGTTGACTCCTTATCCGAGCCCGCCTAGCGTCAGGACTGTTCGGAGTTTAACCCCTGACTGGAGGATGTCGTGAAGTCGCTCTACACCGGGCTGGGCGCCGCGGTGACGTCGGCCGCGACGTTCGCCACGTCCGGCGCCTTCATCAAACCGCTGCTCGAAGCCGGCTGGTCGCCCGCTGCCGCGGTCACCGCCCGCGCCCTCACCGCCGGGATCCTGCTGCTGCCCTTCGTGCTGTTCTCGCTGCGCGGCCGCTGGGACGCGCTGTGGCGGGGCCGCTGGCGGGTGGTCGGGATGGGCGTCATCGCGGTCGCGTTCACCCAGCTCGCCTACTTCGCGGCGATCCGGCGCATCCCGGTGTCCACGGCCCTCCTGGTGGAATACCTGGCCCCGCTGCTGCTGGTCATCTGGGTCGCGGTGACCACCCGGCGGCTGCCCCGCCCGGCCGTGCTCGCCGGATCGGTGCTCGCCATCGGCGGCCTCGTGCTGGTCATCGGGCCGGGCGCGCTGAACGCCGTCGACCCGGTCGGCATCATGCTGGCCTTCGCGGCCGCGGTCGGCTGCGCCGTCTACTTCGTGGTCGCGGCCCGGCCCTCCGACGGCCTGCCGCCGGTGGCGCTCGCCGGTTTCGGGCTGCTGCTCGGCGGCCTCGCCCTGGCCGTCGCCGGGCTGACCGGGATCGTGCCGGTCAGCATGACGTTCGGTGACGTTGCCCTGCTCGGAACGCCGGTGCCGTGGTGGGTTCCACTGACGGTGGTGGCCGTTTTCGGGACCGCGATCGCGTACGCCGCAGGCATTTATGGTTCGGGCAAGCTCGGTTCCCGCCTGGCGTCCTTCGTCGGTCTCCTGGAAGTGGTGTTCGCCTCGATCCTGGCCTGGATCGTGGTGGGCGAGTCCCTGACCGTGCTGCAGATGGCCGGCGGAGTCCTGATCCTCGCCGGCATCGCCGCCATCCCCGCCGAGCCGCCCGCCCCGGCGGTCCCCGCCGAGCCGCCAGTGCCCGTCGAACCTGTTCCGGCCGACCGCTGAGGGTCAGTCGCCTTTCGCTTCGCTGCCGGGGGTCGGGGCGGTCAGGTCAGGGTTTCGATGTGGTAGCGGAGGATTCGCCGGAGATCGTCAGGGGCCGGCGGCTCGGCGGCGGTGACGGCGTGCAGGGCCAGGCCGTCCAGGAGGGCGCAGAGGCGGCGGGTCTCCTGATCGACCTCGACCTCCGGAGCCAGGCCGCCCGCGTTCCGCGCCTCGGACAGCACCCGGTGGACGATGCCGGCCATCGAGTCCCGCAGCGCGCGCGTCGGTGACCGCAGCTCGGGCCGGGTGCGGGCGGCGATCGCGAACGTGTGCCGCAACACCGCCTCCCGATGCCGCGCCTCGTCCAGCGGCAGCCACTCGGCCAGCAGATCCTCGCTCAGCCGCCGCCGCTCCGCCCGCCCACCGCCGGCGTCGAACGTCGCGATGATCGACTCCGCGTACGACCGGACCCGTTCGATCACCCGGCGATTCAGCTCCTGGGCAGCGAAGATGATCAGCTCTTCGTGCCCGTCGAAATAGTGCCGGACCGAACCGATCGCCAGCTTCGCCTCGTCCGCGACGTTGCGCAGGCTGGCCGCCTCGAGGCCGTGCCGGGCCACCACGGCGAGCACCGCGTCCGCGATCGCCGCCCGCCGCTGTCGCGGATCCACCACCTTGGGCATGTGGACTTTTTTAGCACGCGCATGCGACATTGATTTGGCAGGCTCGTGCTAAAAAACGGAGGTTCACATGACCCTGAGCGTGATCATCATCGTGGCGGTGCTCGCCGTGCTGGTCCGGCGCGTCATCGGCGAACCGCTCAACGCCCGCGACCTCTGGATCCCACCGATCGTCCTGACCGGAATCGGACTCTGGTCGCTGGTCGGAATCGACGGCCTCCGCCCTGCCGACTACGCCTGGCTCGCCGGCGGGTCACTGCTCGGCGTCGCCCTGGGCTACCTGCGCGGTCACTACGTCACCGTCTTCGAGAAGAGCGGCCACCTGTGGCAGCGATACACCGGACGGACCTTCGCCGCGGTCGGCCTGTCACTTGCGGTCATGCTGGGGTTCGGGCTGCTTGCGGCAAAACTGGGGGTACGCCCGGACGCCAGCCCGATCCAACTCGGCATCGGGCTGAGCTTCCTCGGCGAATCGCTCGCCGTCACCCGCCACGCCCTCACCCTGAACGCCCCCTTCGCCCCCGAACGCTCCAGCATCCTCCGGCGTTGACCTCCGGCGTTGACCTCCGGCGTTGACGAAGATCGATGACCCCGGGACGGCGGTGGTGACCGGCGGTCACCTAGAGTGGCCGAGTGGAACGGGGATGGCCTGGTCGGGGGCCGTGGGTGATCGCGGCCGTCTCGGCCGACGTCGACGGCAGATTCGCGGCGGCGGCGCTGGCGGCGGCATCCGAGGTGCCGGTGGCCGCGGTGCTGCTCGGCGGGACCGTCGGTGCCGGCGCCCCGATCCGGGCACACACCGCGGGCCTGCTCGAAGGCGCCGGCGAACTGGAACTCGACCGGGCGATACCGGTCATCGGGGCGCTGACCCGGGCGTACGACCTGGTGCTCGTCTCCGGCGCAGCCGGTCTCCTCGTCCCGGTCGGGCCGGCCGGCTGGACACTCGTCGACCTCGCGGTCGCCTTGAAAGCCCCGGTCGTGATCGTCACCGGCCCTGGCGACGATGCGGCGAACCACACCACGCTCGCCCTCGACGCCCTGGACGGCCGCGGCCTCACCGGCGCCGTCGTCACTATCGGCGACGTCGACCTCCCGGTTCCGGTCGCCGGCCGCATCCCCCTCGAGGCCCTGAACGGCACCGCACCCGCCGCAACCGCACCTGCTGCACCCGCCGCACCCGCACCTGCTGCGCCCGCGGCACCCGCACCCTCCGCGCCCGCGCCTGCCGCGTCCGAGGTGCCTGGCGTGCCTGCCGGGCCGGACGCGTCTGCCGCACCTGCCGGGCCCGCCGAGCCCGCGCCTGCCGCGCCCACTGGGCCCGCCGGGCCCGCCGGGCCCGCGCCCGCGCCTGCCGCGTCGAATGTGCCCGAAGTGCCTGAGGCGCCGGACGTGTCGTCCGCGCCCGCATCTCACGTACCCGCCGCGCCCGGAGGGTCATCAGCGCCTGAGGCGTCGCTTTCACCCGACAGGTCACCACCAGTCGGGGGGTCACTCTCACCCGAAGCCCTGCCGTCAGTTGAGACCGCACCGTCCACGGACTCCGCACCCTCGACCGGCGTCGCACCCTCGACCGGCGTCGCACCCTCGACCACCGCCGAATCCGAGGCGGCGCTTGAAAACGACGCTGAACCCGAGACGACATCCGGCAGGGATGCCATCTCGAAAACCGGCGAGTCGCCGGCGACAGCCGCGGGCGAGGCGGACGCGGATTCGAGGGCGGCCGGGACCACTGCGGCGTCTGCGGCCTCTGCGGCCGGAGGAGACGCGGGTGCTGGCGAGTCGACTGCGGCATCCGCGGCCGGCGGAGACGCAGAAGCGGGCGCGGTCCGGGCCGCGGCAGGGGCAGGCGGCGATACGGAAGGGGGCGAACCGCGGGCGGCGGCCGCGGCAGGGGATCGTCTTGCCGGTGCTGCGGGATGGTTCGACCCGATGCTGCGGGTCACGGCGACCCGGGTGCAGGCGGCGGCCGTGCCCGAGGCTGCTGACGCGGGTTCACGGCCGAGGCCCGTCGAGGGGAGACGGGTCGTCGGCGCGTTGCTCGGAATCTTCCTGATCATGGTGGTGATGGCCTGCGGGCTCGCCTGGTGCGACGGCGGCAGCACCGGCTACCACAGTTTCACGACGCTGGAGAAGGAGCCGGTCACACCCCGTTCGGAGCGGTCGTCGGCCTACGTCGCACCAGCTCCGACTCGTCCGGCGCGGCCGTCCACCGATGTCTGCCCGGAGTCGCGGGGCGCGTTCGCTCCGGTCCGGTCGAACGCCGCCACCACCGCCCGGGTCAACGCGGCCTGGCAGCGGATCGAGAAGTGGCTGGCCCGGAACGCCCCGAAGTCCGCCGCCTCACTGGGGCCGCCGGCGCCCGTACAAAAACTCGATGATCTTCAGCGGCGCATGTCGGTGCCCTTTCCGCCCGACCTGGTGGCCTCGCTGCGCCGGCATGACGGGGTGACCGGCATGCGGGGTTTCGCGTTCCCGCCGTTCTACAAGCCGATGTCGCTGACCGAGATCTTCTCGGATTGGCAGGGCAACTGCGATGTGATGGCCGACTTCGAGTTCTGGGGCGGCGAGGACGACTGGTGGCACCGGCAGTACGTGCCGTTCGGAATGGACGGCAGCGGCGGTGATCTGATCGTCGACCAGCGGCCCGGCCACCACGGGCGCGTCGGTGACACCGATCCGGAGGTCGGCGCCGACTTCGTGGAGTGGCCCGCCTCGGTCGCTGAACTGCTGGAGCAGACCGCGTCCGCGCTGGAGACCGGCCGTCCGTTCCAGGGCCACGCCTGGCCGGTGGTACGGGACGGGCTGCTCGACTGGGACTACCGTTGACCTCCTCGCCGGGCCGGCAGGTTCTGGTCCGGCTCGTCCTTCGCCGCGTCCGTCGGCGCCGCACCGCTGACGTCAGTACATCGAGTGGCAGAACCGTCCCGGCCAAGGCACTGCCCGGTCCTGGCACCCTCCCAGCGCGGGTCTTCACTCCGGCCGGAAGACTGGAGCACTGGCCGCATGCCGGAGCGGCGATCGCGCTCGAAGGGTAGTGCCAGCACCACCAAAAGAGTGGTGCTCGCCGTATCGGCAGGCCCGCTTTCCTTCAATAGCGTCGTGGGTATGACGACGACGCAGCTCGAACCGGCGACCTTCCTCGAGCCGGTTCTGACTCCCGCGCCCGCGGCCCGCATCCTGCCGAGGCTCGTCGCCGACAGCCGCTACGTCCTGACCGGCCTCCCGCTGGCCGTCGCCGCGATCCTGGTGCCGGTCACCGGTCTGGCCATCGGCCTCGGCCTGGCGGTTCTCTGGGTGGGTGTGCCGATCATGATGTTCGCCCTGATGCAGGCCCGTGGCTTCGCCGCCGCCGAACGCGAGCGGATCGCGGAGGTTCTGGGCCACGAGATCCAAAGCCCTTCTTATCGTACGGTGGAAGCCTCCCGTCTCCCCGCCAAGCTGATCGCCGTCCTGATCGACGCGCAGACCTGGCGGGACGTGGCACACGCGACCGTCCGATGGATCCCGAGCACGATCTCGTTCTCCCTCGTCGCGACCTGGTGGGCCGCCGTGATCGGTGGGCTGAGCTGGGGGCTGTGGGGCTGGGCGCTCCCGTCCGACGACATCGAGCTGCCCGAGCTGTTCGGCTTCGGCGACGCCTATCTGACCAATGTGGTCTTCAACGGCGCGCTGGCCCTCGTGTTCGCCCTCACCCTGCCGGTCGTCGCCCGTAAGGCGGCTCTCTTCGAGGCCCGTTTCGCCGCCAAGCTCCTGGCCGCCCACTGACCCGCCGACTCCACCCACCAGCGCTTTACCAATCCGCGCGTTGCGCCCGGTCTGCGTTTGGCCGCTCCGTGCGCTGGGCCCGGTCTGTGTTTGGCCGCTCCGTGCGTTGCGCCCGGCCAGCGCTTGGCCGCTCCGTGCGTTGCGCCCGGCCAGCGCTTGGCCGCTCCGCGCGTTGCGCCCGGCCAGTGCCTCGCCGCTCCGTTGCGCGTGCCGCGTCCGGCTACGGCTCGCCGCTCCGTTCCGCCTGCCGCGCTCGGCTACTGCTTGGCCGTTCCGTTCCGCGCGCCGCGTCGGCGCATGGCTGCTCCGCTGATCGGTGCCTGGCCGTTCCGCCAGCCGCGCTCGCCATCGCCTGGCCGTTCCGCCGTGCCTCTTCATCGGCCATCTCTCCCACTGTGTCGGGTGGCAGCGCGGTTCAATCGGCGTCGGTGAGGTCGTGGAGACGGCCCGTGAGGAAGTGCCGTTCCGCCTCGGTGGGGGCGAGTTCGAGGGCCTTGCGATAGCTGTCGGCTGCCTCAGGACCGCGACCGGCGCGTCGTAGCAGGTCGGCGCGGGTCGCGTGGAACAGGTGGTAGCCGTCGAGCCCGCTGATCTCCGCCACCAGAGGGAGTGCCGCCTCCGGTCCGGACGCCATGCTGACGGCGACGGCCCGGTTGAGGTCGACGATCGGACCGGGTGCGACCTGCCGCAGGTGGGTGTAGAGACCGACGATCTCCGGCCAGTCGGTGTCGTCGAGACCGGCCGCGCTCGCATGACAGGCCGCGATCGCTGCCTGGAGCTGGAACGGCCCGGCCCGGCCCCGGCGCAGGGCCCGCTCGCAGAGTGCCGCCCCCGCCTCGATCTGCTGCCGGTCCCACCGGGAACGGTCCTGCTCGTCCAGGGGCACCAGCGCACCGGAGGAATCGGTGCGGGAATCGCGGCGCGCGTCCTGCAGCAGCATCAGGGCGAGCAGTCCCAGCACCTCCGGTTCGTCCGGCATCAGTTCCGCCAGCACCCGCGCGATCCGGACCGCTTCCCGGCACAGCCGTGGATCACCCGAGTAGCCTTCGTTGAACAGCAGGTACAGCACGTGCAGCACGGCCGAGACCCGGTCCGGCAGCAGGTGCGCGGCGGGCATCCGGAGCGGGATGCCCGCCTGCTTGATCCGCTGCTTCGCCCGGAACAGGCGCTGCCCCATCGTCTTCTCCGGCACCAGGAAAGCCCGTGCGATCTCCGCGGTGCTCAGCCCGGCCACACTACGCAGTGTCAGCGCCACCTGGGATTCCTGGTTCAGCGCGGGATGACAGCAGGCGAAGATCAGTTCCAGGCGGTCGTCGGGGATCTCGCTGTCCCCGCTGTACGGCGGCGGCGCCGGTTCCATGGCCACCTCCCGCAGCCTGCTCTGTTCCACCCCGGCCCGGCGGATCACGTCGATCGCCCGGCGGCGGGCCGTCGTCGTCAGCCAGGCCAGCGGCTGATCGGGCACACCCACCTCCGGCCAGGTCCGCAGTGCCTGCGCGAACGCGTCCTGCGTGCTTTCCTCGGCCAGGCTCCAGTCACCGCCGGTGAACCGGATCATCGTGGCGACGATCCGGCTCCACCCGTCGGCGTAGATCTCCGCGATCCGGTCGTTCAAGTCCTAGTCCTCGCCCCACGGCCACACCGGCCGCAACTCGATCACACCGGCCCAGGCCATCGGATGTTTGGCCGCCACCTCGATCGCCTGGTCCAGGTCCTCGCACTCCAGCACGTCGAACCCGGCGATCAGATCCTTGGTCTCGGTGTACGGCCCATCGGTCACCAGCACTTCCCGGTTCCGTACCCGAACCGTCGTCGCCGCACTGCCCGGCCGGGTCCGGTCCCCGATCAGCCGGATTCCCTTGGCGTCCATCGTCGCCGCCCAGTCATCGGTCTCCGGCGAGCCGTTGTCCGCACCCGGGGTGTACTCCGGGTCCACACAGACCAGCATCAGATACTTCATCAGGCCACCTCGTCCTTCGTCATCGCACTGATCATCGTCATCGTGCCGCCGCGTTGTCCGCCCGGACACGCCCCGGAAAGAACCGGAACCGCAGCGCCCCGACATCCCGATGACGAACGGCCGACCCCTTCTACTACCGACCTCCCAGAAATTTTCCGGCCGATCTCCCGACGACCACGGCCACCAGCCACAAAACCCAGTTCACGACCCACCCGGCGGGCTGGTCGAACGGGAACTATCCGCGCGCAGCGGTGGATCTGCCCGGCTGGCTCTCAATGTTGTCTCCCGCCGCTTGAGACAGCGGTGACAGCCAGCCGGGGTTTTCCGGCTGGTCGTCACGGCTGTCTCGCCGACTCGGAGACAGCCGTGAGAGCCAGCCGGAAGTAACCCGGTGCCCGGCTTGCCCGCAGGCCGGCAGACAGTCCCGTCGAACGTGGTGACCTGGGGTGCGGATTGAACCGCGGGTCACCACAGTCCGGGTGGTCAGGGTCGGCTCGTTCCGGGCAAGACGGGAGAGACGGGCGAGCCGGGAGAGACGGGCGAGCCGGGAGAGACGGGCGAGCCGGGAGAGGCGGGTGGGCCGGGAGAGCCGCGGCCGGTGTGAGAATCGGCGTATGGCGGAGGTGACGGTTCGGCCGATGACCGAGGAGGAGTTCGAGGGCTGGCAGCACACGACGGCCGTGGACTTCGCGAACGCGCTGGTCGACGCCAGGGGCTGGGACTTCGGCGAGGCGTATGCCACGACGCGCCAGGGCAACGCTGAGCTTCTGCCGTACGGGCTGGACACGCCGGGCATGTTCCTGCTGGTCGGGCTGGCGGACGGCGGGGTGCCCATCGGGCGGCTCTGGATCGGTCTGGAGCATCCGCGTGGGGTTCCGAACTGCGCTTTCCTCTACGACATCGAGGTCGACGCGGCCCATCGTGGGCAGGGGCTGGGCCGGGAGCTGCTGGCGGCGGGCGAAGCGGTCGCGGCCGGGCACGGTGCGCGGGCCATCGAGTTGAACGTGTTCGGGTCGAACGCCACGGCGATCAGCCTCTACCAGCGTTCGGGTTATCGGGTCTCGACCCAGCAGATGATCAAGGATCTCGGCTGAGCCGGTCGGCGACCGCTCGGGTGTACAGCGGGCCAGGACCGAGAGGCGGCGTGGGGACAGAGCGGTGTGGGCCCGTGGACGGGCGGCGGGGCAGCAGGTCCGGGGGCGAGGTGCCGGAGGTCCTCGTCGATGCGGCGCGCGACGACCGTACCGAAGCGGCGGTTGATCTCGGAGAAGTCGAGATCAACCGCGACGTCGGCGGCGGAGCAGGCGCCGCGCCGATCGCCGGCCAGGCGGCGCCCGGTCGCCTGGTGGATCAGCGGGGCCGGCGCCGCCTAGCGGCGGACGATGTGCCGGCCCCGCACGGCGGCCTCGGTGCGGATCATCGGGACAAACTACCCCCGGGGTACGACAGGACCGGAGGAGATCAGAGCCAGATGTTGTCGTGTTCGAGGTAGAAGGCGGTGCGTTCGGCATCGGTCATCTCGCCGAGGTGGGCGAGACCCTCGAAGTAGGCCTCACGCGGGGCGCCGGGGGAGAAGTGCAGCAGCATCGACGCGGGTTCGCCGGAGCGGTTCTTGAAGCCGTGGATGCCGCCGATCGGCACGTGCACCCAGTCGCCCGGTTCGGTTTCGATCCACCGGTCGCCGTTGTAGATCGACATGACGCCAGACAGGATGTAGAACGACTCGCTGATCGTACGGTGGAAATGGGGGTCCGGTCCGGTCTCCCCGGGTCCGCACTCCCAGCGGTAGAGGCCGAAGAGGCCGCCGGTGGAGGCCCCGGTCGACAGGTAATGGACCTTGGTCCCGTTGGGGTAGACCAGCTCGGGTTCGGTGCCGGCCGGACGGTAGAGGGCGCTCTTCTCGCCGGAGTCCCCGTGATACAGCGGCGGTGGATAACTCATGGATACGTGTCTACCCGAAGGTCAGGACCGGTTTCACCACTTTTCCGCCGGCGGCGTCCCGGGCGGCCTGTTCGATGTCGGCGAACGGGTACTCGGTGATCAGTTTCTCGATCGGCAGCCGGCCGAGCCGGTGCAGGTCGACGAGCTGCGGCAGGAACGTCGCGGGCGACGCGTCACCTTCGACGACGCCGCGGATGCGGATGCCGTTGTACATCACCGTCATGATGTCGAATTCGGCCTTGCCGCCGAGGCCGACCAGGGCGAGCGTCCCACGCCGGCGCAGCGCCCCGATGGCCCGGGCGATCACCTCGGGGCGGCCGGTGGTGTCGATGGCGTGGTGGGCGTTCGTCAGTCCGGTGTCGGTGGCGCCGAGCTCGTGGGCGAGCGCCAGCCGGGCCGGGTTGGGGTCGACGGCGATCACGGTGCAGCCGAGGGAGACGGCGGCCATCACCGCGCTGAGGCCGACGCTGCCGGCGCCGAAGACGGCGACGGTGTCTCCGGGGGTGGGGCGCAGGACGTTGAGGACGGTTCCGGCGCCGGTCTGCACACTGCATCCGAGCGGTGCGGCGAGGACGGGCGACAGGGCGGACGGGATGGGTACGACGTTGCTCTCGTACGCCAGGGCATGGCTCGCGAAGCTCGACTGCCCGAAGAAGTTGCCGTGGACCCGCCGGCCCCCGGCTCGCAGCCCGCTGCTGCCGTCGGCTCGGGCGCCGCGCATGTTGAGTTCGCTGAGCAGGCAGTACGCCGGTTGGCCGCGCCGGCACTGCTCGCACTTTCCGCAACTGCGGTAGCTGAGCGCGACCGTGTCGCCGACGTTCCGAGAAGTGATCGAGGCGCCGACCGCGGCGACCACCCCGGCGCCCTCGTGCCCGAACACCATCGGCAGGGTGCGTTCCGGCCAGCGATCGCGCATGGCCAGGTCGGTGTGGCAGATCCCCGCCGCCGTGATCTCGACGAGGATCTCGTCCGGCCGCGGTTCCTCGATGTCGACGTCCCGGATGGTGAACGGCCCGCCGGTGGTCTCGATCAGGGCCGCCTGGATGCGCACCGGGCTCACTCCCGTTCGAGGACGAAATAGTAGTGCCGCCCGTCGTCCAGGACGCCCTTGCCGTTCATGACGCCGAGCAGGGTGCCGTCGTCGATGCGTTTGAAGTGGTCGAGCACGGGCTGGCCGTCGTACACCATGGTGGCCGTCACCTCGCCGCGGAACTCGACGGCCCAGAGGCTGGCGCCGCCCTTGGCCCGGTCCACGTCGTCGAACAGGCCGCCGTCGTCGTTGCGGCAGACCAGCGGCGCCACTTCGGTGCGCGAGTCGAAGCGTTTGCCGTGCCAGCGGATCCGCGGCAGGTAGCCCTCGAAGCGGTGGCCGGTGACGAACTCGCTGCCGCGCCAGGAGCCGAGGATCTCGTCGGGGCGCACCGGCGGCAGGGCGGCCCAGAATTTGTCGAGGTCATCGATGGTGGTCGTGCTGTCCGTGGTGCGGATGTCCGCGATCCTGCTGCGAGCGGTTGCGGCGTCCATGGACCCACCCCTCTGTCGGCGTGCAGCAAATATAAAATATATGGGCCCCGCCGTGGAGGCGGGGCCCACACGTCAGCGGGGCACCGTCGACCAGTCCGTGTCCGAGGCCAGATAGAAGCCCGGGTAGGACGGCTGGTTGTAGGTGGTCTGCTGCCGGGCCACCTCCGCCCGGTACTGCGGGTCGTGCATCAGCGTGTACAGCTTGTGGCTCGTCACCTCGGTGCTGGTGTGGATCCGGATCGCCGAGCTGTCGGCCGTGCGGACCAGCAGCTCCTCCCGCCAGTCGCCGAGGACGTCGGCGACCAGGCCCGGATTGCCCTTGGTGCCGTTGTTGGTCAGGGTGCCGTCGGCGGTGAGCAGCCGGCCCCGGTTCCAGTCGTCGATCGTCGGGGTGACGGTCTGCGCGCCGTTGACGATCTGCGTGGTGAGGTCGGCGGACCAGCGGATGCTCGAATTCGTACCGGGAATGGTGTTCGTCAGGATCTCGCCCTTGGCGCTGTGCAGGCCGAGTGCCTCGGAGCCGCCGGGCATGCTGGCCCACGACTCGATGCCGGGCGTGGCCGGCAGCACGTCACCGATCATCCCCCGGCCGGTGTCGCGCCCGGAGTACGTGCCGAACAGCACCTCGCCGGTCTTCGCGTCCCGCATCGCCATGCCGTACGGCGCGGAGGTCCCGCCCTCGTGCACCGTGAAGATCTCCAGCCCCGGACGGGCGGGATCGATGTCGGTCACGTGCATGGCGTCGCCGTGACCGAGCCGGGCCTCCTCTCCGGACGGCAGCGTGCCGAACGAGGAGTACAGCAGGTCGCCGTCGTGGTCGATGGTGGCCGCGCCGTAGACGATCTCCTGCTTGCCGTCGCCGTCCACGTCGGCGGCGCTCAGCGAGTGGAAGCCCTGCGTGGTGAGCTTGCCGTACACCGGATCGGTGCCGTCGCGGCCGTGCGGGGAGTCGTTGAACGGGTTCGTCATCGGCGCCCAGCCGGAGTCGACGTACCAGCCCTCCCGCAGGCGGTGGCCGTCCCAGCGGTAGGAGACCAGCGTGGTGCGGGTGTAGTAGCCGCGGGCGAACACCGCCGACGGGTTCCGGCCGTCCAGGTACGCCACCCCGGACAGGAACCGGTCCACCCGGTTGCCGGGCTCGATGCGGGCCATCGCGTAGTCGCCCCACATCAGGCCGTCGTCGTGACGTCCCGGCTTGTAGTCGATGGTCTGCAGCTCACGGCCGGTCGCGCCGTCGAAGACGGTCAGGTACTCCGGGCCGTCGACGATGAAACCCTCGAACGCGCGCAGGTTGTTGCGGGCGGAGCGGGCCGGGGCGTACACGTCCATGAAGTAGTCGGTGAGCTTCTCGGCGTCCGCGCGGCTCAGCGGGTACCGGTACTGCGGCGCGATGCCGAGCGCCTGCTCGATCGTTTTCGGCCAGCGCCCGGCGACGACCTCGGGATGCCTGTCCCAGCCCTGGAAGATGCCGACGACGTGCTGGTAGTAGTCGGCGGCGCTCATCCGGTGGTCGGCGTCCTTCTGGAAGCCGTTCTTGACGTACCGCTCCGTGCCGTTGCGGATCGTCTTCGTGCCGGGCGCGGTCTTCATCATCATCTCGGCGCGGCCGTCGCCGTCGAAGTCGTAGACCAGGAACTGGGTGTAGTGCGCGCCGGCCCGGATGTTCACGCCCAGGTCGATGCGGTGCAGCAGGGTGCCGTCGGCCCGATACGTGTCGATGTAGACCGGACCGGTGTACCCGACCTGCGACACGTCCTTGGAGTTCGACGGATCCCACTTGACGACGTACTCGTACACGCCGTCGCCGTCCACGTCGCCGACGCTCATGTCGTTGGCGGAGTAGGTGAAGACCTCACCGGCCGGGGTCACCCCGTCCGCCGGTCTGCGCAGCGGCAGCTCGGTGTAGCCGGCGTTCCACGGGGTCACCGTCTTCGAGCCGCTGACCCGGTACTTCGAGGCGGCCGTACCCTCCCGGTCCAGGAAGTTCGTGCTGTCCGTGACCGTCGCGATCCTCCTGCCGTCCCGGTAGACGTGGAAGTTCGCCCCGGTCAGCCCGGTCTTCGACGACCCGGTCACCTCGGTCTTCGACAACCGCCAGCTCAGGAACACGCCCTCGCTGGTCGGCGCCGCGATCAGCCCGCGGTCCAGGCGTTCCATCCGCGGGCCGTGCCGTCCCGCGAAGGCGGGCGCGGGGGATGCGGTGGCCAGGACGACTGCCGCGACGCCTGCCGTGAACCATTTTTCCGGTACGGGAATCCATCTGCGCTGTGCCTCTCCCTGGGGATGAACCGGCGCGGACACCGACCAGCGCCCGCGCCGGAGGGACTCACTTGGCCGCGTCGATCTCCGTCTGGAGCTCCTTGATGAACGCCTCGGCCGCCGCCTGCGGGGTCTGCCGCTCGAACAGGACCTCCTCGGTGTGCCGCTTGAGGATCGCCTCGATGCCGCTCGCGCCGTTCGGGGTGACCCGCGGCGCGGCGCCGACCTTGAGCGACCCCAGGTAGTCGGAGGCCGCCTTGTCGGTCTCGCCGAGCTTCGCGGTCACCGCGGTGCGGACGGTGCTGTTGGACGGCAGGCCGCGGTCGGTCTGCAGCACGTCACCGGCCTCGGTGGTGTTCAGTAGGAAGTCGACGAAGAGCGCGGCCTCGGCCGGGTGCTTCGACCGCGACGAGACGGACCAGAACATCGAGGGCTTGAGGTACGGCGCCTCCGCGCTCGCGGGCTGGCCGTTGCCGGGCACCTTGAGCAGCTTCAGCTTCTGGCCGCTGGCGGTCGCGAGGGACGTGAGCTGGGTGTTCCACCAGGTGCCGAACGCGGACGTGTTCGTCGCGGTGCCGGACTGGTCGAGCGGGGCGCCGGCCCGTTCCACGGTCACCGACGGTGCCGGGGCGATGCCCTGCTTCGCCAGGTCGAGCAGGTACTGCCAGTAGTCGGCGAGCACGGCCGGGGGGATCGCCACCTTGCCGGCGTCGTCGTAGAGGGCGGCGCCGGCCTGGCGCGCCCAGATGTTCACCCCGCCGGTCTCGAAACCCCAGGACTGGACGCCGGTGACCTTGCCGCCGCTGGCCTTGGAGACCTCCAGGCCGATCTTCTTCAGGTCGTCCCAGGTCCAGGTCGCGTCGTCGGGCAGAGCGATCTTGTACTGGTCGAGGACCGTGGTGTTGGCGACGATCGAGTACGCGGCGACGCCGGTCGGCACCGCGTACTGCTTGCCGTCCACCTTGCCGGTGTCCAGCGCGGCCGCGTCGACGGCGTCGGTCTTCAGGTGCTTCGCGGCGGTGCCCAGGTCGAGCAGGGCGCCGCGCTGGGCGTACGAGGCCAGGTAGAGCTCGTCCATCTGGATGATGTCCGGGGCGTCGTTGGCGGCGACCGTGGTGGCCAGGCTGTCCCAGTAACCGTTCCACTCCTTGAACTCGCCGGAGACGGTGATGTTCGGGTACTTCTTGGTGAACAGGTCGATCGCCTGCTGCGTCCGCTTGTGCCGTGCGTCCGAGCCCCACCAGGTGAAACGCAGCTTCACGGCCTCCGTGGAGATCTCGCCGCCGGCGTCGCCACCACTGCTGCCGCATGCGGCCAGTGCGGAGGCGGCGACGACTCCGGCGCCGAGACCGAGCATGTTCCTACGGCTGTAGCCCATGACGGGGTTCTCCTTGATCATTTGATGCCGGTGGTGGCGATGCCCTTGACCAGGTACCGCTGGCCGATGAGGAAGGCGAGGAAGATCGGCAGCAGGGAGACCACGCTCATCGCGAACATGGATCCCCAGCTCGTCGCCACGGTGGCGTCCACGAAGGAGCGCAGGGCGACCGGAACGGTGTACATCTCGGGGTCGGTCAGGTAGATCAGCTGGCTGAAGAAGTCGTTCCAGGTCCAGATGAACGTGAAGATCGTGGTGGTGGCCAGGGCCGGCAGCATCAGCGGCAGGATCACCCGCAGGAAGATTCGCGGGTGGCCGGCCCCGTCGATCCGGGCCGCCTCGTCGAGCTCCTTCGGCAGGCCGCGGATGAACTGGACCATCAGGAACACGAAGAACGCGTCGGTGGCCAGGAGTTTCGGCACGATCAGCGGCAGGAACGTGTTCACCCAGCCGAGGTTCGAGAACATGATGTACTGCGGCACGATGATCACGTGGATCGGCAGCATGATGGTGCCGAGCATCAGGCCGAACCACAGCTTCTTGGCGGTGAACTCGAGGCGGGCGAAGGCGTACGCCGCCATCGAGCAGGAGACCAGGTTGCCGATGATGCAGCCGAGCACCACGATCGCCGAGTTCGTCAGGAAGTGCCCGAACGGCGAGGACAGCGCGTCCCAGCCGTCGCTGTAGTTCCGCGCCTCGAAGCTGTCCAGGACCAGGCCAGGGGAGCGGAAGATCTCACTGCTCGGCCGCAGCGAGCTGACCACCATCCAGATCACCGGGTAGAGCATCACGATGGCCAGGACGACCAGGCCGAGGTGCTTGCCGGCGTCACGAACCGGCTGCGGCACCGTCCAGCGCGGCGGCGCGTCGCCCGTCGTGTCGATCGGCACGACGCGTTCCTTGAGATCAGTCATCGTAGAAAACCCACTTCTTGGCGGCCCAGAAGTTCACCGCGGTGAAGGCGGCGATGATCAGCAGGAGCAGCCACGCGAGCGCGGAGGCGTACCCCATGTCGAAGTTGTTGAAGCCCCGCTGATAGAGGTAGAGCGTGTAGAACAGCGTCGAGTCGGACGGTCCGCCGGTGCCGGCCGAGACCACGAAGGCCTGCGTGAACGACTGGAACGCGTGGATGATCTGCAACACCAGGTTGAAGAAGATGATCGGCGACAGCAGCGGCAGCGTGATCTTGCGGAACTGGGTGAACCTGCCCGCCCCGTCCACCGACGCCGCCTCGTAGTACATCGCCGGGATCTGCCGCAGACCGGCCAGGAAGATCACCATCGGGGCGCCGAAGGTCCACACGTTCAGCACGATCAGCGTGGACAGTGCGGTGTCCGGATCGGAGATCCAGCCCCGGCCCTGGATGCCGAACAGGTCCAGCAGCTGGTTGAGCAGGCCCTCCGCGCCGAAGATCTGCCGCCACAGCACCGCGATCGCCACACTGGAGCCGAGCAGGCTCGGCAGGTAGAACGCCGAACGGTAGAACGACAGGCCGCGCAGACCGCGGTCCAGCAGCATGGCCAGGCCCAGCGCCGCCGCGAGCTGGAGCGGCACGGAGATCAGCACGTACTTGAAGGTGACGAGGAGCGACTGGTGCAGCCGCTCGTCGCCGAGCATGCGGGTCCAGTTCTCCAGGCCGTTGAACTCGGGCGGCTGGAGCAGGTTGTAGTCCGTGAAACCGAGCAGCAGCGACGCCGCCACCGGCCCGGCGGTGATCAGCACCAGCCCGGCGAACCAGGGGAGCAGGAACAGGAAGGCGGCCTTGTTGTCCCTCTTGCGCGGGGGACTGCCCTTGGCGGCACTGAGGCGCTGGAGTTCGCCGATGGCGCTCACATGCTCCTCCTTCGCATCGACGAGCTAGAACGAAGCGCTCGCCTCGGCGGCTGCCCGGAGGTGTTGGATGCAGCAGGAGGAAAGCGCTTTCCACGGAGTCTGCATCGATGTGACGAAGTCGTCAACGGTTTCGCCGCGGTAAATTCTGGATCGTTTCAGAAACCTGGGAGCACATGGCATGGCCGGGAGGGGGATGATCATTTTTGAACCATTCAATGGAGGTTGCCCGTCCCCTGGTGGAGCCCGGTGTGGCTCCCGTCATTGACGTTCAAGAGGCGTTCCTCGATGCCCTGCGGCCCGGTGGCAGCCGCGTACGGCACGATCGCCATCGTCTCTGCAGCGCGGCAACGGCTGTCGGGATGACAGGGCCGTCATCGCCTGTGCGTGCGGCGGCGGTGTCTCAGGGCACGGTCGCCATCGACGGCAGGGCGTTCAGGAAGTCGCGTGCCAGGGCGGTGTCGCCCGCGAACCGGGCGGTCACCCGGGCCGGATCCTGCCGGTCCGCGGCCATCCGGCAGAACTCCACCAGGTCGACGGTCACCTCGGCGGCCGGGCGGGCGGTGGCCGGCACGACGGCCGCCAGGTCGAGCGGAACCGTCCAGATGCCGCCGCCCGGGCCGGTCAGATGAAGGCGGATCAGCCGGTCGTGCGGCGGCGCGATGTGCCGGGAGATGACGGCCGGCAGCACCCGGACGGCGAAGTCCGTCATCGGATGGATGTGCTCGGGCAGCGGAACCACGATCGGGCGCCCGGTCGCGGCGGCGATGTCCTCGGTGTGAATCCAGGTCTCGAAGGCCCGCGCCAGCACCGCGTCCACCAGCGGGAACGGCCGGCCCATCAGGACCGTCGCGGTGCCCGGCGACGATTGTCCCACCAGCGCGCGGCACAACTCGTCGGCCTGCGCGCGCCAGGCCCGCCGGGTCTCCTCGGGCGAGCGGGCCCGCTCCACGCGCAGCACCGCGGCGGTCCGCGCGGCCAGCCGCTGACCAGGCACGGCCGGCGGGTCGACCGGCAGCCCGATCCCGGCCGAGACCAGTCCGTCGGTGGCGCCCAGATGCGCGACCAGGTCGTGGACGGTCAGTTCGCCGTACGCGGCGACCCGGCTCCACTCCTCCCCGGTGAGCTGCGACAACAAGAGATCAAGAGCGGCGACCTGAGCGGCGTACGGCGCCGCGAACGGTGCCGTCGGCGTCACCGGCCGACGGGAACGGTGGACCGTCGCCCGCAGCCGGTCCAGCCCGCCGGGCGGTGGCCGCAGCCGCGTGTCGACGATGCCGGCGGCGGCCTCCCGCAGCCGGCGTGCCAGCCTCGCGCAGGAGGGGCAGGCGGCCAGATGGGCCTCGACGAACGCGTCCTCCGCGGGCGAGCAGGCATCCAATGCCCATGCCCCGATGAGTGGGACGACCGTCTCGTGGCTGTCCGTGTCGGTCATTTCTCCTCCTCACCGTCGATCTGGCCGGCATGCATCGTCGCGGCTAATCGGCGCAGGCCCTCGCGCAGGTGGGATTTCGCGGTGCCCTCCGGCAGGCCCAGTTCGGCGGCGACCTCCCGGTAGGTGCGGCCCTCCAGGTAGGCCAGGGCGATCGGGCGGCTCAAGTGCTCCGGCAGAGACTGCAACGCCGTACTCAGTCGCTGGGCCGTGTCGGCGTCGGTGACCTGGTCGGCGACCGGATCACCGTGGTTCAGCGACCCGGTGTAGAGCCGTCCGTCCAGCGCCGTCCGGCGCTGCGACTCCTCCCGCCGCACCAGGTCGACCGCGCGCCGGTGGGCCATCATCGCCAGCCAGGCGCGCAGGCTGCCCTTGGCCGGGTCGAAGACGAGCGGTCGCTGCCAGATCGCCAGGAACACCTCCTGGGTGATGTCCTCGGCGGCCCGCCGGTCCCGGGCGACCCGGGCGGCGATCGAGTAGACGAGCGACTCGAACTGTTCGTACATCTCCGTGAATGCGCTCTCATCGCCGAAGACGAGCCGGTCGCGCAGCCGCGCATCGTCACTGACTGTGCTGGTGGAACGCTGCTGGGACAAGGCGCTCACCCCCACCGGGACCCCCTCACCCTAGGCGCTGACACATGTCTTCTCCAGGAGAGAACGCGCCGTCTCCACCTCGGTCAGATACCGCGGTTCGGCGGTCCGGCTGTCCAGCCGCAGGCGGAGGTACCCCACCGTGACGATCACGGCATTCACCTGCTCGGCGACGCCCTCGTCGGCTCCCGGGGCGATCATCGCCAGCCGGTCCTGAACACGGCGCAGCTCCGCCCGGTCCGCCGCCGAGAGCTCGGTGACCTCACGGCCGTGGGTGAGCCGGGCCAGCGAGAGCACCGCATCGGCGGCGTCGCGGCAGGCGCCCGGCGCGAACCGGTCGACGGCGGGCAGCACCAGCGGCGGCTGTGCCGGCCGCGGCGGCGTGGGCTGCCGCGTCAGCACCAGACCGGCGGTGACGAGAGCGGCCGCGGTGGTCAGTCCGGCCGCCAGGATGATGGGACGCTTCACGATGCGCTCCTTTCCGGTGGCGCCGCGGGCGCGGCGCCACCGGGTAGTCCGGTCAGTTCTGGTTCACGGCGACCACGTTGGGCAGCGCCAGGTACGGGAACGCGCCCCGGAACGCCACCGCGTTGGCGTCGACCGCGTCGCCCAGGCCGTCGACCGCCGCCGGATGGTTCGGCAGCAGCACGCCCTCGGCCACCCGCAGGGTGACGTCGGTGACGTCGTCGGTGAGCCGCCGGCCGTTCGGGAACCCGGCGTTGTCGCCGCCGAGCACACCGAGACGGTTCGGTTTCGCCGCCGGCGGGATGGACATGTTCAGCCGCAGCTGCTCGCTCGGCATGAACGCGGCCGGGTCGGCGTCCTTGTTCAGCCGCTGCGAGTTCAGGTCCACCGCGACCGGCCCGCACGCCTTGCACAGCCCGGTCAGGAACACCTCGACCAGGTCCTGACGGGGCGTGGCCGGCGCCGGGATCTTGTAGATCTGCTGGACCAGGCGGGGCACCTCCGGGTTGGCGACGAACGGCGCGAACCTGGCGTCGTTGCGCGGCGCGGTCGCGTTGAACTCGTCCTTGCGGCCGACCGGGACGACCACCTCGTTCACCAGCGGCATGCCCAGCCGGGACACCTGCTGCCAGCCGCCGTACCGGTTCCGGTCGTTCAGCGTGTCCACGACCTCGATGCGCTGCCGGGACGTGGTGGACCAGATGCCGGCCACCGGGTTGCGGACGGCGTCACCCTTGAGCGCCAGCACGCTCTTGGGCACCTGGATCGCCAGGGTGTTGGTGTTGTAACCGCGTACGGTGTCCTGCCCGACCTCGGAGAAGTCCCCGCCGTACAGCAGGTCGAAGATCCGCAGGTCCAGGAAGAACGGGTCGTCGCCCTGCCCGGCGAAGGTCTTGCCGCCACCCGGCACCGGCGTGATCGCCGAGTCCGCCAGCTGCTGGTAGTTCGGCATCGACGCGTTGCCGACCCGGGACGGCGCCACCTTGCCGTTGCTGATCAGCGTGGTGGTTCCGGACGCGGTGATCGCCTCCAGCTTGTAGGTCTGCCGGAAGTTCAGATCCGGGTCGTCGAGCGAGGTCACCACGCCGGTGTTGTAGAGGAACGTGTTCTTGCTGCGGTAGCTGTCGGTGAACGTCCACCGGTAGATCAGGTCGGCGCGGGCGTCACCGTCGTTGTCGATGTTGATGTCGTAGGCGGCGTCGTTGGCGAACGGGTAGAAGTTCGGACCGCCGTTGGGCTCCTCGAACGGCACCCAGTTGGCGATCATCGTGACGGTGTCCGGCGCGTCGGGGCTGACGAACGCGTACACGTCGGTGTTGTCCAGCTGCGGCTCGCCGGCGACCAGCGGAGCCTCCCGGTGACTGGACGCCTGGCTGACCATCGGGGCCAGCGACGCCACGCAGGCCGCGGCGGCGATGGCCGCCACCGCCCCGAACGCCGTCCTACGTCGTGAATGTCGAAGCACTCGGCTCTCCCTTCTCGTTTCCGGTCGCCTCTCGTTCGCGGGCCGCGGAGACCTGGATGAGTCGAGTCGGCTTGGTGACATCGCGTCATCCACGCGGCTCCGGCGTGCGAATCCCTCCCTCGACGACATCCGCGTATCAAGGAGGCCGCATGCGTCGCGTAGTCGTGCTCATCGCTGTTCCGGTGCTCGGGCTCGCCCTGGTGGTCCTGGCCGGAGCGCTGCTCATCCCGAGGGGCGAACGCTCCCCGGCGAGTTCCGGCCCCGTCCGGGAGACCGATCCGATCGTGCTGGCCCAGCAGCGGCTCCAGCGGCTGCCGGACGACTGGACGACCTGGGCACAGCTCGGCATGGCGTACATCCAGCGGGCCCGGACCACCGGAGACCCCGCCGACCATCAGCTGGCGCGGCAGGCGCTCGACCGGTCCCTGGCGATCCGCCCGGAGAACAACGCGACAGCGCTCACCGGACTCGGCGCGCTCGCCGGCGCCCACCACGACTTCCCCGAAGCGCTGAAGCACGGGCGGGCCGCGCTCGAGGTGGACCCGTACCGGGCGGCCGCGCTCGGTGTCGTCGCCGATGCCCTCACCGAACTGGGCCGGTACGACGAGGCCTTCGCCACCGTCCAGAAAATGGTGGACCTGAAACCGGACGCCGCCTCGTACAGCCGCGCCTCGTACGCCTGGGAACTGCGCGGGGAGACCTCGCGGGCGACCGAGGCGATGGGGCGAGCCCTGGACGCCTCGTACCTTCCCGCCGACAGCGCGTTCGCCCGGCTGCAGCTCGGCCAGCTCGCCCTCGGCGCCGGCGACCCGGACACCGCGGAGCGGCATTTCGCCGAAGGACTGCGGCTGGTGCCGGGCCACCCGCCGCTGCGGGTGGGACTGGCCCGGGTACGTGCGGCACGCGGTGACCTGACCGGTGCGGCCGGCGAGTTCCGGGCCGTTCTCGCCGCCGTGCCGGAACCGGCGTACGTCGCCGAACTCGGTGATCTGCTCGCCGCCGCCGGGCAGCGGGCCGAAGCGGACCGCGAGTACACCCGGGCACGGCAGGCCTGGGCGGCGGAAACCGAGGGTGGCCACCCGCCGGAAGCGGACCCGGTGCTGTTCGCCGCCGACTACCGCGATCCGGGTGCCCTGGACGCCGCCCGCCGCCTCTACGACCGTCAGCCCGGCATCGGCGGTGCCGACGCGATGGGCTGGGCGTTACGGGCCGCCGGCCGCCCGGAGGAAGCCCTGCGGTACGCCGATCAAGCGCTCGCGCTGGGCACCCGCAACCCGCTGACGCACTACCACCGCGGCATGATCCTGTTCGATCTCGGCAGGGACGCGGACGCCCGCGCGGATCTGGAGACAGCTCTGCGGATCAACCCGCACTTCTCCGTCGTGCACGCCCCCGCTGCCCGCGCCGCCCTGAAACGCTGACCGCCGCATAGCGCCGCACTTCACACACCCGTCAAGCGGTGCCGCGTTTCAACTCGGCGCGCGAAGAGGGCCGCCCGGACCCGCCGCGCGAAGAGGCCGCCCCGATGGGGCGGCCTCTTTTCGTAGTTTCTTCGTCGATTTCGGTTTTCATGGTTCTCGTGAGTGAAGGACGGCTCTTGGTGAGTTTTGCGTGGGGTAGACGGCGTTTCGTGGCGCGGCGGCGATCAGACGGTCGCCGGGGTGGACTCGCGGGCAGCCGCCCCGGCCGGTGCCGGAAGCGGGCGGCGACGGGCACGCAGGCCCGCTGCCAGGCAGAGCAGCGCGCCGACGGCGAGCCAGCAGAGCAGGACGATGACCGGCTGGGTGGCGCCGGCGCCGTCGAAGAAGGCGGTCGAGCGCAGCAGCGAACCGCCCGCACCCGGCGGCAGGAACCCGCCGAGCACGCCGGACCAGCCGGGCAGCATCTCCGGCGCGGTGGAGACGCCGGACAGCGGGTTGCCGACCAGCATCATCAGGGCCGCGCCGAGACCGAGGCCGGCGGCGCCGAGCAGGGACTCCAGGCCGAGCAGGGTCAGGGCGGTGGCGCCGATGCTCAGCGCGATCGCTCCGGCGTTGGCAAGATAGTCGCCGTTCAGCGAGCCCAGCCAGAACTGCAGGATCGCCGCCATCGCCAGGCCACCGGTGACCGCGAACGCGCACGCGGCGACGACCTTGCGGCCGATGCCGCGGAGCCGGGCGGTGAGCAGGGCGGCGGCCAGGATGCCACCGAGCACCAGGGGGAGCGCGCCGGCGGCCAGGCCCGCGCCGCGAGGGTCGTCGGACGGCAGGGCGACGAGGTCCCGGACCGCCTTTCCGCCCTGCTCACCGCCCTGGCCGAGGGCGGCGCCGAGAGCGGTCAGGGTCTGGGTCACCGGGGCGCTGGCGGCGGAGGCGGTGATCACCTGCGGGGCGCCGGTGGAGAGGTCGATCGCGCCGTAGACCGCACGGTCGCGGATCAACTGCTCGGCGGCCGCGGTGTCGGCGACGGCGGTGATCTCGAAGCCGCCTGGCACGCGCTGCTCGAGGGCGGCGGTGACCTGCTGGACGGCCGGGGCGGGGCCGGCGACCGCGATCGGGATGTCGTGCACCGAGGACCGCACGGCCGGCCAGGCGAAGGCGGTGAGCAGCACGCTGATGATGACGCTGAGCAGCCCGACCACGGCGGCGACCTGCGGCCAGGGTGACGGCTTGTCGCTGGTCATGGGAACTCCTTAAAGAGAACGATTGTTCGTTTTTAAGCGTGCGCGCAGCCGTGGGCGTTTGTCAAGAACGATCGTTCGTTTTAGCGGGGGATGCACGTCACGCGTTTCCGCGTCACATCCGGCCGGGTGCCGCGCTCCTGCCACGCGACCCAGTTCCGCGTTGCTGCCACGCGACCCAGTTCCGCGCTCCTGCCACGCGACCCAGCGCCGCGCTCCTACCACGCGGCCCAGCTCCGCACTCCTGCCGCGCCCCGATCCGCGCCGCCGAGGGGTTCGGCAACACGTCGCCGGCCGGGCCTGCATTCGGTGACGGCCGCCGATCCCCGCGGCGGGCGCCGCCTACTATGTGGCCGGTCCGGAGAAACCGCTGGAGGCGCCGTGATCGACCCGTCACCGCCGGTCTGGCTGCTCGACGTCGACGGGGTTCTCAACGGGTCCCGTGCCGGCTGGTCGGCCCCGCCACGCAGCGTGCTGGTCTATTCCAAAGCTGATCAGTACTCGTACCGCATCCGCTACGAGCCCAAGCTGATCGCGGCGATCCGGCGACTGCATGGCTCCGGGACGGTCGACGTGACCTGGTGCACCACCTGGTGCAGCGATGCGGCGGCGCTGGAGAATCGGCTCGGGCTGCCGTCGTTGCCCCGTGCCTTCACCGAGCCGGTCACCACCGAAGCCGCCTGCGTGGCCAAGTGGGCAGCCGCGCAACGGGTGATCGAATCCGGTCGCCGCCTGATCTGGACCGACGACGTCGAAGTCGACCACCATGCCGCACAGTCGTCGTCCTGGGAGACGGACGGCCTGGCGCTGCTGATCGCCCCCAACGAGAGCCGCGGCCTCCGCCCGAACCATCTTCGCCGCATCGAGGAGTTCCTGCAAAACCCTTCTCCGGTACGGGCCACGCAGGTCCCGTGACTCCCGCGGCCGCGGCAGGCGTCCCCTCGCGATCGTCCCCCGGTGCCACTCATGCATGCCCCGCACGGTCACCCCGATCCGTCTCCGAGGCAGAGAAGTGGCCTGCCCGTGCTGTCGCCGAGTCGTCCGGGCCTGTCGGGGTCGTGGCGGTCTTCGCGGTAGGGAGGTGGCCGTCCTGTCCCCGAGCCGTCTGGACCCGTTGGGGTCGTGGCGGTCTTCAGTTAGGAAGGGGCGAAGCGGTCGTGCTGTCGCCGAACTATCCGGACCCCCTCGAGGTTGTGGCGGTCCTCGCGGTAGGGAAGTGGCCGAGCCGTTCGAGGTTGTGGTGGTCCTCGCGGTAGGGAAGTGGCCGGGCTGTGGCCGAGCCGTTCGAGGTTGTGGCGGTCCTCGCGGTAGGGAAGTGGCCGCGCTGTGGCCGAGCCGTTCGAGGTTGTGGCGGTCCTCGCGGTAGGGAAGTGGCCGCGCTGTGGCCGAGCCGTTCGAGGTTGTGGCGGTCCTCGCGGTAGGGAAGTGGCCGCGCTGTGGCGGAGCCGTTCAAGGTTGTGGCGATCTTCGCAGTAGGGAAATAGCCGTGCTGTCGCTGAACTGATCGAGGACGTGGCGGTGCCGGTTTCCCGGTGGGTGTACCTGGTAGCGGATGCGCCGAATTTTGTCGGACCCTCGCCGTACCCTCTCGGCATGGTCAATCGTTCACCGGAAATCGACGTCTCCGTTTTCGCCGACCGCACCGCGTTCGACGAGGCGGTGCAGCGCGCGCGGCATGCCGCCACGGCGTATTACGACACCGGCGACGCGGTCATGACCGATGCCGATTACGACGCGCTCGCCGACCGGATCGCCGCGTCGATCGCGGCCCGCCCGGAGTGGGACGACCAGGGTGTCACCACCGCGGTGGCCGCGGGGGCCTCCGCCGGTGGCGACGTCCGGCACCCCACCGCGATGCTCTCCCTCGACAAGATCAAGACGCCGGAGGAGGTGGCGGCGTTCGTCGCCACCCTCGGTGGCGACGCCTGCCTGGTCGAGGTGAAACTCGACGGCCTCGCCATCCGCGCGGAATATGTCGACGGCCGGCTCGTGCTGGCCGCGCTGCGCGGTGACGGCACCACCGGTGAGGATGTCACCGCCCAGGTGCGGCGGGGTGTCGCCGGGCTGCCCTCCGAGCTGGCCACGCCCTGGACCGGTGAGGTGCGCGGCGAGGTCTACATGACCGTCGAGGACTTCGAGGCCGCCAGCGCCAACCGGGTCGCCGCCGGCGGCAAGGCGTTCGTCAACTCGCGCGGTGCCGTCGCCGGGGCGATCCGCAGCATCGACCGGGCCTATGCGGCGCCGATGACGTTCGCGACCTACGAGATCGTCGGCGACGGCGTCGACGCGTCGGGCACCCATCTCGCCCGGATGGACCGGGCCGAGGAGCTCGGCTTCCCGGCAGCGTGCCGCCTGATCCCCGAGGTCGCCGGCGAATGCTTCACCGCCGAGCAGGTGACCGCCGCGATCGACCTGATCGGCGCCCGCCGCTCCACCCTGGTGTTCCCGATCGACGGCGCGGTCATCAAGGCCGACGCGGAGGCCACCCGGCGGCGGCTCGGGCTGGCCAGCCGCACGCCGTACTGGGCGGTCGCCTTCAAATACCCGCCGGACACCGCGTCGACCGTGCTGCGCGACATCGAGGTGCGGGTCGGCCGCACCGGGCGGATCAGCCTGCGCGCCGTCATCGACCCGGTCCATGTCAGCGGCACCACCGTCACCAAGGCCACCCTGCACAACCCGCAGTGGGTCGCCGAGCAGGGCCTGGCCATCGGGCAGACCGTGGCGGTGTGGCGGGCCGGCGACGTGATTCCCCGCGTCACCTCACCGATCGGCGAGCAGCCACACGGCCTGACCCCGTGGGTGGCGCCCGAGGTGTGCCCGCAGTGCGGCGAGCCGTGGGACAAGTCGAGCCTGCTGTGGCGCTGTCACACCGCCTCGTGCGCCGCCGCCAATGCCCTCGCTTATTGGTGCAGCCGGGAGGCGCTCGACGTGGACGGGGCCGGCGACTCGTTCTGTGACGCGGTGATCGAGGCCGGGCTGGCCCGCAACGTCGCCGACCTCTACGCGCTGACCGTCGACGACATCGCCGAGTTGCCGGTCGGCAAGACCACTGCCGGTGGCACCGTGATGCTCGGCCGGTCCAACGCCGAGCGGATCATCGCCGGGTTGGAGGCGAGCAAGCAGCAGCCGTTCAACCGGGTCGTCACCGGCCTCGGCATCCGGATGACCGGCCGCAGCGTCGGGCGCTGGCTGGCGGCCCGGTTCAAGTCGATGACCGCGCTGCGCGCCGCCACCGTCGAGGAGATCGCCGAGATCGACAAGATGGGTCTGATCAAGGCACAGCACGTGGTCGACGGCCTCGTCGCGATGAGTGATGTCATCGACCGGCTGGCCGGTTACGGCCTCACCATGGAAGTCGTCGACGACGGCGGCGCGAAACCGCTCGCCGGCCAGACCTACGTGGTGTCCGGGTCGGTGCCGGGTTACACGCGGACGACGGTCAGCGAGCGGATCGAAGCCCTCGGCGGCTCCGCCAGCAGCAGCGTGTCGGCGAAGACGACAGCCCTGGTGACAGCCGAGACCACGACCGCCAAGGCGAAGAAGGCGGCCCAGCTCGGCATCCCCGTGATCGCCCCGGAGGAGTTCGCCCACATGCTGTCCTGACCCCAGCCGGGGTTCGCCGGTCGCATATCGCCGCCACCGCCGTGGCTTCGGCCACGGCCGCGGGTCGGCCGCGGGTCGGCCGCGCAATTTAGTCCGAGTTGCTGCCACCGATCGTCCCCAGCATCGCGTCGCCTCGGATTCCTCCCCGTTGGGGCTGTCTGTCCTGAAGCTGGCGAGCCCGGCACCGATCGCTTCCGGCTGGTCACCAGTGCTGACCCTGCTCGCCGATTCGCCACTCGTTTGTCGATCGTGGAGATTGCGCTGTCCGTGCCACCACGCGCTCACCGGATCCAACCCAGCGGACGAAGACCCGTCCGCCCGCGACGGATTCACCCTTTCCACCCTTACGCGCGAGATCTAGTGAGTTTCCGGCGAACCGGTTCACCACAACCTTCCAAGATCGACAACCGGCGGGCAAGCGATCGGCCAGCAGGGTCAGCGCTGTCTCGAAGCCGGTGAGACAGCAGTGGTGATCAGCCCGGAACACCGGCTGGCTCTCACTGCCGACTCGAAAGTTGGCCATCACCGCAGCTGATGCCTTGGTCGGAGACGTTATGTCAACCGGGCCCAGCGGCCGACTTTCACGCACGGCAGGGGTGTCCCAAGGACACGGATGGCTGTCTCAACCGCGCGGGAGACAGCTGGTGCGGCGCGCATCGGTCCGGTGCAAACACCGGTGACCAACCGGAAAGCCCCGGCTGGTTGTCGCTGCTCTCTCCAGGAGCGGGAGACAGCGCTGAGAGCCAGCCGGACAAGGTCCGTCGCTGCACGGACAGTCCTCGCTGTTGCGCTGGTTCGGTTCTTGTCGTGCGGCGCCGCCACGGATGCCTTCGCGGATGTGATGCCTCGGTTCTTGTCGCGGCTGCGCTGCTCTGGCTGGCATCGGTGCTGTTCGGGTCTTCTTCGCGGTTGCCGTCCCTACGGGGGCTCGGCAGCGGAAACGACCCGTTTGCCGTCCCTGCGGCCGCTCGGTGGTGGAAGCGTTCCGTTGCCGGTAAGGGCGGCGTTGACGACGCGCTGGAAGAGAACCGTGGCCCTCCGAGGCGAGCGGTGAGCAGGGCCCGGCGGCGGGACGGGCGGTCGTCGGTCAGGGTGTCGCCCCGGGGGCGATGGAGGCGGCTGGCTCCGTGAGGGCCGGGGCGGTCGTCGAGAACGGGCTCTCGGCTGCGAGGGTCGGGATACGGGCGGGCGTGGCGGTTGTGGTGGGGGAGGTGGCGCGGCGGGCGGCGCGCCGCAGCATCGCTTTGACGATGGTGGGGTGGGCCAGGCGGACCAGGGCGAGATAGGCGCGGCCGGTGCGGGAGCGGGCGGTGGCGTGGGTGGAGACGGTCACGGTGGTGCCGTCGGGGCCGGGGGCGACCAGGATGCCGGCGCGGAAGTCGAGGTGGCCGGCGTCGGTGCCGAGGACCAGTTCGGGGCCGTCGCGGTCGATCGTGTCGAAGGCGGAATGGTCGCCGCGCTCGATGCCGAACGGGGCCACCAGGGCGTTGCGCAGGCGCAGCAGGGCGATGACCACGGCGGGCGGATCGCGGAAGACGCGGTCGGCCCACTCCTGCGGGTCGGTGCTGGTGCCGGGCGGGACGTGGACCGAGAAGGCGTCGGCCAGGTCCGGGTGGGGGAGGGCGGCGTGCAGCAGGGCCGCGCGGGACGGGACCGGGACGGAACGGACCCGGCCGTTGCTGAGGGCGACGGCGAGGCGGGCGCGGAGCGGGTAACGGAACGGGCGGGCGACGGTGCCGGTCGCGGCCCGTTCGGCGTTGTCCAGCAGGTGCTCCAGCACGGCGTCGTGGCAGGACCGGACGATCGCCGGCCAGAGGAACCGCATCGCGCCGTGGAGGCGGGCCGAGATCCGGTGTCGAACGAGGCACGCGCCGGGACCGTGGTCGACGACCTCGAAGGTGTGCGAACCGATCAGGCCGATGCGTGGGTCGAAGGTGCACTCCACGAGACGGCCGGGCCGGTAGGCGGTGACGTGGTAGCGGATGCTGTCGTGTCCGCCGTCGGCGCCGACACCGAGCGGGCGGTCGAAACGGACCGGTGCCCAGGTGGGACTGGGCCACAGGGGATCGTCGGCGGAGGCCAGACGGTCGAGCAGGCGGCCGACCTCGGCGGCCGGGGCTGCGAGCACGCGCTCGTGGACGTTCTCCATGCGGATCACCCTTCCATACGCTGCCGTATGTTTTCCGTACTGTAGCGTATGGAGATGCCTCCGCGTCGTACCGAGAAGCAGACAGCGACCCGGCTCACAGCCGACGACTGGACACTCGCCGCGCTGGACGCCATCGGCCGGGGCGGGCTCGCGGCGGTCGCGGTCGAACCGCTGGCCGCCCGGCTGGGCGCGACCAAGGGCAGCTTCTACTGGCACTTCGCCAACCGGGACGCGCTGATCGAGGCGGCACTGAAACGGTGGGAGACCGACCACACCGACGCCGTCATCGCGATGGTCGAGATCGAGACCGACCCGCTCGCCCGGCTACGGCTGCTGATCGGCATGGTCATGGAGTCGACCGCCGGTCAGGAGGCCGACTCGATCGAGCTGGCCATGCTGGCGACGGCCGGGCATCCGCACGTGGCGCCGGTGCTGGCTCGGGTGACGGAGCGGCGGATCGCGTACACGGCGGGGTTGTTCCTTGCCCTGGGGTTGAGCCGGGTGGAGGCGGAGCGGCGTGCCCTTCTCGCGGTCAGCGCCTATCTCGGGCATGCGCAGCTGGCGCACGCCGCGCCGCAGGTGGTCCCGGGGAACGCAGCGCAGCGGCGTGCCTATGTGGACCGGATCATCGAGCTCCTCACCGCGCCGTGACGACCGGGTCAGGCATGGCGCAACCGCCTCCTGGGTAGACGGACGGGTGCCAGCTTCCGGCGAACCGGGGAGGAAACCCGAAATGTCCTATCCGGCCCGCGGCCGTTCCGGCGCCCGCATCTGCACCATCATCGGCTTCGTCTGCGCGGTTCTCGCCGTTCTGGTCTATCCCGTCGCCTTCGGGCTCCTGGCCGTCGCGCTCGGGCTGGCCGGGGGTTTCCTCGGCGACCGTCCGCTGGGCTGGTACGCCGCGGCAGCCGGCGCCGGTGGCGCCGTCCTGGGTCTGATTCTCGCCGCCGCCGTCCTCGGCAGCTGACCGTCCCGGTTCGTCGGCGCGCCACCTTCGCCGGCCGGCCGTTCCGGTTCCACACCGCGCCGGGCTCCACCGGTGCGCGGCGCCGTCATGCACCGGCGCCATCACCCTCCGCTCGACTCGGTGCCCATGGTCGCCTCTGGTTCCGCAGTTCGGCGGCAGGGAGGCGGCTTCCCGCCGATCAGCGCGGAACCGTCTCGGGGAGCACGGTCCTTCCTCTCCCGGATCGTGGCGGTCCCTGCCCTCCCCGGGGCGGAGAGGACCGGTCTTAGGCTGGCGCCCGTGCAGAACGAAGGACGGCCGCTGCTCGCTGAGGCTCCGGAGCGGGTGCGGGCTGCCGTCATCGCGATGCTGGGGGAGCCGGTCGTTGCGGAGCGCCCGGCTGCGGCGGGGTTCACACCGTCAATCGCTTCGGTCGTGATCGGGCGGTCAGGTGCCCGGTTGTTCGTCAAAGCGGCTGCCCACGAACTGGGTGCGGCGGTCGAGGCCGGGGCGGTCCTCGCGGACGCGGTGGGTGATCTGGGGCCGCGCCTGACCGGGTTCGCGGTCGTCGCGAGCGAGGGCGTCTCCACCGCCGCCGAGACCGGCGGCGGTGCCGGCCGGGCGGGGCATGAGGCTGCCGGCCGGGTGGGGCGTGGGCGTGACGGTCGGGCGTGGCATGAGGCTGCCGGCCGGGCGGGGCGTGGGTCTGCCAGCCGGGCGGAGTGTGGGTCTGACGGTCGGGCGGAGTGTGGGTCTGACGGCTGGGCACAACGTGGGCCTGTTGGGCGTGCGGGGTTCGGGGATTGGCGGGTGGCGGCGTACGAGGTGGTGGAAGGTGAGACGGTCAGCGGGTGGACCGCGGCGGATGTGAGTGGGCTGCTGGCGGTGGCCGAGCGGATGCGGGAACGGCTGGAGCCGTGCCCGATCGAGGGCGTCACCCCGTACGCCGCGGATTTCGTGCCCCTGCTGGGGGATTGGCGGCGTCTGGGGGAACGGCGGCCGCCGCCGTACGGGCTGCCGGTGGAACTGCTCGCTGAACTGGAGAGTCGCTGGACGGCCGTGCTCGTGCCGGGAACCGCGCTGCACCACGGGGATCTGCGGCGCGACAACGTGATCCGGGAGCCGGGCGGCCGGTTGCGGATCGTCGACTGGACGCATCTGTGGACCGCGCCCGGCTGGATGGATCTGATCCGTCTGCTTCCGGATGTCGCGGCCTGCGGGATCGACCCGGAGGCGGTGCTGCGGCGGTCCTGCTGGCGGGAAGTGCCGGACGAGCACGTGAACGTCGCGTTGGCCGGTCTCGCCGGGCGGGCGTGGCGCGACTGTGTGCTGCCCGGCGAGCGGCGCCTGCGGCGGATGCAGGCCGAACAGGCCGACGGTCTGCTGGCCTGGCTGTCCGCGCGGCTCGGCGGCTCAGGCGGGTAGCAGACCGACCGCGACGGCCCGCAGCTCGCTTTCCGGCACCCGGGCGTTGCCGCCGATCGAGATCACGGTCCCGTCGGGGACGGTGATCAGCACGTCGTACGCGGCCGTCCTGCCTCCCGGGATGGTCTGCATCGTTCTGATCAGCTTCGCCGTCCCGGCGGGCACGGTGAAGGTGTCGACCACCTCGGCACCGAGCGCCTGAGTGCCCAGCAGGTGCTGGGGGAGAACCCCCCGGTCGAGCGGGAGCGGCCGCAGCACCGTGATCCACAGATAGGACCCGCCGTCGGCTTGTGCGAGCCGGCGCACCGAGGCCGTCGCCCCGGTCTCACCCGGTGACGGCGCCCGGTCAGCAGCCCCGGAGGGGGTGTCCGCGACGATGGAGTTGCTCAGTTTCGGGTCGATCCGGACCTCGTGGGGGACATAGGTGATCCGGAACCGGTCCACATCGGCCGCTGTCGCGCCGGCCGAGGCGGCCGGCAGCGGTGGATGCGACGGCGACGGCCAGCCGGCGAGAGCGACCGCGGACAGGCCGAGGACCGTGCCGCCGACGGCGACGGTCCGCAGCGTCCGGCGCCGGCGCACGCCGCGCCGCACGCGGGTCAGGAACTCCTCGGTGACGGGCAGGTCGAAGTCGGTCGGATGCATGCTCATCCCTCCGTTCGGGGGGTCGTCATTCGTCCGCGCAGGGTGGCCAGGCCGCGGGACAGGTGGGTCCGGACGGTCCCGGGACCGCACCCGAGGATCTCGGCGATCTGCTCGTCCGGCAGGTCGGCCAGATAGCGCAGCGCGATCGCGGCCCGCTGTTGCGCCGGCAGACCGGCGAGGATCTGCCGGACCGCCGCGGTGTCGTGCACCTCGGCCAGCGCAGCGTCCTCCCGTGCCTGTTCGGGGACTTCGGCCACCGGGACCGGCCGGCGGCGGCGCCGCTCGTTCAAGAACAGGTTGACCATGGTGCGCTGCGCGTAGCCCACCGGGTTGCCGTCCTGGCGGACCCGGGACCAGGACAGGCCCACCCGGATCAGGGTCTCCTGGGCGAGATCCTCGGCGCCTTGCGGATCCAGGGCCAGGGCGTTGCCCAGACGCAGCAGCGCGGGCGCGCTCTGCCGCAGAAACGTCTCGAACGCCGCACCCCTCATACCTATGAATACACGTGCGGGGGCCGGATTCGTTGACACCCGCCGGACCGGTAGTTCGGCCGGGATCGGCGGCCGGCCCCAGCGGGCGAGGATCTCGAAGTCGTCCACCGTCATCGTGGGTCCTGCCCGGAGCGCGGCCGGGCGATGTCCGCCATGGCGCCCAGCGCGGTGGTGCCGGGCACGAAGTAGCCGTCGTGCCCGTCGACGTCGTCGCACGGCAACGGCCGCGCGCCGAAACCGGGGTCGGAGGGCAACCGCCCGTGCCCGACGCCGAGCACCCGCAGCCCGGGAACCCGGCGGATCCAGTCGTCCGGAGCGGCGCAGGCCCACACCTCGGCGCCGGTGCGCAGGCCGGCACGGCCGGTGACGCCCATGCCGGGGCTGCCGATCGCGACCAGATCGGTGACCTGCGAGCTCAGCCCGGGTGCGGCGAGCCCGGCGACCGTGGAGCCGTAACTGTGGCCGACCACGGCGACCGACCGGTCCGGCCGCCCGAGCACCAGACCGTCGACGAAACGATCCAGCGCGGCGGCGCCGGCGGCGGCCCGGTCCTCACGGAGGGTGGCGCGGCCCATGCCCTCGGGAGGGTCGTAGCCGAGCCAGGCCACCACGGCGACCCGGGCGCCGGGATCGGCGGCGAGGACCCGGTCGAACAGCTGCCGGGCCTGCCAGCCGGTGGCCCGCCGCTGCACGCCGCCGAGCCCGGTGTCGAAGTCGGCCAGCCGGGTGTCCACCCCCGGCACCAGGACCGTCACCCGGTCCGCTGTCTCCAGATCGCCCAGGACCTCGGTGATCAGACCGTCGCCACGGTCGTCGAAGGCGAGGATCTGCCGGCCGGCCGACTGCGGGAACCGGGCCTGGTTGGCGGTGTATCGCGAGGCGAGGGGAGCTCCGTCGAGATTGCCGACGATCGCCGGATAGCGCGTGGTGTAGGCCGCCGCCTGAGCCGGCGTGAGCCGGGTGAAGAAGGCGGCCACCTGCGCCGGTGTGCCGGTGCGGGGATCGGGCGGGGACAACGGCTCGGCGAGCCAACCGGACAGGCCCGGGACGTCGGCCGCCGGTGCCGGCCGCGTCGGGCCCAGCAGGAGACCACCGAGCAGGCCGACTCCGGTGAGGACGGTCGCCACCAGGGCGCGACGGGACGTGACCATGACGTTCGGCATGCCATTGAGCCTGGTCAACGCGGCGTTCCGGCACAGTGGTGCAGGCACTCGAACGATGGTGGGGTTATCCGAACCCGGGAGGGTGTGCTGGCACCCTCGCGGCGGCCCGGCCGGACAGGAGATGCTGTCCGCGATGAAGAAGATGTTCACCGTTCTGTTCGGGCCCCGATCCCGGCGTGGGCTGGCATACCTGTCGCTCGTGCTCCCGATCGACCTGCTGAGCGCGCTTCTGCTGCTGCTGGGCGGCCTGGCCGGCACCATCCTGCTGCTGACGCCGCTCGGCGCCTGGCTGCTCGCCGCGATCCTGCGGGCCGCGATCGCCCTGGGCGCGAAGCGGCGAGGGCTCGCCGCCCGGATGCTCGGCCACCAGGTCCCGGATCCGGTGCGGTCGCCCGCCGACCGGGGGGCCTTCGGCTGGCGGCGGGCCGTCCTCAGCGACCCGGTCAGCTGGCGGATGCTGGCGTACGTGGTGGTCAAACCACCGGTGGCGGTCCTGTCGCTGGGGCTGGCCGGCGGCTTCTACGCGTACGCCCTGATCGCGCTGATCTACCTGCCGTTCTACCCCGGCCCGTTCGACAACGAGTCGCTGGCGATCATGGTGACCAGCGTCATCCTGCTGCTGCTCGGCCCATGGATGCTGCGTGCCGTGCTGACGCTGGAGCGGCTGCTGATCCGCGGACTGCTCGGTCCGACCCGGTCCAGCCAGCGGATACGGGACCTGCGGGATTCCCGGGACCGTGCGGTGATCGACGCCGACGTCACCCTGCGGCGCATCGAGCGCGACCTGCACGACGGCGCCCAGGCGCGGCTGATCGGCGTCGGGATGCATCTGGCGATGGTTCGCGAGCTGGTCTCCGCGCAGGCGCCGCCGCACCAGGTGGTGGCGGCCGTCGACACGGCACAGCACACCCTCGCCACCGCGGTCGCCGAGCTGCGCGACCTGGTGCGGGGCATCCATCCGCCGGTGCTGGACAACGGGCTGGAGGCGGCGCTGGCCACCGTCTCGGCGGGCAGCCCCGTGCCGGTGACCGTGGAGATCGACCTGCCCCGCCGGCCCCCGCCGGCGTTGGAGAGCATCGCCTACTTCACGGTGTGCGAGCTGCTCACCAACGCGGGGCGGCACAGCGGGGCGAGCCGGGCTACGATCCGTGTCGATCTTCGTGACGAGGTTCTGTGCCTGCGGGTCGGCGACGACGGGCGGGGCGGCGCTCACCAGCGTGCCGGTGGGGGACTGGCCGGTCTGACCGAGCGGATCCGGGTGGTCGACGGGGAGTTGTCGATCGACAGCCCACCGGGCGGCCCGACCTCCGTCACGGTCGAGATCCCGTGCCCGGCACCGGAGAGGCCCTGACCGACACATGCGCATCGTCATCGCCGAGGACTCCGCGATCCTCCGCGAAGGTCTCGCCCAGCTGCTCACCGTCCGCGGGCACGAGGTGCTGGCCGCCGTCGTGGACGTGCCGGCGCTGTTCGAGGCGGTCACCGCCGATCCGCCGGACGTGGCGATCGTCGACATCCGGTTGCCGCCGAGCCACCGCGACGAGGGACTGCGGGCGGCGGTCCGGCTGCGCCGGGAGTTTCCCGGCACCGGGGTGATGATCTTCTCGCAGTACGTGGAGACGGCCTTCGTCGCCGAGTTGCTCGCCGGTGGCTCCGAGGGGGTGGGTTACCTGCTCAAGGAACGGGTGGTCCAGCTCGACGACTTCATCGACGCGCTGCACCGGGTGGCGGCCGGCGGCACCGCCCTGGACCCGGACGTGGTCACCCAGCTGTTCGGCCGCAGCCGGCACCGCGACCTGCTCGCCGAGCTCACCCCGCGGGAGCGCGAGGTGCTGGCCCTGATGGCGCAGGGCCGCACCAACACGGCGATCGCCGGAGCGATCCGGGTGTCCGAGCGGGCGGTGGAGAAGCACATCGGCAACATCTTCACGAAGTTCGACCTGCCGCCGTCCGACGCCGACCACCGCCGGGTACTGGCCGTGATCCGTTACCTGCAGAACTGAGGTCGCCCGCCGCGCGGAGGGCGGTTCAGCCGGTGGTGTCGCCGCGCGGAGGGCGGTTCAGCGGCGGGTCGCCTCGCGGACGTTGACCAGCAGCACCAGCAGGGCGGAGGCGAAGAAGGTGAAGGTCAGCACGTAGAGGCCGTCGAGCCAGAGGAACGCCAGCGCCAGCACGGCGACGCAGGCCAGCAGCAGGCGCAGCATGACGGCCAGCAGTTTGCCCCGGACGAAACCCTCCACAAGCAGCAGGACCAGCAGCAGCCCCAGGGCGGTCTCCTGGCCGGAGAAGGACAGCCCGGAGAACGACCGCGGCGACACCACCGCACCGATCGCCAGCAGGATCAGCGGGGTGCTCAGCACCGACCACCACGACCGGGCCCGGCCGAGGAAACCGGCGGTCTGTTCCAGCGGCAGGCGGCGATGCAACAGGTGGGTGTGCGGGTGCTGCGGAGGCAGGGGTACGGCGTTGGCCGCGCGATGCAGCTCGTCGGCCAGCCGGGTGCGTTCCATCCGCAGGTCGAGCAGCTTCTCCTCCTGTGGGGCGAGGGCGCGTACCTCCGGGGACGAGGCGGGCAGGCCGGCCGCCGCCACCGTCAGGTCCTGGCGCAGCTCGGCGATCTCGGTGTCCAGCCGGGCGAGGAGGTCGCGGTCCTTCTGGGTACGCAGTTCGACGAGCCGCTGTTCGGCGGCGGTGTCGGGGACGACCTTCGCCAGCCCGGCCCAGCCCACCGGATCGGCCCACGCCTGCCGGACCGTGCCGTCCCGGCCGTATCGGGGCCCGGCCGGTCCGCGTTCGCCGCCGAGCCGGTCCCTGGTGTCGCGTCCCCACAGCCCGCGGTAGTCGCGTACCCAGGGTGTCTCGTCGTCGATGAGCACCGGATTCCATTGCTCGGGTTGTCCCGGGCCGACCGCGCGGCCGTCGCCGCGGGCGTAGTCCACGTACGGGATCCCGACGATCCGCTGGTCCTCCGCGGACCACGGAGCCAGCAGCCGCGCCGACCAGCGCAGCGCGTCGACCAGCCCGCGCAGCCGCGGCGGCCGGACCGTGATCAGGTAGTCGCCGGGCAGGTACGCCCCGGAGTGCGAGCCCGCGCCCACGAACACCACCGGATGCCGGCCGCCGTCCACGGTCAGGTCCGGGTCGTCCCACCGCCGCCGCAGGTCGTCGCCGACCTCGTCGTGGGCGGAGAACACCACCCAGGACGGCGCCGGCAGCCGGCCGTCGGTGAACCCGTTGGCGTCGACGAAGACGGTCACCTGCTCCCAGTCGCCCTCGTGCTCGTTGACCCCGCCGAACGCCGACCGCCAGTTGTTGAAGCTGTAGAAGAACCAGTACTGGCAGACGATCCACGGGTCGTCGCGCAGCACCCGCCCGTAGTAGGTGGGTCGGGGCGTGTCGAGGTGGTCGCGCTGGAGCAGGAACGACCGGGCCGCGCTGCCGCCCGGGACACTGCCCCGGAACAGCAGCGAGAACCGGTTGAGCGTGTCGACGAGCCGGGCGGTGAGACCGACCGACGCCAGCCGGCTGGACCGTTTGAGGTGGGGCGGACGGTCCCGCAGCGGGATGTGCGCGTGTTTCTCGCCGGTCCCGATGCCGGACAGCGAGAAGCCCAGGCCCTGCTCGGCCCCCCCGGCCGCGGCGAGCGTGTCCAGGCACAGGTCACCGGGCCCGGCGACCTGGAGCGGGCTGGAGCCGGGGTCGTTGCGCCACAGGCTGGCGTGCCGCACATAGTGTTCGACCGAGACGGGAAAGAAGTACTCACCCTCGGTGAATCTGGCCACCGGCTCGTACGCGCGCAGCAACCGCAGGTCGTCTCCGCTTCCCACCGCCCGCTGCATCCTTCCCGCGCCCCCGTCCGATACGTGGCGTGAGCCGAGATTATCCGGATCGGTCATCTCACTCGCCGGGTGTATGGACGTCAGCTTGGCTGGTGACTATAGTCGAGTGCGGGGCGCCTCGTTCGGTGCAAGTTGCAGTTTCAGGCTTCCCTCCGGCCCCGGGGGGATACATAGGATGCAAGCCGAAGCGGTGGAGGTGACGGTGGCGGAGTCGGGCGCGTGGGTGCCGGAGGGCGTCGACATCACCGTGCCGAACGCCTCGCGGGTCTACGACTACGCCCTGGGTGGCGTGCACAACTTCACCGTCGACCGTGAGTTCTGGCATCAGACCGAGCGGGTGTTCCCCGAGGCCCGCATGGTCGCCCGGGCGAACCGGGCCTTCCTGGGCCGGGCCGTCCGGTGGTTGATGGAGGAGCGGGGTGTCACCCAGTTCCTGGACATCGGCTCCGGCATCCCGACCCTGGGCAACGTGCACGAGGCCGCCCAGGAGATCGACCCGCGGGCCCGGGTGGTCTATGTCGACATCGACCCGATCGCGGTGGAGCAGAGCCGGAGCCTGCTGCGCGGCAACCCCGGCGCCCGGGCGGTTCGCGGCGATCTGCGGGAGCCGGAGGTGCTCCTCTCCGACTCGCGCCTGCAGGATTTCCTGGATTTCTCCCGGCCGATCGGGGTGCTGATGGTGGCGGTGCTGCAGTTCGTGCCGGACGCCGCCGACCCTCGATCGATCATCTCGCGGATCGGGGCCGCGCTGGCGTCCGGCAGCCACCTGGTGCTGTCGCACACGGGTCCGGAGACGACCGCGGAGAGGCGAGAGCGGCAGGAGCGGGTGCGACAGCTGTATGAGCAGACGCCGACCCCGCTGGTCATTCGTGACCGGCGGCGACTGCTGGACCTGATCGACGACTCGTTCGAGGTGGTCGAGCCGGGTGTGGTCACCGCCGAGCAGTGGCGGCCCGACTCGGAGGAGGCCGCCGAGATCCCTCCGCAGCCGACCGCTCTGGCGGTGGTGGCCCGCCGCGTCTGAGCCCTCTGTGGTGGCGCCTCTCCGGGCCGACGAGTCACTCGAGCGGGTGGATTTTCGTGTCCCCGTAACTTTCTCCGTCGTGATCCGTTGCCGGGCCGAGCTGCGCATATCGTGTAGATGATCTTGAACGTATACCGTAGCGACGGCGGCGCTTCAAGCCGTGGCGGCGGCACACCTTCAGGGGGCACAGTTTTCGACGGCTCGCCACACCGGGTGCGCGGCCGTGGACTGTGAGGGGACCGCCTCATGACACACGCGGTCAGCAGTACCGACGAACCATCATTGAACGCGCTGGCCCAGAGGTTGCTGCGAGTGATCGCGGAAGCCGGCTGGGTGCCCGGGCGACGGGACCGGCCGCTCGCCGCGGTACGGGACGTGCTGCGGCAACTCGTGTGCGCTGTCGAGTCCGAGCCGTTCGAGCCCGAGCCCGGCCGGCGCGCCGGGGTGCAGCTGGTCAAGGTCCGGATGGCGGATCCGCGCGTGCTCGGCGCCGCGGTCCGGCTGCTCGCCGACCGGCTCCCGGCCCTGTTCCCGAGTGACGGCTCCACGAGCGGCCGAGAACGTGACGGCTCCACGAGCGGCCGGCAACGTGACGGCTTCGCGAGCGGCCGGCAACGTGACGGCTCCACGAGCGGCCGGCAAGGTGACGGCTCCACGAGCGGCCGAGAACGTGACGGCTCCACGGGCGACCGGCAACGTGACGGCTTCGTGGGCGACCGGGGAGCCGTCACCGAGCGGGTGCTGCGGGTGCTGGAACAGATGATCAACGGGTTCGGGGCGGCGCTGCGCGACACCGCGATGCGCGCCGGTGACGACATGCACCGGGCGATACGCCTGGCCTGGGAGAACGAGAAGGCGATGCTGGAGATCGAGCTGCAGCACGCGCGGCTGCACGACCCGGTCACCCATCTGCCGAACCGCAACTACCTGCGCGAGCAGTTGCGCCGGACCATCGAGGCCGCCGGGGGACACGCAGCGGATCGGGATGGTCCTGTTGCGGGTCGACGACTTCACCGATCTCAACGACGCGCTCGGCCACGCCCACGGCGACGACATGTTGGCCGCGATCGGCGCCCGCCTGCGTGAACTCGTCCGGGAGTGGACCGTCCCGGTCCCGCCACGCCGCGCGGAGCTGGGTGAGGGCGGCGGCCGCCACCTGCTCGCCCATCTCGGCGGGGAGCAGTTCGTGCTGGTGGTGACCGGCACCGACGCCGACGAGATGCGCAAGATCGCGGAGCGGGCCCGGCAGGTGCTGCGGACCGTGGTGCTGCCCTCCGTGGACGGTTATGAGCTGCGAATCCGTACCAGCGCCGGGATCGTCGAAGGGTCCGCCGGCAGCCGGACCGGCCCGGACGCGTGGCTGTGCGACGCGCATCGGGCGCTGGCCTGGGCGCACCGGGACCAGCGGGGCGCGGTGGTCTTCGACGAGCGGCGGGCGGGTCAGGACATCGTCCGGCACCGGCTGGCCGCGGCGATGCCCGCCGCCCTGGAACGCGGCGAGTTCGAGCCGTACTTCCAGCCGATCGTGCGGATGAGCGAGGGCGCGGTGATTGGTGTGGAGGCGCTGGCCCGCTGGTGGCGTCCCGGAATCGGCCTGGTCAACCCGCAGGAGTTCATCACCCCGGCGGAGAAGACCGGACTGATCGTTCCGCTGGACCGCACCATGCTGGAGCAGGCCTGCCGGCAGGGCGCCGCCTGGCGCCGGCAGGGTCACGACCTGCTGATCAGCGCGAACGTCTCCGGTTTTCATCTCGGCGATCCGGGGCTGACCGCGGTGGTCACCGCGCTGCTCGACGACACCGGACTGCCCGCGGAGTCCCTGCAACTGGAGATCACCGAGAGCGCGGACGTCGATCAGCACCTCGCCGTGCTGGCGGAGCTCGACGAGATGGACATCCGGCTGGCACTCGACGACTTCGGCACCGGCTACGCCGGCCTCGCCTCGCTGTCGGCCCTGCCCGTGACCACCGTCAAACTGGCCGCGAAGTTGGTCCGGGCCCTGGACGACCCCGACGACGCGGCGGCCGCCGCGGTCGTCAAGCACATGATCAAGCTGTGTCACGAGCTGAACATCACCGTCGTCGCCGAGGGCGTCGAGACCGAGCGGCAGGACGAGCAGCTGAACCGGATGGGCTGCGACTACGGGCAGGGATTCCTGTACGGCCGCCCCGACCCGGCCGATGTCGTCACCCGGCGGCGGCTGTAGCCGTACCACCGGCAAAAGGAGGCGGCCCGCAAGCGGACCGCCTCCCGTGCGGATCGTCTAGCTCTTCAGGCCGTGCTCGATCGCCTCGATGATGCGGGGCCGCAGCTCGGCGGCGCTGACGATGGCGTCGACCGAACCGACCTCCACCGCCCGCTGGATGCTGTGCACCCGATCGAATTCGGCCGCCACCTCACCCAGCTTCTCCGCCCGCACCGACGACTGGACCTCGGCGAGGTGGGTGCTGAGCGCGGCCCGCTCCGCGCCACCGGCCGCCGCGACCCGCGCCTGCAACTCGGCGACCCGTGGGTCGTTGGCGGTCCGGTTGTTGACCTCGCCGGCGAACACGACGGCCGCCGCGGGCGCGCCGCCGAGCACCGACGCGAACGAGCCCTCCAGGGCGAGAACGGTCATGTTCGGGTTGAGCGCCTTCGAGAAGACCACGAACGCGCCGCCGTGATAGCGGGAGATCACGCAGAACACGATCGGGCCCTCGAAGTTGACGATCGCCCGGCCGATCTCCGCGCCGTACTCCAGCTGAAGGTTCCGCATGGACTCCGGAGAACCATCGAAACCGGACAGATTCGCGAGTACGACCAACGGACGGTTCCCCGACGCGGCGTTGATCGCCCGTGCCGTCTTCTTCGACGAGCGCGGGAACAGCGTGCCCGCCGTGTAGGTGTCCGGGCCGTCGGTGGGCGGGAATCCCCGGCGGGGCACCGAACGGGACTCGATGCCGAGCAGGCAGACCGGCCGGCCGCCGATGTGCGCGTCCTGCACGACCGAGGTGTCGGCGTCCGCCATGCCCGCCCACCGCTCCAGGACCGGGTGATCCTGATCGGACACGGCACGCATGACCGTACGGATGTCGAAAGCCTTCTTGCGGTCCGGGTTGTGCGTCGTCGAGAAGATCTCACCGACCGTGGCGAAGTCGCTGCCGGCCACCGTGTGCGGGTAACCGGAGATGTCCCGGTCGACCGGGTCGGTGGAGGGCGCCGGCCGCGGGCCGGTCTCGCCGGGCACCACATAGGTGTGGTCGTAATGCGCCATCAGCACGTCGCGGGCGGCCGGAAGCGACGGCGCCCAGTACTGCGCCTGACCGTTCGGTCCCATCACCCGGTCGTACCCGCCGATGCCGAAGTTGTCCTCGGCCGAGACACCGCCGGAGAAGTCCAGGGACTGCTTGCCGGTCAGCACCATCGCCGAGTCCGGCGTCATCACCAGGATGCCCTTGGTGTGCATGAGCATGGTGGCTTCGGCGTTCCAGTACGGCTGCGCGCCCACGTTGATCCCCGCCACCACGACGTTGATCTCGCCGCCGGCCTGGGTGAACGTGACGATCCGCTTGAGCGCGGCGGCCACCCAGTCCATGTTCTCGGTGCCGGAGGTCATCGAGATCCGGGCGCCGGCGGACAGCGCGAACCATTCCAGGGGTACCCGCATCGACGAAGCCAGGTCCAGGGCCGCGATGACCCGCGCGCACTCCGGCTCCGACAGCGCGCCCAGCGACTTGGTCGGGTCGCCGAGCAGCACCACCCGGGTGATGCCCTCCGGGTAACGGTCGGTGACCGTGGTGACCACACCGGCGACGATGGCGGCCGAGTTCCTGCCCTTGGGCCGGTCGACCGGCTCGAGCGCCCCGTCGACCAGGTCGTACTCGGTGAAGTCGCCGAGCAGAGCGGTCAGCTCGTACGGGTACACCGTGCCCCGCCGGGCCGCCCGCAGCACCTTCTGCCGGTAGTCGTCGAGCGGCTGCACCGGGTCGGTCGACGGCTCACCGACGTGCAGGTGGGCGCCGTTGCCCGGCTCCAGGGTGATCGTCACCGCCACCTCGGTCAGCTCCCCGCTGGAGCGGCGCTGCCGGGCGATGAACTGCACCTCCTCCAGGCCCGCGCCGCTCGCGGTCGGCAGGATGCGCTGGACCAGGGCGTTGAGTTCCTCGATCGACAGTTCGGTGACCGGCCAGACGTACATCATGATCCGGTTGGTGTCGAACCGCTTGTTCTGCGGGCGCTGCGCCTGGATGTTGCGGATCGCGTCCAGGGCGAGCGTGACCGCCTCCTCCAGCGCGGGCAGCGCGACCAGGCGGCCGTCGGTCTCGCGCAGGGCGGTCAGGTCGCGGACCTGGTACATCGCGACGAGGCGCTCGTCGGAGGGGTTGCTCTTGGCGACCGCCGTGAAGAGGTACATCTCCTCGTCGGTGGAGGGCAGCCGGGTGAGGTCGAACTCGCGGAGCCGTTCGATCTGCAGCCGCTGGGCGATCTGCGGGTGAAGTCCGCGGATCAGCCGATCCTCGGCGAAACGTCCGGACTCATCGGCACGGAAGGTGAAGTGGTGGTGCATCGTCGCGCCGCTGACACCAGCGATCGTCGTGGTGACCCGCCGGACCCCCGGCACGGACACGTCGGCGAACAGCGCACTGAGATGGGCCGCCATCTCGTCGGCGGACGGCTGGTCCTCCCAGGAGACGTAGATGTCGGAGACATCCGCCTCAGTCGTCCCCAGCGCCGTGAGCGATGCCGACAAGTCGGAGATGTCGACGGCGGTGGCGGCGATGCGGGTGACGCTCTCCCCACTGTGGGTCGTCGTCATGAACCGGATGTCACCCACCGACAGGGCCGACGGCGTGGAGAGACCACGGTTGTCGTAGTACCGGCGGGTCAGCACCTCCAGCAGCGGGATGTGATCCCGCCCCGGCCGCCCGATCCGCTGCCCCAGCAGCCGGACCAGCGGCTCCGAACACGCCACCATGCTCTGGATCCGCTCGGCACGGTCCGGCGTGTCCGGGTGGTGGTCGAGATGCCGCAGGTGGGCCCGCACCGAGGCATAGACCTCCGCCCGGGTACGCCGCAGCAGCGGCTGGGCGAACCACCGGAACACGATGCCCCGGGCCAGGTCCGACACCGACGGGAACCGGATCTGGGTCGCCTCGATCACGTGCTCCAGCGCGATCCCGGCCCGTTCGGCGAGCGGCTCCTGCGGCGGGTTCCCGGCGATCCACAGGCGCAGGATCTCCGAGACGACACCCACGTTCGCCGCCGACCGCTGCAGCGCCAGGAAGATCCGGAAGACCGCGTCCTCGAGTTCCCGGGTCCGGTCCAGGCTGGTCACGCCGTAGTGCCCGAGCACCTGGGTGAGCCGCGTCTGGAACGCCGGCGTGACACCGGCCCGCTCCACGTCGAGGCTCTGCAGGTAGGCGTGGAAGTACTCGCGGGGGCTGTGCACCGCGTTGCCCGGCTCGGTCTTCCAGTCGTCGCCGGGCTTGTTGCGGCTGAGTTCGAGCAGGTCGGCGCAGATCGTCAGCAGTTCGATCTCACCGGCGCCGGGGCGGCGGCCGTGCCCGGCCAGGTACGCCTTGACCACGCTCGGGTCGACGTCGTACCCGAGCAGCAGCGCCCGCAGATCGTCCGGACCGTGGTCGGCGGACTCACCGGCGGGCAGGTCGATCTCGATGGGCGCGTTCTCCTCCGGAGCGTCGTCCACGGCGTCCCCGATGGGCTCCAGGCGCATCAGCGGCGCGCCGGTCTCCACCTGGCTGCCGACGGCGACCGGGCATTCCCGTACCCGGGCCTTGAACGGCGCCCGCAGCACGTTCTCCATCTTCATGCTCTCCAGCACGAGGATCGGCGCGCCCGCCTCGACCTCGTCGCCGACCGCGAGAGGAGTGGCCACCACCAGGGCGGGCGCGGGCGAGCGGACCACGCCGCCCTCGTCCCGGCTGACCCGGTGCGTGACACCGTCCACCTCGATCGTGTGGATCGGGCCGTGCGTGGCGGTGACCAGGCGGAACCGGTGGCCGTTGACGAACATCTGCTGGCTGTGCTCGTCGAACCGTTCGCTGATCACGTCGGCGTACCCGAACGATCCACCGGAGAAGATCCCGACCCGGAAGCGGTTGCGGCCCAGCCGGGACACCTGCACCCGGTAGCCGACGCCGCGCAGCTTCAGGTCGAGCGGACGGCCGGAGTCGTGCTGCACCTGCGGGCGGCCGCCGTGCGCGGTGGTGAGCAGGCGCTGCCGGGAGATCTCCTCCTCATCCTGGTACGCCTCGATGCCGGCGGCGGCCAGGGCGATGCCGGAGTGCCGGTGGCTGATGAGGCGGCCCTCGGCGCGGACCCGGTCGATCCAGCCGGTGTCGGCGGAGCCGTCGACGACCTCGGGCTGGTCGAGCAGGTCCAGGACGAAGCTCTTGTTGGTGGAGCCGCCCTCGATGATGACGGTGGTTTCGGCCATGGCCCGGCGCAGGCGCCCGAGGGCCTCGTCGCGGTTCCGGCCGTACGCGATGATCTTGGCGATCATCGAGTCGAAGGCCGCCGGAATGCTGTCGCCCTCGCTCACCCCGGTGTCCACCCGGATGCCGGGCCCGGCCGGCAGCGCGAGCCGCGCGATGCGTCCCGGTGACGGAGCGAAGTCGCGGTCCGGGTCCTCGGCGTTCAGCCGCGCCTCCACCGCGTGTCCCTGCTCGGCCGGGGGCGGACCGTCCAGCCGCCCGCCGGCCGCCACGTGCAGCTGGAGTTTGACCAGGTCGGTGCCCGTGGTGATCTCGGTGATCGGGTGCTCGACCTGCAGTCGCGTGTTCACCTCGAGGAAGGCGAACAGCTTCTCACCCGGGTGGTACAGGAACTCGACGGTGCCCGCGCCCCGGTAACCCACCGCGAGCGCCAGCCGGACCGCCGACTCCTTGAGCTCGGCCGCCTGCTCCGGCGCCATCACGACCGAGGACGACTCCTCGATGATCTTCTGGTTGCGCCGCTGGACCGAACAGTCCCGGACGCCCAGCGCCCACGCGCCGCCCTGCCCGTCCGCGATCATCTGCACTTCGACGTGCCGCGCGCCGGTGACCAGGCGCTCCAGGAACACCACGCCCGAGCCGAACGCCCGCAGCGCCTCCTGGCTGGTCCGCTCGTAGGCGTCGGTGAGATCAGCGGCCGAGTCGACGCGCCGGATGCCGCGCCCGCCACCGCCGGCGGTCGCCTTCAGCATCAGCGGATAGCCGATCTCGTCGCCGGCCCGCAACGCGTCCTCGAGCGTCGCCACCTCGCCGCGGCTCCACGGCGCGACCGGAACACCGACCTCCTCGGCGATCAGCTTCGAGCCGATCTTGTCACCGAGTTTGCGCATCGCCTCCGCGCTGGGCCCGACGAACGTCACCCCGACCCGGTCGCACAGCTCTGCGAACACCGGGTCCTCGGCGACGAAACCCCAGCCCACCCAGGCCGCGTCCGCGCCGGTCTCGCGCAGCGCCTGCTCCAGCAGCGCGTGGTTGAGGTAGGGCCGGGCGGCGGCCGGGCCGAGCGGATACGTCAGATCCGCCTCACGGACGAACGTCGACGTGCGGTCCTCGTCGGTGTAGAGGGCGACCGTCTCGATCCGGGTCCCGGTCTCCGCGGACAGATCCCGCACGGCGTGGATGAGCCGCATGGCGGCTTCCCCACGGTTGATGATCGCGACACGCCTGAACACTTGCCGAGCCTCCCGATTGCCCCGTCAGCTTTCTCCTCCTCCACCCTCTCGGCTACCGTCCGGTCGAGCCATACGCCGGATCATGCATGTCGGGCACCGTTGTTTGTAGGAATCCTCCAATCGGCGTTGTCCCCGACGGCCAGAGGGTCACGGCGAGTGATCTTGGGAGCAAAAACCACAATCCCAGATTCCGTACGACATAGGGCCGTCCCCGCCACATCGATCCCGTCCCGTCACCCCCACGCGACGTGGCGATCCCCGCACGGCCGACACGCGGCCGCCGGGCTGGATGCGGGCCTTACGGGCTGTCGCCTCCCGCATCTACTGTCAGCCCCATGCAGATCACCGAGATCCGCCGCTACCCGGTGAAATCCATGCTCGGCGAGCAGATCCCCGCCGCCGTCCTGGGCGCCCGCGGCCTCACCGGCGACCGGCTGTGGGCCGTCCGTGACGCCGACGGCAAGTTCGGCAGCGGGAAGAACACCCGCCGCTTCCGCCGTATCCCGTCACCGCCGGCGACACCTGCTCCTGGCTCGATCCCACCCCGTCTCACGGCTGAGCCCCTGCCGTCTCCCGGATCCGTCCCACCTGTCCCGTGCCTGAAG
>NZ_BOMZ01000048.1 GCF_016862455.1 Actinoplanes utahensis
TCCCACCCGTCTCGTGGCTGAGCCGCACCCGTCTCGCGGCTCAGTCCCAGCCGTTGAACACCGTCTCGCCGACCGTCGTCGCTTTCCAGCCGTGAATCTGCCGCCATTCCGCCTTGGTCAGCGCCGACGTGTCGACAGCGGTCAGCGGCGACTCCAGCAACTCCCGGCCCATCACCGTGAACCCCCGCTCGGCGAAGGCCTCCGCCCAAGCCGGCGAATCCCGGAACATGCGCGGCTCGAGCCAGGACGCGGCGCTGTCCGCCACGAAAGCGATCAACGGATACCCGGCATGGCACAGGATCCCGGCCCGGTTCTCCGGCGTCGCGACCACAGCGGTGTGGTACCCCCGCGGATACACCGCCTCGTCGATCGACTCCACCGTCCCGCCGGCCGCCAGCGCCGCCGCGTGACACCCGCCCCGGAACATCCGCACATCGACCCGCGGCGGTTCCGGGTCGTTCTTCCCCCAGAACCCCGTCACCCCACGCTCCAGCCGGAACATCACACCGCCAGTGTTCCCGCGCGACCGATCCCGCGCCATCGCTGCCACCCGACGCGAACGGCTCCACGACCCCGATCCAGGGAGTCGTCGCCGTCGATCGGTGAAGTGGTAGCGTCGCGCTGGCGAACGCCTGTGACGACGCGTCCTCGCCCGCTCGCCACCGTGGAGGAACCTCGGCTCGCTGCGGGTCCTGCAGAAGGCCGGATTCACCATCATCGACACCGGCTCGGGGTGCGCGAACGCCCGCGCCGCCGAGATCGAGGAGACCATCCTCCGTCTCGACGCCCGCCCCTGATCCGGTTCCCCGGGCTCGCCTCCGCGTCGTCGCGGACCTCGGTCGCCCTGCCCTCATCACCGCGACCGAGCCACACCGGTACCTCCGCGAAGGCTGTCCCGACTTCACCACCGCGCCAGGCCTCGCGGGCCGGGGTCTCGGCGCGGCGCTGCTCGGGTCCGCTCTCGCCGTGCTCGCCGACCTCGGCGCTTCCGAGGCGATCCTCTACGTGGACGACGACGCCTCCGGCATCGACCGCGACCGAACCGCCGCGAACCGTCTCTACGACCGTTCCGGTTTCACCGAGATCGACCGCCTCCACTCCTACCGGCGCACCGTTTGACCGCCTCACCTCCCCGGCTGGTCGTTAGTGCTGTCTCACGTGGCGGGAGGCGGCAGTAGAGAGCCAGCCGGGGTTTTCGCAGCTGGTCGTCAGGGCTTTCTCAAGCCGCGGGAGGCGGCAGTGAGAACCAGCTGATGGGGACCACCCGCTACAGGAGGTGGAGCATGGTGTCGATGCGGGCGTGGAGGATCGGGTCGATGTCGCCGGTGATCTGGATGCTCACGGTTGTGGCGCCGGAGGACCGGGCCAGGGAGACCTCCAGGGGAGGGGTGCCCATCAAGGGGTAGCGGAACCAGGCGGACTCGGTCTCGTCGTCGGTTCCGTCCAGGGCGCCGGTCAGGGCGTCCTCGTCGGCGTGGTCGTAGCGGTATCCGATGAACCAGCTCAGCGTCTCCAGGAAGCGGACCGTGTTCTCCTCGAAGATCCACCCTTCGGTGCTGGTCGCCGGGCCTGTCATCGGGGCGGGGGAGCTGCGCCGGTGGATGCGGAGCTCCTCGACGGGGATGCCGTCGATGTTGCGGCCCATCGACGAGAGCAGCCGCCGGCGGGTGTCGGTGCCGAGGGCGGTGGCGGGCAGGGCGGGCAGCAGCCGCTGCAACGCGGCGCGGATCGGCTCGTCGACCGAGGGCTCGGCGGACATCAGGTCACGGATCCAGTGAGCCAGGGCCACGGCCTGGTCGGTGGTCAGGTCGGCGTCGAAGCCGCTGCCCGGGGATGGTGTGCCGGTGCGGAGGCGGTTGCGGGCGGCTTGCAGCCGATCCCGGTAGTCGGGTGCGAAGATCAGCGGCGAGCTGTGCGTGAACGAGGCGTCGAGGGCGTACAGCGCGGGCCGGATCAGCCAGTCGACGACGTCCGAGCCGGTGTCGTCCCGTTGGTCGATCCAGTCGGAGAGCACGAGCGCCTCGTCGTCGGTGAGCCGCAGACGTAGCGAGGCGGCCGATTCATCATCGGCGGAGATTTGTCCCACCTTGCAGAATCTACCTACCGGCTGCACGGGCTGATCCCGAGTGGCTGCCGGTTTGCCGGCGGGCGGGCCGTGAGTGACGGGCAGCCCGAGAGCGGGCGGCTCGAGAGCGGGCGGCTCGAGAGCGGCGGGCCGTGAATGACGGGCAGGCCGAGAGCGGGCAGCCCGAGCGACGGGCCGCGAGCGACGGGCGGGCCGAGAGTGGGCGGGCAGTGAGTGACGGGCAGGCCGAGAGCGGCGGGCCGTGAGTGACGGGCTTGCCGAGAGCGGCTGGCCGGGAGCGGGCAGGTTGGAAGCGGGCAGGTCGAGGTCAGGCGGGCGGGCCGTGTGCGGGCAAGTGGAGAGCGGGCGGCGGGCCGAGGGTGGCGCGGGCAGTTCCATTCGGCCGGGTCCCGGCGTCCCCGCCCCGCACGGGGGGTATTGCGGAAGCGAGGGCTGCGAGACGCGTACCCCCGTCAGGGTTTGAAGGAACCGATGGCCAGCAGGATCACGCCCGGCAGGAGGAAAGCGCCGACGCTCGGCAGGCTCAGGACGGCGGTGAGCGCGAGCGTTGCGGTGCTCACCAGGGCGGCGCGGCGGCGGTGGCGTCGTCTGACGATGAGCGGTACGGCGGTGAGCGTGACCGGGATCAGCATGAAGGCCGCCGCGCCCGGCCCTTGAGGGAGCAGTGCCAGGCCGAGGAGCAGCGAGAACGCCGTCGTGATGCCGAAGGCGCCGAGCAGCCACGTGCGGTCGTGAGGTAAACGTGGCACCGCATCACTCGACATGGATCGATCCTAGCGCCGCGGTCCGTGGATCTCCCGGTGCAGGCGTTCCATCCGCAGGTCGAGGCGGGCGGCGTCTTCGGCGGCGGCGGTGAGCTCGTCGCGCAGCCGCGGCGGAACCACTTCGGGATCGTGCTTGTAGTAGATCTTGTGTTCGAGGCTGGCCCAGAAGTCCATGGCGACCGTGCGCAGCTGCACCTCGACGGGGACGGCGACGACCCGGTCGGACATGAAGACCGGGATCTCGACGATCAGGTGCAGGCTGCGGTACCCGTTGGGCTTGGGTTTGGCGATGTAGTCCTTGGTGGCGACCAGGTTGATGTCGGGCTGGCGGGTCAGCATGTTCGCGACGGTGTAGACGTCGGAGACGAAGCTGCACACGATGCGGATGCCGGCGATGTCACGGATCCGGGCGCGCAGGTCGTCGAAGGTGAGCGGGCAGTTCAGCCGGGTGGCCTTGGCGGTGATGCTCGCGGCGGTCTTCAGCCGCGGGTTGACGTGCTCGATCGGGTTGCCGGAGCCGCGGTGGGTGAGTTCCTCCGCCAGGATGGTGATCTTCGTGTTTATCTCTGCCAGGCCGAACTTGTAGACCATCAGGAAATGGTTCAGATCAGTCAGGTGCTGGTGCCAGGCTGCGTCGGGGTCCACCCGCCGGGCGAGCTGGCCGGGTTGGTCGGTCGTCACGTCGGTGGTCTCCACTGATCCGTTCATGCAGGCACGCCGCCGAGCTCGCGCGGCGCCGGGCGGTCTCCGGGAAGCCGGGGATCCCCGCCCAGCCGGGATACCGTATCGGTGCGCCGCAACACCTCGCTCACACGGACATGATCCCGCAGATCGGGGCAGAACCGTCGCTACTCACCGACGACGCCGCTGTCGCCCCGAGCCCGGCGCCGTCCGGCCCCGGGGCTCCCGGCGGCGGTAATCACTCGGAAGGGTCGGATCAGCGGAAACCGAGCGCGGACAGGACCGAACGGACCGCCGCGCCGGCCGGGCGCAGGATCTCGTCGACGGTCCAGCGCCAGGCGTGCCCGATGGCGCGGAACACCGGCGCGAACGTGTATCGCCAGACGAAGGCGATCGCGAGGCCGATCGGCCGCAGCAGGAACCGGTAGATCTGCCGGAACACCCAGGACGTGCCGGTCCAGCCCAGCTCCAGGAACCACAGCAGAGCGCGGCCGACCGGCGCGACGACCCACTCCCACAGGAACCGGAACGACACCGCGATCGCGATCCCGATCGGCCGCAGCACCCACTGATGGACGAGCTCGGCGGCGGGCACCAGCACGTTCTCCCACAGCCAGGTCAGCGGGACGGCGAACAGGGCCAGCACGAACGCCAGCACCTTGAGCAGGCCCTTGCCGAGCCAGACCGCCGGCGGCACGATCAGGGTCCGCCACACCCAGGAGACCGGCACGACGACCGACCAGTGCCAGAGCCAGAGCAGCGGCTTGCCCACGTAACGGTAGAGGAGGTCGCCGATGAACTCGAAGGCCGCGAGGAGCAGGCGGAACGGCAGGACCACGACGACCGCGATCGCCCGCACCGGCCACAGCAGCCAGGCGGGGACCGACTCGGATGATTGATCGACCTTCGGCACGGCATCAAGGTAGCCGACGCCCTCCAGCCGCCCGTGCCGCCGATCCACGCCGGGGCGGTGGTCCGGTTCCCGCGGATCGTAGACAAGTCCCCGGCCCCGGGTACGGCTTTCCGGCAACCGGCCGGTCAGCCGGGAAACGGCTCATATCGTCGCCTTCATGATGCGCAGACTGTGCCTCGCGACGCTGCTCACCGGTGCTCTCACCCTGACCGGCGCGCCGCCCGCCTCCGCCGACACCGTTCCGCTGATCTCGGCCGACCCGGACCGCACCGCCGGTTTCGACGGTCCCGTCTATGCCAGCACCCACGTCGGCGACACCGTCTACCTCGGCGGCAATTTCACCCACGCGATCGTCGACGGCAAGCGGATCAAGCGGAAGCGGCTCGCCGCGGTCGACGCCCGGACCGGAAGCCTGCTGCCCTGGGCGCCCGCCGCCGACGACGCCGTCACCGCTCTGACCGCCGCCGGGAAGTCGCTCTACGTGACCGGCGAGTTCAGTGCTGTCAGCGGGCAGTCACGTCCCGGGATCGCCGACATTGACCTGGCCAGTGGCGCGGTCGGCACGTTGAGGCACACGGTCAAGGGCACCGGCCACGCCATCGCCACGGCGGGTGGCCGTCTGTTCCTCGGCGGCAGCTTCAGCACGGTGGACGGGCGTCCGGCGCGCAACCTGGCGGCGTTCCGGCTCTCCGACGGCGCGCCGGACACCGCTTTCGACGCCGGCGCGGACGGGAAGGTGCTGGTCCTGACCGTTTCCGGCGCCCGGCTCTACGTGGGTGGCGCTTTCAAGAGCCTCAGCGGTACGGGCGGAACGCCCCGTCTCGCCGCGTTGCGCCTGAGCGACGGCAAGCCGGACCGGTCGTTCCGGCCGCAGACCCCGTACCCGGTGTTCGCTCTGACCACCGTCGGCGACCGGGTGTATGCCGGGCTCGCGGGCGCCGGCGGCCGGGTGACCGCCTACCGTCCGGACGGCGGGCTGGTCTGGAGCAGTGTCACCGACGGTGACGTTCAGGCGATCACTCACTTGAAGGGGGCGATCTACGCGGGCGGCCACTTCACCGTGGCGTGCCCGGAGCCGTCCCGGACGGCGACGTCCTGGTGCCCGAAGGAGCAGCGCCGGCAGCCCAAGTTGGGCGCCTGGGATCCGGCGACCGGCCACCTGCTCGGCTGGAACCCGAACAGCAACGGCAAGTGGGGTGTCCTCACCTTGACGGCGAACCCGAAGTTGCGCACCGTCACGGTCGGCGGCGACTTCACCGCTTTCGGCAAGACCGGAAGCACCCGTTTCGCGAAGTTCGGCCTCTGCGCGTACGGCTGCGGCGGAGGTCGCCGCTGACCTGGGTGTGGCGTGGGATCGACGGGGGATGGCATCCTCGCCCGCATGTCGTTGCGTGGCCGTCTCTGCGTTCTCCTCGTGCTGACGCTGTCCGGGTGCGGGGCCGCCCCGCCGGCGCCCCCGGCCCCGCCCGCCGTCGGGGTCTCGCAGTCTCCGCCGGTCGTCGAGAGGACGCCGGCGCCGGTCCAGTCCGTGCAGCCGGGAACGAGCCGGTCCGGAGCATTGCCGCCGGTGGTGCAGCACGGGCCGCGGGGTGTCACGAAGGTGGCGCTGACGTTCGACGCGGACATGACCGACGCGATGGCGGCCCGGCTGCGGCGGGGCGAGGTCTCCTCGTACGCCAATCTCCGTCTTCTGGATCTTTTGGAGAAGCGGCGGATCCCGGCGACGTTCTTCGTGACGGGGCAGTGGGCCGAGCAGTACCCCGAGGTGACCCGCCGGATCGCCGGGAACCCGCTGTTCGAGGTGGCGAACCACAGTTACGAGCATGCGGCGTTCACCGGCGACTGCTACGACCTGCCGCGGCTGGCGCCCGGCGCGATGACCGAGGACGTCGCCAAGACGTTCCGGGCGCTGGAGCCGTTCGGTGGCCGGCAGACCCGCTACTTCCGGTTCCCGGGCCTGTGTCACGACCGTGCGGCGCTACGGGCGCTGTCCGCGCTCGGCGTCACGGTGATCGACGGGGATGTGGTCAGCGGCGATCCGTTCGCCCGGGGGCCGAAGCCGGTGGTGAACGCGGTGCTGTCCCAGGTGAGGCCGGGATCGATCGTGATCATGCACGTGACCGAGGCGAACGCCCGCTACACCGACGACGCGCTGCCGGCGATCCTGGCCGGCCTGCGCCGGGAGGGGCTGACGCCGGTCACCCTGTCCGAGCTGCTGGGGTGACATTTTGCACTCGTAGTGCATCTTGTCGTGGCGGGGCCGGATGCATAGCGTCGCAACATGGCTGCAACGTGGACGTTCGCCGTCGCTCGCGACGATCTCGGCAGGACCACCCTCGTCGACGGGGAGATCCCGCCGCTGCATGACGGGGAGGCGCTGCTGCGGGTGGACCGGGTGGGGCTCACCGCCAACAACGTGACGTACGCGGTGCTCGGCGAGTCGTTCCGGTACTGGGAGTTCTTCCCCGGCGGCCCGCGCGGGCTCGGCCCGGAGTGGGGACTGCCGCCGCTGTGGGGTTTCGCCGAGGTCACCGCGTCGACGGTGGCCGGTGTCGAGGTGGGACAGCGGGTGTACGGATACCTGCCGCCGGCCGGGCATCTCGTGGTGCGGCCGGAGCGGGTCGACGCCACCGGCTTCCGGGACGGCGCCGCGCACCGCGCCGAGCTGCCGTCGCCGTACAACGCGTACCGGGCCACCACCGGCGACCCCGCCTACCGTGCCGACCAGGAGGATCTGCTGATCCTGTTCCGGCCGCTGTTCTTCACCTCGTTCATGCTGGCCGACCAGGTCGCCGACAACGGCTTCTACGGCGCGGACACGCTCGTCGTCTCGTCGGCGTCCAGCAAGACCGCGTACGCCGCCGCCTTCGAACTGCACGGCCGCGGCCCGCGCCTGATCGGGCTCACCTCACCCGGCAACGTCGACTTCACCCGATCGCTCGGCTGCTACGACGAGGTCCGTACCTACGATCAGGCCGCCGAGCTGGACCGGGTGCCGACCGTCTACCTCGACCTGTCCGGCGCGCCCGCCACCCGGACCGCCCTCCGGTCGCACCTCGGCGACCACCTCGTCCGCGACATCGCCGTCGGCCTCACCAACAAGGTGCCGAACGCCGAGGCCGCCGGCGAGGTCTTCTTCGCTCCGAACCAGATGGGCAAACGCCGCCGCGACTGGGGCCGCGACGGCCTCGACGCCCGCTTCGCCGACGCCTGGCACCGGTTCGCCGCCGTCGCCGCCGGCTGGCTCGACGTCCAGGCCGGCGCCGGCCCCGAAGACCTCCGGAAAGCCTGGCTGGAGGTCTTCGAGGGCCGCACCCCGCCGAGGGCCGGCCAGATCATCCATCTCTGACCCGGCCGGGCGGGGTCAGCGGTCGATGGTCTGCTGGAGGTGGGCGGGGTAACGGTCGCCCTGCACCGGGATCTTCGCCGCCGCGGCGTCGAGGTCGGCGAGCTCGGCCGGGGTGAGGACCAGGTCGGCGGCCGCGATGTTCTCGGCGAGCCGGCCGGTGTTGCGGGTTCCCGGGATCGGGACGATCCACGGCTTGCGGGCGAGCAGCCAGGCCAGCGCGACCTGCCCCGGGGTGGCGCCCCGGCCGGCCGCGACCGCGCCGAGCAGATCGACCACGGCCTGGTTGGCGGCGCGGGCCTCGGGCGTGAACCGCGGCAGCCCGCTGCGCATGTCCCCGTCGGCGAACGCGGTGCCCGCACTGATCTTGCCGGTCAGGAAGCCCCGGCCGAGCGGGCTGAACGGCACGAACCCGATGCCCAGCTCCTCCAGGACCCCCAGGATCTCGTCCTCCGGCTCCCGCCACCACAGCGAGTACTCGCTCTGCACCGCCGTCACCGGCTGCACGGCGTGCGCCCGCCGGATGGTCCGCGTGCCCGCCTCGGACAGGCCGAAGTGCCGCACCTTCCCGGCGTCGATCAGCTCCCGCACCGTCCCGGCGACGTCCTCGATCGGCACGTCCGGGTCGACGCGGTGCTGGTAGAACAGGTCGATCGTGTCGATGCCGAGCCGCCGCAGGCTGGCGTCGGCGACCTCCCGGATGTGTTCCGGACGGCTGTCCAGTCCGCTGCGCCGGGCGCCGTCGCCGATCCCGAAACCGAACTTGGTGGCGATCACCACCCGCTCCCGGAACGGCGCCAGAGCCTCGCCGACGACCTCCTCGTTGACGAACGGGCCGTACACCTCCGCGGTGTCGAAGAAGGTGACACCCGCCTCGACGGCCGCCCGGATCAGCGCGACACCGTCCGCGCGGTCGGTGGCCGGACCGTAGCCGTGGCTGATGCCCATGCAGCCGAGCCCGAGAGCGGAGACCTCGAGCCCGTTACCCAGAGTGCGCTTGTGCACCGTCGGTTCCTCTCGAAAAGAGCGACAACCCCTGTGCAGCGTACGGGTGAGTTTCGGTAGGGCCCACGAGGAGCAGATCGCGGACCCGGCCGCCGCCGACATCGAGGCCGCCCTGGCGGAGCACCCCGACGTCAGCGCCGTCCTGATCATCGCCCCGACCGAGTACGGCACCGGCGCCGACGTCCGCGGCATCGCCGAGATTGCCACCGCCGCAACCTGCCCCTGCTGGTCGACGAGGCGTGGGGAGCGCACTTCGATCGCGGCGATGCGCGACGCGCCCGGCGGACCGTGCGCCGCAACGCCGTGCGGGGTCGTGGTCAGTAGGGGCCGACGGTGAAGGTGGCGCCGCTGCTGACGATGGAGGGGTTGCCGTTGCCGCCGGCGTTGGTGGCGCCGTTGTCGACCACCGTCACGACGTAGGCGTCGTGCGGGATCGGGTTGCCGGTGGGTGAGCTGTTCGACGGGTCCAGGGCGTCGGCGGCCAGGTCCAGGTTGCAGACGAGTTCGTTGTCGGTGACGACGACCACGTCCTCGCATTCGGCGACGCCCCGGTTGCTGCCCATGTTGTAGGCGCCGTCGACCAGGAACACGTGCGGGTCGGCGCTGGTCGGGGCGCTGCCGTTGACGAAGTTGAGCTGGGAGAAGCCGGCGCCGGTGATGTCGAGGGTGACCTTCTTCCCCGGGCGGCCGTTGTCCGGGGCCACGTTGATGCCGTTGCTGTAGTCGAACAGGATCGCCGGGTCGGCGGTGCCGCTGTTGTTGTCGGGGTCGGTGCTGTGCACCGGCCCGCCGGGCGTGCTGATCGTCATGGTGAGGTTGCTCTGCGGCGCTCGCGGACCGGTGACCGCGGTGAAGCTCCTGCCGTCGGAGGCCAGCTTGATGTTGGTGACCGGGGTGCCGCCGATGGTGGCGGTGACCGGCATCGTGACGGCGGTGAAGCCGGTGCCGGTCACCGTGATCGTCTGTCCGCCGCCGGCCGGGCTGCTCGTCGGCGTGGCCGAGACGATCGTCGGCTTGGTCACCACGTTGTAGGTGGAGGTGGCCAGCAGCGGACCGGTGGGGGAGACCCCGGAGTAGGCGCAGACGCTCCACTTACCGGTCGTCTGCCCGGCGGCCAGGACCAGCCCGGTCGTGTTGATCGCGCTCGGCGCCCCCTGGCCGTCGAGCGCGGGGTACGAGCTCGACGGCACCCGGAAAGCGATCTTCGTCCCGCTGACCCGGGTGATGTCGGCCGGGTCGACGGTCAGGATGCCGGCGGTGACCGCGCCGGCGTTCGACGCGATCTGGACCGGGCTCTTCGCCGTGGAGGTGCAGGGCCCGAACTGGAACTGGACCTGCGGCACGACCCCCTCAGCGAAGGTGTTGGCGTTCGCGGCGGTGGCCGGAACCGTGCCGACCACCATGTTGCCGCCGCCGCTCAGGCCGTACGGCTTGGTCAGCGTCATGTTCAGCGCGGCGGCACGGGCCGGCACGGCGGTGCCGGTCAGGACCAGAGCGGTCGTGGCGGCGCAGGCGAGGCTGGCTGCGGGTTTCGACAGGTTCACCGGGAGCAGCGTAGCGACGCCACGACTCTCCGTAGTGCGAAACGGGAGAAGTGCTCAGCCCTGGTAGGGCGGCGCGACACCCCAGCCCCAGTGCGGCACCGGCGCCCGGCGCGGGGGAGTGGCGCCCGGCTGCGAGTTCGCCAGCGCCAGCCGGGTGCCCCACTCGAGGTAGCCGAGGAACGCCGCCCGGAACTCCGGATCGTCCGGCAGGCCGACATCGTCCGCCGCGTCCATCAGCAGGCTCACCCAGCGGCGCCGCTGGGGCTCGGTGATCGACTTGCCGAGGTGGTGGGCGAGCATGTTCGGATAGCCGCCGCGCTCGGCGGTGTACCGGGCCGGGCCACCGAAGACCTCCGACAGCCAGATCGCGACGTGCCGCGGGTGGGCCGGATCCATGTGCGCGAACAGCGGCCCGACCACCGGATCGGCCTTCACCAGTTCGTAGAACCGCTCGGTGAGCCGCTCGAACGCCTCGGCGCCGCCGGCCCACGCGAACAGCGTCGGCACCGAACCGCCGGCGCCCCGCACCGTGGTCGGCTCGTAGTGGCGCATCTCCTCGATCGACTCGATCCACGGCCGGATCTCGGCGAGGAAACCGGGGAACAGATCACCGCCGCGGAAGCCCTTGAGGTGGTCCTCCGCCGATGTCCAGGTGATCCGGAGAACGTAGACCTCCGGCTCCTCGGAACAGCGGCTCAACTCGTAGTCGGCGCATTGCGGCGCCTCGGCCAGGAAACGTGACGCCCGTTCGTAGGACTGCTCGAAGGCCGCGGTGTCGCCGGGAATGCGGTACCGGATGTACTCCACCGTCATGTAATCATGTAATCATCCCGAGGGTCAGAGCGCGAGTGCCCGATCGACGGCGGCCTCGCAGTGCAACCGCGTGGTCGGGAAGACCGGGACGCTGCTGTCGGTCTCGTCGACCAGCAGTTCGATCTCGGTGCAGCCGTAGATCACGCCCTCCGCGCCGTCCGCCACCAACGCGGCGATGACCCGCCGGTAGGCCGCCCGCGACTCCGGCCGCACGATGCCCAGACACAGCTCGTCATAGATGACGTCGCTGACGATCCGCTGATCCTCCGGTCCCGGCACCAGCACCTCGAGCCCGTGTTCGGCCAGCCGGCCGCGGTAGAAGTCCTGCTCCATCGTGAACCGCGTGCCGAGCAGCCCGACCGTGCCCACCCCGGCGCGCTTGACCGCCTCCGCCGTGGTGTCGGCCAGATGCAGCAGCGGAATCCCGGCCGCCGCCTCGACCCGGCCGGCCACCTTGTGCATGGTGTTCGTGCACAACACCACGAACTCCGCGCCGGCCGCCTCCAGAGCCCGGGCCGCCTCGCCCAGCACCGCCGCCGCGTCCTCCCACCGGCCCTCCGACTGCATCGCCTCGATGGCGGCGAAGTCGACCGAATAGAGCACGCAGCGGGCCGAGTGCAGCCCGCCGAGCCGCTGATGCGTGAGTTCGTTGAGAAGCCGGTAGTACTCGGCGGTGGACTGCCAGCTCATCCCACCCAGGAGACCGATTAGACGCATGCCCGGACGGTATCCGGCCGCCATGGGTTATGTTCGTTGAGTATGACGGATACCGATGCCATACAGCCCACCCCTGATCCGCACGAGCACGTGGCCGCCTACTGTGCGGCGTTCGCCACCGGATCCAGCGCCGTCGTCGACCGGTTCTACGAACCCGACAGCGTCCTGATCCCCTCGCCCGGCGCCCTCGTCACCGGAGCGCCCGACCGCCAGACGGCGCTGGCACATCTGCTCGGATACGGCCTGCCGATGACCGCCCAGGCCCGGCAGCTGTACGTGGCCGGAGATGTCGCCCTGGCCATCGTGGACTGGTCGATACGCGGGACCGCCCGCCAAGGATTCCCCCTCGACCTGCGGGGCAGCGCCACCGACGTGCTCCGCCGGGGCGCCGACGGCCGCTGGCGTTACCTCATCGACAACCCGTTCGGGACCGGCGCGGGCTGATCCCAGGCCACCTGCGGCTGATCACAGCACGTAAGTGGCGATCATCTGGCCGAGCTGGCGGATGTCGGAGCTGGCCTTGAACTCCAGGCGAACCTTGCCGAGGCCACTGAAATACAGCTCCAGCTCGGCGTCCCGATCGAAGTTGCCCGCCGTCTCGATCGAGAAAGCCTGAATCTTGCTGTACGGCAGAGAGGTGAAATCCACCTTCTTCCCGGTCATGCCCTGGATGTTGGCGGCGATCAGGCGCTTGTTCGTGAACGTCACGAAGTCACGGGTCGTCTTGAACGCGTAGACCAGCTGCTCGCCGTTGATCAGCAGCGGGGCGACCTGCTGGTAGACGGCGCCGGGGTCGACCGGGGTGAGCTTGAAAACCGACGGACTGGAGAAATCGATCACGAGCCGATCGTAGTTCCCACCCGCACACCCCGGTTCCACCTTCGCCCCGTTCGACTCCGCCCGCCTCTGCCCTACCACTCCACCCCGACCTGCCTCGCAGGCCTGACCGCGGCCCGCCCGCTTCCGCTTCACTCCGCGGGGCTGTCCGTGCAGCGGCGGATCTTGCTCGACTGGCTCGCCGGTTGTCGACCTTGTGAGGTTGTGGTGAATCGGTTCGCCCGAAACTCACTAGATCTCGCACGTGAGAGGTGGAAGGGGTGAATCCGTTGCGGGCGGGCGGGTTTTCATCCGCTGGGTTGGATCTGGTGAGCGCGTGGTGGCGCGGACAGCGAAAGCTCCACGATCGACAAGGGGGGGGGCGGCGAATCGGCCAGCAGGGTAAACACTGAGAACCAGCCGGACCGGCCGCCGGGCTCGCCCGCCGCCCCTCAACAGACAGTCCCCGCTACGCCGGAAAATGGCCTGTGGGCGGGAGCGGTTCGTGTGAGCATTGCCGTTCCGGACGAAGGGCGGCGGGAGTGGAGACGTTCGAGGCGAGGCAGCGGAGCCGGGAATACTTCCACGCGCTCACCGTGCTGCCCGGGGTCTGGACCGTGCTGCGACTCGACGGGCGAGGGTTCTCGCGGTTCACCGAGCAGCACTTCAGCAAGCCGTTCGACGAACGGTTCGCCGAGCACATGACCGTGGCGGCCGAAACGCTGCTGGTCGAGATGGGGGCGCGATACGCGTACACGGTCAGTGACGAGATCTCCCTGTTGTTCGCCCCCGGCTTCGAGCTGTTCGGCCGGTCCGTGGAGAAGCTCGTGTCGGTCTCGGCGGGCATCGGCAGCGCCGCGTTCACCCGGGCCGCGGGGACGGCCGCGCACTTCGACTCGCGGTTGTGGCTCGGCGCGACCGTCGGGGACGTGGTCGACTACTTCTCCTGGCGGCAGTCGGACGCGGCCCGGTCCGCCCTGAACGGCTGGTGCTACTGGACACTGCGGGCCGCGGGACGGACCCGGCAGGAAGCCGCCGACGCCATCGAGGGTGCGAGCACCGCCGGCAAGAACGACCTGCTGTACCGGCACGGCATCAACTTCAACGAGGTGCCGTCCTGGCAGCGTCGCGGGATCGGCCTGTGGTGGGAGACCTACCAACGGTCCGGCCACGACCCGATCCGCGGCATCGACGTCACCGCCGACCGGCGGCGCATCCACATCGAACGCTCCCTGCCGATGAAGGACACCTACCGCGACCTCGTCGAGCAGCTCACCGGCAGCCCCGTCTCCACGGGTCAGCACTGCCACGGCTGAACCCGCGTGGAACGGTGCCGTGTTGGTTGCGGTCTTGTTCGGCTGGTTGTGGGCTGTCTCAGCTGCGCTGAGACAGCCCCACAACCAGCCGGGGGTGACCGGGACGGGCATGCATGAGCTGCACCCGGAGGCGGTCGTGAGGGGACGCCTGCCGTTGGCGCCGCGAGGCACGGGACGGTGCGTGGCCCGTACCGGAGCGTGGTGTGAGAGAAGCGCCGCGGACCGGAAGCGGGCAACTGTCATAGCGGTGCCGCGCTCTGTCCTCCCGTGGTTCTGGCATCGGTTGCGGGAGGTGGACGGCGAACCGCGGGCGGGTTCAGGGGAGTTCCTGAGCCCAGCCGAGCAGGCGGTCGAGGTGAGGATCGGTGTCTCCGGTGGTGATCTCGGCCGTGCCGGGGACGACCTCGCCGCCGGTGCCGTCGATGCTGATGACCGTGCCTGCCGGGAACGACCGGCCGCCGCAGTGGACCCGCCCGCCGCCCGGGTCGACGGTGAGGGCGGCGGTGGCGACGACGGCCGGCTTTCCCATGGAACGGGCGACCACCGCGGCGTGGCTGGTCGGCCCGCCGACCGTGGTCACGATCCCGGCGGCGGCGGCCAGACCGTGCATGTCGAGGGGCGACGTATGCGGGCGGACCAGTATCACCGGCCCGTCCGCCGCCATTCGGACGGCCTGATCGGCGGTGACCGCGATCCGTCCGCTCGCGACCCCGGGACTCGCCCCGACCCCGCGCGCGATGACCTCCGCGACATCCCGGATCCGCGGGGTGCGGGCGGCCCGCAGATGCCGCGGAGTGACTCGTGCCAGAGCCGTCGCCCGGTCGATGAGGCCCTCGCCGACCAGGTCCACGGCGACGCGCACCGCCGCCCGGCCGCTCAAACCGCCCGGCCTGACCTGGAGGAACCACAGCTTTCCCGACTCGAACGTGAACTCCACGTGGCAGGCGTCGCGGTAATGCCGCTCCGCCCGGTCGAGACCGTCGACCAAGGGTGTCCAGATCGCCGGCTCCCGTGCTGCGAGGTCGCTCAACGGCCGGGTGGCGGACTGCCCGGACACCACCGCGTCGCCCCGGCGCTCGAACAGGACGTCACCGAACGGCGCCCGCACGCCGGTGCTCGGATCACGGCTGAACGCGACACCGCTCCCGCTGCGCTCATCGCGATCGCCGAACACCATGGCCTGCACGATCACCGCTGTCCCGAGGTCGTGCGGAATGCCGTGCACCTCCCGGTAGGAGACGGCACGCGGCGCACGCCACGACCGGAACACCGCCTCCACGGCGGCGCGCAGGCCGTCGGCCGGATCGACATCGAGGATCGTGTCCATCATGCCGGGCATCGAGACCGCCGCGCCCGAGCGAACCGAGACCGACAGCGGCCGGTTACTCGCGCCGAATCGTTCCCGGGCCGCCGTCTCCAGATCGTGAACCGCCGCGGTCATCTCGGCCTCGAGCCCGTCGGGGAACCGGCCGTCGCGGAGAAACGCGCGGCATGCGGCGGTGGTGATGACGAAGCCCGGCGGCACCGGCAGACCGAGCCCCGCCAGCGTCCTCAGCCCGTGCGCCTTCCCACCGAGCACATCCTCGGCCAGGCCGACAGAAGCGTCGGGGGAGGACGGAAGGCCGGCGGCCGTTTCCGGAGCGAGGGGATGGATGGAGGTCATCGGGGGATGCCCAGCGTGACCAGCAGGTCTTCGTGGAGCTGGAACCAGACCGCGTGGTACGAGGTGGTGGTGTCGGCCAGAAACTCCAGACGGCCGGAGGAAGCCTGTGCCAGCGCCGCCGTCAACCGCCCCCGGTAGCGCCCGAATCGGGGCAGCGCCGCCTCCAGATCGGCACAGACCGGCCCGGCACGCCGGTCCAGGTCGGTGAATCGGTCCAGCACCCGAGCGTCATACCCGGCGTCTACGTGATCGTTGACGGTCGTGACCCCGTCGACGGTCCGCATGTGCCACGCCGAACACAGATCCAGCAGTTCCGGGTTGAGCACCATGAACCGCTCATACGCCCCGGTCACCGCCGCCGTGGCCCCGGCCGTCTCTCGCTGCTCGGCGATCAGCCGGGCATCCTCGGCCTTGCCCGCCTCGGTCAGTCCCCAGCCCCCGAAGGCCCCCGGCGTGCGTGTCACCAGACCGGCCACCGCCAGGTCGATCAGCCGCGACTCCGCCTCCGGCGCCGATAGCCCGGCGGCGTCGGCGACCCGGTCCAGGTCGGTGAATCCCATGCACCGCAGCGTGTGCAGCACGAGCAGGTCGGTCATGGCCGATCCTCGCGACGAGCGGACGCGACGGCGTGGCCGGCGCCGCGGCCCGACGCCCGGGCGACGATCCGGCCGCCGCGCACCCGGACCGAGGACTCGGTGTCGTCGGCGGTGGCCGCGCCGACTGCCGCGGCGAGCGACGGTCCCTCGTCGAGCTCCACGTGCACCGGTGGGGCGGCCTCCGGCGGGAAGGCCTGCCGCAGGCACGCGCGGAGACCGGTGATCCGCAGCCGGATCAGGGCGCCCGTCTCGGCCGGGTCGCCGGTCACCACGGCCACGGTGACCCGGTCCTCCGGGTGGGCGGCACGCACCGCCTCCTCGGCCGCGCCGAGCCGGGCGGCCCCGAGCACCACGATCACGCCGTCCTCGGCGGGTTCGGGCTCCGGCCATGGGTCGTCACAGGGGTCGGCGCCGCCCACGAACGAGAGATGTGGGGGGTCCCAGGCGTCGGCGAGCTCGAGTCCGGTGAGGTGACCGCACGCCCGCGCCACCTCGAAGGGGTCGCCGAAGCCGGGCGCGGCCCCGGCGAGATGGTCGGCGCCGTGCAGCAGGGCGAGGATCAGCTCGGCGAGCCGCACCCGGCGGCCCGCCCGGGGTGGGCAGGACTCCAGCGCCAGCCCGAGCAGCAGCGCCTCGAGGCGGGTGAGCTGGCCGAGCACGGCCCGGCCCGGCTCGTCGTCGAAGACGCCGGTCACCGAGCGGGATCGCAAGCGGGCCGCGGCCGCCGTGTCGGTGGCGAGCGGGAGCCGCTGGAGCCAGGCGCGGGCGAACGCCTCGGCGGCGCCGGACACGTCGGCCGCGGTGACGGGCTCGATCGAGGCGTGTGGCCAGGCGTCGAGCAGGACGGCCAGGTAGAGCGATCGCTTGCTGGTGAAGTTCGAATACACCGCGCCGCGGGTCAGCTCGGCGCGCGCGGCGATCCGGTCGACCTTGGCGTCGGCATAGCCGTGCTCGGCGAACTCCTCGACGGCCGCATCGAGCACCGCCGCCCTGGTGCGTGCCTGCTGTTGCGCCCGTGTCATCCGAACCATGCCAGGCACGATACACTCGACATCTGAATGTTCGGAACATCTGAATAACCGGTTGGCGGCTCCGGATCACCCGGATAACCTTGCCGCCATGTGTGACGGAATCATGTTCATGAGGATGCGCAGCTGCCGCTGACGGCGGCGCGACGCTCCTGATTGCCCGCCGTCTCGGCGTCCCGCCGGGCGGCCGCATCCGGCTACCCGGCTCTCTTCGAGCTGCGGAGCTTCCTCACCATGTCCCACGCGCACCTTCGTGCCGAAAACGTCACCGTCCGTCTCGGCGCCCGCCTGGTCCTCGACCGGGTGTCCGTCACCGTCTCACCGGCGTCCCGTCTGGCCGTCGTCGGTGAGAACGGCCGCGGCAAGACCACCCTGTTGAACGTCCTCGCCGGTCTGATCGTCCCCGCCGAGGGCGCGGTGCACCGATCCGGGACCATCGGGCTGGCCGCTCAGGCCCTGCACGCCGCCCCGGGCGACACCGTCGGCACGCTCACCGCGGCGGCCCTGGCCGATTCGAGAGCCGCCCTGGCCACCCTGGACGAGGAGCTGGCCGCCGGCGAGTACGGCGATCGGTATGCGGCGGCCCTGGAGGCCGCCACCCGCCTCGACGCCTGGGATGCCGAACGCCGTGTCGACATCGCCCTGGAAGCCCTGGACGCCTGCACCGACCGGGGCCGTGAGCTGCGTACCCTCTCGGTCGGGCAGCGCTACCGGGTGCGACTGGCCTGTCTGCTCGGCGCGCACCACGACATCCTGCTGCTGGACGAGCCGACGAACCATCTGGACGCCTCCGGCCTGGCGTTCCTGACCGCCCGGCTCCGCGCCCACTCCGGCGGCATCGCGCTGGTCAGCCACGACCGGCAACTCCTGCGCGACGTCGCCGGCCAGTTCCTCGACCTCGATCCGAGCGTGGACGGCCGGGCGCGTCTCCATGCCGGCGGCTACGACGGGTGGCAGACCGGTCGCCGCCGGGACCGGGCCGCCTGGGAACAGGACTACGCCGAACAGCAGGCCGAACACGCCCGGCTGTCGGCGGCGGTGGACCGGGCACGCGGCCGGCTGACCACCGGATGGCGCCCGGACAAGGGCGTCGACAAGCACAGACGCCAGTCGCACACGCCCGGGGTGGTGCAGGCCCTCAACCGGGAGCGGGAGGCTCTCGAGGCACACCGGATCACGGTTCCCGAGCCGCCGCCGGCGCTCCGCTTCCCGGCCCTGGAGACCCGCAAAGGCATTCCACTTCTCACCACCGCCGGGGTACGGGTACCGGGGCGCCTGAACCACCCGGTCACCCTGACCCTGTCCGGCGGCGACCGGCTGCTGGTGACCGGCGGCAACGGAACCGGCAAGTCCACCCTGCTGGCCCTGCTCGCCGGCCGGCTGCAACCGGCGGCCGGCACGGTGCACCGCTCGGGAGGGGCGCGCATCGCCCTGATCGCCCAGGAGGTTCCGCAGTGGCCCGCGGACGTGACCGCACACCGGCTGCTCCAGGGGCGGCCGAGGATGGGCCTGCTCGACCCGGAGGCCCTGCGCACCCCGGTCCGGCTGCTGTCGCAGGGTCAGCAGCGCCGCCTCGACCTCGCCCTGTCCCTGGCCGACCACCCCGACCTGCTGATCTTCGACGAGCCCACCAACCACCTGTCGTCCACCCTGGTCGACGAGCTGACCGAGGCCCTGCTGGGCACGAGTGCCGCCGTGGTCGTCGCCACCCACGACCGGCAGCTGCTCGCCGACCTGTCCACCTGGCCCCGCCTGGACCTGGCTGTCACACCTGGTAGCCGCTGACGGCGGAGCCGAGCCGCTGCGCCATGCCGGCGAGTTCCGCAGCCGTGCTGCGGGCCTCGTCGGCGCTGTGCGTGGTCTGGTTGGCGGTCTGCGCCACGCTGGTGATGTCCGCCGCGATGTTGCCCGACCCGGAGGCCGCCTCGGCCACGTTGCGCCCCATCTCCCCGGTCGTGGCGGTCTGTTCCTCCACCGCCGCCGCGATCGCCGTCGCGTAGTCGTTGATCTGCGCGATCACGTTCCCGATGTCGCCGATCGCGGCGACCGCCGCGTCGGTGTCGGCCTGGATGGCGGCGATTCGCCGGCTGATGTCCTCGGTGGCCCGGGCGGTCTCCTGGGCCAGATCCTTGACCTCGGACGCGACCACCGCGAAGCCCTTGCCGGACTCGCCGGCGCGCGCCGCCTCGATCGTGGCGTTGAGGGCGAGCAGGTTGGTCTGCTCCGCGATGCTGGTGATCGCGTTGATCACCTCGCTGATCTCGGCGCTGGCCGCCCCGAGCTTGGCCATCGTGTCGCTGGTGCGCTCGGCCGCCGTGGTGGCGGTGCCGGCCACGTGGGCGGCGTCGCCGGCGCTGCTGGCGATCTCCCGGATCGACGCGCCCATCTCCTCGGTGCCGGCCGCGACGGTCTGCACGTTCGCGGAGATGATCTCGGCGGCGGCGGAGACCGATCCGGCCTGCTCGGCGGTGTTCTGCGCGGAGCGGGTGAGTTCCTCGGCGATGGCGGACAGCCGGTCGGAGGTGCCGGCCAGGGCGGTCGCGTCGTCGCGGACGTGCCGCACGGTGGTGGCGACGGTGGACGCCGTGCTGTTCAGGGCGGTGGCGAGCTCGCCGAGTTCGTCGGCGCCGCGGACGCCGGTCCGCGCGGTGAGGTCGCCGTCGTCGATGTGACGCAGCACCCGGACACATTCGGCGAGGGGCCGGGTGATCCCGCGGGCGATCAGCACTGCTACGGCGGCGCCGATGAGCAGGAGGACGACGACCGAGGTGAGCACGATGGCCCGGCCGTCGCGGTACGCGTCCTCGGCCAGCTCGTGCGATGCGCGGGCCTGCGCCACCGACTCCTCGGCCAGCACGTTCAGCGCATCCCGCAGGGTGGTGACCAGTGGCGACAGTTCGTTGGCGCGTACTGCCCGCACCTGGTCGAGGCGGCCCTGCTGAGCGAGTGGGAAGAGCCGGTCGGTGACGAGCTCGAGGTAGCCGGCCCAGGTGGTGGTGAACTTCTCGATGCTCTCCGCTTCGACCGTGCTGAGCGGCATCGCCCGGTAGGCGGTGATCCTGGTGTCGAGGTCCGACACCTCGGTGTCGAATTCCTCGCGTTCGGTGGCGCGGGTGGCGTCGTCGGCGGCGAGCAGGTACTCCAGGCCGTTGATCCGGACCCGGTTGAACCCGGAGCGGATGTCGGCGATCGCCTGGGTCTTGAGAGCTTCGGAGAACTCGCCCTCTTCGGTGTCCGCGATGCCGGCCATCTTCAGCATGCCGAAGACGCCGACCGCGCCACCGAGGGCCGCCACCAGCAGTACCGCGATCAGGATCTTGGGGCCGATCCGCAGATCGCTCAGCAGACGGCGGTTCACGGTCGCTGACGGCGCACCGAATGCGTTCATATGAGGAATCTTCGCCATCCGGGCCGGGCGGCACGGCCGTTCCGCCGAAAAATGCCGGGCGCGGCTCCCCGAGGGTGGTGCGGTTTTGGCATAGTCGGCGCGTGATTCGCCTCTACTCGCTGTTCGCGCTGATCGACATCGTGTTGATCATCTGCGCGCTGATCTCCTGCCTCTCCGCCGAGGAACACGAGATCCGCGCACTTCCCCGGATCGTCTGGGTCATCCTGATCCTGCTGTTCTCCCCGATCGGCGGCATCGCCTGGTTCGTGGCCGGCCGCCCGCCGCGCCCGGTGAAACTCAGCAACGGCACCACCTGGCGGCCGGGCAGCGGCTTCCCGGAGAAGGGACGGCCCCGCTCGCCCGACGACGATCCGGAGTTCCTGAACGGTCTCGGCGCGCGGCAGAAGAAGGAGGACGAGGATCTGATGAAGAAGTGGGAGGCCGACCTGCGCCGCCGCGAGGAGGAGTTGAAGCGGCGCGAGCAGGGCGGCGCTGATTGATCGCCGATCGTCATGAATGAGGTCGGCATCGATGGAGATTGATCGTCGAGCGGCGTAGGTTGGCGGCAGACCGCACCGAAGGCGAAGGGCCACGCCGATGACGCTCCGTGACGAACCTCCGTTCCGTGCCGACCACGTCGGCAGCCTGCTGCGTCCGCCGAGCCTGTTGAAGGCGCGCGAGCAGCGGGCCGTCGGCGAGATCGACGCCGCGGAGCTGCGCGCCGTCGAGGACGAGGCGATCCGCGAGGTCGTCCGGATGCAGCGCGACGTGGGCCTGCGTTCGGCCACCGACGGCGAGTTCCGCCGCACCTCGTGGCACATGGACTTCATCTACCGGCTCGGCGGCATCCGGCCCACCGACGAGAAGATCCAGGTGCACTTCCGCAACGAGGACGGCGAACTCGACTTCGAGTCCGCCGCGCTGGCCGTCGACGGCCCGATCACCCTCGAGGAGACGGTCTTCGGATCCGACTTCGAGTTCCTGCACGCGCAGGTCGGCGACGATGTCACGGCCAAACTGACCATCCCCTCGCCGAGCATGGTGCACTACCGCGGCGGGCGGGCCGCCATCGATCCGGACGTCTACCCCGACGAGGAGCGCTTCTGGGCCGACCTGAGCGCCGCCTACGCCGAGCAGGTCCGCCGGGTCGCCGCCCTCGGCTGCCGTTACCTGCAGCTCGACGACACCAGCCTGGCCTACCTCAACGACCCGGCCCAGCGGCGCCTGCTCACCGACCGCGGCGACGACGCCGAACACCAGCATCTCCGCTACATCCGGCAGATCAACGCGGCCATCGCCGGCCGCCCGGCCGGCCTGAACGTCACCACCCACATGTGCCGCGGCAACTTCCGGTCCTCCTGGGCCGCCGAGGGCGGCTACGACTTCGTCGCCGAGGCGCTGTTCAGCGAACTCGCCGTCGACGGCTTCTTCCTCGAGTACGACGACGACCGCTCCGGCGGCTTCGCCCCGCTCCGTTTCGTCCCGCCCGGCAAGATGGTCGTCCTCGGCCTGGTCACCACCAAACGCGGTGCTCTCGAATCCAAGGACACCCTGAAGCGCCGCATCGACGAGGCCGCCCGCTACATCCCCGTCGACCAGTTGTGCCTCTCCCCGCAGTGCGGCTTCTCCTCGACGGTCGAGGGCAACGCTCTCACCTACGCCGAACAGGTCGCCAAACTCCGCCTCATCGCCGAGACCGCCGCCGAGGTGTGGGGCTGAGCCCGTCAGTGCCGGAGCAGCCCGCCGACCGGGACCGGCGCGGTGTGGCCGGTCTCCGGAAGGTCCCGTGCCAGGGCGAGCCCGACGTCGACGAGTGACGCCCGCCGAAGCCCGGCCACCTCCGGCACCGGTATCCATGCCGATCCGGCGGTCTCCCCGTTCGGCTCCGGCCGCGGAGTTCCGCCGGTGATCCGTACCCGGTAGAAGATCCCGACGTTCTGGTGGTCGACCCCGGCCCGCGACTCGGCCGCCGGAATCACCCGCGAATCCACCCCGAGCAGCCGGTCGACCACCGCGTCATACCCGGTCTCCTCGGCGATCTCCCGGATCACCGCGTCGAACGGATCCTCGCCGTGCTCGACCCGCCCGCCCGGCAGGGTCCAGTCGATGTCCCCGTCCGCCGCCACGAACCGCGCCAGCAGAACCCGTTCACCGTCGACACACACCGCATACGCCGCCAGCCGAAACCCCACACCCATGACCCTGATCCTGCCCGACGTCGATCACAGCCGGCTGCAAACCATGTTGATCATCTGGATCGGCGTCGATACGGTCGCCTCGTGACCCTGATGCGCCTGCTCCCACTCGCTGTGCTGGCCCTGCCCGTGTTGTCGCTCACCGCTTGCGGGAGTGGTGTCGGCGCGAACGACCACGACCCTTCCGCTGTGCAGGCGGCATACGACGAGCTGTATACCGCCTGTGAAGCGGCCGGCGCACCGTGGGGAGTGAAATGATCAGCCCGTCCGGGGATCCGGGGTCATCCGGTGACCGCGCGGATCGCGGTGGCGACGTCGTCGAGGCGGGGGGCGGGGATGCCGGCCAGGTTGATGCGGCCGGTCGGTAGGCCGTACACCGCGAACTCGGTCGTGAGGCGGCGCATCGCCGCGGCGTCCAGGGGAAGCGTGAGGAACATGCCACGCTGCTCCGCGAGACCGGGCAGGCCGAGGCGGCCGGCGAGCCCGTCCCGCAACGTGGTCAGCCGAGCCCGCATCGCGGAAAGCTCGCCGTGCCAGCCGGCGGCCAGCGCGGGATCGCCGAGGATCTCCTCGACGATCGCGGCGCCGTGCGCGGGCGGCTGCGAATAGCTGGCGCGGGCGATGTTCTCCAGCAGCGCCCGCGCCTGACCGCGGCGGGCCGGGTCGTCGCTGACCACGAGCGCGCAGCCGGTCCGTTCGCTGTAGAGGCTCCAGGCCTTGGACGCGCTGACCGCCACGACGGCGTCCGGCACCGCCCGCAGCAGCCGCCGCATCCCGTCGAGGTCCTCGGTGAGCCCGTCGCCGAGGCCGAAGTACGCCTGGTCGATGAACGGCACCACGCCCCGCCGGGTCAGCGCCGCGGCCAGTTCGTCCCACATCGGGGCGGGCATGTTCCAGCCGGTCGGATTGTGGCAGCAGCCCTGCAGGAGCAGCACGTCACCGGGCCGGGCCTGATCCATCGCGGTCAGCACGTCGCGGACCGGGTGGGTGGCGACACGCAGGCCGGCGGCGGTCAGGATCGCCTGATGGTTGACGTAGGCGGGAGTGCCCAGGTGGACCGTCCGGTCCGGCCCGGTGGCCGCCAGCAGGTCGGCGAGCAGCCGCAACGCGCCGGTTCCGGCGACCGCCTGGATCCCGTCGGTCCGCGACTCCAGCCCCGCGTCCGCGAACAGCAGCGCGGTCGTCATCCGGGTGAAGCGCTCGTTGCCGCCCAGACCGACGTACGCCTTCGATCCGGCCCGCTCGGCGAGCCGCCGTTCCGCCTCCCGCACCGCGCCCATCACCGGCGCGACCCCGGCGTCGTCCCGGTACACGCCGACGATCAGATCCAATCGGTCCGGGCGGGTGTCACGGGCGCAGTCCGCGGTCAACTGCCAGAGCGGGTCGACGGTGGGTGACGGTGCGGTCAACAACATGGCGAGGGGTTCCTTGCGGTCGAGAAGGCGGAAGACGGTTGTAGGCGACGACCCCGGCCACGACCAGGACCAGCCCGGCCGCGTCCCGCGGCGCGATCGGCTCGCCCAGCAGCGGGATCGCGGCGAGCGCGGTGACGACCGGGCTCAGCGCGCCGAGCGTCGCGGCGGTGCGGCCGCCGAGGCGACGGATCGCGACCGGATAGCAGAGACCGGCCAGCACACCCACGCCGACGCCCTGAACCAGCAGGTAGAGCACGGTGTCGGCGGGGCGGGCGAGCCCGGCGGCCAGGTTCGACGGCAGGACGCCGGTGACGATGAGCAGGACGGTCACGAGGCTGGAGGGGAGGCAGAGGGCGAGGGCCGTACCGATCGGATCGAGAACCGTGAGCCGCAGCGCCATGGTGTAGACCGCCCAGATCAGCCCCGCCAGGAGCAGCACGACGCCGGCCGGCTGGAAACCGGCGGTCGCGACGCCGGCGAGGATCACGGCGAGCGCGGCGGCTTGCGGTTTCGAGATGGTCGAACGCGTGAGCCGGTACGCGAGAAGCGCCACGAACACCGGAACCGTCCCGGGGATCACCAGCCCCACCAGCGCCGCACTGGTGAGCCGGCCGGCCAGCGCCGCCACCAGGAAGTACGGCAGTCCCGCTCCGACCAGCAGCCCGGCCAGCACGGCCGGGCGCTCGGCCCGCAGCCGGCGGATCGTCCGCGGGATCCACGGCGCCAGCAGCAGCACCGGCACCCCGAACCGGATCAGCGCCGCGTCGGCGGTCGTCAGCGTGGACACGCCGATGCCGCGGACACTGAGCGCGAATCCCGCCCACACCATGACGGTCACCGCCATGGCCGCCAGACCCGTGCTCCTGTTCATGACTGGCACGCTAGGCGTTTCACCGGGGCAGCCGATTGCTAAATCGTGCTCGGTGGAGCCGGTCTTTGGCAGAATCTGCCACATGCGCGACCTGGACGACATCGATCGGCGGATTCTGCTCGAACTACAGCGCGACGGCCGGCTCAGCAATCAGGATCTGGCCGACCGGGTCGGGCTGTCCCCGTCGCCGTGCCTGCGGCGGGTGCGGCTGCTGGAGGAGGCCGGGGTGATCGCCGGCTACCGGGCGGTCGTGGATCAGGAGGCGGTCGGCCTGCCGATCACCGCTTTCGTCCGGATCACCCTGGAGTCGCACGAGTTCGAGCTGGTCGAGCGGGTGGAGGCGCGGATCCGTCAGGTGCCGGAGATCGTCGAGGCGTACCTGCTCGCCGGTGACCAGGACTACCTGCTGAAGATCACGATCGACTCGTTCGCGTCGTACGAGGACTTCGTCCGCACCCGTCTGCGGACCATCCCGGCGCTCGCGTCGATCCAGACCACGTTCGCGTTCGGTGTCACCAAACAGGTGTCCCCACTTCCGAATCTTTTCTGATCCAGCTGGGTACGGGGGTTATGACCGTTTCCGCCGGACAGAGGAGATCAGATGACTGCCGTCGCCAACCCGGCCACCGTCGCCGAGTGCCTGCGTGTCGGTGCCGGATTCTCGCAGGGCGACCTGAACTGGCTCGTCGAGCAGTTCGGGACCCTGGATGCCCGCCTGGCCTCCTTCCACGCTGACGCCACCGCCCTGGAGATCACCGTGAAGGACCGGGCGGCCCGAGGGCAGAAGGTGACCCTGGAGTGCTGGCTCAGTGGTGGCGACAAGATCGTCACGACCTCGTCGGAGGAGGACCTGCACGCGGCCGTGATGGACGTCCGCGACGACCTGCGGCGCCGGCTCAGCGACGCCAAGACCAAGCACGAGCCCCGGCACAACCGGCACCTGCGTGAGGTCCCGCAGCCGGAGGACCCCACCGCGCTCGCCGACTGATCTCAGCGTCGTGCCCCGGCGGTCCGCCGGGGCACCCCCTTTCCGGCCAGGTGGGTGGCAAGGGCGCCGGCGAGCCCGACGGCGAAGGCGGCAGCGACCCCGAGGGGTACGAGCAGCACCGCCACCACGAAACAGAACGCCGCGAACCCGATCAGCCCGCGCATCACCCCGGCCGCCGTCGCGATCGCACGGCCCTAGCCCGTCCGCCGCCGGCCGCCGAGACGGCCGGTGGCGTCCTGACGTCAGTGCGCGATCGGGCAGCCGCCGGTCAGCTTGCCGAGGAACGCGTTCGGGTCGTAGTAGTGCTCGACCTCGAGCAGCTTCAGGTCGTCGTCCACCTTGGCGACGCTCATGCCGAACATCTCGATGGTCTTCCCGTTCGGCTGGAAGCCGTGGTACTCACCGTCGAACGCGCCCCAGTGCCGCCATTTGAAGGCGACCACCGGCGGCGGGCTGAGGACCTGGAGGACCTCCCAGTAGAACCCGTTCGGGAACGCGCCGTGGAAGACGTCGTGCTGGCTGTCGAACGACTCCTTGCCGACCCGGTAGAACGGGCTGTCACCGATGAGCACGTTGTAGCTGCCCTGCTCGGCGATGTCCTTCGCGGAGGCCCAGCCGCCACCGTTGACGTTGGTGCGGAACTTCTCCGACACCATCGAGACCCAGGTCGCCGGGTCGTGCTTGTGCGAGACCTCCATCTCGAAGACCTGCACGATGGACTCGACGATCGCCTCCAGCGAGCCGGGCGCGTGCTCGGTCGTCCGCTGCCCGGGCATCACGGTGTGTGACAGGTGGTAATCGGGGGTGCCGTGGCGGAACTCGGACGGGTCGGCGGCCTCGATCACGGCCGAGCGGCCCTGCAGCCACAACGGGGTCTCAGACAAGGGTGGTGTCCTTCCAACGGCTTCTATGAGTCGCACTGCGATTACCGCGCGTAGATCAAAACGGTGATCACCCTATCCACCGTGGACCTGTGCGGAAAGACCCCATTGGTTAACACCTATTTGCGAAATGACATACCTATTAACCAACGACGAAGTCCGCTGCCGGGACCCCTTTTCGGCGGGCGGTGAACTTCCCGTGACGCGCCCACCATGACCTACAAAACCTAGGGGTTATGTGGTTAAGTTGGGGAAGTCTCACACCCCGGGAGGACGCGATGCCGGAGCACTGTACCGAGCGGCCAACGAACGCGGCGGCAACGCGGTGAACAGCACCATCACCCGCGGCCCGAGCGTGGCCGCCCCGACCGAATACAGCCCCGGCACCGTCGCGGTCATCGGCGGCGGCGCCGCCGGATCCCTCACCGCCGCCGCGATCGCCCGCGATCCCGCATGGCGGACAGTGCTGATCTCCCCGGAGGAACGGCCCGGCCGCGGGGTCGCCTACGGCACCGCCGAACCCTGGCATCTGCTCAACTCCCGGGCGGTCGCGATGAGCGCCGACCCGGACGACCCGGGGCATCTGCTGCGCTGGTGCCACGAACGCGGTCTGCCGGCCGATGCGGCGACGTTCCTGCCCCGCACCTGGTACGGCGAGTACCTCGCCGATCACTTCCGGTCCGCGGCCGGCTCACGGTTGACCCACCACCGGGCCACCGCCACGGGGGTACGCCGCACCGCGCCGGCTTCTCCCGGCGGCGGTTACGTCGTCACGGACGACACGGGCGCGGAGATCCGGGTCGACCACGTGGTGCTGGCGCTCGGCAATCCGCCGCCGTGCGTACCGTCGGCGGTCAGCGCGACCGCCCGCCGTGACGTGGCGTTCGTCGCCGACCCGTGGGCGCCCGGAGCCCTCGGCGCGGTGCCCGCCGACGAGCCGGTGCTGCTGCTCGGTACCGGGCTCACCGCCGTCGACGTCGCGCTGACCCTCACCCGGGACGGGCGGACCGTACCCATCGACGCGCTGTCCCGTCGCGGCCTCCCGCCGCTCGCCCACCCCGCCCGGCCCGCGCCCGCCGTCACCCTCGACCTGCCGTCCTCGCCGATCCTCGCGCCGCTGGTCCGCCGGGTGCGGGAGGCGATCGCCGACGGGGCCGACTGGACCGCGGTGATCGACCACGTGCGCACCCAGTCGGACCGGCTGTGGGCGGCCCTGGAACCCGACGCCCAGGAGCGATTCCTGCGCCACCTGCAGCGATACTGGGAGGTGCACCGCCACCGGATGGCGCCGCCGATCGCCGCCCGCATCGCCGGGCTGCGCTCCCAGGGCCTGCTCAACCTGCGCCGCGGCCACCTGACCTCGATCGAACCCGACCCGCGGGGCGGTCTGCTCGTCCACCTCCACGGGGAACCGCCGAAGCGATACGGGGCGGTGATCACCTGCACCGGGCCGGGGCCGCTGCCGTGCTCGGCCGGTCCGCTGCTCGCCGGCCTGATCCGGGACGGTCTGGTCCGCACCGGCCCGCACGGCCTCGGGATCGAGACCGATCCGGACGGACGGGCCGGTCCGGGACTGTGGCTGGCCGGGCCGCTGCGTCGTGGTCTGCTGTGGGAGTCGACCGCGGTTCCGGAGATCCGTGGCCAGGCCGCTCGGCTCGCCGCGGCCCTCCCGGCCCGCGCCTCGGTGGCCGCCGGCTGACGCCTTCACCGCGGGAACGCGGCGGCCACCGGTGCGGATCGCATCGGTGGCCGCCGGGTTCAGGCCGATGTTCGGGTCAGGGGTAGGCCACGACCTGGCGCGGGGTGGTGTTGCCGGCCGGGTTGGGGACGGCGCCGCCGGTGTCGTTGACGACGTTGGCGATGGTGCCGACGTCGCCGAGGGAGACCGTGAGGATGCTGCGCAGCCGGACGCCGGAGCGGATCGGCACCTCGAACGCCCGGTCGACGCGGACGCTGGGGTTCACGTTGAAGTAGGCGTACGAGCCGCCGCCCCAGAGTTCGTGGTCGGTCACGGCGTCGGCGACCTTGTAGGCGGCATAGCCGTTCCCGCGGGGTCCGATCCAGGCCGCCTGGTTGGGCACGTCGTACGGCTTCTCGTTCTGGAAGAAGATCGTCTTGCCGCGGTTGCCGTTCCAGATCACCTCGTACTTCTGGTAGTGCTCGACGAACAGGCCGGTGGCGAGGACGTCGTCACCGTTCACCACCAGGCCGGTGTCGCCGGTGTTGACCGCCCAGCCGGTGGGCGCGCCGCCGTGGTCGGCCCGCCAGGCCCAGATGTGGTCGATGATCGTGTCGTCGCTGTGCACCGCGAGGGTGGTGGTGGCCTTGCCCTGGACGCTGCTGCCGATGCGGAAGAAGACGTCCTGGAGGCTGATCGGGTTCGCGGCGTGGTCGGTGTGGACGCCCGCCCGGCCGACGCTCATCAACGTCGGGCTGTTGGTGGTGCCCGCGTCGAAGGTCAATCCGCTGACCTTGACACCGTCGACGTCGGCGACGTTCAGGGCCTCGATCCCGTTGTTCGGGATCAGGGTCGGGAAGCCGATGCCGGTGACCACGGTGTTCGGGCGGGTCACCCGGATGGTCTCGTCGAGCGAGTAGGTGCCCGGGGTGAAGAACAGGTTCAGGCCCTGGGCGAGCGCGGCGTTGATCCGGGCGGCGCTGTCACCCGGCTTGGCGACGTAGAACTCCCGCATCGGGATCGAGGTCCCGGCGGTGTTCGGCCAGTTGGCGCCGGCGGAGTTGCGCCGCAGAGCGGGCACGAAGACGCGGTAGAGGCCGGCGCTGTCGACGTACAGGTACGGCTTCTCCCGGGTCACCGGCGTGGTGGCGAGGGTGGTGTGCGGCGGGTTGGGGAACGCGTTGGCCGGGGCGCCCTGGACGCCGGAGAAGACCATGTTCCAGACGCCGCCGTCCCAGCGCGCGATCCGGCTGTCCCGGGTGTACCACTGCTGCTGGGAGCCGGAGGAGACGACGCCGTCGACGACCGAGTCGGCGAGGTAGCCACCGCTGGAGTAGCCCTGCCCGTTGTCCTGGTTGGACGGCGCCAGGGTCAGATTGCCCTTGATGTGCACGCGGCGCATGGGGGCGGCCTGGGAGACGGCCCACCGGTTGGTGCCGCCCTCGGGCACGATCGACAGGTTCTCCATGCTGCGCCAGAAGTTCTGGGTGGCGTTCGACTCGTCGCCGTAGTTCCAGCCGGAGTCGACGTTCACCGCGCCGTTGATCGTCACGTCGTCGGGGTTGAGCCCGAGGCCGGCGATCGTGGTGTAGAACCCGACGTTGGCCCACACCCGCCCGTAGGTCCCGGGTTTGAAGAGGAACACGTGGCGCTGGGTTCCGAACTGGGCGGTCGGGCTGCGCAGCTGCGCGTTGAAAGCCTGGTCGACCGCGGACTGGATGGTCGACGCCGCGGTGCCCGGCTCGAAGATCCGCACGTTCGGCCCGAGATCGGGCGTGTCCGAGGTCGGGATCGTCGGGGTGGTGCCGCTGCCGAAGACCTGGAACTCCCAGAGAGAGTAGCCGTACGGGGTGGCGCGGGTGGTGCCGCTCATCCGCACGTACCGGCCGCTGCCGGTGACGTTCAGGGTCTGGACGCCGGCTCGGCCCACGGTGACCGGGCTGATGTCGGTCCAGCTCGTGCCGTTCGGGGAGGTCTGGATGGTGAAGGCCGAGGCGTACGCCGCCTCCCAGTTCAGCACGATCTGGCTGATCGACTGGGTGCTGCCCAGGTCGACCTGCAACCACTGGGGGTCGGCGAACGTGCTGGACCAGCGGGTGCCGGTGTCGCCGTCGACGGCGGCGGAGGCAGGGAAGGCGGCGCTCTCGACCGAGGAGGCGGAGGCCGGCTTGCCCTGCGACAGCGGGACGTCCGCGGCGCTGGCGGTGCCGGCGACCGAGGCGACGGTGATGCCGAGGGTGGCGGCGAGGACGCCGCTCAACACGATCCGACCGCGGCGCCGGGATCTCTGCGGTGGGGAAATCGGTGTCGGGGGTGTCATGTTCCTGCCTATCGACGGGTTGCCGCGCGTCTACGGGGAGCGACGTGCGGCAGGGGGAGGTGGTGTGCGGCGCTTCTCAGAGAGCGCTCTCCCCGTCAGTGTCATCGGACTGTCTCGACCCGTCAATATGCTGGCAACAAACTCGGGTTCCGGAACCGGGGGGGCGACCCGCGCATTTGCGGATCCGAATGCAACCCGAGCCGAAGATGCGGTCGGTGACGGGACGAGAAGGGGGCAGATGCGAGGACGATAGAGTCTGCGACGTGACGGTGTTTCGGATCGGTGAGGCGGCGGAGCTGCTGGGCGTCAGCGCCGACACGGTCCGTCGGTGGATCGACGCCGGGCGGCTGCCCGCCGGGCGGGACGAGGGCGGCCATCGGGTGGTGGACGGGCCGGAGCTGGCGGCGTTCGTGCGCGCCAAGGGCAACGATCCGGACGATCGGGCCGACGAGTCGTCGGCGCGGAACCGACTGCGGGGGATCGTGACCGCGGTCGTGAAGGACACCGTCATGGCCCAGGTGGACATTCAGTGCGGACCGTTCCGGGTGGTGTCGCTGATGAGCCGGGAAGCCGTCGACGAGCTGGATCTGCGGGTCGGCTCGGTGGCCGTGGCAGTGATCAAGTCGACGACGGTGGTGGTGGAGCGGTCCACGCCGTCCACGGGGCACAAAGTCCGCTGATGAAGCCCGGGCGCGTACCCGTACCGCTGCTGGTCCCCGCGGTCCTGGGGTTGATCTTCCTGATCCTGCCGCTCGTCGGGCTGCTGGCGCGCACGCCGTGGGGGTCCCTGCTGGACCGGCTGACCGAGCCGGGGGTGGTGGCCGCGCTGCGGCTGTCCTTGCTGACCTCGACGCTGGCGACCGTGCTGTGCCTGGTGCTCGGGGTGCCGCTGGCGTGGCTGCTGGCCCGGGTGGAGTTCCCCGGACGGCGGCTGGTGCGGGCGCTGATCACCGTGCCGCTGGTGCTGCCGCCGGTGGTCGGGGGCATCGCCCTGCTCCTGGCGCTGGGCCGGCGGGGACTGGTCGGGCAGTGGCTGGATTCGACGTTCGGGATCACGTTGCCGTTCACGACCGCGGGGGTGGTGATCGCCGAGTCGTTCGTGGCGCTGCCGTTCCTGGTGATCGCGGTGGAGGGGGCTCTGCGCGGAGCCGACAGCCGGTACGAGGAGGCGGCGGCGACCCTCGGGTCCGGCCGCTGGACGACGTTCACGCATGTGACGTTGCCGCTGGTGGCGCCGGGGATCGCAGCGGGGGCGGTGTTGTGCTGGGCGCGGGCGCTGGGGGAGTTCGGGGCGACGATCACGTTCGCGGGCAACTACCCGGGCGTCACGCAGACGATGCCGCTCGCGGTCTACCAGACGATGGAGAGCGGTGACCTGGAGGGAGCGGTCGTGCTGAGTCTGATCCTGCTGGTGGTCTCGGTCGCCATTCTGGCCGGGCTCCGGGACCGCTGGCTGACCGCCCCGTGACCGGCGTGCTGCTGGACGCGCGGCTGGCGGTGCGGCGCGGGACGTTCCAGCTCGACGTCGAGCTGCGGATCGGCCGGGGCGAGACGGTGGCGCTGCTCGGGCCGAACGGCGCCGGGAAGACCACGGCGTTGCGGGCGCTGGCCGGGCTGACGCCACTCTCCGCCGACGGCCGTCTCCTGCTGGACGGCCGGGACCTGAGCCGGACGCCTCCGGAACAGCGCCCGATCGGGGTCGTGTTCCAGGACTATCTCCTGTTCCCGCACCTGAGCGCTCGGGACAACGTGGCTTTCGGGCCGCGGCGGCACGGCCGGGACCGCAAGGCGGCGCATGCGGTCGCCGACCACTGGCTGGACCGGGTGGGACTGACCGAGTACGCCCGTCGCAAGCCCCGCAACCTGTCCGGTGGCCAGGCGCAGCGGGTCGCCCTGGCGCGGGCGCTCGCCGTCGACCCGACGCTGCTGCTGCTCGACGAGCCGCTCGCCGCGCTCGACGCCCGGACCCGGCTGGAGACCCGTGGCGAACTGCGGCGGCACCTGTCCGCGCATCCCGGCGCGACCCTGCTGGTGACCCATGATCCGCTGGACGCGCTGGTGCTCGCCGACCGGCTCGTCATCGTCGAGCAGGGCCGGGTCGTGCAGGAGGGGGACGCGGCGACGATCACCGCCCGGCCGCGTACCGACTATGTGGCCCGTCTCGTCGGCCTCAACCTGTTCCGCGGCCACGGCGACGGGCATGCCGTCACCGTCGCCGACGGGTTCACGCTGACCAGCACCGACACCGTGCACGGTGACGCGTTCGTGGCGTTCCCGCCCTCGGCTGTCGCGTTGCACCCGCACCAGCCGGACGGCAGCCCCCGCAACACCTGGCCGGCCGTGCTCGCCGACGTGCAGCACCACGGCGACAACCTGCGGGTCCGGCTGGACGGGCCGATCAGTGTGGCCGCCGACATCACGCCGGCCGCGGCCGCCCAGCTCGACCTCGTCCCGGGACGGCAGCTGTGGGTGGCGGTGAAGGCGACCGAGACCCGCGCCTACCCGGACGGTTCTCAGTAGTAGTAGGCGTGCGCGGTGGCAGTCGGGTGCCCGGCCTGGCGGCAGGCGCGCGGGATCGCGACCAGCACCTGGACCTCGCCTCGCACTTGGGTGATCCACCGGATAAGCCCTAGAGTCGCCGGTCATGAGTGCGAGAACGCTACCCAGGTATGCCGATCAGACCAGGGCACTGCTCTGGCTCCAGCTCATCATCAACATGGTCGGCATCCTGTTCCTGGTGTTCATGGTGGTGAACTTCCAGAGCGCGCTGCCCGATGACGGCGGCATCTACATGCTCGCCGTGCTGGGCGGGCTGTTCCTCGGCGGGGTCCAGTCGGCCGCGGCGGCGAAACTGTTCCCGCGCGGATGGGCGGCGGCCTGGATCCTCGCGTTCAACGCGCAGGTGCTCACGATCGTCGCGGTGTGGGCGAGCTGGCAGATGCTCTTCATGATCGGGATCGGCATCCTCTACACGCTCGGCATGGTCGGGTGGATCAGCCTCAACCTGTTCCGGCCGGAAGTGCGCCGTTACTGCTTCAGCAGGAGTGCGGACGGCTGATCGGCGGCGATCCGCAGCGCCTCGACCAGACTCCGGTAGAGCTCGTCGGTCTCGTACAGAACGGCGTGCGTGCCCTGCGCCCGGATCCGGCCGTCCTCCAGCACCACGATCCGGTCGGCGTCCAGAACCGTGGACAGCCGGTGCGCGATCGTCACCACGGCGCCGGAGGCGGCACGCTCCCGGATGCAGTCCTGCACGGCGGCCTCGGTCAGGCCGTCGACCTGGGCGGTCGCCTCGTCGAGCAGCAGCACGTCCGGGGTGCGCAACAGGGCCCGGGCCAGCGCGATCCGCTGCCGCTGACCGCCGGAGACGTCGGTGGCCCGCAAGGCGGTGTCCAGGTCGTCCAGCCGGACGGAACGCAGCGCCGCCCGTACCTCGTCGTCGTCGGCCTCGGGATGGGTGAACCGCAGGTTGTCACCGACCGTGCCCGGAACCACCGGGGTCTCCTGCTCGACATAGGCCAGCCGGGCCCGGATCTCCTGATGCCCCCACGCGGTGTACGGTCGTCCGTCCAGCAGGAGCCGGCCGTTCTCCGGTTCGAGGAAGCGCAGGAGCAGCGAGAACAGGGTGGTCTTCCCGGCGCCGGACGGGCCGACGATCGCGGTGTGGCCGCGGCGGGGGATCACCAGGTCGATGCCGTGCAGCACCTCGGGTGAGCCGGGGCCGTAACGGGCGGTCACCGACTGCAACTCCAGGATCGGTCCGTCGCCAGCGGTCACCGGCGTGGCGGCCTCGGGGGCGGCGGGTTCGAGGGCGATCGAGTCGAGCTCGTTGATCCGGCCGGCGGCGGCGATGCCGGCCTGCAACGCGGTCAGGTTCTGGGTCAGCTCGCCGATCGGGCCCATCAGCTGGAACACGTACAGCAGGAAGGCGACGAGGCTGGACACCTCCAGCAGGCCGGCGTGGGCGCGCCACGCGCCGATCGCGAGGATCAGCAGGACCGCGAGGTGGATGCCGGACCAGGCGATGGTCCACACGATCGCCGCGACCTTCGCGGCGCGGACACTGTGGGCGGCGGCCTCCCGTGCGTCGCCGACGATCTGGTCGCCCTGGCGGGCTTCCGCCCGGCTCGCCTTGACGGTACGGATCGCGCGTAACGAACCCTCCAGGTCGGCCCCGAGCCGGCCGACCGCGTCCTGAGCCGCCGTCTGCGCGACCCCGATCCGCGGCAGCAACACCGTCATCAGCACGGCCACCACCGTCACCGCGGCCAGGGTGCAGCCGAGCAGGGTCAGGTCGAGGACGGCCATCAGCACGAGCGTGCCGATCAGCCCGATCCCCGCGTTGATCAGGCCGATGATGCTGCCGGACGCCTGGTGCAGCAGCGCGGTGTCGGAGGTGACCCGGGTGACCAGCTCACCGGTGGGGCGGGCCAGCAGGTCGTGGAGGCGGGCCCGGAAATATCGCCGGATGATCGAGGTGCGGGCGTCGAGCACGATCTGCTCGGCGAGCGTGCCGAGCAGGATCGACTGCCAGAGGGTGATCATGGTCCCGGCGACGACCAGGGCGGCGAGGACCGTGATCGGGGTGGCCAGGTCGATCCCGTCGGAGAAGCTGTCGAGCACCCATTTGGTGACCATCGGGGTGGCGAGGGCGGCGGCGTTGCCGATCAGGCCGAGGGCGAGCCCGAGCGCCATGGTTCGGCGGTGCGGGCGGAGCACGGCGAGGAGTGTTCCCAGTCTCGTGGAATCCGGCATACCCGTAGTGGAACACTGATGTTCCATAATGGGCAAGTGTTATTCTGCGGCGGTGACCACCGTCCCTACCGGGAGCCGCGCCCGGACCAGGCAGGCGATCCTCGACGCCGCCATCGAAGTCCTGTCGCGCAACCCGGCCGCGCCGCTCGGCGACGTGGCCGCCGCCGCCGACGTCGGCCGCACCACACTGCACCGCTACTTCCCGGAGCGCAGCGATCTGATCGCCGCCCTCAAGGAGGAGGCGGGGCGGCGGCTCGATCAGGCCGGGATGCGGGCCCGGGTGGAAGAGGACACCGGGGCCGCCGCGCTGCGCCGCCTCTGCCAGGAGTATTTCGACCTCGGCGACACGCTGTCGCTGCTGTTCCAGGAGCAGGTGTCGTTCGAGGCCGGATGCGACGACGAGGTGGAGTCGATGGTCAGGCGAGGACACGCCGACGGCAGCATCGACCCGGAGCTGCCGCCGGTGTGGGTGCAGAGCCTGATGTGGTCACACCTGTATGCGGCGTGGAGCTATCTGGCGGAGACGGGCGCCTCCCGGCACGACACGTTGCGCCTGCTGCTGCGCTGCGTCGAAGGCGCCGTCCGCCCGCTCCGCTGAACCCCCGGCCGGTTCTCACCGCTGTCTTGCCGCGCTCGAGGCAGCGGTGAGAGCCAGCCGGTTTGGGTCTTGCCTGGCTGGTTGTGGCTGCTGTCTCGGCGTGCTTGAGGCAGCGGTGAGAGCCAGCGGGTTCGGGTCTTGCCTGGCTGGTTGTGGCCGCTGTCTCGGGGTGGGAGAGACAGCGGTGAGACCAGCCAGCCGGGGTCTGCTATTCGCCGGTGAAGACGGGTGGGCGGCGGGCCAGGCTCGCGGCGATGCCCTCGGCGCTGTCCCTGGTCGCCCAGTGGATCTTCTGTTCGGCGAGTTCGTGGTCCAGGGCGGCGCGGACCCGTTCGGCCAGGCCGGCCCGCAGGGTGGCACGGATCGAACGGACCGCCAGCGGGGCCGAGGCGGCGATCTCGGCGGCCAGTTCGCGGGCGGTCTGCCGGAGGTGACCGGGCGCGGCGAGCCGGTCGGCCAGCCGCAGCCGCAGCGCCTCCTCGCCGCCGACGCGACGGCCGGTCAGCAGCATGTCGGCGGCGGCCTGCCGCCCGACGATCTCCGGAAGCGTCACGCTCACCCCGAAACCCTGGTGAAAGCCGAGCCGGGCGAAGTTCGCCACGAACCGGGTGGAGGCCTCGGCGACCCGGAAGTCGGCGGCACAGGCGAGCCCGAGGCCGCCGCCGACGGCCGTGCCCTGGACCGCGGCGATGATGGGGGTACGCACGTCGAACAGTTCCGCCGCCCGCCGGTAGAGCCGCTCCGCCGCCGTGACGTGGTCCGCCGCGAACTCACCGCCGCCGAAGTCCGCCCCGGCGCAGAAGTGCTTCCCCTCCGACGCCAGGATGATCACCCGGCAGTCCGGGTCGTGGTCGAAACCGCGTGCCGCGTCGACGATCCGGCCGATCAGCGCCTCGTCGAAGTGGTTCGCCGGCGGCCGTCGCATCTCCAGCAGCGCGACCCCGCCCTCGACGCTGATCGAGAGATCGTTGCTCATGCCGGCATCCTCGCACGCCGGGAAACCCGGTGATCACGGCACGGTGGTCACCTGTTCCGGACAGCGTCGGTTCGTCTTGGAAAGGGTGTGCCGGGGGAGCGGCTCGATCAAGGGGTCCGGAAGTGCAAGATCCGCACAACCGGGCACGTTCGCGAGCACGTGAAACATGTGAATCCGGATTTACATTGGGATCCAGCACGGCCACCGGACTTCTCCACCGAAGCAGGAGCGCACCGTGACCGAGATCCTCACTCCGAACCAGACACAGGTGTTGCGGCTTCTCTGCGACACCATCGTTCCCTCGCTCGACCGGCCCGGCGACGCCGACGGTTTCTGGGCTCGCACGGCCACCGATGTCGGCGCCGATCAAGGCGTTCTCGACATGCTCGCGGACATGCCCGCCGACCAGCGGCAGGCCGTCGGCGGGCTCCTCGACATCCTCGCCCTCCAGGGCTTCCAGCCGCGGGCCTCGCAGGAGTCGCGCGAGCAGATCCTCACCACCCTGTCGCTGGCCTCGGCGCCGGCCGCCGCCGGCATCGGGTCGCTGACCAGCCTGATCCTGCTGATGACGTACGGGCGCACGAACGCGGCCGGCCGTAACCCGAACTGGACGCGACTCGGCTATCCGGGACCGGTCGATACCCGGGCCGACGAGCCCGCTGACGGCCGTACCATCACGCCGTTGCGGATCGACGGAGACCGCGAGCTGACCGCCGACGCCGTGGTTGTCGGATCCGGCGCCGGAGGCGGTCTGATCGCCGGGCGGCTCGCCGCCGCCGGCGCCCGGGTGGTGGTGCTGGAAGCCGGCCGCTACCGCACCGAGAGCGACTTCGACCAGCTGGAACTCCCCGCCTACCAGGGGTCCTACTGGCGGGGCGGCCCGACCGCGACGGCCGATCTCAACGTCATCCTGATGGCGGGCGCCGGGGTCGGCGGAGGCACCGTCATCAACTGGACCAACTGCCTGAAGACCAGGGATGGCGTACGCCGTGAGTGGGCCACCGAGCACGGGCTCACCGACCTCGCCACGGACGCCTTCGACCGCCATCTCGACACCGTCTGGCGGGAGCTCTCGGTGACCGGCAAGTGTTCCGAGCTGAACCGGGTGCACGAGGCCATGCACCGCGGCGCCGAGGCGCTGGGCTGGTCGTTCGCGACGATCTTCCGGAACTGGGACGAGAAGCGGCACGACGCCGCGATCGCCGGCCACCTGGGTTTCGGGGACCGGTCGGGGGCGAAGCAGTCGACGGCGAAGGTCTATCTGGAGCCCGCGGTCCTGAAGCACGGCGCGGAGATCGTCGACGGCTGCCGGGTCGAGCGGGTGCTGGTGGAGAACGGCCGGGCGGCCGGGGTGACGGGCCGGACGGGGAGCGGGGCGACGGTGACCGTGCGGGCCCCGATCGTCGTGGTGGCGGCCGGCGCGCTGGAGTCGCCGGGGGTGCTGCTCAGGTCGGGCATCGGTGGGCCGGCGACCGGCGACTACCTGCGGCTGCACCCGTGCACGGTGACCATGGGCGACTACGGGACCGACATGCGGGCGTGGTGGGGCCCGCCGCAGGCCGGCCTGGTCAACGAGTTCGCCGAGGTGGAGGACGGGCACGGCTTCCTGATGGAGAGCGTGCAGTACACGACCGGGCTCGGGGCGTCGTCGGTGCCGTTCACGTCGGCGGCCGAGCACAAGCAGGCGATGGCCGACTTCCGTAACAACGGCTCGTTCATCGGGCTGATCCGCGACCGCGGGCACGGCCGGGTCACCCTGGACGCGTCCGGGAACGCCGTGCACTGGTACGCGCTGACCGACGACCTGGACGTGCGCAACAGCCAGCGGGCCCTGGAAGCGCAGATCCGGCTGCACCACGCGGCCGGGGCGCGCGGCATCCGGGTGCTGGCGCGCGGCATTCCGCCGTGGCGGTACGGCGACGACCTGGAGGTCTACATCGACCGGGCCCGGCGGGTGCCGCTGCGAGCCGGCGGGGCGACCATCTTCTCGGCACACCAGATGGGCAGCTGCCGGATGGGCGCGGATCCGGCGACGAGCGTCGCGGATCCGCGCGGCGAACTGCACGACACGCCCGGGGTGTGGATCGGGGACGCGTCGGCGTTCCCCAGCCCGTCCGGGACCAACCCGATGATCACGGTCATGGCGCTGGCGTCGAGGACCGCGGAGAACATCAAGGAGACGTCGCTGTGAACACCGACAAGTTGTTCATCGACGGCCGGTGGGTGGAGCCGGCCTCATCGGAGAAGATCGAGGTCGTCAACCCGTACACCGAGGAGGTCTTCGCCACCGTCCCCGCCGGAACCGCGGCGGACGCCGATGCCGCCGTCGACGCCGCGCGGAGGGCGTTCGAGGGCTGGGCCGCGACACCGGTCGCGGACCGGGTGGCGGTGTGCGGCGCGGTGGCGCTGAAACTGCAGGAACGCCAGGGCGAGCTGTCCGCGCTGATCAGCCGGGAGATGGGGTCGCCGCTGCCGTTCGCGTTCGGGGTGCAGACCGCGCTGCCGATCGCCACGTTCGCCTCGATGCAGCATCTCGCCGAGGATCTGCCGTGGCGGCAGCGGATCGGGAACTCCCTGGTGGAACGCGAGCCGGTCGGGGTGGTCGCGGCGATCACGCCGTGGAACTACCCGCTGCACCAGGTCGCCGCGAAGGTCGCGGCCGCGCTCGTCGCCGGGTGCACGATCGTTGTCAAACCGAGCGAGGTGGCGCCGCTCAGCGCGTTCGTGCTCGCCGAGATCCTCGATGGGGCCGGCCTGCCGCCGGGCGTGTTCAACCTGGTCACCGGGTACGGTCCGGTCGTCGGGGAGGCGCTCGCCGGGCATCCGGGCGTGGACATGGTGTCGTTCACCGGGTCCACGCGGGCCGGGCGGCGGATCAGCGAGGTCGCCGCGGCGACGGTGAAACGGGTCGCCCTCGAACTCGGCGGGAAATCGGCGAACATCATCCTCGACGACGCCGACCTCAAGGACGCGGTCGCCGACGGGCTCGCCAAGTGCTACATCAACTCGGGGCAGACGTGCACGGCGCTGACCCGGATGCTGGTGCCGCGGGTGGCGCTGCCGGTGGTCGAGGAGATCGCGGCGGCGGTGGCCGGGCACTTCGCCACCGGCGACCCGGACGACCCCGGGACCGTGCTGGGGCCGCTGGTCTCGGCGGCCCAGCGGGACCGGGTGCGCGACTACATCGCCCAGGGGCGGGCGGAGGGCGCGCGGCTGGTCACCGGGGGAGAGCCCGATCAGAAGCAGGGCTATTTCGTACGGCCTACCGTGTTCAGTGACGTCACCCCGGACATGACGATCGCCCAGGAGGAGATCTTCGGTCCAGTCCTGTCGATCATCCCGTACGACAGTGAGGACGACGCCGTCCGGATCGCCAACGACAGCCTGTACGGGCTGGCCGGCGCCGTCTGGTCAGCCGACCGGGACCGCGCGGTCCGGGTGGCGCGCCGGCTGCGGACCGGGCAGGTCGAGATCAACGGGGCGGCGTTCAACCCGCTCGCCCCGTTCGGCGGTTACAAGCAGTCCGGGCACGGCCGGGAACTCGGCCCCTACGGCGTCCTCGAGTTCACCCAGACGAAGGCCATCCAGCTCTGACCGACAGCTCCACCCGGCGGTTCGCGGCCCGGTGCCCCGGAGAGTCCTCCGGGGCTCTCGGCCGGGACTCGCCGTGACCGATTGCGGTCATCCGCCCGTCGGCCACCCCGAGATTCCGCAGCGCGGCCCGGACCGCGTCGGCGCGGGCCCAGCTCAGCGCCAGGTTCGCGGCCGCGCTGCCCTGGGTGTCGGTGTGTCCGGCGACCAGGATCGCCGTGCCGGGGGAGTCCCGCAGGATCGCCGCGATCCGCGGCAGGGCACGCTGCGCCTCCGGGGTGAGACGGACGCCGTCCGCCTCGAAGGTCAGCGGCGGGACGGCGGCCAGACGTTCCCGTACCCGGCTGTCCGGTCTCGCCGGCCGCGGGGTGGGCGCGGGGGCCGGGGCAGGCGCGGGCGCCGGGTCGGGCCCGGTCACGCGGGTGCGGACGGTCCGGACCCCGGCGACCGCCCGGACGACCGCCTCGGCCCGGCGGCCCTCCGCCGGGGAATCGGCCACCACCAGGGCGTCCTGGCCGCTGAAGGTGACCTCGGCGCCCGGCTGACCGGCGGCGGCCAGGGCGGCGGTGGCGTGCCGGGTCAGGTCGTCCTCGATGCGGTACCGGTTCGGGCCGAGCTGGGCGGCGACGATCACGGCGAGACCGAGCAGGGCGGCCGGGACGACGAACCGGCGGCGGGCCGTCATCGCGGTGCCCGGGGGCGGGGAGACGGCCGGGCGGGCTCCGCGGGAGCTCCGGTGGGCGCGGGCGTCGTGACCACGTCGTCGTCCGCGTTCCCGCCGTCCCGCGGGGAGTCGGCCCGGAACCCCGTGACCGTGTGGATCCGCGGCTTCTCCGCGGCCTTCCACAGCCGGCCGGTGGCCACGCCGAGGACGAACGCGAGCAGGATGAAGACCAGTGACTGGCCGACGAACCAGGTCAAGCCGACCTCCGGGATCCCCGACATCAAGATCACGATATCGGGCCGGCGGAGAGCCGTGCAAAACGGCTCAGGCGTCGATCAGGTAGAGATTCGCCGCGGCCTCCCGAGCCAGCAGGAACCCGGCGATCCCCACGACCCAGGCCACCGTGTCACTGTTCGTCATCCAGTCGCTGACCTTCGTCAAGGCGGGGACGATCCGCTTGCCCGCGACCAGGCGCACCACCATCAGCAGCAGCGCCGGGGTGATCATCAGGAAGCAGTACCCGGCCATCACCGCGGCGATCTGCGGCACCGTCGGCTCCGCCGCCGTGACCAGGCCGATCGCCCCCAGATAGGGCAGCATCGTGGACACCTCGACCAGAGCGGCCAGCAACGCCAGCCCGGCCAGCGGCAGTACCCCGCCCTCCTCGGCCAGCACCCGCCGCCGCCAGCGGGACATCCGGCCCTCGGACCCCGGCCGGTTCTTACGGCCCAGCCGGAAACTCCAGAAGAACAGGGCCACCCCGAGGACCAGCAGCGCCCACTGCGCGGCAGACGTCCGGAAGATCCGGCTGATCTCCGGAAGGAAGGCGCCGGCACCGAGAGTGACCGCCACACCGACGGCGAAGTAGAAGGTGGCGACCGTACCCAGGAAGATCAGGATCCGGCCGGCTCGCACCGGGCCGGGATGAATCAGCAGCCAGATCGGGATCAGCAGGGTCCCGAAACTGGTCGAGTCGATCAGGGCCAGCACGGCCAGCGAACCGAGGAGGGTGACATCCATACCCGTCATGATCGACCGGCGCCGGGCGGGGCCGCGTCGGCCGAAGGATGCGGCACGCGTACGACTTTGGATTGACGTCCGGCCTGGCCCGGACATGATGGGATGGCGGCGTGAACGTGCGGGAACGATGGCGGGGCAGCAGCCGGCTGCGGGACACCGTCAACGCCGCCGCAACCTTCGCCGGCGGGGCCGCGCTCGACCTGATCGGCCTGACCGGGGTATGGAACGTCAGCCGCGACGCGGGAACCGGCCCGCCCGCCTGGTGGCATCTCCTCCCGCTGGCCCCCGGATGCCTCGCCATGCTCGGCAAACGCCGGCACCCGATGCTCGCACTCGGCGCCGGGACGATCGCCTTCGCCGCCGACGCGGTCCTCGGCGGCAGCGTCGCGATGATCCTGGTGATCTTCGACCTGCTGTTCTCAGCCGGTCAGTTCGCCTCCGCGCGGGCCCGTGCCGCCGTCACCACCACGGTCTTCGTCGTCATCGGCACGACGAGCGTCGTCGGCGGCCTCGCCCTCGGAGAGATCCGGTACGCGGTGTTCATCTGCCTACAGCTGGTCTCGCTGCTGTTCGTGCCACTGTGGTGGGCCGCCAACCTGCGCCAGCAGCAACAACTCGGCGTCCTCGCCGCCGAGCGCACCGCCCGCGAAGCCGTCCTCGCCGAACGCGCCGCGATGGCCCGTGACCTGCACGACGTCATCGCCGCCCACCTGGCCACCACCGCCATGCACTCGGGCGCCGCGCTCGCCGCGCCACCCGACACCGACCGGGACCGGGCCGCCCTGCGTGCCGTCCGGACCAGCAGCCTGGCCGCCCTGGAGGAGATGCGATCCATGATCCTGCTGTTGCGGGCGCCGGCCGAACCGTCCCTGCCGGGCGGCCTCGACCGGCTGCCCGAACTGGTCGAGACGGCCACCGCCAACGGACTGCGGGTCGACGTGCGGACCACCGACATCCCCGGCGTCCCGGCGGTCGTCGGGCACACCGTCTGGAGCATCGTCCGGGAGGCACTGACCAACGCCGGCAAACACGCGCCCGCCTCCGACGTGACACTGACCGTCCAGCCGTCCGGCGACCGGGTGCTGGTCACCGTCACCAACACGCTGACCGGCGGAAACGGTCTCGACCATACGGCGTTGAGCGCCGGCACCGGGCTGCTGTCGCTGCGCGAGCGGGCCGCCCTGCTGGGCGGCGACCTGACGGCCCGCCGCGACGGCGACGTCTGGAAGGTGCGGGCCAGCCTCCCGATGAGCACCCCATGAGCGGTACGCCCATTCGCCCTTCTGAGGGTTCCTCCGCAGCCGGGCCGATTCGCCGGCCCCATGATTCCGCCGCGCCCTCTTCTGGTCCCGCCGCGCCCTCTTCTGGTTCCTCCGCGGCGCGGCCCATCCGCGTTCTCCTCGCTGATGATCACGCCGCCATCCGGGCCGGGATGCGGCTGATGCTGGAGCAGGCCACCGACATCGTCGTGGTCGGGGAGGCCGCCGACGGGGCGGTGGCGGTCCGGCAGGCCGTGGCGCTGCGACCCGACGTGGTCCTGATGGACATCCGGATGCCCGGCACCGACGGCATCGCCGCCACCCGGGAGATCGTCGGCGCCGGGCTGGCCGACGTCCTCGTCCTGACCACCTTCGACCTGGACGAATACCTGTTCGGGGCGCTGCGGGCGGGCGCCGCCGGCTTCCTGCTGAAATCCGTCGAACCGGGTGCGCTGATCGACGCGGTCCGCCGGATCGCCGCCGGGGACGGGATCCTCGCCCCCGAGGTGACCCGCCGCCTGCTGACCGCCTTCGCCGGCACCCCGGCGGCGGCGCCCGCCGAGCCGCCGTCCCTCGCCGGGCTCACCGACCGGGAACGGGACGTGCTCGCCGCACTCGGCCGGGGCCTGTCCAACGCCGACCTGGCCGCCGCGCTCGGGATCACCGAGGCCACCGCGAAGACCCATGTGTCCCGGGTGCTGGCGAAACTGGGGTGCGCGTCCCGCGTACAGGCCGCGATCCTGGCCCGCGAAGCGGGGCTGACCCAGGCGTAGACTGCGGCCGTGATCGATGGCGGGACGCGACCGGGGGCACCCGGGTCTCCGGCTGACGGCGGCCTTGGCGGCGCTCGTGGTCGTGGTGGATCAGGTGAGCAAGTTCTGGGCCGTCTCGGCGCTGACCGGGCGGCCCCCGATCGCCGTCGCCGGTGACCTGATCAGGCTGCGGCTGACCTACAACCCGGGCGCCGCGTTCTCCCTGGCCGCCGGAGCGACCTGGCTCCTCACCCTGTTCACCGCGGCCGCCGCGATCGCCGTCGGCGTCGTCGCGCTGCGGGCCCGGTCCCGTGCCTGGACCGTGACGCTGGGCCTGCTCCTCGGCGGCGCGGTCACCCACCTGCTCGACCGTCTGTTCCGCGCACCCGGGCCCGGCCGCGGCCACGTCGTCGACTTCATCGACTACTTCGGCCTCTTCATCGGCAACGTCGCCGACATCGCCCTGGTGGTCGGCGCTGCCCTGGCGGTGCTGCTGAACCTGCGCGGCGTCGCCCTGACCGGCGGCACCGACGTCCCACGGACGGAACCGGCCGCCGGTTGACGGTTACGGCACCGGCCGGCCCACCAGGTCGATGGTGAATGTCGGGCGGCCTCCGAACGCGCCACCTGGAACAGGTGGCGCGATGACTCAATGCGTTTTCCGGCTTCCCATCGCCCGTCCGGCAGAATGACCGTTGTGGATGAGGAACGTGCGACGACGTGGTCCGCCGACTCGGCCGCGCCCACCTCAGGCACGCTCACCCGCTGGGTCGCCATGGTCCTGACTGCTTCGCCCGGCGTGTTGCTGCTCGCCCTGTTGTTCACGAGCTTCTCGTCAGCACTGTCTCGAGGCATGTTCCTCGGCCTCGTCCTCGTGGACGTCGTTCTGGTGGGCGTGCCCGCCGGCCTGACGCTGCTGATGTGGCTCGCCCACCGCCGGCAACGGCGGGAAGTGATCAGGGTCCGGCTGAGCCGTTCCGAGATCGCTGTGACCCGGGCGGACGGCACCATCGGCCGCTATCCCACCTCGGCGCTGACCGGAGTCGTGGTCGACCGCGAGCACTGGACCGACCCCGTGTACTCGGGCACCACCGTGCTGGAGTTCCGTCGCCTGAAGCTGATTTTCGGCGACGTGGCGGAGCAGACCCGGCCGGGCCGTGCCGGAGACGGCAAGTCGTTCGGCGCGGTTGTCGCCGGACTGGGAGTGCCGATCGAACGGGGCCTCTACATCGATCACGGCACCACTGCCTGACCGGGTCGCCGAACACCTCGCGGTGAGCCCGGACCACGAGCGGCGCGTCCGCGATGTCGGTCACGTACGTGACCGTGCGGACCACGGCAGCGATGCTCGATCCCGCCTTCTGCAACGCGTCTTCGACGATCGTGAGCGCGGCACGCGCCTGCCGGTACGCGTCCGCGTTCTCGAGGTGCGGCGGCTGAGCTGTCGTCCCTGACACATGTATCTGGTCACCGACCCGTACTGCCCGGCTGTATCCGTACACATCTTCGAAGGGGGTCAGTTCTCGACGATGATGCCGAGGGCGCCGGCCAGGGCGTAGGAGAGGCCGAGCAGGTCGTCCGGGTGCACGATGGCGCCCTCCCAGCTGGTGATGCCGCCGATGCCGGCCAACTCGCACCGCTGGAACCGGGCGCCGCGCATCGACGCGTTGCTGAACTGGGCGCCGCTCAGGTCGCAGTCGACGAACGTGGCCTTGCGCAGGTCCGCGTTGGTGAAATCGGCGCCGGTCAGGTTGCAGCCGGTCAGCGTGACCGCGGCGAACCGGGCGAACCGCCAGTTCGTCAGGTCCAGCTTGCAGTCGGCGAACGTGACGTCCCGCAGCATCCCGCCGCTCCAGGCCAGCCCGGTCATCCGGCTGCCGGAGACGGCCAGCCGCTCCATCGACCCGTTCTCGGCCCGCACGTTCGACCAGTCGGAACGCTCGACCAGGCAGTCGGTCAGCCGCACCTTCGGCAGCACCGCGCCGGCCAGCCGGGCCGCCCGGAACCGGCACTGGGTGAACTCCACGGTCTGCGCGAACACCCCGATCAGGTCGGCGTTGTCGAAGGTCCGCTTCTCGTGGAGGTCGTCCGACTCCAGGCCGGGGAGGGCGTCCTCGAGGGCGTCGGGCAGGATCGGCCGGGCAGGGGAGTCGTCGCGCATCGCCACACCGTACCCAGGAAGGGGTTTTGTCATGGACGACAAGGTCTGGGATGCCGCCCGCCGCTGGCGCGAGTTCCTCGACGAGCAGAACGGCACCGATCCTCTGGAGCTGACCTGCCGGATCCTGAAGATCACCGAGGAGGCCGGTGAGGCCGCCCAGGCGTGGATCGGGGTGCTCGGCCAGAACCCGCGCAAGGGCGTCACGCACACCACCGACGACGTGGTCGGTGAACTCGCCGATGTGGTCTTCACCGCGCTGGTCGCCATCGCCAGCCTCGGCGCCGACCCGCGGGAGGCGGTCGAGAAGGTGGTCGCCAAGGCCGAGGGTTACCGGCGTTAGTCCTTGCGGCCGGTCAGCGCCACCGTGACACCGAGGCCGACCATGGCCAGGCCGCCAGCGCCGCCGACCGCGGACAGGCGGCGCGGGGAGCGGGCGAACCAGTCCCGCGCCCCGGCGGCGGCCAGGCCCCAGGAGGAGTCGCAGAACAGCGCCATGACGTTGAAGATCACGCCGAGCAGCAGCATCTGCGCCGTGACGTGACCGGCCGACCGGTCCACGAACTGGGGCAGCACGGCGGCGTAGAAGACGAACGACTTCGGGTTCGACACCCCGACGATCAGGCCCTCCCACAGGGTGCGCCAGGTGCCGCGGACGGGGGTCGCGCCGGCCGCCGGCTGCCCGATGGCGTGGCGGTGCCGGAACGCTTTGACACCCAGGTACACCAGGTACGCCGCGCCGGCCCACTTGAGGATCGTGAACGCGACGATCGACCGCTCGACGATCGAACCCACCCCGAAAGCGACGGAGGTCACCGCCACCAGGGCGCCGATCGTGTTGCCGACGACCGTGATCAGGGCGACCCTCCGCCCGTACGCCAGCGCTCGCGCGACCACGAACAGCACGCTCGGCCCCGGAATGACGATGATCACGAACGCCAGGGCTGCGAAGGCCGCCACCTGCTCGATGTTCATCACACCCGGACCGTACTCTTCGGCGGCTGCCGATGATGTGACGTGGGTCGCGGGTGACCTGGGGGATCGGGATGCGGCAAGGTCAGGCTAGATTCCTAGACTTCGGTGGCCGGTACGCAACGAACTCGGAAGGACGCCCCGACGTGACCCTGACCCAGAACGCGCCCGCGCCGCACCAGGCGCCGCCGATGCAGCCGACCGCCGACCAGGCCGTGCTGATCGTGCACGGACGGGATCGGACCGGGATCGTCGCGGCCATCAGCACGGTGCTCGGGCGGCACGGGGCCAACATCGTCTCGCTCGACCAGTACTCCGACGATCCGCACGGTGGCGCGTTCTTCCAGCGGACCGTCTTCGGCCGGCCCGACCTGAAGGCCGCGCTCCCGGCGATCGAGGAGGACCTGCGCCAGGAGCTGGCGAACGGGTTCGAGCTGGAGTACACGCTGCGCGACCTGTCCGTACCGAAGCGGGTGGCGATCTTCGCCTCCAAGACCGACCACTGCCTGCTGGACCTGCTGTGGCGCAACCGGCGGGGCGAGCTGCCGGTCAACGTCTCGATGGTGATCTCCAACCACGCCGACTCGGCGGACGAGGTGCGCTCGTTCGGCATCCCGTTCTTCCACGTGCCGTCGCAGGGCGCGGACAAGTCCGCCGCCGAGGCCCAGCACCTTCAGCTGCTCACCGGCAACGTCGACTTCATCGTGCTGGCCCGATACATGCAGATCCTCTCGGGCGAGTTCATCGAGCGGGTCGGCGTCCCGATCATCAACATCCACCACAGCTTCCTGCCGGCGTTCATCGGCGCGGACCCGTACGCGAAGGCCCGGCAGCGTGGCGTCAAGCTGATCGGCGCGACCGCCCACTACGTCACCGAGGACCTGGACGAGGGCCCGATCATCGAGCAGGACGTGGTCCGGGTGAACCACGCGCACACCGTCGCCGAGCTGCGGCGGCAGGGCGCGGACGTGGAGCGGTCGGTGCTGTCCCGGGCGGTGCTGTGGCACGCCGAGGACCGGGTGATCCGGCACGGCAACCACACCATCGTCTTCCAGTAGGGATCCGGGTCACCGGCGGCGCCACGGCCAGCTCGGCCGGCCCGGCGGGCGGGTCCGGGCGGCGCTGCGCAGGATCGCGTGCGGGTCCCGGACGGTCCGGGTCGGCGCCAGACCGGCGCCGGTCAGGGCTGCGGCCATCTGATCGTCGTCACCGACGAGGACGACCGCGCCGATGTCCGGCGGTGTCAGGTCGGCGTCGTCCAGCAGTTGCTTGACGGTGTCGGCGAGACGATCGAGATGTACGGCGGTCGCCGCCGCCAGATCCTCCCTGGCCACCACCACGGCCTGGTGCGGCTCCGGCAGCAGCACCGCGGCCCGTGGCTGGACGGCCAGCACCGAGCGGGCCCGCTCGATCTCCCAGAGCAGCCGCCAGTCGTCGGCGTCCGCGTCGGCGCCGGCCCGCACCGCCGCGACCCGCAGCAACGCCTCGTCGACCGCGGCGGCGCCCGGCGCGCGCACGGTCGCGGCGGTGAGCCGCTGCTGCCCGTCCCGGGCGTCGACCAGGGTGAGCTCCGGCCAGGCCGGGCCGGGCACGCACACCACGGCGACGTCCTCGCCGGTGAGCGACGCGACCGCGGCGGCGGCGGTGACCACCCGGGGCCGGGGGAGCCGGGCGATGTCGGCGGCCTTCTCCAGGCGCTGCCGGGCCGGCAGGTCCCAGGACTGGGCGGTGATGACGGTCAGGGCGGTCGCCCCGCCGGTGCGGGCGGCGACGTGGGTCAGGACCGCGGCGACGGCCTCGGCCGGGCCGCCGTGCCGTAGCAGGGTCATCGGGTCGGGGCGGTAGTCCTCCGGCCGGGCGATGCCCTGGGTGAGGGCGGCCGTGCCGGCGTGGTAGACGCCGTCGTCGTGGAACACCCCGCTGGGTGTGCGGGCTCGTCCGTCGAAGAGCACGGGCTGAACATCGTCCCCGGACTCGTACGCCGCGGTGGTCCACCAGGCGGCGATGTCGACGACCAGATGGAGATCCGTCGTTGGCATGTCGGGCAGTGTCGCAAATGGACGGACAGTCCGCACATCTTGTCCGGAATTTTCCACGCATAGTGATAGATCAACGGCAACGTGTGTGCCGATTCTGTCATAGCCGGGTAGCTGTCCGTATCAGCAGGGCCAACGGGCGGGAGCGGCTGTGCGGCGGCCAGGCGATCACCGTCGTCACCGGAGGCGCATCGACGACCGGCACCGTCGTCAGCTCCGGGCGCAGCTGGGACCGGACCGATGCGGGCAGCACCGCCGAGGCCCGCCCGAGCGCGATGAGCTGCAGCAACTGGGCGTGGTCGCGGATCTCCGGCCCCGGCCCGTCCGAGCCCGGCCAGCGCGGCGGCGGCAACCCGGGGACGCTGATCGCCTCGGCCATCGTCAGCGACTCCCGGGCGGCCGCCGGATGCCCGGCGGGCAGCACCAGGACCTGCCGCTCGGTGCCGAGCTCCTCGAAGTCCAGGCCCGCCGTCGAGTCGAACGGCAGATGCAGCAGCGCCACGTCGGCCCGCCCGTCGCGCAGCAGCCCCTCCTGCTGGCCGATGCCGCACAGCACCACGTCGACGGCGACCGAGCCGGGTTCGGCGGCGTACGCGTCGAGCAGTCTCGGCAGCAGCTCGCTGGACGCGCCCGCCTTCGTGACCAGCACCAGCTCGGCGGCGCCCAGGGCGGCGCGGCGGGTGCGGCGCTCCGCCGCGGCCACCGCGTCCAGCGCCGCCCGGCCCTCACGCAGCAGCACCGTGCCGGCCTCGGTGAGGGCGACCGTGCGGCTGGTGCGTTCCAGCAGCGTGACGCCGAGCCGGCGCTCCAGCTGCCCGATCGCCCGGGACAGCGGCGGCTGGGCGATCCCGAGACGCAGCGCCGCCCGGCCGAAGTGCAGCTCCTCGGCGACGGCGACGAAATACCGCAGTTCCCGCGTCTCCACCCCGTCACCCTAATTGATACCCGTGCGGTATCGATGCGCGCGCAGACGGTGTTGGTCCCACCGGCCGCCCCGGCCAGGATCGGTGCCATGAGTGAGAACACGATCGCGCTGGTCACCGGCGCCAACAAGGGGATCGGGTACGAGATCGCGGCCGGCCTGGGCGCGCTGGGCTGGACCGTCGGCATCGGCGCCCGCGACGAGCAGCGGCGCGAGGCGGCGGTCGGCAAACTGCGGGCCGGCGGGGTGGACGCGTTCGGGGTGCCGCTCGACGTGACCGACGACGCGAGCGTGACCGCAGCCGCCGCCCTGATCGAGGAGCGGTTCGGGCGCCTCGACGTGCTGGTCAACAACGCGGCCGTCACCGGAGGCTGGAAGCAGGCGCCCACCGAGACGGACCTCGCCGAGATCCGTACGGTCGTGGAGACCAACGTGATCGGCGTCGTCCGCGTCACCGACGCCCTGCTGCCGTTGCTGCGCCGCTCGGCAGCGCCACGGATCGTCAACATGTCCAGCGGTGTCGGCTCGCTGACCCGGCAGAGCGAGGACGGTGGGGAGACCGGGCCGCTGTCGATGGCGTACGCGCCGTCGAAGACGTTCCTCAACGCCATCACGATCCAGTACGCGAAGGCGCTGCGGGACGCCGGCATCCTGATCAACCTGGGATGCCCGGGGTTCACCGCCACCGACCTGAACGGGCACCGCGGTCACCGCACCCCGGAACAGGGCGCGGCGATCGCGATCCGGCTCGCCACCCTGCCGGCCGGCGGGCCGACCGGCGGCTACTTCGAGGACGCCGGGCCGATCCCGTGGTGACAGCTCAGGCGGCGTACGGGGCCAGCCGCCCCAGGATCTCGTCCAGCACCGGCCGCGACGTCGCGAAGTTGAGCCGTGCGTAACCGGCGCCGCCGGGCCCGAACTGCGGTCCGGGACTGAGCATCACCCCGGACTCGGCGAGGATCCGCCCGGCCGGGTCCCCGCCCAGCGACCGCAGGTCCAGCCAGGCCAGATAGGTCGCCTCGGGGGAGTGGTGCCGGCCGAGCCCTTCGGCGACCAGACGGCGGTTGCGTTCGAGGAGGGTCCGCACCTCGGCCAGCCACGGGCCGCCGTGCTCCCATGCGGCGAGCGTGGCGACGATCCCCGGCGTGCCCGGCTGGCCGAGCATCCGGTCCGGCAGCGCGTCCAGGGCCTTACGGACCCGGGGCGCCGCCACGTCGGCGATCGCGCAGCGCAGCCCGGCCAGGTTGAACGCCTTGCTGGCGGTGGCCAGGGTGACCGTGCGGCCCGGAGCGAACGGCGCGAACGGCAGGTGCCGGTGCGGCTCGTAGACCAGTTCGGAGTGCACCTCGTCGGCGATCACCAGCAGGTCGTGCCGTTCGGCCAGGCCGGCGAGCGCGGTCAGCTCGTCGCGGGTGAAGACCCGGCCGGTCGGGTTCTGCGGATTCACCAGGATCAGCGCCCGGCATCCGGCCAGGGCGTGCCGGTCCACGTCGAACGCCCAGCCGCCGCCGGTGTCGATCATCGGGATCGGCACCAGGCGGCGGCCCATCCGTTCCACGGTCTTCAGGAACGGTGGATAGCTGGGCGTGTGCATGGCCACCGCGTCACCGGGCTCGGTGGCCACGTGCAGGATCACCTGCAGCGCCTGGATCGTCTCGGTGAAGAACCGGACCGACCCCGGATCCGGCCGATGCCCGTGCAGCGCCTCCGTCCGGTCGACGTAGACGTCGATCAGCGGGTTGGCCCGGGGATCCTCCTCCCACGCCGGATAGCCGTGGTCGGCGTCCCGGATGGCGGCGAGGATCGGCTCGGCCACCGGGAAGTCCATGTCGGCGATCCACGCCGGGATCGCGCCGGCGGCGGTGGCCCGGGCCCACTTCACTCCGGACCGTGCGGACAGTTCGGGAACGTCGATGTCGTCCAGCATCCCACCAGGCTAACCCTGAGATCGACGGTCGACGATGAGGCCGATGGCGGTGGCGACCGCGCCGGCGGCCTCCCAGGCGGCGACCCCGAGGAACCCGGCCGGAGCCACACCGGCCTGCACAACCGCCGGCGACACCGGCCCCACCACACCGACCAGCGCCGCCATCGCCCCGAACACGGCGATCGTCCACCCCGCGGCGCTGCGCGGAACCAGCCTCGCAATGATCATGACGAATTCAACCAGCCGCCGAAGGTAGACCGGTACCCCATGAGCTTCGTTTTCGGAAGGCCCGTGAATGGGGCGGCGGGATATGACCCGGACTCCTATCGTCGGGTGGTCGATCTGGTCTGCCGGATGCCCGCTGGAGGTTCTGCCGTGTTGTCGCCTGGTGCACGAAGCGTCGTCGAGGCCACTCTGCCGGTGATCGGCGAGCACATCGAGGAGATCGCCGGCCGGTTCTACCCGCACATGTTCGCCGCGCACCCGGAGTTCCAGGACGCCATGTTCAACCGGGGCAATCAGGCGGAGGGCTCCCAGCCGAAAGCCCTGGCCGGCTCGGTCGCCGTGTTCGCGAGCGCCCTGCTGCGGGGCCACACACCGGACCGGCTGCTGACCCGGATCGCGCACAAGCACACCTCGCTCGGCATCAAACCGGACCAGTACCGGATCGTCCGCGACCACCTGATGTGGGCCATCGGTGACGTCCTCGGCGACGCGGTCACGCCTGAGGTCGCGGCCGCCTGGGACGAGGTCTACTGGCTGATGGCGTACGCGCTGATCCACCAGGAACGGGGCCTCTACAGCGCCCGTGGCGTCACCGCCGAGCGGGTGTGGCGGCAGTGGCGGGTCGCCGAGAAGATCCCGGAGACCGACGACGTGGTCACGTTCGTGATGCGCCGCATCGACGACCGGCTGGTCAAGACGTCGCTGCCGGGGCAGTACGTGAGCGTGCTCGGGCCGATGCCCGACGGCGTCCGGCAGCCGCGGCAGTACAGCCTGACCCGGGCCGACGACGGCGAGCATCGCTACTTCGCGGTCAAACGGGTGCGCGGCGGCGGCCGGCCGGACGGCGAGGTCTCGAACCTGCTGCACGACGAGATCAAGGTCGGCGACGAACTGACCATGAGCGTGCCGTACGGCGACGTGGTCCTCGACGACTCCGGCCGCCCGGTCGTGTTCGCCAGTGCCGGGATCGGCGTCACCCCGATGGCCGGGATGCTGTCGCACCTGGTCGCCGCCGGGTCGAGCCTGAACGTGACGGTCCTGCACGCCGACGCCGAGGAGAAGTCGTTCGCGCTGCGCCGGCAGATCGCCGGCGACCTGGCCCGGCTGCCCGAGTCCCGGCTGTTCGTCTGGTACGAGCGGGACACCGCCACCGATCTGCCGGTCACCGGCGCGTTCCCGGGCACGATGAACCTGGCCCAGGCCGGCCTGCCCGCCGACGCCGTCTACTACCTGTGCGGGCCGCTGCCGTTCCTCCAGTCCGTCCGGGGCGCCCTCATCGAGCGTGGCGTCGCCCCGGCCGACATCCAGTACGAGGTGTTCGGCCCCGACCTGTGGCACGCCGACACCGAGTGAGGATCAGCGGCAGGCGGTCTCGTACGCCAGGGTCGGGGCGTACGCCGCCCACTCGGCCTCGGTGAGGCCACCCTGCCGCACGCAACCCTCCGCCAGGGGGTCGCGCAGTGTCATCTGCAGCGCGCTGACGTCCCAGACGGTGGTGCCGCCGGAGTCGGCGACGGCGAGCAGCGGCCCGCGCGGGCTGAACGCCACCGACGACGGCCGGCCCGGCAGCACCGTCACCAGCAGCGGATCGGCTTCCGGGGAGAGGCTCCACAGTTCGGTTCCGGAGAACCCGGCGACCGCCAGCAGCGAGGCGTCGGCGGCCAGGCTGACCGCGCCCGACCCGATCACGGTCCGGCCGCGGCGCTGCACCGACCGCACGTCCCGGCCGTTCCAGGTGACGATGTCGCGGTCCACGGCGACGACCGTCCCGCCGCGGGCGTCCAGGGCCCGGGTGCCGCCCTGGGCGGCGAGCATCGCGGCGGTGACCGGGCCGGTCGGGTCGGCCAGCCGCCACACGGTCAGCGAGGGGTTCGCGCCGCCGTTGTCACCGGCGATCACCAGATCGCCGGTGACCTGGTCGAAGACGGCGGCGGCCAGATAGTCGGCGGGGATCTCGGCGAGCAGTTCCGGGGTGGCGGCGATCCGGTAGACGAGCACCCGCGAGCCCTGGTCGAGGACGGCGGCCAGGCCCCGGGCCGGATCGATGTCGATGACGTCGCCGAGCAGCCTGCGGGGGTTCCCGCCGACGTCGTAGAGGGTTCCGGCGGCGAGGAGGAGGGTGCCGCTCACCCGTACCCGCGAAGCCCCGGAAGCCCCGGCCACCGCCTGCCGTGCCGCCGCCGGACGGCCCGCATCACGCAGATCCCAGAATTCGGTCCGGCCGCCGGCGGCGATCGCCAGCACGTCCGTGGGCGAGACGCCGACCAGGCGCGCCGGATCCGGCGGGGCGTCGAGGCGGGCCCGCCGCACCGGCGTGAACGGGGTGACCCGCCACAGCGCCGCCGACCGGGCCGCGCCCTGCCAGCCCGCGGTGAGCAGCCGGTTGCCGTCCGGGGTGAAATCCAGTGAGGAGATCCAGCCGCCGTCGCGGCGCAGCGTGCGCAGCAGCAGCGGATCGCCCACGTCGGCGAGGCTCCACAGGCCCACCGTCCGCTGTTCGCCGCCGGCCGCCAGCAGCGTCCCGGTCCGGTCGAACGCCACCCGTGTCGTCGTGCCCTCGCCGCCCGCGAACGTCGACAGCAGCCGCGGTTTCGCCGGGTCCGCCAGATCGTAGAGCCGCACCCCGTCACTGACCGTGGCCGTCGCGAGCCGTCTGCCGTCCGGGCTGAAGGCCAGGTTGATCACCGCGTCGGCGTCGGTGATCACCGACGCCTTCCGGGGTGGGCCGGTCACCGACCAGACCGTCAGCAGCTCGCCCTCGGCCACCCCGGCCAGGAGGCGCCCGTCCGGGCTGAGCCGCGCGCCGCCCCGGGTCACCGTCCCGCCCGGGGCGCTCCACACCGATCGCGGCTGTCGGCGATCGCGGACGTCCCACAGCTCGATCCGGTCGGAGACGGTCAGCAGCCGGGAGCCGTCGTGGCCGAACTGCACCGCGTCCCAGGCCTGCCCGGACAGCTCGGCCAGAGGATAGGCGCCGAAGGTGTCCCACAGCTGCAGCCGCGCCCCGGCCGTCGCGATGGTCCGCCCGTCCGGGCTGAACGACAGATCGGTGGTCTCCTCGCCGCCCATGTCCAGCGAACCGGCCCGGGTGAACCGGCTGCCCGCCACCGACCACAACCCGACGTCGCCCGCCCCGGCCGTCGCGACCATGCCGCCGTCCGGCCGGAACTCGGCGGTGTAGACGGCTTCGTCCGGGCTGAGTTGCGCCTCGTATCCGGTGGCCAGCGCCGCGTCCGTCGCCGCCCGGCTGCGCGCCGACTCCTCGATCGTCTGGGCGCTCACCGCCAGCCGCAGCGCCAGACCCGGATCGGTGTCGAGCATCTGCGCCGACCGGTCCAGCAGATCCCGCTGAACGAGGGCCCGGTCCTGCCGTTCGACCCGGTCACCGGCGCGGGCCAGCGCGATCGCGGTGCCCGCGAACAGGCTCGCGACCAGGGCGGCGGCCGTGGCCCAGCCGATCCAGCGGCGGGCCGGGCGGCGGCTGGCCTGCGCGGCCAGGGCGGCCCGGTGCAGTTCGGGGGTGACGTCCGGGCGGCCCGCCGACAGCAGGGCGTCCAGCAGCGCGGACGCCTGCGGCCGGCGGTCCGGGTCCTTCTCCAGCGCCGACGCGGCCAGCCCGCGCAACGGTTCGGGCAGGCCGGCCAGGTCGGGTGGCTGGGTGAGGATCCGGCCGATCGTCGCCAGCGGTGTGTCGGCGGCGAACGGGGTGCGGCCGGTCGCCGCGTACCCGACCAGGACACCCCAGGCGAACACGTCGGCGGGTGGGCCGACCCGGTCACGGGATCCGGTGTCCAGGCACTCCGGCGCCAGGTAGGCGAGGGTGCCGACGACCTGGTCCGGGCCGGTGAGCTCGGCGCTCAGGTCGGCGCCGCGAGCGATGCCGAAGTCGATCACCTTGGGCAGGCCGACGGAGAGCAGCACGTTCGCCGGTTTCAGGTCGCGGTGCACGACACCGGCGCCGTGGATGGCGACCAGGGCGGTGGCGACACCGACGGCGATGGCGTACGCCTCGGACGGGGTGAGGTGGCCACGGTCCCGGACCACCTCGGCCAGGCTCGGGCCGTCGACGTATTCGACGACCAGGTACGGCGGATCGTGCTCGAGATCGTCGTGCAGGACGGCGGCCGTGCAGAACGGCGGGACCTGCCGGGCCCGTTTGACCTCGCTGCGGAACCGGGCCAGGAACTTCGGATCGGGGCGGACCACCTTGATCGCGACCTGGCGGCCCTCGGGGTCGAGGGCGAGGTAGACGGTGCCCATGCCGCCGCTGCCGAGACGACCGGTCAGGACGTGATCGGCGATCTGATCCGGGTCACTCGCGAGCAGCGGGGTGACGGGCACGCTCCGTTACCCGTTTCCCGGATCCACAAGGATCTTCGCGTGCTTGCCCGGCTTGCGGAGCCGGTCGAACGCATCGCCGAGCTGCTCCAGCGTGACGACGCCGGTCAGCAACGGGCGTGGATCGATCCTGCGCCGGGCGATCATCTGCAGGGTCTCGTGGAACTCCGCCGGGTCGTAACAGAACGCGAACCGCAGATCGATCTCCTTGTTGCTCGCCATCGTCGGGCGGAACGTGTCCGGCTCCATGCAGACGCCGACTACCACGACCCGGGAGCGGATCGGGGCGTGCGTGACGATGTCCTCGATCACGCCCGGCACGCCGACACACTCGAAGACGACCGGGCCGCCGCTGAACCGCCGGGCCGCGCGTACCGCCTGCCACCAGGGCAGACCCGGAACCTGACGGAGCCGGTGCAGGGCGTCCAGGCCGGTGCCGTAGATCTCGGTGATCGGCTTGGTCAGCCCCGCCCACGGCTCGCCGGTGACCACGTCCGCCCCGCACCGGCGGGCCAGCTCGCGGCGGCCCTCGACGAGGTCGGTGGCGACGACCCGGCGTACCCCCAGGGCTTTCAGCATCAGGATCACCGCGAGCCCGATCGGACCGCAACCGATCACCACCGCGGTGTCCCGCCTGGTCACCGCGCCGCGGTGAACCGCGTGCAGGGCGACGGCGAGCGGCTCGGTGAGCGCCGCCAGATCGGCCGGCACACCGGCCGGCACCGGCATCGCGGCGTCCTCGGCGACCAGCATGTACTCCGCGTAGGCGCCCGGCGCGTGCTCGGACAGCCCGATCATGTGCACGTCGTCGCCGTGCCGGATCAGCGGCAGCGCGACGATCGCCTGCCCCTTCCGCCAGCGGCGCCGGGTGTCCGGTCCGTACTCGTCCACCACGCCGGTGAACTCGTGACCCATCACGACCCGGTGCTTCGGTCGCATGAAATCCGGATAGCCCACCTCGGCGGCCACGTCCGCGCTCGCGTCGGCATGCACCCGGACGTGCAGATCCGACCCGCAGATCCCGGCCCGCGTCACGCGCAGCCTGATCTGCCCCGGCCCCGGCACCGGCAACGGCACCTCGGCGACCGACAGTTCCCCGTCCTGCACGACCACGGCCCTCATAGGGAGAGTCTCGTGAGGACGGACCGCCCCCGTCAACGTCCCGGAACTGTCATACCCCGATGCGGAGAACCCCCGGCGCCGGGTTTCATCCCTGCGGGAGGACGCCTATCGGCCCGCGTCTGCACAACCTGACGGCATGAGCGCAAGCGAGAACGCCGAGCAGAGGCGCCTGCGGGACGCCGACACCGCCGCCGTGGACTGGCGGCGCTGGGGACCTTATCTGAGCGAACGGCAGTGGGGCACGGTCCGGGAGGACTACAGCGAGGGCGGGGACGCGTGGGACTACCTGAGCCACGACCAGGCGCGCTCCCGGGCGTACCGGTGGGGTGAGGACGGCATCGCCGGGTTCAGCGACGACCGGCAGCGGCTCTGCCTGGCCGTGGCGATGTGGAACGGCCGGGACCCGATCCTCAAGGAACGGTTCTTCGGGCTGACCAACACCGAGGGCAACCACGGCGAGGACGTCAAGGAGTACTGGTATTACGTCGACGGGACGCCGACCCACTCGTACATGCGGATGGTCTACAAGTATCCGCAGCGGGAGTTCCCGTACAACGATCTCGTCGCCACCAACCGGGCACGCGGTTTCGGGGAGTTCGAGTACGAGCTGGTCGACACCGGGATCTTCGCCGAGGACCGGTACTTCGACGTGGAGATCGAATACGCCAAGGCCGGCCCGGAGGAGATCCTCACCCGGATCAGCGTGCACAACCGTGGACCCGAGGAAGCCACCGTGCATCTGCTGCCCACGGTCTGGTTCCGCGCCACCGGCGAGCAGGCCCGGCTGCGGACCACCGGCGGATCGGTGGTCGAGGCCGAGCACGCCGGGCTCGGCACCCGCTGGTGGACCTGTCTCGGTGAGCACCAGCTGCTGTTCACCGAGAACGCGGACGGGCGCAAGGACGCGTTCGGGCGCTACCTGATCGACGGGGAGAAGGAGGCGGTCAACGCCGACGGGACCGGCACCAAGGCCGCCGCGGTGGTCACCCTGACGGTGCCGGCCGGCGGGACCTCCGTCGTCCGGACGAGGCTCGGTGACCAGCCGTCGACCGTGACCGACGAGGCCGTCGACGAGATCGTGGCGGCACGCCGCGCCGAGGCGGACGAGTTCTACGGCGCGCTGTTCGCCCCGGCCCTGAGCGAACCGGAACGTCAGGTGGCCCGGCAGGCTCTGGCCGGGATGCTGTGGAGCAAGCAGTACTTCGGGTACGACGTGGAACGCTGGCTGCGCGAGCACGGCCGGAACCCGTTGAACGCGCCCGGCATCCGCAACGGCGAGTGGTTCCACCTGGACGCCCACGACATCATCTCGATGCCGGACAAATGGGAGTACCCCTGGTTCGCGGCCTGGGACCTGGCCTACCACGCGGCCGCGTTGAGCCTGGTCGACGTGGCGTTCGCCAAGAGCCAGCTGGAGCTGCTGCTGACCCGCCGGTACCTGCACCCGAACGGGCAGATCCCGGCGTACGAATGGAACTTCAGCGACGTCAACCCGCCCGTGCACGCCTGGGCCGCCTACCTGGTCTACGAACTGGAGAAGGCCCGCACCGGCACGGGCGACCTCGACTTCCTGGAGCGGGTGTTCCACAAGCTGTCGAAGAACTTCACCTGGTGGGTCAACCGCAAGGACATGGACGGGCGCAACGTCTTCCAGGGCGGCTTCCTCGGCCTGGACAACATCGGCGTCTTCGACCGCAGCGCGCCACTGCCCACCGGCGGGCACCTGGACCAGGCCGACGGGACCGCGTGGGTTCTACGTCGGCGACCAGCGGTACAGCGTCTCGTATCAGCCCGCCGAGTCCGAGAACGGGATGTTCGGCGGCAACTCGAACTGGCGTGGCCCGATCTGGTTCCCGGTCAACGCCCTGATGATCCGGGCCCTGCTCAACCTGTACGTGGGCTACGGCGACGACTTCACCGTGGAATGCCCGACCGGTTCCGGCCGGCAGATGACGCTCTTCGAGGTGGCCCGGGAGATCTCCGGCCGGCTCACCGGCATCTTCCTGCCCGACGAGCGGGGGCACCGGCCCTGCTACGGCGGCAACGAGACGTTCGCCCGCGAGCACTGGCGGGAGCTGATGCTGTTCTCCGAGTACTTCCACGGCGACAACGGAGCCGGCATCGGAGCGGCGCACCAGACCGGATGGACCGGGCTGGTCGCGGTCTTCCCGAACCTGTTCGCCGGGCTGACCGGCCAGGACCTGATCGACAACGGGATGTCCGGGATCTTCCGCAAGGCGTCGGTGCGGAAGACCGACTAGGGGTACGGGGAGCCGGTGCTCAGAAGACGGTCAGCCAGTCGTCGCGGATGCCGGCGACCGTCCAGCCCTGGCTCTCCGCCTCCTTCAGCGCCTGCTCGGACCCGGCGACGTAGTCGAACTCCCGGATCGCGTCGTCGTGCTTGACGAGCAGGCGCAGGCACGGTTTGCCGGGATGCCGGGTGAAGGTGAGCATGTCGACGTCGCCGTTGGAGTTGCCCGCGGCGAACAGCGGCCGCCGGCCGGTCCGGTTCCAGATCCGGACCGGCTTCTGCGCCCCGTCGTCGAGGTAGTCGAGTGGTTGATCGACCACGCGTCGCGGCCCAGAACCGTTCGACGTCCTGCAGCGCCCGGTCGACGACCTCCGCCGGGGTGGCCGCCGACGAGATCGCGGCGCTGTGCGGCGGATCGTTCGGCCCGCTGCATCCGGCGAGCACGACGAGCGCGACGACGGTCGACAGGATCCTTGCGCGGTGGCCGGTCATCGGGCGTCCTCCAGCGTCGCCGGCTTCGCACGTTGGCACCCGTGGCCGCCGCTCTCTTCATCCCGCGCAGATGAGCCGGAACACCCGGGACGCCTGTCTCCCGGCCGCGGAGCCGGCCATGATCGATAGCCTTCGGGGTATGGCTGGAAAACTGGAGATCCTGCTGATGCGGACGGCGGACCGGGACGGCGTCGGCGTACCGGCTGTTCCACTCGGGGCGGACGGCGAGTGGGCGCTGGTGCCGCTGACCGATGAGATCGTCGCCGCGATCCTGGGCGATGCGGACGAGACCGAGGCCGTCGACGGCTTCTACGACCTGACCGCCGGGATCGCGGAGTGGGCGCGGCAGCGGTCGGTGCACGGTGACGTGGCCTACGCCCATGTCGAGTTCTTCGCCGGGACCGGCTTCCACGCGGCCGTCGCCTGGCGGGCCGGGGCCGTGGCGTGGGGGCCGGTGTTCACCGCGAACGCGACCGGCGAGGCCGAGGACCATTACGAGATCGTCGGTCGCGACGACATGGCGGTCAACGCGCTGCTGCGATGGCTGGGCGTCGACCGGGGAGACGCCTTCGACGAGTTCGCCGCCGTGGGCCTGGACCGGCACCGCTGGACCGACGGATGGGCGGCGGACGTCACCCGCTGATGTCACTCCCCGCGGCTCGGGACAGCAGGCCGTCCACGAGTGCGCGCAGCCCGTCGGGATAGGTGTCGCGGGCGGCGAGATCCGGCCATCGGTTGCCGATGCCGGCCAGATGCGGTGTCCGGGTGGTGTCGAGGCGGCTGAAGAAGGTGTCAGCGGCCGGTTGCTTGGAGTGGGCGCGGACGAGGATCTCGCCGACGGTGTAGTACCAGATGCTCCGGAAGATGTGAACGCCCTGCTCCGGCGTGCACCCGTGCTCGATGGCGCCGCCCACGACGCCTTCCACCATCCGCGCGGCCGCGGGGCCGAGGCGGCCGTGGGCGGTGAGCCGGCCGCCCGGTCAGGCCGGACATGCGGCACCGCGTCGGCAGCATCACCAAGACCTTCACCGCGGCCGCGGTCCTGCGGCAGGTGGAGCGAGGCCGGATCGACCTGGACGCGCCGGTCGGCCGTTACCTGCCACACCTCGTGCCCGGGGAGCGCGGTCGGCGGATCACGGTGCGGATGCTGCTCAACCACACCAGCGGCCTTCCCGACTACCTGCCCTACGCGGTTCCCCTCACTCCAGGCGTTCCCGGCCGCCGGATCGGCCGCCAGCCTGGACGACAACCGCTTCCGGTGGTTCAGCCGGCCCGAGCTGCAGCTACGGTCTCGGCCTGCACCGCTTCGACCTCCCGGAGATCGGAACGCTCTGGGGCCACGACGGCACGGTGTGGGGCGCGCAGACGATGGTGCTTGCCACCGGGGACGGCAGGCGGCAGCTGAGCGTGGCGATGAACCTGGTGCGGTGGAACCGCCCGGGCGGCGCGGAGCACCCGATCGACGCCGCGCCGTCGTCGCTCTACCGGACGGCGATGGCGAGCTGACCCGGGTCAGGACAGTTTCGCCGCGAACCCGTCCGTGGCGGTGATCAGCTCGTGGGTGATGCCGGGCTCCAGGGAGGAGTGCCCGGCGTCCCCGACGATCCGGAGATCCGCCTCCGGCCAGAGCCGGGCCAGGTCGTGCGCGGTCACCGGGGGACAGCACAGGTCGTACCGCCCTTGAACGATCACACACGGCAGATGCCGGATCCGGTCGACGTCGTCGAGCAACCGGGTCTCCGGTTCGAAGAAGCCGCCGTTGACCGCGTAGTGCGCGAGGATCCGGCTGCTCTCCAGCACCGCGTCGTCCGCGGTCAGGGTCGCCAGGATGTCCGGGTTCGGCACCAGGGACGAGATGATCGCCTCCCACCGCATCCAGGCGTCCGCGCAGCGCCGGGCCTCGTCCAGGTCGGCGCCGGTGAGCCGCCGGTGGTACGCCGCGAGGATGTCGTCGCGCTCGGGCTCCGGAATGGGCGCGACGAATCTCGCCCACTCCTCCGGCTGGATGCGGTCGAGCCCGTCCTGGTAGACCCAGCGCCGTTCGGCGGCGCGGACCAGGAAGACGCCGCGCAGCACGAGGCCGGTCACCCGGTCCGGGTGGGTCTCGGCGTACGCGAGGGCCAGCGTCGACCCCCACGACCCGCCGAACACCAGCCACGCCGCAATCCCCAGCGCCTCCCGGATCACCTCGATGTCATCGACGAGATGCCAGGTGGTGTTGTCGTGCAGCGAACCGGCCGGGGTGCTCCGCCCCGACCCGCGCTGATCGAACAGGACGATCCGATAGCGCGCCGGGTCGAAGAACCGCCGGGTGAACGGGGCCAGCCCACCACCCGGCCCGCCGTGCAGGAACACCACCGGGATGCCGTCCGGATCGCCGGCCTCCTCCACGTACAGCCGGTGGCCGCCGCCGACCTCCAGGAAGCGGGTCGCGAACGGCTCGATCGGCGGGTACAGCGTCCGGAGCTCCTCGGTCACGCATCGACCTTAGGGTTTGTCCGAGCCATGCCGCAGCCCTGGTCGATCCACCGGACAAGCCCCGGCGAACGATCACCAGGCGACGACGCCCTGCCGGCTCGGCTGCAGCGTACCGATCTTCAGAGTCTTCATGGTGATGCCGCTGGACTGGGGCGCGGCCGCCCGTGGCGGTTGTCCCGGGCTGGGCGTGAGTGCTGCCTCAACCCCGTTGAGACAGCACTCACGCCCAGCCGGACGGGCCGATGCCGCAGGTCGCCGGACGCAAACGCGGCCGCGGGTCAGAGGAGGATGGTGGTCCGGGCGCGGCGGGACAGGGTGGCGACCGCGGTGAGCAGGGTGAACAGCGCGGCGGCGAACCAGGTCATCACGGTGACGACGCCGGCGACCTGGGTGGCGACGCCGATCGCGAGGGCGGAGACGGCCAGGGCGGCGTAACCGATCAGGAAGATCCCGGCGAGGGCGGCGCCGCGTTCGGCGGGGGCGGCGAATGCGACGACCGTACCGATGGAGGCCTTGAAGAGCACCCCCGCGCCGACGCCGGCCAGCACGCCGCCGGTGAGGAAGACCGGCAGGCTCGCCAGGTGCATGCCGGTGACCAGGGTGAGCACCCCGGCGGCCTGGGCGGCCAGGCCGACGGCGGTCTTGGCGCGGGCGGTCAGGTGCGTGGTCAGCGTCTGCGCGGCCGCCGAGCCGCCGAAGACCGCGAAGACGATCACGCCGGCGAGCAGGCGCGACGAGTGGTGCAGGGTGCCGGCGACGAAACCGGGAGCGACCGAGGCGAAGAAGCCGAACACCGAGAACGCGGCGAACGTGCCGGTGGCGGCGGCCAGATAGCCGGGGCCGCGGCCGGTGGTCACCCGCTGCGGACGGTAACGGTAGGCGCCCGCGGTGCGCACGGTCTCCGGGCTGACGGCGACTGCCGCGATCCCGGCCAGCAGGAGGACCAGGAAGAAGAGGTACGGCGTACGCAAGGGTGAAGTGACGAACTGGGCCAGCAGACCCGCGGCCAGCGTGCCCACCCCGAGCCCGCCGATGTTCGCCGCCGTGGAGACGATCTCGAAGCGGGTGCCGGAGGCGCCCGGCCGGTGCGCCGCATGCAGTTCGTGCAGGTACGCGGTGGCGGTCGCGGTGATCATGCCGACGCCCAGTCCGGTGACGAACCGGGCGGCCAGCAGCACCGGCAGGGACGTCCCGGTCAGGAACAGCACCGCGGCGACCGCTTCCAGAGCCAGCGCCGGGATGAGGACCCGCCTGCGCCCGAGCCGGTCGGAGACGTGCCCGGCCAGCACCAGGCTGGCGACGACACCGACCGCGTAGGCCGCGAACACCACCGTGACCGTGAACGTGGAGAAACCGTAGAGCGGGTAGAGCGGCGCGGGCACGGTGGAGAACGCCATCGCGACCAGGAACGCCGCCGCGACCGCCCAGAAGCCCGTACGCGCCTTGAGAAGTTCCATGCGCCGACTGTGCGCCGACTCGATCATCACCGCCAACGAGAATTCTCGCTCGACCCGATCGCGATCGTTGATGATTGAGCGGTGGAACTGCGCCAGCTCGAATACTTCGTCGCCGTCGCCGAGGAACAGCACTTCACCCGGGCGGCGACCCGCCTGCACGTGGTCCAGTCCGCGGTGTCCGCCGCGATCAAGACCCTGGAACGCGAGCTCGGCACCCCGCTGCTCGACCGCAACGCCAAACGGGTCCGCCTCACCGGCGCCGGCGAGGCGCTGCTGCCACGTGCCCGGATCGCCCTCGACGCGGCCCGCGACGCCCGGGACGCGGTCGCCGAGGTCAGCGGCGGCCTGCGCGGCACCCTGCGGATCGGCACCCTCACCTCGATCCGGGTGATCGACCTGCCGGCGCTGCTCGGCGAGTACCACCGGCGGCACCCCGGCGTGCGCATCCAGACCGTCGTGTCGCCGAAAGGATCCGGCGGACTCCTCGAGATGCTGCTCGAACACCGCCTCGACCTGGCGTTCGTCTCGGTGCCCGGGCCACGGCCGGCCGGGGTGCACCTGACCGGGCTGGCCAGCTCGATCATGGACCTGGCGGTTCCGCTCGGCCATCCGCTCGCCGGGCGTGACGCGGTCGCCATCGAGGACCTGGCGGAGCTGGGGTTCATCGACCTGCCGGCCGGATACGGCAACCGGGACGTCGCGGACCGGGCGTTCGCGGCGGCCGGGGTCCGGAGGCACGTCACGATCGAGTTGACCGACATCGGAACGAGCGCGGAGTACGTACGACATGGGCTGGGTGTCGCTCTTCTCCCGAGATTCCTCCTCACGGGTGTCGAAGGGGTCGCGACGATGCCGGTCACCGGCGCCGACCTGCGATGGCCGCTGTCCCTCGCGGTGAGCGCCGACCGGCCGCCCGGCGCGGCGGCGCGGGCACTGGTGGCCCTGACCGCCGAGTTTCTCGCTAAAGTGGGCGCCCATGAAGTCGTTCCGGGTCTGGATCCTCGCCGTGGCGGTGATCGGGCTGCTCGGCGGAGGAGCCCTGATCGTGGCCGGTATGAGCAGTGACGAGCCGGCTACGGCGTCGGTGACCGGCGGCCCGCTCCCGCAGTCCGCGGCGCCCCGCGTGTCGGTCAAACCGACGCCGACCGGGCCCACCGCCGCTCAGCGCGCCGCTGCCAACCGGGCGAAACAGGTCAAGGCGCTGGACGCCGCGCTGAAGACCCTCGGCGGGAGCACGCCGGACTTCTCGGTCGCGGTCTACGACCGGAAGACCGGTCAGCGGTACGCGTGGCGAGGCACCGTCAAGTTCGACACCGCCAGCATCGTCAAGACCCAGATCCTCGCCTGCATGCTGCTGAAAGCCCAGGACGCCGGCCGCCAGCCGACCTCCGCCGAGATGACGCTGGCCAAGCCGATGATCCGGCTCAGCGACAACAACGCGACCACGTCGCTGTACCAGCGGCTCGGCGGCAAGTCGGCCATCACCAAGTGCAACAAGCGCATGGGCATGACACAGACCGTCGTCAACAGCAGCTGGGGCTTGACCAGGACGACCGCCGCGGACCAGATCGTCCTGCTGGAGTCGCTGGTCAACCCGAAGGGGCCGCTGAACGCGAGCTCCCGCAAGACGGCCTTCACCCTGATGAACACCGTGGACAAGGCGCAGGACTGGGGTGTGCCGGTGCTCGCCAGGACCGGCGAGACCAGCATCGTCAAGAACGGCTGGGACACCCGGTCGGCCGACGGCGGCCTGTGGGCGGTCAACACGATCGGCCGGATCACCTCGAAGGACGGCAGGGTCGACGTGTCGGTGGCGGTCCTCTCCCACAACAACTCCAACCAGCAGGCCGGCATGAACCTGGTCGAGAAGATCGCGAAACTGACCCGCCAGCACCTGAGATACTGATCGCCGAAAATGTCACGGGTGGGTGGGAGTATTCGCCGATGACGTTGAACTTCGCTGAGCACGGGGCCGGTGTCGCGGTGGTCGCCCTGCACGGGTGGACGGCCGATCACCGGCTGATGACCGGGTGCCTGGAGCCGTTGTTCGCTTCCCGGCCGGGCTATCGGCGGATCTACCCCGACCTGCCGGGCATGGGTGGGTCCCCGGCCCCACCCGCCGGCGCCGGTTCCGACGACCTGCTGGCAGCGGTGCACGACTTCATCGCGGAGACGGTCGGCGACGAGCCGTTCCTGTTGGCCGGGGAGTCCTACGGCGGCTATCTGAGCCGGGCGGTCGCCCGGGACCGCCCCGGGCAGGTGCTCGGGCTGGCGCTGATCTGCCCGATCGGGACCGAGGCGGACCGGTCGAAACGGACCCTGCCCGCCAAGCAGGTGCTGCGCCCCGATCCCGAGGGGGTGGCCGAGCTGGACGCACGGACCGCCACCGCGTTCGTGGAGATGGCGGTCGTGCAGAGTCCCGCGGCGGCCCGCCGCTTCCGGGACGAGATCATGGCCGGGCTGGATCTGGCCGACACCCCGGCGCTGAGCCGGGTCGAGCAGCGCTGGGAGCTGAGCCGAGCGCCGGAGGACGGCGATCCGTTCACCCGGCCGGCGCTGATCCTCACCGGCCGCCAGGACCAGGTCGTCGGTTACGCCGACCAGTTCCGGCTGCTCCCGCACTACCCACGGGCCACCTTCGCGGTCCTCGACGTCGCCGGGCACAACCTGCAGATCGACCAGCCGGGCCTTTTCAACGCCCTGATGCACGACTGGCTCGACCGGGTCGCCGCCGAGTCACCCTGACCGGGATCAGCCGGGAAGCAGCCAGCCGCGGGCGGGGGTGACCGGGGTCAGAGGCGAGTGTTCGCGTACCGCAGCATCGCCGTGCCGAGGAACTCCACCATTCGCGGGTGGTAGGAGTCGTGCCACTCGCGCATCTTGTCGTCCTCGCCGTACAGCAGGGCCATGCCCAGGTAGGCGTCCCGGCTCGGGGCGTAGAACCGGCTCGCGATCGCGTAGTGCCGGCCGATCAGCTCCTGCACCGCCTCGTCGTCCGGCTGCGCGCCGGCGGTGATGGCGGCCGCGATCTCGAGGTACAGGTCGTGCCAGTCCCGGTGGACCTGGTCCTTGTCGACGTGGGACCAGCCGTCGGTCGCGGCGAGACTCGCGGTCTGCTCCTCGGTCAGCGCCCGGCGGCAGCGGACGGCGTCGTCCCGGTCGATCGTGGTGATGCTCATGTGCGGTGTCATGCCCTGTCGTTAGACAACGGTGAAACCGCCGGCCTCGGTGGAGTCCGGCGGCAGCGAACCGTCGCACGTGGAGGCGGGGCGGGCAAACGGATTTTCCGGGGTGACGGTGAGTGGGGATCGCAGCCCGCAGCCCGCCGGTCGGCCCGGTGCCGCTGCTGCGTCGGCCGGGGGAGCAGGGACGGGGGTGGTTGCGGGTGGGTGCGGCGAACGGCGTACCGGAAACCGGTTTTGACCTGGGGTTCGGTGATGATTGACACGGCTGGCTGGTTCGAGGTGTAAGGACCCGGGCGTGCTACGGTCCGTCGGGGAGGACGCAGCATGCAAAGGCGCACGGATCTCATCGAAGATCTGATGGGACGGTTCCCGCACATCCCGCGTGAGGCGGTGATCAAGGAAGACCTGCTGCGGGGCGGGCTGGCGTTCGATGATTCGGCGCTCACCGACAACGAGAACGGTGATGTGAAGCCGAAGTCGTACTTCATCTTCTCGTTCGATCACCGGACGTTGCCGGAGCTCGGTGAGGCGGCGCTGCGGCGTCCGCCGGAGGAGATCGTGCTCACCGGCGGGCCGTACGGTCTGCGGCGCACCGTCGTTTCGGTGCGGGTCAATCCCTCGTCGCCGTACCGGGTGAAGCCGGGGGAGAACGGGCAGCTCCAGCTGTTCCTGGACGACCGGCCGATCGGTGACGTCGGGCTGCCGCCGATGCCGGACTATTACCGGCACACGCTCGAGAACGGCAAGTCGGTGATGGAGGTCGCGCCCACCATTCAGTGGGGCTATCTCGTCTATCTGACGGTCTTCCGGGTCTGCCAGTATTTCGGCGCCAAGGAAGAATGCCAGTACTGCGACATCAACCACAACTGGCGTCAGCACAAGGCGGCCGGCCGCCCCTACACGGGTGTGAAGCCGGTCGACGAGGTGCTGGAAGCGCTCGCGATCGTCGACAAGTACGACACCGCGAAGACGTCGCACGCCTACACGCTGACCGGTGGCAGTGTCACCAGCAAGGTCGAGGGTCTGGCCGAGGCCGACTTCTACGGGCGGTACGCACAGGCGATCGAGGAGCGGTTCCCGGGCCGGTGGATCGGCAAGGTCGTGGCGCAGGCGCTTCCGAAAGAGGACGTGCAGCGGTTCTACGATTACGGGATCCGCATCTACCACCCCAACTACGAGGTGTGGGACAAGTATCTGTTCGAGCGTTACTGCCCGGGCAAGGAACGCTATGTCGGCCGCGAGGAATGGCACCGCCGCATTCTCGACTCGGCCGAGGTGTTCGGCCCGCGGAACGTGATCCCGAACTTCGTCGCCGGTATCGAGATGGCCGCACCGTTCGGGTTCAAGACGGTCGACGAGGCGATCGCGTCGACCACCGAGGGCCTGCAATATTTCATGTCCCGAGGGATCACGCCGCGGTTCACCACCTGGTGTCCGGAGCCGACCACCCCGCTGGGCAAGATGAACCCGGACGGCGCCCCGCTGGAGTACCACATCCGGCTGCTCGAGGCGTACCGCGCGACCATGGAGGCGAACGGGCTGACCAGCCCGCCCGGCTACGGTCCGCCCGGTGCCGGTAACGCCGTCTTCTCGGTGAGCTCGTTCATGGACACGCTTCCGGCCGAGGACTGATCGAGGCGTCCCGGCCGTCTCGACAGGAGACGGCCGGGACCACGTCGGCGCCGGTCATCCGGCGTCCTTGGCCTCTTTCGGCCTCGCCCGGACGTGCATCCGCTCGCCCTGACGCCCGAGAATGCTGATGATCTCGACGGCGTGTTCGCCGGTGCTGCCGAACCAGTGCGGCAGCCGGGTGTCGAACTCGGCCGCCTCCCCGGCCCCGATCACGAAATCGTGGTCGCCGAGGACGAGCCGTAACCGCCCGGACAGCACGTAGAGCCACTCGTAGCCTTCGTGCGTCTTCGGCTCCGGCTCGGTCTGATCGGCCGGGATGATCACCTTCCAGGCCTGTAGTGATCCGGCGTGCGGGGTCAACGGCAGCACGATCCGCCCGTTCGCCTTGCGCGGCACCAGACGCACCCGCGGATCGCCGACCTGCTGCGCGCCGATCAGTTCGTCGATCGGCACCCGGTGCGCCTGCGCGATCGGCAGCAGCAGCTCCAGGCTGGGCCGGCGCTGGCCGCTCTCCAGCCGGGACAGGGTGCTCTTGGAGATGCCGGTGACCTCGGCGAGCGCGGTCAGGGTGATGTTGCGCTGGGTGCGCAGCCGGCGGAGCCGGGGCCCCACCTCGGCGAGCGCCGCCGCGATGCCTTCTTCCACGCCGCCATTCCACCCGCTGCGTCCCGTCGTCGGCAACTCCTGTTGCCGAAACCGGGACGTGTTGCGGAAACAGCAAAGATCTTTGCCACTCCGGCCGGGCCCGGCGCACGGTGTGCGGCATGAACGAACACGATGTCGTAGTGGTGGGCGGCGGGGCCGCCGGGCTCAGCGCCGCACTGGTGCTGGGCCGGGCCCGGCGCCGGGTAGCGGTCGTCGACGCGGGCCGCCCGCGCAACGCGCCCGCCGCCCACATGCAGGGTTTCCTGTCCCGTGACGGCATGCCGCCGGCCGAGTTCCTGGCTCTCGCCAAGACCGAGATCGCGGGGTACGGCGTCCGCATGATCGCCGGCACCGTCACCTCGATCACTCCCGGATTCACCCTCCGCCTCGCCTCCGGAAGCGTGCTCCGGGCCCGCCGGATCCTCGTCGCTACCGGCCTGCGTGACGAGATCCCGGACATCCCCGGCCTGGCCGAGCGGTGGGGCCGGGACGTGCTGCACTGCCCGTACTGCCACGGCTACGAGGTCCGGGACCGTCCCCTCGGCGTGCTCGGTGGCAGTCCCGAGGCGGTCCAACACGCCCTGCTGGTCCGGCAGTGGTCGGACGACGTGGCCTTCTTCGCCCACACCCACCGGTTGACCGGCGACGACCGCCGGCGTCTCGCCGCCCGCGACATCCGCGTCGTCGACGGCATCGTGAACCGGCTGATCGTCGACGGCGACCGGTTCGCCGGAATCGAGCTGGACCGGGGCAGTGTGGTCGCCCCGCACGCCCTGTTCGTCCGCCCCCGGCTCGTGCCCGGCGACGACCTGCTGACCGGCCTCGGCGCCGTCGTGGTCGACGAGCGGACCGGGCGTACCAGCGTCCCCGGCGTGTGGGCCGCCGGCAACGCCGTCGACCCCCGGGCCCAGGTGATCACCGCGGCCGGCGCCGGATCCGCCGCCGCCATCGACCTGCACGCCGACCTCGTCGAGCAGGACGTACGCGACGCCCTCCCGTTCTCCGCGGCCCAGGAACGCCGGGTCGCCGCCATCCTCGCCACCGCCTCGAACAAGGAGTGACCACCATGCCGAATCGTCCCAGCCGCCACCAGATGGCCGTCATGATCTGGCTCGCCGTCTTCCCGACCCTGGTCGTCCTGCAACTTCTGCTCGGCGGTCTGCTACAGGACACCCCGATGGTGCTCCGGACGCTGGTCCTGGCGACGATCGCCGTCCCGATCGTCGTCTACGGCCTCCTGCCGCTCCTGCAGAGCCTCCGCGCCCGCCTCTTCTGAGCGTGGTGATCTCGGCCGCTGTGCGCCATAGATCACCACACGGGTTCAGCATCCGGGTGGCGCCGTCGGCTCGCCGATGGCGGCCATCGCCTGGTTGAGCTCAGTGGTGGTGGCGAGCCTGGTGAACTCCCGTCCGAGCACCAACTCGATCGTGTCGTCGTCCCGATGCGGTTCGAAGCGCATGTCCACCTCGCCATGCACCGCCGCCCGCAGCAGCGTGGCCGTGCCGATGGACCGAGGGCCGTAATACAGCGTGGTGCGCGGCCCGAAACCGGTCTTCCCGGCGGGACCGGAGATCGCCGTGGTGCCGACCACCGTGAAGGACCGCGCACGCAGCTCCGTGGCGGTCTCCGCGGCGATCCCGGCGGCGCCGTTCACCTGGACCCGGACGTCGGCCGGGGCGTCCGGGAGGGTGGTCACGCAGGTGAGAGAGCTGCTCGCGGCCGGGGTGATGGACGGCGGTGCGGGCTGCTGCTGCGGCCAGGCGAACGCCACACCCGCCGTGACCACGGCGACCGCGCCGGCTGCCGTGGTCACGGCGGCCAGTTGCCGGCGGGCCCGGCGGTTGCCACGGGCGCGGATCTCGGCGGCGGGCGGCACCGTGAGGTCGCGTACCTCGGTGGCAAGACTCTGCAGTTGATCGTCAACCGGATGTGACATCGCTGGTCTCCTGTTCTCTGAGTAGGTCACCGAGGGCCGCGCGGGCACGCGAGAGCCGCGCCTTCACCGTTCCGCCCGGGACGCCGAGGCTCGTGGCGATCTCCTGGACCGGCATGTCGAGCAGGTAGTGCAGGGCGATGGCCTGCCGCTGCGCCGCCGGCAGCTTCTGAAGGGCCCCGACGACGGCGACCCGGTCCGGGGACGGGCCGCCGATCGCCTCGTCGGGGCGGCCCAGCCGGGACCGGGCGGCCAGCCGGCGCCGCAGCCCACGCCACCGGTTCGCCATCAGCCGCCAGGCGACCGACCGGACCCAGGCCTCCGGGTCGTCGTACGTAGCTATCCGGGACCAGTGCTGCCAGGCCCGGGCGAACGCCTCCTGCGCCAGGTCCTGCGCCTCGGCCCGGTCCCCGCACGCGGCGTACAGGTAGAGCACGACACGGCGGACCGTCGCGATGTAGAAGGCGTCGAAGTCGGCGCTGTCCTTACCCGCCATGGTTCCCGCTTCCCGTCGGTGTTCGCACACCTGAGAACACACCGCAGCCTGACATCGGGTTACATGCGGCACCGGGAAATCTGGTTCCCTTCCCGCAGCGCCGGATGCAGCGGGTCGTGGACCAGCTCGAACACCCCCCGTGACCTGAAGCCCTGTTGAGGTCAACCGGTACTCTTCCGGGCGTGAGGAACAGTCGGTTCGCGCTGGTGAGAGCGGATCTGGAGCACGGTGTCTGCCCCCTGCCGGAGGATCTCGCCGAGAGTCTGAAGGATCGTGGCCCGGTGACGGTGGTGCTGGACCATCGGGTGCGGGGTGTCACCCCGGCGCGGGAGACGTTCGAGTCGGAGGTCGTGCTCGATCCGGGCTGGCGGCTCACCGACGTCGTCTGGCCGCCGGACGCGCGCCCGGGTGTGCTGGTGAGCGTCTCGTGGAAGTCGGCCGAGGACTACGTGCTGCTGCGGACGACGGCGCTGGACGAGCCGATCCGGGTGGACGGCGTCGACTACTACCACCACTACGACCCGACGGTGATCACCCGGGAGTTCGATCCGGGGCTGTCGAACCGGGGTCAGGTGCTCAACGCGGTCCGCCGCCTGGGCCGGGTCTTCGACGACGGCAGCGCCGCCTTCCCGGAGGCCGAGCTGCCGGCGCACTGCGGTCTCGGGCGGGGCAAGAAGGGCACGTTCCTGCTGCGCAACGCCGTCGACCAGCTGCTCCGCGAGGGGTACGTCACCCGCGTCCCCGGCAGCACCGGCCCGGACGGCGAGCTGAACTATCCGGCAGTCGACGGCGAGGAGAACCTCGACCTGCTGTTCTATGCGCCCCTCGTCGAGGAGGCCCCGCTGCCGGGGTCCGGCGGGGAGGGCCACGGCGACGGCGCCGAACGCCGGGACCACTGGGTCAACGGTTTCGTCCGCCGCCTGCCGCCCGGCGCCCACGCCTCACGCAAGCAGTTCACCCTGCACCAGCAGGCGATCGAGAAGGAGGACATCGACGGGTTCACCCTGGAGCCGGGTTACACCTTCGTGAAGCGGCATCATCGCAACGGGTAACCGATCTCCGCGATGTCGTCGGCGAGGTACGCCACGGTCACGTCGGGGTTGAGGCGCTTGACGAGCGGGTCGGTGAGCGGCCGCAGTGCGAAGACCTCGGCGACCGCCTCGAGGTCCACGTCCTCCTCGTAGTAGTCCTCGGCGAACTCCTGGTAAGCCGCCGGTGTCCCGTCGATCAGCAGTTCGAACAGCCAGCCGACGTCGTCGCGGCCCCGCCCGTGCCAGACGTCGCCGCCGCTCCGCCGCCAGAAGCAGATGTTGGCGCCCCAGCTGAACGCGGGCTCGCGGACATGCTCGGCGAACTCGGCGGGCACGTCGTCGAAGAGACCCGGATCGGCGCCGCGCTCGTGGTCCAGCCCGCGGATGTAGGCCCCGGCAGGCGAGAACACGATCGAGTACTCGTCACCGGACCCGTTGCGCATCGACGCCATGTGTTCGCCTGGGCGCCAGCGGGAGTCGTACGAGTAATAGCGTGACTCCCACTCGGGGCTCAGGATCGCGTCGCACATCGCCAGCGCCCGCGACCGTCGCCGCAACTCCTCGATCTCCGGCAGGCCCAGCGCCACCTCAAGAATGTTCACCGGAACATCGTGGCACCCTTGTCCGATGAAAGCCCTCGCCGGTCTCGGTGTCGCCTGCGTGCTCGCCTCTCTCGGGCTGTTCGCGTCGCTGCACCTGCTGCCACCGTCCGCCGACCTGGACTGGTCCCGCCGCACCGTCAGCCAGTACGCGCTGATGCCGAACGGCTGGGCCTTCGACGCCGCGGTCCTGCTGCTGGCCGCCGGTTCCGCCGCGATCCTGGCCGCCCTGCGCCGGACCGCCCGGCTGACCGGGGGAGCGGTGGCCGCGCTGGCGCTGTGGGTGGCGGGTCTGGTCGGCGTGGTCTGGTTCGAGAAGCACGACTGGCAGGTCGGCCCCTCGATCAGCGGCGACGTGCACCGGGTGGCGAGCGTCGTCGCGTTCCTCAGCCTGCCGATCGGCGCGCTGCTCGCCGCCCGGCCGGACCTGCGCCACGGCGGCCCGGCCCGATGGGTCGCGATCGGCGGGGTGATCTCGCTGCTCTGCTTCCTGCCCATTCTGTGGGCGGTGGTGTCCGAGCCGTGGACCGGGGTTCGCTGGTGGCGAGCCATCCCGCTGGGCGGCGTGGAGCGGCTGCTGGGCCTGGCCGAGGTGGTGACCGTGCTGATGCTCGCCCGTTGGGCCGTCGAAGATCAGCCGAAAAGACCTACTTTAGAAACGGCGGTCTCTTGATGAGCCGGACTTTCCCGGCTCACTGGGCGAGGTGGTAAGAGGTCCTATCTTCGTACCTTTTATGAGTGCGGTATCGAACCCTGACTGTAGCCGCGGCGCTGACCGCCGCCTCCCTCTCCGGCGTCTCTCCCGCCGCCGCGGCGGAGGCCACCAGCACCGTGACCATCGGCCTGAACCCGGGCACGACCGCCGCGGAGGCCGTCCAGGCGCTGGACGACGCCCCGGGCGTCCGGGTGCTCGACAGCGAGCCCGCCACCGAGCTGGGCGCGGTCACCGTGACCGTCACCGGTGACGCCGCCGGCGCGCTCGCCGGCGACCCCGGCGTGGCCTACGTCGAGAAGACCCCGGTTGCGCGGATCATGCTGACCCCGAACGACCCGCTCCAGTCCCAGCAGTGGGGCAACCGCCTGGTCAAGGCGCCGGCCGCGTGGGAGGTCACGACCGGCTCGGCGGACGTGACCGTCGCCGTCCTGGACACCGGCGTCAACCCGGTCAGCGAGCTCGCCGGCCGGGTCCTGCCCGGCTACGACTTCGTCAACGACGACGCCGACCCGTCCGACGACCACGGTCATGGCACCGCCGCCGCCTCGGTGGTCGCGGCCGCCGGCGACAACGGGTCCGGTTTCTCCGGGCTCTGCTGGACCTGCCGGATCCTGCCGGTCAAGGTGATGAACGGGTCCGGCGAGGGCGGCCACGACGACATCGCGCAGGGCATCGTCTACGCCGTCGACCACGGCGCCGACGTGATCAACATGTCGCTGGGCGGGCCGGCCGGTTCGCAGATCCTCGCCGACGCCGTCGCCTACGCGGCCGCGCACGGGGTGCTCGTGATCGCCTCCGCCGGTAACGACGGCGTCAGCACGCCGAACTATCCGGCCGCCTACCCGTCCGCCGTCGCCGTCGCGGGATCGACCGAGACCGACGCCCGTTACAGCTGGTCCAACCACGGCGCCTGGGTGGACGTGGCGGCGCCCGGGACCAACGCGGCGCAGTCGAAGGACGGCAGCTACGTCTGGTTCTCCGGCACCTCGTCGGCCGGCCCGGTCGTCGCCGGTGTCGCCGCGCTCGTCCGGTCGGCGAACCCGCAGGCCACCGCCGCGCAGGTGCGGGCGGCCATCGAGTCCACCGCGGACCCGGCCGGTTCCTACGTGGCGACGGGACGGGTCGACGCCGACGGCGCCGTACGAGCGGTCAAGGTCACCGACGTCACCGCGCCGACGATCGCCTGGTCGTCGCCGGCGGTGTCCGGCACACCGCGCCGCGGCCGGATCACCGTCACCGCGACCGCCGCCGACACGTCCGGCGTCGCCACGGTGGAGCTGCTGCGCGCCGGGAAGGTCATCGGCGCGGACACCGCCGCGCCCTGGTCCTTGAGTTTCGACAGCGCCGGCCTCAACGGCACCCAGACCCTCACGCTGCGTGCCACCGACCGGGCCGGCAACACCCGCACCGCGAACCGGGCCCTGCTGGTGGACAACGCGGCCCCGACCATCGCGACGATCAAATCCACGGTGGTACGGAAACGCAACGTCACCATCGCCCCGGCGGTCCGCGACAACCTGGGCGTCCAGCAGGTCAAGGCCGTCGTCACCAACGGCGCGAAGAAGGTCACCCTGACCTCCACCACGAGTCCGTGGACCCTGAAGTGGACGGCACCGCGGGCCGCGACCTACCCCGTCACGGTGACCGTCACCGACCGGGCCGGCAACACCCGGACCCTCACGACGAAGGTGAAGTCGCCCCGGTAAGGGCCGTGTCAGGGCCGTGACAGGCCGGTGTCAGCCCGGCCCGCGAATCTTCGACGCATGACCTCAGCGATCGAAGTCTCCGGCCTCCGGAAGACCTTCGCCAAGACGGTGGTGCTGGACGGCATCGACCTGGACGTCCGGGCCGGCACCATCTTCTCCCTCCTCGGCCCCAACGGGGCCGGCAAGACCACCACGGTTAACGTGCTGACCACCCTGATGCGGGCCGACAGCGGCTCGGTCCGCATCGACGGCCACGACGCGGTCACCGAGGCCAAGGCGGTACGCGCCCGGATCGGCGTCACCGGCCAGTTCGCCGCCGTCGACGACCTGCTCACCGGCCGCGAGAACCTGCAGCTCATGGTCGACCTGCACGGTGGCCGTGGCAAACGGTCCGTCGACGAGCTGCTGAAACGGTTCGACCTGGTGGAGGCGGCCCCGAAACCGGCGGCGACGTACTCCGGCGGAATGCGCCGCAAACTCGACCTGGCCATGACCCTCGTCGGCGACCCGCGGATCATCTTCCTGGACGAGCCGACCACCGGCCTCGACCCGCGCAGCCGGCGGACCATGTGGGACATCGTCCGGGCCCTGGTCGCCGACGGGGTGACCATCTTCCTCACCACGCAGTACCTGGAGGAGGCCGACCAGCTCGCCGACCGGATCGCCGTGCTGGACCAGGGCCGCCTCGTCGCGCAGGGCAGCCCCGCCGAACTGAAACGGCAGGTCCCCGGCACCAACGTGCGGCTCGCGTTCACCGCCGCCGCCGACCTCGACGCGGCCGCGCGCCTGTTCCCCGACGCCGGCCGCGACGACGAGAGCCTGACCCTGCGGGTGCCCAGCGACGGCGGCACCACGTCGCTGCGGGCCCTGCTGAACCGCCTCGACGAACACTCCCTCAGCGCCACCGAGTTCGCCGTGGACACCCCGGACCTCGACGACGTCTTCCTCGCCCTGACCGGCCACAACACGAAGGTGGACGCCGAATGAGCCTCGTCATGCTCCGCCGCAACCTCAAGCACCTGCGCCGGAACCCCACCTCGATCTTCAACGCGGTGCTCATGCCGGTCGTGATGATGCTGATGTTCGTCTACGTGTTCGGGGACGCGTTCGACGTCGGCGTCGACTACATCGACTACGCGACGCCAGGCCTGATCCTGCTGGCCGTCTGCTACGGGCTCGGCGCCACCGCAACCTCGGTGAACACCGACATGACCAAGGGCATCATCAACCGCTTCAAGGTGATGGACGTGCCCCGCGGCGCGGTCCTCAACGGCCACGTCGTGTCGAGCGTGCTGACCAACCTGATCGCCATCGCGGCGCTGATCGGGGTGGCGTTCCTGCTCGGTTTCGACCCGGCGGCGAGCGCCCTGGACTGGCTCGGCGCGATCGGCATCGTCCTGCTGCTCGCCATCGCGGCCGGCTGGTTCACCATCGCCCTCGGGCTGTCGGCGAAGACCCCGGAGACCGCGGGCATGGCCGCCGTGCCGCTGGTCATGCTGCCGTTCTTCAGCAGCGCGATCGTCCCGGCCGAGATGATGGGGCAGGGCGTCCGGCAGTTCGCCGAGTACCAGCCGTTCACCCCGATCATCGAGAGCCTGCGCGGGTTCCTCAACGGCGCGCCGCAGACCGCCGACCTGGTCGCCGCGGTCGCCTGGTGCGCCGTGATCACCCTGATCGGCTACTTCTGGGCGTCGTCGACGTTCAGGAAGCGAGCGTGACCCCGGTCAGTTGCCGCCAGTCGGCCTGACCGCCCTGACGAACCGCCTCGGTGAACCCCGCGTCGCCGAGGCGGTTTCGTGCCGCCTGCTCGATCCGGGCCGCGTCCACGCTGGACCGATCCGGCAGGCCACGGACCGCGTTCGCCGCGCCGAGCAGCCGCGCCGCCTGATCCGGCCGGTCCAGGCGCAGCGCCAGATCAGCGACACCCACCACGATCATCGCGACCATGTGGGTGTGACCGGCCTCGGCCGCCGCCGCACACGCCGCCACCCGATGGGCCCGCGCCTCGTCGACGTCGGCGGCGAGATAACCGCTGCGGTCGTGCAGGTGCGCCCGGACGTTCGCCTGCTCCGCCTTGCCGCCGAGCATCGACACCGCGGCGTCCAGCTGCCGGCGGGCCTCGGCCAGGTCACCGTCCAGGCGGGCCAGTTCCGCCTTCGCCAGGGCCAGCTCCGACAACGCGTCCGGCCAGTTCACCCGCGCCGCGAGCCGGTCCGCGTCGGCCATCGCCGCCGCGCCGGCCGCCGGATCGCCCATCCGCCGGAACAACAGCGCCTGCCGGGACCGCATCTCGATCACGTCCTCGATCGAACCGACCTCGCTCACCGCGGCGATCGCCTCGTCGTAGTACTCGCAGGCGGCCGCCAACTCACCACGGATGGCGATCCGGTCCGCCAGCTCGGTCAGCGCGAAATAGATGCCGAAACGCTCGCCCAGCGCCCGGAACTCGGCCAGAGCCGTCTCCAGGTACGCGTCCGCGTCCCGGCCGCCGTGCCCGGCCGCCACCCGCATCTTGCCGAGATGCAGGCGGGCGAGCGCCCGTACCCAGGGATCCTGATTCTCCAGAAGCGGTTCCCAGGCGAGCAGGAACTCCGACGGCTCCCGCAGCAGGCGCTCCAGCGGCTCGACCAGACCCAGGATCGGATGGCTGAGATCACTGCGCCGCGTCAGCTCAGCTGCTTTGTGGATCCACTCCGCGGCCTGCCGCTCGTCGGCCCGCCCCGAACCGGCGAACAGCACGATCAGCGCGTACACGTACGCCTGGATCTCGTCGGCGACCTCGCCGGGCATCTCGGTGGCCGCGGTGATCAGCTCGATGCCCTCGGCCTTGTGCCCGCTCAGCCACCAGTACCAGCCGGCCCTCGCCGCCAGCCGCATCGCCGGTTCCGCCTCGCCGGCCGCCAGCGCGCCCCGCATCGCCGCACCGATGTCGTCGTGCTCGGCCGCCAGCACGGCCAGCCACTCCAACTGCTCACCACGGCGCAGATGCGGGTCGGCGGTCTCGGCGAGCTCGGTGAAATACGCGAGATGGGCGCGGCGGGCCGCCTCCGACCCGCCGGCCTCGGCGAGCCGCTGGGCCGCGTACTCCTTGATCGTACCGAGCATCCGGTAACGCGGCGCACCCTCGCCACCGACCACCACCAGCGACTTCTCCACCAGCGAGGAGAGCAGATCGAGAACGTCGTCCGCACCCGCACAGACCCGCTCGGCGGCTTCCAGGCTCGCCCCACCGGCGAACACCGACAGCCGGCACAGCACCGACCGTTCCGCGTCGCTGAGCAGCTCCCAACTCCAGTCGACCACCGCGCGGAGCGTCCGATGCCGTGGCAACGCCGTGCGGCTGCCCCCGGTGAGCAGCCGGAACCGGTCGTCGAGCCGGTGCGCGAGCTGCTCCAGCGACATGGTGCGCAGCCGGGCGGCGGCCAGTTCGATCGCGAGAGGCATACCGTCCAGCGCCCGGCAGACCCGGGCCATCGTCGCCCACGCGGCGTCGTCGAGAACGAGATCCTTACGGACGGCGGCCGCCCGCTCCCGCAGCAGCCGGACGGCGGGGGAGGAGGCCGGATCGTCGCCGGGGTCCGGGACGGTCAGCGGCGCGACCGGCCACAACGCCTCGCCGGTGATGCCCAGCGGTTCCCGGCTCGTCGCCAGGATCCGCAGCCGCCGGCACTCGCCGAGCAGCCGGTGCGCGAACGCCGCCGCCGACTCGATCACGTGCTCGCAGTTGTCCAGGACCAGCAGGGCGTCTCGATCCCGGATCGCGGTGATCAGGCGTTCGGTGAGATCCGCGTGCGGCGCCTCACCGATCAGCGCGTCCCGCAGCCCCAGCCCGGTGATCGTCGCCTGCGCCACATCCCCGGGCCCCGACCCCGCCGTCTTCCTCTCGTCCAGTCCGCCCGAAATGCCCGATCCACCTGGATCGCCCGACCCGTCTGAATCGGCAGCTGCCCTTGAACGGCCGGATCCGCCTGAACCCCCGGATCCGCCTGAACCCCCGGATCCGCCTGAGCCGCCGGACCCGTCTGAACCACCGGATCCGCCTGAGCGGCCGGATCCGACTGACTCGCCAGGGCCGCTTGGTTTCGCCGGCCCGGCGCCGGGGCCACTGCCTTCCGGGCCGATCGCCGCGAGCTCCACCAGCCAGGCCCCGTCCGGCAGATCGTCCAGCATCGACCGCGCGGTCTCGGTGGCCAACCGGGTCTTCCCCGAGCCGCCCGGCCCGATCAGCGTGGTGAGCCGATGCCCGGCGACCAGGACGCGGACCGCCGCGACATCGGCCTCCTTGCCGACATAGCTGGTCAACTCCGCCCGCAGGTTTGTCCGCCGGTCCTCGTGCTGCCGTCCCGAAGCGGCGCGCAGCAGCGCCACGTGCAACGCCGACAGCTCCGGCGACGGATCCGCGCCAAGCGTGTCGGCCAGAGCCTCCCGGGTGCGCTGGAACAGGGCGAGCGCCTCGTTGCCGCGCCCCGCCGCGCCCAGCGCCCGCATCAGCGCGGCGACGAGCCGTTCCCGCACCGGATGCGCCGCCACCAGACCTGTCAGATCGTCGACCAGATCCGCACCGTGACCGAGATTGATCTCCGCGTCGAACCGGTCCTCCTGCGCCGTCAGCCGCAGCCCCTCCAGGCGGGTGACCGCCGCACCGAACGCGGCGCTGTCCGGCAGACCGACATCCTGCATGGCCGCGCCCCGCCACAACGCGAGCGCGTCCCGCAGCAGCCCCACCCGATCCGGATGACCCTTGCTCGCGGCGATCAGACGCTCGAACCGCACCGCGTCCACGTCGTCCGGCTCCGCCATCAGCCGATAGCCGTCGGTGTGCCCCTCGATCGAACCGTCCGGCAACGCCTTGCGCAGCCGCGACACCAGCCGATGCAGAGCGTTCGCGGCATCGGCAGGTGGCTGCTCCCCCCAGATCCAGTCGACGAGCATCCCCTTCGGGACGACCCGCCCGGTCTCCAGCGCGAGTGCGACCAGCAGGCCCCGCAGTCTGGCCCCCGGCACATCCACGGGAGTTCCATCGTCCGCACGAACCTCGAACGACCCGAGCATCCCGATCTGCACCCGCAGAGTCTGTCACATATGAATCCTCATCATTTCCCGTGCTTTCCCGCTGTCGTCCCGCGCTTCTCCACACGCCCTCGCGTACCTTCCCACCCCGGGCCGGAGTGGCTTGGCGCTCGTGTGGGTCGTCCGCGCGGGTTCAGGAGCAGCTTGGCGCTTTCGCGCTTCGGCGCGCGCTGGTTCGGAAGTGCTTCGACGTTTCCGCGGGTCGTCGCGCCGGTTCAGGGGTGGCTTGGCGCTTGTGGGTTGTCGGGCGCTGGTTCCGGTGGGGTTTGACGCTTTCGTGGGTCGTCGCGCGTCGGTTCAGGAGCGGCGGCGCAGACAGGGCAGGCGTCCGCGTTTGAGAGTCCGGTCCCGCGGCGGCCATGATCCACGCCTCGCATGCCGGAGACCTCTCGTCCGGGCCGCCGCATGATCCGTCACACGCAGCCGGTCCGCCAGCGGCACGACATCGCCCGCCGTCACGGCCCTCTCGTGCCCGGCGATCCCGGCGACCCCGGCGAATCCCCGCCCAGCCGACCAGACGAATCCGTGTCCAGCCGACCAGGTGGATCCATGTCCGGCTGGCCAAACGAATTGACGTCCCGCAATCCCGGCCCACAGATCCGGAATCGTCCGGCTCACCTGGCGAGACCTCTGCGGGAACGCCATGCCCCCGCCATGTCCAGCCGTCATCCGATCGAACAGCTTCCATGCCGATTCACGCACGCCGCTATTCGACGCGATCACACCGGGCCACGGCAAGCGATTATCCTCCGGCTACGTCTCTCCCTTTCGTACGGGCCACGAACAGCCCCGAGCCTGTCCTCCGCGAGGTGGCTGCCCACTCCCGGCCGAAACGCGGCCGCCGGGCTGAGGCGACCGGTCGCGGTCACCCCCAAGCGTGCCGATCCGAGGTCGACTACGGGGGGGATGTCCCATCAGCGCTGTAGGCGCCGGCTGTCGGGCGGGCATGTCGTGTGTGAGAGCCAGCCGGGGGGTTTCTGGCCGCCGTCGTCAGCGATGTCGCGGTTCGGATCGAGATCGTCGAGCTCGACGCGGACACGATCACCCGGCACCTCAGCGCCGAGTCGCCGTTGCACGCCGAGCCGCCGTTGCACGCCGAGCCGCCGTTGCACGCCGGGGAGCCGGTCACGGTCGGTTGCCGATGCGAGAGACGTGTGGTTGTCCGTGGCCGGAACGGTTCGGTGGCCCGTACCAGCAAGGGGGGAAGCGGGAGAAGGGCGCGGACGTCTTGACGGGAGCCGTGGATGTGGGGCTGCGGGTTGGTGGTGATCGGGGCAGGATGCCGGGGTGAACGTTTCCGACGGGAAATATGAAACGGCCTATGCGGGGCGGGTGCTGGGTGGGCGCTATCGGCTGATGGAGCCGATCGGCGCCGGTGGGATGGCGGTGGTCTGGCAGGCGCATGACGATGTGCTGGGCCGGGCGGTGGCGGTCAAACTGGTGGCGCCGTCGCAGGCCGGGGATGCCGGGTCGCGGGATCGGATCCGCAGGGAGGCTCGTGCGGCGGCGGCGTTGTCTCATCCGAACGTGGCGCAGGTGTACGACTACGGCGAAGTGGACGGTTCCGGTGGGGTGCTGCCGTTCGTCGTGATGGAGCTGGTGCCGGGCGGGACGCTGTGGGAGCGGCTGGCGGCGGGGCCGCTCGCCCCGCGGTTCGGGATGCGGATCGGTGCGGAGATCGCGGCGGGGCTGGCGGCGGCGCATGCGGAAGGGCTCGTGCACCGGGACGTCAAGCCGGGGAATGTGATGCTCGCGCCGACCGGGGCGAAGGTGGTGGACTTCGGTATCGCGGCGGCGGTCTCGCCGGAGCGACCGGAAGTGATCGGTGAGGTGCTGGGTACGCCGGAGTATCTGGCGCCGGAACGGCTGCTCGCCGACGCGGTCGTGCCGGCTTCCGATGTGTACGCCCTCGGGGTCGTGTTGTACCGGATGTTCTCCGGGCGGTCGCCGTGGAGCAGCGAGAACACCCGGCAGATGCTGAACGCGCACCTCTATGTGCCGGCGGCTGCGCTGCCGGATGTGCCGGATGTGCCGGAGGAGGTGGCGCGGCTCTGCGATCGCTGTCTGGCGAAGCACCCGGGGGACCGGCCGAGTGCGCGTGAGGTGGCGGCGGTGCTCGCGCAGGCGGCGGGCATGCGGGTCGTGGCGGACGAGCCGCATTCGTCTGCGGTCGCCGTCTCGGAGCCGACTGTCCTGGTCCGAGGGCTGCGCACCGAACCGTACAGCCCGCTTCAACGCCCGCCGGGTTCGGCGCCTCCCCGGATCCCGCCCCTTGATGCGCCCCTGCCACAGGCCGTCGACCCGGGATCGAGTGCCGCCGCCGCTGCCGGACCAGCCCAAGACCGCGCCGGTGGTTCCGTCTCGGCCCCGGTTGGTGGGTCGGTTCTGGACGCGGCGAGCAGTTCGGTCTCGGGTCCGGCTGGTGGTTCGGTTGTGGGTGCGGCGGGCGGTCCGGCTGCGGGTCCGGTTGGTGGATCGGCTTCGGGTGCGGCGGACGGACCGGTCGCGGGCGGGGCTGCGGAGCGGGCGCGCACACGGGTGATGTTGGAGCGGATCGGATCGGCGGGGGAGGGCGACGGTGGCGGGGGACGGCCGCCGGCGCGGCGGTGGGCGGCGGTGGCGATGGCGGCGGTGCTGGTGGCCGCCGGAGCCGCGGCCGGGGGATGGCTGCTGTTGAAGGATGCGCCGGAGAACGCCACGGCGCAGATGGTGACGGCTCCTTCCGCGTCGGCGCTGGCGCCGTCGCGTGCGGCGAAGGCTCCGGTGAACGTCCGGTCGGGTGGCACGGACGGGAAGGTGACCGGGACGCGGACCGCCGCTGCCGCTTCGCCGCGGACGTCGAGTCCGGTCGTCGCGGTGACCTCCACGACTGCCGGGGCGACGACTCCGCCGACCGCTGCCGCCACGACCACGACCACGACCGTGCCCACGACCGCCGCACCGGTCGAGCGGACTTTCACCTCGGCCGGGGGCACGGTCGTGGCGATCTGCCCGGCGCCGGACACGGCCCGGCTTCTGTCCTGGCCGGCGACGAAACCATACAAGGTGCAGTCGGTTCAGGCGGGTCCGGCGGCAGCGCCGGCGGTGACCTTCAAGCACGGCGGCGATGTGGTCACGATGACGGTTACTTGTGCCGGTGGGGTTCCCTCGCTCACCTAATGGCAGTCATAGTGCAATAATCATGACTGTCAATCGGGAGGGTCGATGGGGATTACTCGCCGAAGTTTGATCGTGCTACCGGCGGGCGCCGCACTCGCCGCTGCGCCCGCACTGCCGGCCGCCGCTGGGCGTCGAGCCCGACCACGGCCGGTGATCTTCATCCATGGCAGCGCCGGTTCCGCGATGCAGTTCCGCATCCAGGCGAAACGGCTGGCCGGCAACGGCTATCCGATCGGGATCATCGAGGCGCACGAGTACGATTCGCCGAACATCCTCACGATCCTCCAGCAGGTGTACGCCGGTCTGGACGCCCGGATCGAACGGCTGCTCGCCGCCTCCGGTGCCGACCGGGTCGATCTGCTCGCGCATTCGCTCGGCACTTACGTCACCCAGGGTTATCTCAACAGCTCTCCGGAGCGGGCCGCCCGCGTCGCCCACTACGTCAACCTGGACGGCCGGCCCGCCGCGGCTCTGCCGGGCGGCGTCGAGACCCTGGCGATCTGGGGCGAGGGTGATCCGGCCCGGACGGTGGTGGGCGCGACGAACGTCTACTTCCCGGACCAGTCGCACACGCAGACCGTGTCGTCGGCCGAGTCGTTCCGCGAGATCCACCGTTTCCTGCGCGGCCGCGACGCCTCCGCGCGGGTGACACCGACCGGGGTCGCCCACGTCTCCGGGCGCGCGGTCCTCTTCCCCAGCAACGCCGGCGTCACCGACGCGGTGCTGGAGGTTCACCGGGTCCAGGCGTCGACCGGTGGCCGGGACCGCCGGGTCTGGCGTGGCCCGCTCGGTGACGGCGGCACGTTCGGCCCGATCCCGCTGTCACCCCACGACCGGTACGAGTTCGCCCTGATCCGGGCGGAGCAGGCCACCCACCATTTCTACTTCGAGCCGTTCCGCCGGTCCGACTCGTTTGTCCGGCTGCTCACCAGCAGGCCGGGCGAAGGGCTCGGGGCCCTGGTCGACACCAGCGACCGGCACACCGCGCTCACCTTCCAGCGGCAGAAGGAGTGGTGGGGCGGCGAGGGCGACAACCTGTGGATCAACGGTCAGGACGTCCTGAACCCGGCGACGGCACCGCACAACCGGCGCATCATCGGGGTGTTCGCCTTCGACGACGGCGTCGACGGGGTGAGCGACCTGTCCGCGCCGTTGCCCGAGTTCATCGCCCAGACGTTCATCTCCGGGGTGGACCTCTTCATCCCGTCCTGGCACAGCGGGGCGCGCACCGTGTCGGTGGTCGCCCGGGAGCGCGGGGGCGGCATCACGAAGCTGCCGGTGCCGGCCTGGCCCTCCAGCGAGCACCGGGTCAGCCTGGAATTCGGCTGAGCGTCTCGACCGCCTCCACCACCTGGGGGAACTTGTCGACGGACGCCGTCACGTAACGGGAATCGAACTCGTCGAGGCGGCGGACACCGCTCTGCAGGCAGGCGATGAAAGCGATCCCGGCGCCGCCCGCCGCGACCGCGTCACCGGGCGAGTCGCCGACGTAGACACACTGCGCCGGCGACAACCCGGTGTGCGCGAGCAGCTCGTCGAAGGCCCGGGGGTCGGGTTTGCCGTGCCGGGTGTTGTCCCGGTGCCAGGCGCCGCTGATCCGGCCCGCCAGCACGTGATCGGGCTCCAGCATGTGGCGCAGCTCCACCTCGGCCCGCGAGGTCAGCAGCATCACGGTGCGGCCGGAGAGGACCAGCCGGTCGAGGGCCTCCAGGTTCTCCGGCGGGATCACGTCGAGGCGGCCTTCGGCGATGTGCCGTCGCATGGTGGAGTGGAACAGCGGCAGGAACCGCTCCAGATCCAGCCCCGGCGAGCGTCTCGGCATCGCCTCCAGCAGCGGCTCGCCCCAGTTGGCCAGGTGCAGCTCGCGAGACATCGGCGGCCGGCCCATCTCGGCCAGCACCTCGTTCTCCAGGTCGAACGACGTCGCCTCGGTCAGGCAGAGCGTGTCGTCCACATCGACGATGACGGCCTTGATCATGCCTAGAGGTTATCCGCCCGGCGGCCGCCGGCAGTAGCGCCGGCCTTGACCTCGAGTGCGCTGGAGGTTCTACGGTCGCGTCCATGAGTGTCGATCAGTTGAGTGACGAGGAGCTGGCCGGGCAGCCGGCCGCCTACTGGACCGGAATGGCGTACGAGGCGTTGATCGCCTTCACTCGCGCCCGGCAGGCCGAGGCGGGGTTCACCCAGCCGCAGTTCTGGATCCTGCGCAATCTGTCGGCCGGCGATCTGTGGCCGGACGGTTCCGCCCGGACGATCCCCGAGCTGCGGCAGGCGATGAGCACCTATCTGCGGGCCGAGGACGACCTCGACGCGGAGGCGTCGGGGCTGGCCGCGCAGGGCCTGATCGCGCGCGAGGGCCCGGATCGCTGGCGCATCACGGAGGCGGGGGACGCGGCCCGGCTGAAGATCAGCAAGCTCGCTCTGGGGATCCGGGCCCGCATCCACGACGGGGTCGACGACGCCGACTACGTGACGGCCTTGAAGGTCCTCCGCCGGATGATCGCCAACGTGCGGTCCTGAGGACGGCTTGAGAAAGGCAGTCGAATGACTGCATAATGCTGGTCATGGCCGGGGACATGGACAGGGTGTTCAGGGCGCTCGCCGATCCGACACGGCGGCGGCTGCTCGACAGTCTCCGCGTGGCGAACGGGCAGACCCTCGGGCGGCTCTGCGGCAGCCTGGACATGACCCGGCAATCCGTCACCCAGCACCTCGACGTGCTCGCCGAGGCGAACCTGATCAGCACGGTCCGGCGCGGCCGGGAGCGACTGCACTACCTCAATCCGGTTCCGATCCACGAGTTGCAGCAGCGATGGGTCGCCTCGTTCGAGGAGCCGCGATTGCGGACCCTCGACGCGATCCGGCGGCATGCGGAGGAGTCACCGATGAAACCGACCTTCGTGTACGTGACCTACATCCAGGCCACGCCCGAGCGGGTCTGGGAGGCGCTCACCTCGGCCGACCTGACCGGGGAGTTCTGGGGGCACAGCAACGTCTCCGACTGGCGGCCCGGCTCACCCTGGGAGCACCGGCGCATCGACGGCTCCGGGGACGCCGACGGGGGCGGCGTCGTCCTCGAGGCGGAGCCGCCGACCCGTCTCGTGATGACGTTCGGGGAGGCCGGATCCGGGCCGGGGCCGGCGGCGACCACGGTGACGTTCCTGATCGAGCCGTTCCACGACATCGTCCGGCTGACCGTCACCCACGAGAACCTGCAGACCGGCGACGACGTCACCGCCGTCTCGGCCGGCTGGCCCGCGGTGATGGCCAACCTGAAATCCCTGCTGGAGACCGGCCGTGTCCTCTCGCACGCGCCCTGGGAGATGCACGCGGACCTGCGCGCCGCCGGCTGACGGCGCGCAGGCCCGTGCGGTCAGGCGGGCTCGACGGGCATCCAGAGCTCGCACGTCGCGGTGCTGAAGTCGGCGGCGATCTCCAGCATCGCGACGATGGACGGGCCGGGCCGCAGCCGCCACGGGTTGGACGGGAACCACTCGGTCGCGGTGGCCGCCCAGGCGTCCTGCAGCGCCGACGGGTACGGACCGGAGGTCCGGAAGACCGCCCACTTGCCGGCCGGGACCTCGATGACGTCGAGACCGGCCGGGACCGGCGTGTCGGCGGTGATCGCGGCGCCGTGCAGGTAGGTGAGCTCGCTGCCCTCCGGGGCGTCCGGCTCGATGCCGTCGGTGACCTGCAGCAGTCCGGCCGGTTCGGTGCCGCTGAGGTCCTTGAGACGCTGGTGGGCCTCGGCGGGCAGCCCGGTGACGAACTGCCGGATGTGCGGATTCTCGCCGACGTGGATCAGCGGAACCCGAGTGGCGTAGCCGGCGAGCCGGACGGCGGGGCGGTCGGCGATGCGGGTGTCCATGGGGACACTCCCTTCGACGGTCAGGCGGAACCTGATCTGTGGTTGGGTGCGAAGGGGGCCTCCGTCACGGCGTACCTCACCCGGTCCTGCTCCGTGAACCGCGCGGAACGCGCGGCCGAACGCCTCAGCCGAGCCGTAACCGTGCCGGACCGCGATCGTCAGCAGGTCGTCCTCGGCGCGGACGACCTCACCGGCGGCGACGGTCATCCGGCGCCGCCGCACGTACTCCGACAGCGGCATCCCGGCCAGCGACGAGAACATCCGGCGCAGGTGGTACTCGGTGGTGCCGAGCTCGCGGGCGACCGCGGGCACGTCCAGTTCCGTGGTGAGCCGCTCTTCGGCGATGTCGACGAGACGGTTGAGTGCCGAGATCACGAGGCCTCCTTTCGACTACCAGCCTGGCCGTCCGGGCCGGCCCGCCGCCCGATCGTTGCTGCCCGATCCGGTCAGGCGGGGGAGTCGTAGACCCGGCGGGACTCCTCGACCTTGGGGAGATTGTCGTTCGCCCAGGTGGCGAGGTGGGCGAAGAGGGGGCCGAGACCGCGCCCGAGGTCACTGATCTCGTATTCCACCCGGGGCGGGACCTCCGGGTGGTAGGTGCGGGTGATCAGCCCGTCGCGTTCGAGCTGGCGCAGCCGCTGGGTCAGCACCTTCGGCGTGATCGTGGTGATGCGGCGTTCCAGTTCGACGAACCGCATCCGGCCGAACTCGTGGAGCGTCCACAGGATCGGGGTGGTCCAGCGGCTGAAGACGATGTCGACCACGGGAGCGATCGGGCATGCCAGTTCGGGGGCGGGGGAGGACTCGGTCACGCGCATCCCCGAAGGATAGTCACTTTCCTCTAGGTACCTACTATCTCCAGGCTGTTAGCGTCTGCCCGACGTTGATCCATCGACGACAGGGAGTCGATCGTGTACGTGGTGACGGGGGCGACAGGCAATGTGGGCCGGCCGCTGGTGCGGGCGCTGGCAGCCGGCGGCGTACCGGTGCGTGCGGTGTCCCGGCAGGCGCCCGGGAACCTCCCGGCCGGAGTGGACCATCACCGGGCCGACCTGGCCCGACCCGAGAGCCTGCGGGACGTGGTGGCCGGCGCCGACGCGTTCTTCCTGCTGGTCTCCGGGGCGGGCGCGCACCTCGACGCGCCGGCGATCCTGGACGTGGTGAAGGCCGGCGGCGTTCGCCGGATCGTGCTGCTGTCCTCACAGGCCGCGGGCACCAGACCGGATTCGGTGTCGCACGCGCCGCTGCGGGCGCTGGAGGACACGGTCCGGGAATCGGGACTGGACTGGACGGTGCTGCGGCCCGGCGGCTTCGCCTCGAACGCGTTCGCCTGGGCGCCGCAGGTGCGCGAGACACGTACCGTCACCTCGCCTTTCGGGAATGTCGCTCTTCCGGTCGTGGACCCCGCCGACATCGCCGAGGTCGCGGCGGCGGCCCTACGCGACCACCAGCACGGCGGCCGGGTGTACGAGTTGACCGGCCCCGAAGCGGCCACCCCGCGTGATCGCGCGGCCGCCATCGCGGCGGCCCTGGGCGAGCCGGTCCGGTTCGCCGACCAGCCGGCCGAGGAGGCCCGGGCGCAGATGCTCACCGTCATGCCCGCGCCGGTGGTCGACGGCACGCTCGACATCCTGGGCCACCCGACCGAACGGGAACAGCAGGTCAGCACGGACATCCCGGAGATCCTGGGCCGCCCGGCCCGCCCCTTCGGCGACTGGGTGCGCCGTCACCTCGACGTGTTCCGCTGACAGTTCGGCGCGGATGACCGGGCCGGGCCGAACCCCCCCCGCCCTGGTCTTCCTCCTCGCCGCCGCCGTCACGGCGGTGTCAGCGGTCCTGCTGGCCGTCCAGCCACACCCGCAGCGGATCCAGAACGGCCCGGAGATCGCCACTGTCGACGACGACCCGGGCCGCTGACCGGGCCGCCGGGCCAGCGTTGAACGCGATCGGCAGTCCGGCCACCGCGAACAGCGGCAGGTCCGACCGGCTGTCCCCGATCGCCGCGCACCGGTCCATCGGAACCCCGTACTCGGCGGCGAGCGCCAGCGCGTAGTCTCGTTTGCCCTGTTCGTCGAGGTGCTCGGCGACCGTGCCGATGTAGCGGCCGTCGAGCACCTCGAGGCGTGGCCCGCAGGCGCGGTCGAATCCGTACCGCTCGCACAGGTAGGCGCCTGTCGCGTCCCACGCCAGTGTCGCCAGCGCCGGCACCAGACCGTGCGCACGGCACCAGGCGACCGTCTCCTCGATGCCGTCGACCAGCGGCAACGTCGTCAGGAAGCCGCGCACCTCGGCCGGGGTGCGCCCGGCCCACCCCCGCGCGTCGACGATCGACGCCTCCTGGTTGGTCATGGTGCCGGCGTCGTACGCCGCCTCCACCTCCCGGCACGCCTCGGCATGCCCGAGCAACTCGGCGAGATGCTGCCCGCTGCTGCCCGGCGTGAGGGTCCCGTCGACGTCGAAGAACACCATCCCCCGCATCGCCCGTTGCGGCCCGGTGTGATCGATCACCGCCACCACGCTACGGGCTGCAGGTGATGATCACACGATTACGAGTGCCCGGTCGCCGACCCGATCTCGTCCCGGGACTCCTCGTCCGCCTTCACCTTCGCGGCCGGGTGCCGCGGCAGCCGCGCGACCTCGTCGTCCCGCTTCCGGAACGCCGCCGCCAGCTTGTCCCCGTGGATCTTCTTGGACTCGTCTTGCAAGTGCGCCTCTCCCATACCCCCATCGTGAGCCCGTCCCGCCCCGGAAACCGGCGAATCACCGCAACGCCTGCTCCAACCTGAGGCCCCTTCATACGCTTCCTCAGAGGTCGCCCGTGTCGTTGAGGAACAGGCAGGTCAGGGCGGACTGGGCGGGCTTGCCCTCGACGGAGGCGAGGATCCGCGGGTCCGCGCCGGCCGGCATCACGCAGGAGCGGCGGGCGTGGTCGATGCGTTCCAGCGCGGACGTGATGTCGTCGCGGCGGTCCGGGCAGCGGTAGCTGACGTCCAGGTGCACCTTGCCGAGGCTGCCGTCGTCGGCGTTGAGCGCCACCCAGTCGGCGAACTCGTCGCCGTCCCAGCCGCACGCCATCCCCGCCACGTCCTCGATCCTCGCGAAGCTCGCCGCGGTCAGTTCGTGCCCGATGTCCGCTTCGAGGGCATGCCGGTAGGCGGCCGGGTCGTACACGAACGGGGTACCGGCGGCAGGCGACGGCAGGCCCGGAGCGGCCTCGGTGTGCTCCGCGTACAGGACACCGCCGGTCAGGGCCGCGGTCACCCCGGCGATCCCCAGTGCGCCGAGCATCGCCGCCGCCAGTGGGCCGCGCCGCTCCCGCGGACGCACACGAACGCCTCGGTAGCGTCCCTCCATACCGTCGCATCCTTCCGTCGCCCGGCCGATCCCCCTACTTTCAGTCGGCCGAAGTGCTCAACGACTAAGCCCCGGGTTGAGGATCACTAGGCGTTCCGTCCCCGGAGTGCTGCAATGTCCGGATGGAGGACGACGTCAGTCGCCCTTGACGTTGACGACCTGGCGGAGGGTGTGGCGGATGTCGACCAGGTCGGCGGCGTCCCGCATGACCACGTCGATCGGCTTGTAGGCCTGCGGGATCTCGTCCAGGAACGCGTCGGTGTCCCGGTACTCGATGCCCTTCATGGCCGTGCGCAGCTGCTCGCGGGTGAAGGTCTTGCGGGCCTTCGACCGGGAGTACGCCCGTCCGGCCCCGTGCGGTGACGAGTTCAGCGACGCGGCGTTGCCCTTGCCGACCACCACGTACGACGCGTCGCCCATCGAGCCGGGGATCAGCCCGGCCACGCCCTTGGCGGCGTTGATGGCGCCCTTGCGCGACAGCCACACCCGCTCGCCGTAGTGGGTCTCCTGCTCGGTGTAGTTGTGGTGGCACTGCACCCGCTCCAGCTGCCGCACCGCGGTCCCGGTGTGGGCGGCGACGCAGGCGATCAGCCGGTCCATCATCTCGTCCCGGTTGACCAGGGCGAAGGTCTGCGCCCACCGCAGCTCCCGCAGGTACGCGTCGAACTCGTCGGTGCCCTCCTCCAGGTAGGCGAGGTCCCGGTCGGGCAGGTCGATGCGCCGCTGTTCCATCAGGTTCTGCGCGACCCGGATGTGATGGCTCGCGATCTTGTTGCCGACGCCCCGGGATCCGGAGTGCAGGAAGAGCCACACCGCGTCCTTCTCGTCGTGGCACACCTCGATGAAGTGGTTGCCGCTGCCGAGGGTGCCCAGTTGCAGGGCCCAGTTCTTCGCGTACGTCCCCGGATCGAATCCGGCGGCCACGGCCTGGGCGGTCAGCTCGTCCACCCGCTGCCGCGCCGACGCGGTGAGCTTCGTGTTGTAGGCGCCGGCCGACAGCGGCACCGCCTGCTCGATCGACGTCCGCAGCCGGCTCAGATCGCCGCGCAGGTCGTCGCGGTGGAACTGGGTGCGGACCGCCGCCATGCCGCAGCCGATGTCGACGCCCACCGCGGCCGGGATGATCGCCCCGAGGGTCGGGATGACCGATCCGACGGTGGCGCCCTTGCCGAGGTGCGCGTCCGGCATCAGCGCGATGTGCGGATGGATGAACGGCAGCCGGGACGCCTTCTCGGCCTGCCGGAGAGTCTCCTCCTCGAGGATGCTGGCCCAGTTGATCAGACGCTGGTTGATCTGCTGCATCCCCGTACCGTACGGGTCCGCCGAAGGGATCCGAGACCGATTTATGCCGTCCGCGACCACTGCTGGTTGGCGCCCGTGTTACAGGTGTACTGCTGGACGTCGGCGCCGTCGGCGGTGTTCGACGAGACCACGTCCAGGCACTTGCCGCTGTGTCGGGCCCTGAGCTGTCCCCCGCTGAGCGACCATTGCTGGTTGGTGCCGTTCCCGCACGCCCACTGGATGACGTTCGCCCCATCGGCGGCCGACGCGTTCGCCACGTCCAGGCACTTGCCGCTGTGCTGGGCGACGATCCGGAAGTATCCGCTGCCGGCGTCCTGGAACTCCCAGCGCTGGTTGCCGCCACCGTTCCAGGCGTACTGCTTGACCTCGGCGTTGTCGGCCATCGACGCGCTCACCACGTCGAGGACCTTGCCGCTGTTCTGGTTGGTGAGCCGGTAGTAGGTGGCCGGGTTTCCGGTGACGGCGCCGGCCGCGGCGTCGATCGTGACCGTCGGATACCAGGAGAGCGACATCGACGTGCTCGACGGGAAGGCGATCGGCAGCCACACGTACCGGGAGTCGTTGACCGGCCCGGACCAGGCGCCCGCCCACCGGTCGCCCATGTAGAGGAAGCTGTTCCCGACCGGCAGCACGTAGGCCGGCTGGGAACCGAAGGTGGTGGAGTCGCCGACGTTCGTCCACCCCGACCAGGGCCCGCCGATGCTGGTGGCGGTCGCGTACTTCGCCTGGTTCGGGTTCCACCCGGAGGTGCCCGAGGTGAGCAGGAAGTAGACGCCGTTGCGTTTGAACATCGCCGGCGCCTCCCGGGTCGCGTTGTCCCAGAAATTGCCGACCAGCGTCGCCACCTGCAGATAGTCGGCGGTGAGCCGGTAGATCTGCAGGTCCCGGTTCTCATCCGCCGCGGAGATCATGTAGGCCGTGCCACCGTCGTCCCAGAGCGTGATGTCCCGGGACATGTGGTTCAAAGGCCGGAAGCTTCCGTGGTACGTGTAGACGCCGTCCACTGTCGCCGACGAGGCGACCGCGGCCCGCGCTTCGCCGTAATCCGTCCCGTTCTCCTTGTGCATCCACATCACGTACCGGCCGGTGGCCGGGTTGTAGATCACCTTCGGCCGCTCGATCTTGGCGCTGCCCAGCTCGGCCGCCGACGACGAGGTCAGCACGTTGTTGCGGAACTCCCAGGTGCGCAGATCCGCCGACCGGTAGACCGAGACGGCCTTGAACGTGTCGTCGGCGTTCCGGTTCTCCCCGAACCAGTACCAGTAGGCGCCCACCCTGATCACCCCGCCGCCGTGGGCGTGCACCCCGGCGCCGGACGTGTCGGTGAACTGGACCCCGTTGGTGACGGTCACCGGCGCGGCCTGCGCCGGCGCGGGAAGCAGCGCCACGACCAGTGCGGTCACCGCGGCGACAGCGAGAAGCCTCATCCGGACACCCCATCGATGCGTAAGAATGTGCGTAACGTCTTCGTAAACGGTCGGAAACGGTGATGCCATGGTGCGATCCCGCTCGGTCGCAAACGCAACCAATCGAACAGCCCTGTTCCAGGTCCAGCGGCACGAGCGGCTGCTCACCGAACTCCGGCGCAACGGCGCCGTCCGGGTCAGCGACCTGGCCCGTGACCTGGGCGTCAGCGAGCTGACCATCCGCCGCGACATCACCGCCCTGGCCGCCCGGAACCTGGTCCAGCGCGTGCACGGCGGCGCGACGCTCCCGATCCCGCTGCCGGCCCGGCCGGCCGCGCGGCGGACCGCGTTCACGATCGGGATGGTGGTGCCGTCGCTGGACTTCTACTGGCCGCCGATCGTGGCCGGGGCACGGGCGGCCGGCGCGGCGCTCGGGGTGAACGTGCAGTTGCGCGGATCCAGCTACGACCCGGCGGAGGACCGGCGGCAGATCGGCCGGCTCATCGACGCCGGCCAGGTGCAGGGGCTGCTGCTGGCGCCCCGCCTGGACGGCGACGACGCGGACCGGATGCCCGGCTGGATCGCCCGGCTGCCGGTGCCGGTGATCCTGGTCGAGCGGCAGCCGCGCCGGTGGACGGGCGGGCCCCGGCCGGTCGAGTGGGTGCGCAGCGACCACGAGCTGGGCCTGGAGATCGCCGTTCACCACCTCTACGAGCAGGGCCACCGGAGGATCGGCCTGCTGGTGTCCGAGGGGAGCCCGACCTCGGCGTACCTCCGCACGGGCTGGCGCCGCGCCTGCGCGGACCTGGACCTGCCCGCCGACCTGGTGAACGTGCCGGTGAAAGGGTTGACCGCGGTGGTCGTGCACAGTGACCCGGAAGCGATCGCGGTCGCGCGCGACTGCGCCGACCGGGGCATCCGGGTGCCCGACGACCTGGCGATCGTGTCCTACGACGACGAGGTGGCGCACCTGGCCGAGCCGGCGCTGACCGCGATCCGGCCGCCGAAGAACCACGTCGGCCGGCTGGCCGTCGAACTCATGGTGTCGCGGCTGCTCGACGGCGACCGCCGGCCCGCCCAGGGAGTGCTGGTCGCGCCGGAACTGGTGGTGCGGCAGTCGTCGCTGTCCCGCCGTGTTCGGGTGTGAACGGTTCGGTTCGGTTCCTGGCGGCCGGTGCCGTCGCGGCGGTCCCATGTCGCCATGAAGCGGATCTGCGCGGCGCTGGCCGCGGCCCTCCTGGCCCTGATCACCCTCGACGCCCCGGCGCAGGCGGCCACCACCGGCTTCCGCGGCGTGAACTGGGCCGACGAGCGGGACAACTTCGTCGACGGGGTGCTCGTGCTCGGCGGCCTGACCACCAGCGACAGTTACGCCACCACGGTGGCGAAGGCCAACGGGATCCTGACCGGTTTCCAGAACAACCTCGGCGCCAACACGGTACGGCTACCGGTGAACCACGCGACCGTCACCGGCGCGTACTGGAACTCGTACACCGGTGTGATCGACGCGGCCACGGCCAAAGGCATGAAGGTCATCCTCAGTTACTGGGAGAGCGCGAGCTCCCGCAACGGCACGATCGACGATCTCGGCCAGTTCTGGTCGCTGTGGCAGACCATCGTCACGAAGTACGGCGGCAACGCGCTGGTCCACTTCGAGCCGATGAACGAGCCGTACGCCTACACCGACGACGCCTGGAAGAACCTGGCCGCCCAATGGCTGGCGAACCACTCGTCGGTCCCGCGCGGCCGCGTGATCATCTCCGGGGCCGGTTACAACCAGCGGCTCACCACGATCGGCAGCGACAGCCGGTTCGACGGGACGCTGATCTCCCGGCACACCTACCAGTTCTTCGACACCGCCCGCACCACCGAGGACTCCTGGCGGGAATCGCTGCGAACCAGCGTCGGCCCGTACGCCGACCGGGTCGTGATCACCGAGTTCGGCGCCCCGATGACCGACGGCCGCAACTACGACGCCCCCACCACCGGCGACAGTTTCGTGGCGTTCATCCGCGGCACCGCGGCCGAGGCCCGCTCGCTGGGCCTGGGTACCGTCTACTGGCCCGGCGTGCGGCCGAACGACTGGTACCGGCTCCAGGACATCACCGGCTCCGGCACCGCGCTCGGCCTCACCACGACCAGCGCGTCCGGCCGGGACCAGCTGCGGTACTCGTGGGGCCTGGACGGCGGCGGCAACGCGCCCACCGTGCATTACCGGGTCACCGGCCAAGGCGGCGGCAAGGTCCTCGACCTGGTCGGGGCGTCCCTGGCGAACAGCGCCGAGGTCAAGCAGTACACCTGGAACGGCGGCCTGAACCAGCGCTGGGCCTTCGAGGACCTGGGCGCCGGCTGGCTCCGGATCGTCAACCAGAACAGCGGCAAGTGCCTGGATGTCGCCTCCGCCTCGACCGCCGACGGCGCCAACATCATCCAGTACACCTGTGGCGGCGGCACGAACCAGCAATGGTCGTTCAGCGGCGGACAGCTCAAGGCCCGGCACAGCGGCAAGTGCCTGGACGTGGTCGGCGCGTCCACCGCCGACGGCGCCGACATCCACCAGTACACCTGCGGAACCGGCGCCAACCAGCAGTGGACCCGCACGGTCGTCTGATCGGTGTGTGTAGTCCGGTCGTCCTACGCGAATTGTGGGTGCGAGCTTTCGCTGACATGACCAGGCGAATCCCCTCGCAGGATAGGACGACCGATCTCCAGCGATCACGGGATGCGTTCGGGCCGGCCCGAACGACCGTCCGGGTGAAACCGCGCCGGGAACCTGCGGTCAGCGGCCGGCGCCGACAAGGTCCCGGTACGGGGCGACGGTGACGCCCTCGACGAGCAGGCGCGGGTCGTCGTCGAAAGCGTCCGGGTCGATCTCGGACGGCTCGACCGCGCCCATCGACCAGATCCGGAAGCCGGACCGGAAGACATAGCCCATGTCGTGACGCTCGGCGCGATGGCCGCGCGCCTCCAGCTCGGCGACCACCTCATCCATGAACCGGTAGGTCACCTGGACCCCCTGGAAGAACACCTCCTCGGCGCCGCCGTCGTTGCCGACCTCCACCATCTCGGCGGTGTCGTCGGCCCCGTAGGTGACGATCAGCACCGGATGCGACGGGTAGACCGCCAGGCGTTTGCCGCCGGGACGCAGTGCGGGCCCCACGCGGCTCTCGATGACCGCACGACTCTCGCCGACCCGCGCCGATGTCACACCCACACCCGCCAGAATCTCCATGTCGGGCATCATGGCAGCACCCCCTGACATTTTTCGGTGGGCGCTTTTCAGAGCATCGTGACCGTACGGGATCCGGTGTCGTAGCTGCGGGCGGCGATCAGCCGGCCCGCAACCGGCGGGATGTCGGCGAGCAGCGCGCACGCGGCCTTCTGCTGATCCGGCGGGACGTTCAGGGCGAGGCTGACGTGCGGGATCCAGCGGCCCGGGGCGTAGTGCGGATGTTCCGAGCCGACGGCCTGCCAGACGTCGTTCTGCAGGCGGCGCAGAGCCGGCGTGTCCGCCACCTCACGGGCCAGCGCCCGGCCCAGCAGCCGGACCGGTCCCAGGACGGTGTCGAGGGGCAGCGGCAGGACTGGCAGGCCGGCCAGCGAGACCGCGGACACCAGCGTGACGTGCGGGCGGTTCGTGACGTGCCGGTGCCGGGCCAGGCTGGCCAACCCGGCGGCGTGCAGCCGGTCCCACAATGACCGGACACCGGCTTCCAGGGCGTCGTCGAGAAGGAGTTCCACGGTGTGCATCGCCAGCCAGTGTCACCCGGGCACGGAACGTCAGCTCACGTAATACCGGATCTGCACGGCGCCGGCGCTCGTCGGGCTCGAGGCCATCCGTCATCAAGGCGGAACCCATGGCCGGAAGGGAACACCTCAGCGGGCGAGGTCGGCCAGCGAGAGCAGCAGGTGCATCGTCTCCGGGTGCCAGAAGTCGGAGTGGGCTCCGACCGGGAACGTCCTGCTGTCGTACAACCACGTCGCGTCCACGTTGGTGAGGCGGGTGGGAAAGTCCCGCTGCCGGTACGCCTCGGTCACGGGTTTGAGCCGCGTCCGGTGGGCCGCTGCCGGCCAGGTGGATCCGACGGCGCCCACCGCCGGCCGGCGTTCCATGACCCGGTGCCAGAGCAGGTTCGCCATGTCGTGCCGGGAGTGGGTGAGCGCCACCGGGCCACGGATCGGGGCGCTCCCGTTGAGCAGGGGCGCGAACCTGTCGCTGAACACCACCGACGGGGCCGCGACCTGCAGGCCGAGGTAGGTGTCCACGTTGAACGGGTACGCGCTGGTCCACCGCCAGCCCAGCCGGGGAGCCGTATCGGGCCAGCCGGCCTGGATGATGGCCTCCCCGAGGAAGCGGCCGCCGAAGGAGTGCCCGACACAGTGCAGGTATTGGCCGCGGCTCGTGGTGAGCACCGGACCGGATCTGCCGGGCTTCTCCCGTATCGCGTCGATATATCCCAACATGCTGGCCAGAACGTTGCCGGCCGATCCGTCGCGGCTCATGGCGTGGGCCCGTTCTCTCATCTTCCGGTACGGCCCGAGAGAGGGCCACCGGACTCCGACGAAGGCCGGCTTGAACCGGGTGAGGTGCGGATAGCGGCCGGGGTCGTCCCGGTGTGCCGCCATCACCATCTGCCGGAAGCGGAGCGCCGCGTGCTGCGCCCGCTTGGTGGGCACCAGCCACCCGTGCACGAAGACGAAGATGTCACTGACGTCCGCGTCCAGGGTGAGATGGGTGGCGAGGAAGTCCGGCGCCTTGGCTCGTGGCACCACCCGGCCGCCCGGCTGGAGCAGGCTCCCGTGTCGGTCCAGCGAAACCGTCAGGAACGTCATCGGGCTTCCTGTCCCCGCTCGCCGGCGGTTTCGAGATCAAGATAGGTGTCGAGCCCTCGATGCATGGTCAACGTGTAACCGAAGGGGTTGCGGTACTCGTCGGCGAACTCTCGGACCGTCCGCAGCATGACGTCGCCGACCATCTCGCCGGCGAGCACACCGATGAAGAACCTGCGCGCGAACTCACCCGCGAACGCCACCGGGAGGTCGACATGGGGCCCGATCAGGCATCGCGCCCCCAGCATCAGCAGGATGCCGCTGAAGGACTTATGGAACGCGGAGTGCATCTGGCCACCACGGCACGCGTTCATGAAGATCAGCGGACCGTTGTCACGGGGGTGGTCGTCGTGCCATCGCCGCAGGTCGAGCGGGGAGATGGGATTCTCCCGATCGGTCAGGGTCAGTCGGGGCGGCTCGGTCACGTGAAAGTCGTCGACGTGGGCGTGAACCCCGAAGTAGGCGAGGTGCTCGCTGAGGCCGTCCCTCTCCATCGCGGCCCGCAGATCGTCGCGTTCCTCCCGCAGATCACGGTGGGACGTCGTCTCGAAGAACCGCACCATGTCGGCCACGAAGTGGCACCGGAACTGCTTGTCCAGACCGGTGTCGACATTGATCGCGGCACGCAGGACACCCCGGACGGTGATCACCGGCGGAGAACGTCTCGGCTTCGCCGGGGAGTGTTCGACGTAGTGGCCGTACCCGAGGAAGTTCGTGTGCTCCCAAGGCGCGCCCGCATCCGCCATGTTCACGCCCGGCGGAGGGAGGTACATCATCCCCCAGGGGGCGAAGAAGTCGTCGCTGATCACGATGAGTTTCTGTTCCCCACTGCGCAACGCGGCCCGTAGCGCCTCCCCGAGCTTCCGCATGTCGTCCGTCCGCTCGTATGCCAGGAAGATGTCTCGGAAGAGTTCCCAGCCTCCGCGCGCCAGTGCCCTCATCGCGGCGTCGAGATCGGCCACTCGATCGCACCGGGAAAGGTCGTAGACACTGGCGAAAGGGTAGAAATCGGGCGAATCATTGTCTCCTTGATACGTCACCAGGCGGTCGTTCCACAGACTCTGCAGCTTCGTGACCTCGGTGTACAGATCTCGCTCGCTGAGCTCGGACTCACCCTCGTAGTAGTGGACGCCCGCGGCGTTTTTGACGGTCAGATGGAAGCCGAACTCATTGCCGCCACTGTGGATCTTGGTGATCCTCAAGATCAGGGAATGGTCCCGGTCGGCGCACCGCCGGGGCCCGGGGGTCGGAACCCGGGCAGGGGGACTCAGATCCCTGGAGTTGATGCGCTTGAGCACGGGGTCGAGTCACCTGTTTGGGCCGAGGACATCCATCGGAAAGCACTGCAGGTCGTGCAGCAGAGTCCCGTCCCGTAGCGACAAGACCTGGCATCGCATGATCAGCGAGCCGATCCGCTCGGGAGCCACCTCGAAGGACACGGATACGGGCTCGCCTCTTCCGCCGATGTTAGCGCTGCGGCCGGCCGGGCGCACCGACGCCCCCTCGGCGGTCAGCTGGATCGACACATCGAAGTGCTCCAGCGACGCCGGGTCCTCGAACAGCCCGCCGGGGTCGACACGGATGGTGACCGGGAAACCGGAGCCGACCCGGGGCGTCGCGGCGCTGGCGTCGTCGCTGTCGACGAGCAGCTCCACGGCCCCACCGGGGCCGCTGTGATCTCGTACGATCCTGTCGCGTTCCGCCGGGGTCAACCCGAGTTCCGACTCGAGTTCCCGCACCGAACGGTGATCCATCAACCCGTGGTAGGCCGCCAGGGCTCGCCCGAGCATCTCCTTCCCCTCCGGCTTGTTCCTCTTGCTCGCGATCTCGCCGCGCAGCCTCAGCAGGCGGGTGTGCAGGGGCCCGCCGATGGCCGTCGCGAACGGATCGAGATCCGCGAAGACCTGCTCGGCAGCGGCCAGCTCGTAGACCGCCGCGTCGAGGTTCCCGGAGTGGAGCAGGGTCCGCGCCAGCAGGTACCGGGCTCGAACCTCACCCATGCGGTTGCTCAACCGGATCTGTGACCGCAGCGCGATGACCGCCGACAAGGTGGCACGTCTCGCCTTGTCGACGGCCTCCTTACGGGAGGAGTGGATCGTACGGCCGGACCCGTCGCCGCGCAGGTGCGCTGCCCAGTCCAGGTGGAGCCGGGTCGTCCGGTAACCGATGGTCGCCATCTTGCGCGCGTCGGCCCGGAACTCCTCGGTCGCCGACTCGAGCTCCGTCGCCGCGTTCATCCACCGGTTCTGGTCCCGATGTGCCTGGGCGTACGACAACCCCAGCCGGAAGGCGAGGCCGTCACTCGAATGCGGGAGCAGCTTGATCTCCAGTACGCCGTCGGTGTCCAGCGACACCTCACGCTCGAGCAGTTCATGCCGCATGATCAGGTCGTCTTCCCCGGTGGCGGCCACCGTCTCCCGCGCCTCGGCCAGCCGGGCGGCGGCGTGCCGGTACTCACCGGCCTGGATCAGCGACTCGGCGATGGTCAGTTCGGCGACGGCCCGACGCAACGCCAGCCGCGGATCCGAGGCCACGGCGTCCGTCGTCCTGGCGACGGCTTCGAACAGGTCCTGGAAGGCGCGGGGATACCGCTCGATGGCGGAGAAGAAGGTGCCGCGGGCGAGCAGCACGTCGATCACCGCGGTCCGGGCCGACGAGGACTCGGCAGCGCGTAACGCCCTGCCGAAGGCCGCCGTGACCACCGGCACCTCGACCCGGTCCGGCACACAAGTGCCGAGCCAGCGCGCGATGCGCCAGGTCATGCCGGCCCAGCCGCGCTGATAGGACTCCTCCATCGCGGCGACGAGACTGCGGTACTCGGCCCGGACCCAGGGTTCCGGCCGGTAAGCGATGTCGCGCAGCACCGGGGGATCGACGATGAAGTAGCGTGATTCCATGTCGGGGCGCTCGGCGTCGTAGCCGTCCCGGTAGATCCGGAACAGCACCCGGTCGATCGCTTCGAGGTAGGCCTGGAGCAGTTCCTTCCGGGCTTTCTCGATGGTTCGCTCGTCCGCGGACCGGTCCAGTTCCCAACGAGCGTAGAGGCGGACGAACGGGTTGAACGCGTATCTGTCGATCCCGGTGACCGGGTCCGGCCCGACGGAGTCGACCAGGTTCATCTCCTTCAGTTCGGCGACGATGTTCTCCGCCTCGGCGTAGGGCACCTGGAGCAACGGGCAGATCACCCAGGGGACGAAGGTCTCCGACTGCACGAGGGACAGAAAGCGGAACGCCTCGGCGGCGCGGTCCAGCAGCACGCGGTACTGGCTGCTCAGCCGTTCTGCCGGGATGCGGCCGCCACCGCGGAGCGCGGTGAGACGGGTGCGCGGGTCACGGATCCGCTCGGCGAGGTCCCGGACGTCCAGCGAGTGCCGCGCCGCGAGGTCGGCGGCGGCCCGGAGGGCGATCGGCAGGTGGCCGCACGACTCCGCTACCTCGATCGCGTATTCGAGGTCGCGCCCGCCGGTCCGAACACCGCAGGCGTTGAGCAGCGCCACGGCCTCGATGTCGCTGAGGTCGTCGACCTCGATCCGCTTGGCCTGGGTCAGGGCGGGCAGGTTGATCCGGCTGGTGATGACGAGAAGGGAATGTGGCGCGCTGACCAGAAGGTCTCTGAGCTGCGACGCGTCCCGGGCTGCATCGAGCAGGATGATCATCCGGCGGCCGGCGACGGTCGAGCGGTACTGACGGACCCGATCCTCCACCCGGCCCGGAATGTCACTCTCCGGGATCCCGAGCGACAACAGGAAGGCGTCGAGGATCTCACCGGGCGCCCGAACCTCCCCGGCCTGCCCGAGGTTCGCGTACAGGCTGCCGTCCGGATAACTCTTCCGCAGTTCCTGGCACACCTTCAGCGCCAGCGCGGTCTTTCCCACGCCCGGTTTGCCGTGCAGGATCAGCAGGCGAGGACTCCGCTCGCCGGGAGTGTCGTCCGCCTTCACGAGTTCGTCGTGCCACCGGCGCACCGCGCCGAGCGCCGCCCGGCGACCCCGGAAGGTACGCGACGGTGGCGGGATGGGGCGCACACGCGCCGGTCCGGTGGGGCGCCGGGTCATCGGCCCGGTGAACGGATGCACGCTGTGCTGCTGCCGCCTGGCTATGTTGATCGCGTGGATCATGTTGATTGTCGCGACGGCCGCGGTGGACAGCACGAGCGTCCAGGACAGACCGAAGACCGGCACCGCGACGGCCGCCAGCACGGCCACGATCAAATAAGCCGCCCATGCCTCCCGAGCGCCCGCCGGGCGTTTGCTCCGGATCTCTGACGGCAGCTCAGGCATGCCCGGAGGATTCCGCGGATCGACGGCTGGGCAGCGCGCCCAGCAACACGGACCGGGCTCTCGGGAGGTAGAGGAGTAGGGCGGCACCCCGGACCCGCGCCGCCCGCCACCCGTCACCCACCTGGCCGAGTAGACGTGCGGCGGTCCGCAGCGTGGCTTGCGCGTCGCCGGGACGCCGAGATCGTCGCTGGATGTCGGCCAGCACCAGCGCCGCGTCCGCGTCGATCCAGGCATCCCCGCAGGTACGGAACGTCTCTACGGCCTCTTCCGCGGCGGCCTCCGCGTGCAGCAACTGGCCGGTCATCACATGGATCCGGGCGAGGAGGGAGCGGCAGTGGCCGACGCCGTAGCGATGCCCGATAGCGGTGAACTGTTCCAGCGCGGTGTAGAGCGTGCCCTGAGCCTCGCGAACACGACCGGCCGTCACCGCGGTCTCGGCCCGGCGGTACTGGATCCACGCCTGCCACAGCGCGAACTTCAGCCCCTCGGCCACCTCGGCGGCCCGGCACATCTCCGACTCCGCCGCCTCGAAGTCGCCGAGACCGGCGTGCACCATTCCTTTCGCGAGGAGCACACGTGGGAGGAGACCCTTGCCGGCGGGCCCCTTGGCCTCACACTCTCGCAGTACGGCCACGCTGAGTTCGAGCCCCTCCCGCAGGCGGGAATCGAGGGCGTAGACCAGGACCAGTTCGGCACGGATCCGGATGCCCTCGGAATCATCCGCGCCGCCGAGCAGTTCCAGGCCGAGCCGGAGCGCTTGTTCCGCGTCGCGGAGCCGGCGGACCCGCCGGTAGAGATGGCCCTGCACTCGGCAGACCCGTGCCCGCACCTCGGGTACGTCGATGTTCCACGCCATCTCGGCCAGATCTCGCACGACGTCGGTCTCGCCGGCCTCGGCACGCAGCTCGGCGAGCGCCATCAGGGCCAGCCCCTCAGGCGTCTTCTCTTCCTTTTTCCGTGCGACAGCGAGCGACTGCCGCGCCTTCTGGAAGGCGCTGGCCAACTCGCCCTTGTCGATGTCGCCATAGACCGTGTCCTGGATGGTGGCGGCCGGCATCGAGGAGCTGAGGTGCCGATTCGCGGCGCGCGTGATCTCATCCTTCTCGTTGCGCCGCTCAGCTGTCGGCGTCCCGCGGTCGAGCACGTCCCGCGCGTACTGGCGGACCCAGTCGTGGGTCCGGTAGACGGGCACGCCCGCCGAGTCCGCCGTGATTCGCTCGACCAGCTGGACGGCGACGAGGCGGTTCACGATCCGCATCGCCTCCGGTTCGTCCACCTTCAGCAGCGCTTGGAGCATCCAAGGGTAGAAGTGGGGTTCGATCAGCCCGAGCCGGCGTACCGCGTTCCTCTCCTCCTCGGTGAGGAGGGCGAACCCGAAGTCGAGCGCGTAACGCAGTTCGGCCGACTTGGCCGGTTCGCCGGCCGGGGGCGGGGACGGAGGCCGGTGTGCGGTCCAGAACTCGCTCGCCCGGAGCACCGCGATATTGAGCGCCGACCTGGGGCGGTCCACCAGTGAAGAGGCGGCGAATTCGAGCGAATACGGATGGTAGGCGCAGAGTTCGGCGATTCTCGTCGCCGCCGACTCCTGATCGCCCTGCACCCGTTTCGATCCGATCAGGTTCCCCAGCAGCTGGACGGAATACTCGGGCTCGAGCGGCCGTAGGGTGACGGTGCTGCCCTGGCCGATGTCGAAGTCTTTCCGTGACGTCACGATCGCGGCGCAGCGCGGACCACGCGGCAGAAGCGCCTGAACGTTCTCCGGCGGAATGTTCTCGACGGCGTCGAGAACGATGAGGACCGCCCTGTCCCGCGTGACTCTGTGGTATCGCGCGGCCAGGGTGGTCTCGTCATCGACTTCGCGGGCGCCGATGCCGTCGAGCGCCTGAAGGAAGTCGCCGAGGATGTGCCGGACATACTTGTCGCCGTAGAGGTTCTGTTCCAGCGAGATGCTCAACCGGCCGTCCGGGAAGTCCTTCGCCATGCGGTGCGCGGCATGGACGGCCAGGGCGGTCTTCCCCATCCCCGCCTCGCCACGGATGACGACGATCCGCGCGGTGTCACCACCGGGGGAAGTGCAGAGCCGCACGACCTCGGCGAGCTTGTCGTCCCTGCCGAGCAGGGGCCCGACCTGGGGCGGCAGGTCGACCGGTGTGCGGGACCGCTTCACCGGAACGGAGGTGCCGGATCGTCGTTCCCGGGAAAGGACGACGAGTCCGAGGATCAGAAAGAAGATTCCCACCGCGGCCAAAAGGGGTTTGAATTTCGCATCCGCGAGGATGCCGACCAATGCGGCGATGACCGGAAGGAACAACAGGACGGCCTGACGGAATCGGCTGAACACACCGTCGGATCGTCGCGCGTTCCAGTCAGCCACACGAACCCCCTCCGAACCCGTCGCCCGGTGCAGCAATGATGCCCCAGGCATGATGATCAACTCGACCGTGAGCCTGTCGGATCCAAGCTAGCCTGCCTGGTTGCCACCCGGGAGAGGAGATCCACGAGGCGTCTTCGCTGCTCACAGCCGCATTCGCCCAGCCTGCCCACATTACCCGAAGGGGGAGATCGGCCGGGTGAATGGCGGTGATCCCCTTTCACCAGGGGCGGGTCCAGCCGGGCCGGGTCACGCGGGTGAGGGCTTCCAGGTAGAAGTAGTCGCCCCACAGGTTGCCCTCGTCGACGCCGACGCCTTTCGGTTTGTCGTAGACGCCGTGCAGGAGCAGGGCGTTGGAGTCGGGCCGGCCGATCGTCGAATAGCCGTCGATCAGTGCGCGCAGGATGCGCCCGGCAGCGGTCCGGTAATGGCCGGCCCGGCGGGCGGGAACGGCGGCCGCGAGTTCGAGCAGCCCGTTCACCGCGATGGCCGCCGCGGAACTGTCCCGTTCCTCCCGCGAGGCGAAATCCCAATGGGCGACGCCGTCGGCGGGCAGGTGGGCGAGGAAGTAGTCGGCACAGCGGACGGCCGCGGTGAGCAGTGTCGGATCGCCGGTGTAATGGTGGTTGAGGGTGAATCCGTAGATGCCCCACGCCTGCCCGCGCGCCCAGCAGGAATCGTCGGCGCTGCCCTGTTCGGTTTCGCCGCGCAACGGTTCGCCGGTCGCCGGATCCCAGTAGAACGTGTGATAGGTGGTGTCGTCCGGCCGCAGAATGTGCTCCCGGAGTTGGCCGGCGTGCCGTCGCGCCGCCGCCGCGAAACGGGGATCGCCGGTGGCCCGGCCGGCCCAGAACAGCAGTGGCGTGTTCATCAGACTGTCCACGATGGTGCGGCCCTGCTGCCGTGGATCGGAGAGATCACCCCACGCCTGAATGATTCCGGCCGCCGGCAGCACCCGGCTGAGCAGGTGTTCCGCGGCCACCAGCGCCGCGCGGCGGGCTTCCCGGTCACGATCGCGGCGCCACGCCGTCACGCACGACAGCGTGTAGAGGAAGCCCAGATCGTGCGTGTCGAGGTCGATTCCCCTGTCGACGCGGTCCACGAAGGACATCACGTGCGAACGGGCCGCTTCCCGATAGTGCGGCTCGCCGGTCAGATCGTGCGCGAGCCACAACATTCCCGGCCAGAAACTGGTGGTCCAGCCGGTGTTCGCGGGCCGTGGGGAATAGCGGTCGCCGGTGGTGGTGTCGGCGGGATAGCGGTCGCCGAATGCGGCGATGTTGGCGTCGATGGTGCGCAGGGCGGCGGTCACGGCAGTTCCGGTCCGGTCGGCGATCGCCGTCATGTCGTCCTTCCCAGAGGCGGTGCCAACGATGCGAGCGTGAATCGGCTGTTGGCGAGAATGATGTAGAGCAGTGGGCTGGCGGCGACGCCGATCGCGATCGCCGGGCGGGCCGCCAGCAGGGCTTCGAAGACGACGAGGACGAGCAGTGAGAAAAGGCTCAGATACCAGCGGCGTACCGCGAGAAAGAGGCCGGCGCGGGCGGCGTCGCGTAACCGGATTCCGGGGTGTTCGGCGAGCGCCACCAATACCAGCAGTGTGGTGACCACGACCAGCGTCATCGCCACGACGATCACCGGAAGCAGGAGAGCTCCGGTTTCATGAAGGCCGAAGAAGGAGGCGTCGACGCCGAGGACCAGGAGCGCGGCGCAGGCGATGGTTGCGGCGGTCAGCGCGCGTCGGGCGCAAACGCGCCAGGCGTTCCAGAAAGTGCGCACGACACCTTGGGGGTACGCCGTGAGCACCGTGAACGCCGCCACCAGGGCCGGCCCGCCGAGCGGCGCGAACAGCACCAGCAGCGGCCAGGTCCGCCCGGGATCGGTCAGCAGCACGACGGCGAGCAGCGGCGCGCAGGCGACCGCGAGCATCAGGTTGGTGACGAGCGCCAGGTGCACGCCCTGGAAGATCCGTTCGTACCTCATCCTTTGAGTCCCGTCGTCGCGATGCCTTCGACGAAGTACCGCTGCCCGGCCAGGAAGATCACCACGATCGGCAGCACCGACAGCACCGACCCCGTCATGATCAACGCATGCTCGGCGTTGTACTGGCTGATGAACGACTTGAGGCCGAGCTGGATCGTCCACAGGTCGGGGCTGCGCAGGTAGAGCAGCGGCCCGAGGTAGTCGTTCCACGTGGTCACGAGGGTGATCAGGGCGAGGCTGGCGAGGGCGGGCGCCGACAGCGGCAGCATGATCCGCCGGTAGATGCCGTATTCGCTCATCCCGTCGATGCGGGCCGCGTCGAGCAGCTCGTCCGGGACGGTCTCGTAGAACTGTTTCATCATGAAGACGCCGAGCGCCCCGAACGCCTGCAACGCGACGATCGACCACAGGGTGTCGGTGAGTTGCAGCTTCGACATCATCACGAACTGCGGGACCATGTAGGACTGCCACGGCACGGCGAGGGTGCCGATGTAGGCGAGGAACAGCGCGTCCCGCCCGGGGAAACGGATCTTCGCGAACCCGTACGCCGCGAAGCTGCCCGTGAAGACCTGGAGGAAGGTGACCGTCGCGGACAGCAGGACGGTGTTGCCCAGCCAGGTCGTCATGTCGGACTTGGCCCAGATGTCGGCGTAGTTGCTCCATACCGGATCGGCCGCGATCCATTCCACCGGCAGCGTGAAGACGTCGTTGTTCGTCTTCAGTGACGACATGACCATCCAGTAGAACGGCAGCAGCACCCCGGCCGAGGCCGCCGCGAGCGCCAGATAGCCGAGAAGCCGCCAGGAGCGGGAGCGGCGGGGAGTAGTGGGTCGAAGCACCACGGGAATGGGTCGGGAGAGGGTTGTCATCATGAGCTCCCGCGCTTGTTGACGACGAACTGCACGACCGTCACCAGGAAACAGATCGCGAACAGCACGATGGAGACCGCCGACGCGTACCCGAACTCGTTCTCCTGGAAGCCCTTCTTGTAGATGTACTGCGACAGCACCAGCGTCGATTGCCCGGGCCCGCCGTCGGTCATCACCAGGATCAGGTCGAACACCTTGAAGCTGCCGATGGTGAGCAGAACGGTGATGAAGAACGTGGTGGGCCGCAGCCCGGGCAGGGTCACCGCCCGGAACCGCTGCCAGGCGTTCGCCCCGTCCACCCGCGCCGCCTCGTAGAGCTGCCCCGGGATGGTCTGCAGCCCGGCGAGGAACAGCAGCATGTAGTAGCCCATGTCGCGCCAGGTGCCGACCAGGATGACGGCCGGCATCGAGGCGTCCGCCGACGTGGTCCACCCGGGCGGGTTGGCCACGCCGAGCCACCGCAGCACCTCGTTGACCGGCCCGAACCCGGGGCTGAACAGCATGTTCCAGATCTGCGCGATCGCCACGACGGAGGTGATGTACGGGAAGAACGCCACCGTCCGGAAGAACCCGACGCCCCGCAGCTTCCGATTGAGCAGCAGCGCCAGCCCGAGCGACACGGCGAGGGTGAGCGGGATGTGGAACACCGCGTAGTAGCCGGTGTTCCCCAGCGCCGTCCAGAAGCTCGCGTCGCCCCACATCCGCCGGAAGTTGTCCAGCCCGCTCCAGGTCGCCCCGCCGAACACGTCCCATTCGGTGAACCCGTAGTAGAACAGCAGCACCACCGGGACCAGGGTGAGGATCAGGAAGCCGAGGAAGTTCGGCAGCAGGAAGGACAACCCCACCGCGGTGGTACGCCATCGGGCGCGCGCGGCGCTCACTTGCTCAGGACCTCGCTCTCGGCACGGTCCTGCGCCTCGGTGATGGCCGCGTCGATCGGTTTGCTGCCGGACATGATCGCGGTGTGCAGATCCTTGAGGACGTTCTGCAGCGGCGCGGTGTACTCCGACACCGGGTTCTCCGGCTTGGTGTCGTGCTTGGTGTACGCCAGCCGGGACACCTCGTCGTTCGGCGCGCCCTCGAGGGCGAGGATGGTGTCGACGGCGGACGCGTTGTCGGCCGGGGTGACCCCGATCCCGGCGAGGGCTTTCGCGGCGTCCGGGCCGGCCGCGTACGCCAGGAAGTCCTTGGCCGCCGCGATCTTCCGCTCGCTGCTCTTCGGGTTGATGCCGAACCCGGTCGGGTCGGCGAAGGTGACCGGGGTGGCCGACGTGGTCAGCTGCGGCGCCGGCGCGATGCCCCACGCGAAGCTGTCCGCGTCACCCTTGGCCTGCTGGCTGAGCAGCGTCGCGATGTACCAGGTGCCCATCGGCATCATCGCCGCCTGCTGTTTGCCGAACTGCGCCTGGTAGGTGAGGCTGTTCGTGGTCGCGTCGCCGAAGCTGACCTGCGCCCCGGCCGTCTGCAGGCCGAGCGCGGTCTCGTAATACGGTTTGAGGTACCCGAAGTTCCCGCTCGGCAGCTCGGCCCCGGCGGTCTGCGCGAGCGCGAAACCCTGCGCGGTCGACTGCCAGGTGTGCTGGTAGGTCCCCAGCGCCTTCGACCCGCTCGCCTTCAGCTTGGTGGTCAGCTCCTTGGCGGCGGCCGAGTACCGCTCCCACGTCCACGTGCCGTCCGGGTGCTCGACCCCGGCCTTGTCGAACAGCGCCTTGTTGTAGAACAGCACCCACGAGTCCGACCGGTACGGGATCGCCCACGTCTTGCCGTCCACCTGGTACGGGGCCAGCCCACCGACGGATGACCCGAGCTTGGCGGCCACGTCGGACACGTCGGCGAGCTGCTTGCCGTGCTGGTAGGTGTAGAAGTTCTTCAGGTTCTTCTGCACGTAGACGTCCGGCGCCTTGCCGGCGGCCAGGTCCGCGGTCATCTGCGTGTCGTAGTTGTTGGCGTCGTACTCCTTGAGCTCGATCGTGATGTCCGGGTGCGTGCCGCGGAAACCGTCGGCGAGCGTCTTGAACTCCGGCGTCGTCGCCAGACTCCACCCGGCCAGGGTGAGCGTGATCGGGCCGGAGTCCTCGGCGTCGCCGCCGCTGCCGCAACCGGTCACGGCGAGCAGGAACGCCGTGACAGCGGCGAGGGAGCGCTTCATTTCTACTCCTCTATGTCGATGCGGGTGTGTGTGCGAACCGCGTCCGGCCAGACCGCCCGGACCTGCCCACCGCGGATGTCGACGTGACACCGCGGTGGAATCTCGGAGGTGGTGAGTTCGGTGAGCACGGCAATCCACCCGTCGCCGATCGGGAAATCCAGCCAGGGCACCCGGACCGGACCGCCGAGCGGGCCCGCGTCGTCGTGCTCGCTGACGCCCGGGGTGCCGTCGCCGACGACCGGGATCAGCGCGGACACCAGCGTTCCGGTGACCGGCCAGCCGCCGATCCGGAGCCGGACCGCCTCCGCGGCGGCGTCCGCGACCCGGACCAGGCGGATCTCCCACGGGCCGCGGACCAGCGAGAACACGGTGATCCGCCCGGCCGGGCGAAGCTTTCCGGGGCGTCCCTGGCCGTGGTCGCGGGCGGGCGGGCCTGGTTCCAGCCAGTGCGCTTCGGTGATCGACCCGCCGACCCCGACACCCTCCTGCAGGTGTACGCCCAGCGCGCGCATGCCGGTGCGATGGGATCGGCGCCCGGCCGGGTCGACGAGGACCACCGACTGGTCGAGCGGGTCGGTCCAGCCGCTCTCGTCGAGGACGGGCGCGGTGGCCGTCGAGTAGCCGAGCCGGGCGTAGAGCGGCGAGTCCGCACCGGGCACGCCCTCCGTACCGTGGTCGGTGCCGTGGTTGATCACCCGGACGATGCCGTCAGCGCGGGTGCCGGAGATCAGCCAGCCCGGGGCGCGGACGGCGCGGAGCACGTCACCGGTCTCCACCGGCAGCGGCTCGGCGGGCGCCGCCCACACCGGATGATCAGCCGGGAGGGCCACGCCGAGCAGGCCCTTGCTCGCCCAGTACGGCGAACCGGGACCGGAGTAGGACTGGGCCAGCCGCGGCCACGGGCCGTGCCAGCCGAGCGTGAGCAGGTCGTCCCGCAGGGGGAAGTGGCCGACGATCCGGGCGGCGGCCTGCCGGAGCCGGCCGGGCGGATGCGACGGGACGTCGGCGAGGACACCGGCCCAGAACGGGGCCGCGGCGGCGAACCGGTAGATCAGGCTGCGGCCCTGGACCAGCGGGGACCCGTCGCCACCGGTGAGCGCGAGCGCGTCGAACAGGAACCGGTCGAGCGCCTCCCGGTCGGCGGGGCGCAGCGGCGGGGCGCCGGACATCCGCGACCACAGCACCGGGTAGAGGTGCAGGGCCCAGCCGGTGTAGTGGTCGTAGGCACGCGACGAGCCGTCGGACAGCCAGCCGTCGGCCCGCCGGAACGTGTCGTGGGTGGCCAGGTCCGCCGCCATCTCGGTGGTGGAGAAGGGGCCGCCGACCGAACGCAGGAACGTCTGCACGACCAGGCGGAACCAGACCCAGTTGATCCGCGGGTAGGTGTCGTCGCCGACGGCGGGGGACAGGTAGTCGACGACGTGCTCCCGCACGACGGGGTCCAGGCGGTCCCAGATCCAGGGGCGGGTCATGTCGAGGATCAGGGCGATCGAGGCCGCCTCCACTTTGGCTTGCGGGTGCTCGGTGAGGCGTACCCATCGCTCGGGGGAACCCGGATCGGTGCCCGCCGCAAGCCCCGCCGCATAGCGTTCCGCCAGGCTTTCCAGGTCTCTGCCCTGGTCACCGGCGAGCCGGAAGCCGGCCAGCAGGAAGGTCCGGGCGAAGCCCTCCAGGCCGTCGACCGCCCGGCCGTGGCCGCCCTCGGTGCCGGGCAGCGTGATCAGCGCGTGGCTGGGGGAGGCGTGCCGGTGGGCGGCGGCGAGCAGCCGGTCGGCGTAGGCGGTCCAGTCGGCGCGGCGGGAGAGGGCAGGGGAGGACGGCTGCACGTCACGCTCCGAAGTTGATCGGACGGGTACCGTGATCGGTTTCCGGGAAGTTAAACGCTCACAATCGAGCATGTCAATGCGTCGATCGCTCAGAGAGCGCCAAAACCGCTCGCTCAGCAACGCTGACCAGCCATTCTGATTGCCAGGCCCGGCCGTTGCGGGCCCTCGAAGCTTGTTGCAGGATGGCTAAAGTGATCTGATGCGATCGGGATCGATCACTGAGAAGGGGCATCGGTGAGTAGTTCTGACAAGCGGGGGCCGTTACAGGTCGCCCGCCGGGCACGCCTGCTCGAACAGCTGCAACGCGACGGGGTGCTGCGCGTCTCCGACCTGACCGACGCGCTCGGCGCCTCCACCGTCACCATTCGCCGCGACATCGCCCAACTCGCCTCCGAGGGCCTGGTCCGGCGGGTGCACGGCGGCGTCGCACTGCCCGACGGCGGCAGCGAACGCGACGACCCGGACACCAGCACGATCGGGATGCTGGTGCCGTCCCTCGACTACTACTGGCCACATGTGGCACGCGGCGCCGAGGAGGCCGCCCGCGAACTGGACCTGCGGATCGTGCTGCGCGGCTCGTCGTACGAGACCGAGGACGACCGGCCACAACTGGCCCGCCTCGTGGACCAGGGCGTCGACGCGCTGATCGCCGCGCCCCGGATGGACGTGCCGACCGCGCAGCGCACCATCGAATGGCTGGCCGGGCTCGGCATCCCCGTCGTACTGCTGGAACGCACCGCCACCGCCGGACCGCACCACGCCCACCTGGAATCCGTGGTCACCGACCATGCGCAGGGCGCCGGAATGGCCGTACGGCATCTGACCGGTCTCGGTCACACCAGGGTCGGCGTGGTCCTGGCCTCCGCCAGCCCGACCCGCCCGCACGTGCGCCGCGGCTGGCTGGAGGCCGCCACCGAGCTCGGCCTCGACGTCAGCGACACCGTCGACACGACAGTTCCCGACGCCAGGTCCCCCGACTGCCGTACCGCCGTCGACAAGGCCCTCGACCGCGCCCTGGCCACCGGGACGACAGCCCTGCTGGTGCACGCCGACGCGGAGGCGATCACGCTGGTGCAACGCTGCGAGGAACGGCGGATCGCGGTCCCCGGCGACCTGTCGGTGATCGCCTACGACGACGAGGTGGCCGGCCTGTTCAGCCCGGCCCTCACCGCGGTCCGGCCACCCCGCCGCTCGATCGGCCGCGCCGCCGTCCGCCTCACCGCCGACCGCCTCGCCGACCCCCGGCGCCCCACCCACCGGCTGGTGATAAGCCCGTCACTGCGCATCCGCGACTCGGTCGCCCGGCCTCGCTGAGGGCACGGCGACGCTGACATTCGAGAAGCCCTGACCCGATCCTGAGGTAGAGAGACAAACGCTCAGCGCGCAACGCCCGTCACTGCCCCGGGAGGAGCCGGTAGGTCGAGACATGCGAGGGCGACTCGGCGATCCCGGTGCCACGGGTGTCGTAGCGTCGCGCGGCGTCGTCATCCCAGATCTGGTCCAGTCGCATGGGGCAACCATCACTTCTCCGCCTTCCATCATCCAGTGAATTACCGCCGGCCGCCTCGCGAGGCGTGCCACGAGACGGCTGCGGAGGTCGTACGGCAGAGAAAAGCCTCGCTGCCGGAAGGGATGGTTCCGGCAGCGAGGCGGGCGGGGGTCGGTTATCGGAGGGCGGGTTCGGCGGGTTCCGAGTGGGTGGCGTGGTGGGCGCCGGGGTGGGCGCGTTCCAGGGCGGCGCCCTCGACGTCCACGTCCGGAAGGATGCGGTCCAGCCAGCGGGGGATCCACCAGGCGGAGCGGCCCAGCAGGTGCATGACCGCCGGGATGAGCAGCATGCGGACCAGGAACGCGTCGACCAGGACGCCGAACGCCAGGCCGAAGCCGAGCGACCGGATCATGGCGGTGTTGGAGAAGATGAAGCCGCCGAACACCGAGATCATGATGATCGCGGCGGCGGTGACGACCGTGCGGCCGGCGTGCACGCCGTGCCGGACGGCGATCCGGGCGGGGGCGCCGTGGGCGTACGCCTCACGCATGCCGGACACCAGGAACAGCTGATAGTCCATGGCCAGGCCGAACAGGATGCCGATCAGGATGGTCGGCAGGAAGCTCAGCACCGGGCCGGGGTCGTGGATGCCGAAGACCGCGCCGAGCCAGCCCCACTGGAAGATCGCGGTGACGCCGCCGAACGTGGCGAACAGCGACAGGATGAAGCCGAGCGTGGCGGTGACCGGGACCAGGATGGACCGGAACACCAGGATCATGATGATCAGCGAGATGCCGATGACGACGCCCAGGTAGAGCGGCAGGGCGTTGGCGAGCTTCTCCGAGATGTCGATGTTGCCGCTGGCGCTGCCGGCCACGCCGAGTTCGATGTCGCCGCCGAGCGGGGAGAGGCCGCGCAGGTCGTGGACCAGTTGTTCGGTCTCGGCGCTGGTCGGGCCCTCCTCCGGGATGATCTGGAAGGCGAGCGTGGTGTTGTCGGCGGAGGCGCCGATCGGGGCGACCGCGGCGACGTTGTTCTGCGACAGCAGGAGGTTGCCGAGGCGGGCCTGTTCGGCCTGCTGGGCGTCGCCGGTGACCGGGGCGGGCAGGTCGGCGACGACGACGAGGGAGCCGTTGACGCCGGCCCCGAACTGCTCCTCGATCATCTTGTACGCCTGGTACTGGCTGGAGGCCTGATCCTCCGACGAGCCGTCGGGCAGGCCGAGCCGCATCGACATCGCCGGGATCGCGACCGCGATCAGCGCGACCAGCAGCGCGAGCACGGTGACGACGGCCCGGCCGGTGCGCATCGGCTCGGTGGGGGGCGCGGTCTGGGCGTGTGCCTTGCGGTTGAGGACGCGGCGGCCGATCAGCGACAGCAGGGCGGGGGTCAGCGTGACCGCGAGGAGCACGGCCACGGCCACACAGATCGCCGCGACGGTGCCCATCAGCCCGAGGAACGGGATGCCTGTCACGTTCAAGGCCAGCAGCGCGACCAGCACGGTGGACCCGGCGAAGACGACCGCGTTGCCGGATGTGCCGTTGGCCAGGCCGATCGACTCGTGGAAGTCGACGCCGTCGACGAGTTGCCGCCGGTGCCGGTTGAGGATGAACAGGCTGTAGTCGATGCCGACGGCGAGGCCCAGCATGACACCCAGCACCGGGGTGATCGACAGCATCTCCACCACACCGGACAGCGCGAGGGACGCGGTGACGCCGATGCCGACGCCGGTCAGCGCGCTGAGGATCGGCAGGGCGGCGCCGATCAGCGTACGCAGCATCACCAGCAGGGTGATCGCCGCGATCACCAGGCCGATGATCTCGCCGACGCCGACGATCTCGGGCAGGCCCTGGGTGATCTCGTTGGAGTATTCGACCTCGACCCCGGCGGGCAGGCCCGCGTCGACGTGCTGGACCACCCGCTCCTTGGTCTCCGGGGTGACGTCGAGCTGCGGCACGGTGAACCGGAGCTGCGCGACGGCGGTGGCGCCGTCCGCGGACACGGTGCGGATCGGCGCGGACATGTTCAGCAGCTGCTGCCCGTACGCCAGTTTGGTGGCGCCCTCCTGCAACTCCTGACTCTTGTCGATCAGCTCGGTCTGCCCGGCCTCGACCTTGGCCCTGGTGGCCGCGTCGAGGTCGTCCCACAACCCCTTCGCCTGGTTGATCTCCTGCTGGGCGGCGTCGATCCGGGCGCGGCCCGCGTCGACCTCCTTGAGGCCGTCCTCGACCTGTTTCCGCCGGTCGGCGATCTGCTTCTCGATGGCGAACGGGTCGGTCGTGGAGGCGACCCCTTCCAGCTCACCGGTGGTCTTCAGCAGCTCGGTGATGCCGGCCCGCTGGGTGTCGCTGAGCGGGGCGCCGTCGGCGGTGTGGAAGACGAGTTTGCCGTTGCCGCCGGCCGCGACCGGCAGCCGTTCGGCCAACCGGTCGCTCACCTTGGCGGTCTCGGTGCCGGGGATGTCGACGACCGGCGACAGTTCGCCCCGGGCGACGAAGTACCCGGTCACGGAGAGGCCCAGAACGACGAGCCAGGTCGCCAGGACGACCCCGGCGCGCCGGGCGCAGAACCGGCCCAGGCGGTAGAGGAGCTCGGCCAATGTTTCGTTCCTTCTAGTAGCCGGTGCGGACGGTTGTGATGAGCTTTTCGAGCAGGTGGTGCCACAGGTCGCGGGCCGCGTCGTCGGTGGCCGCGGAGGTCCGGGTGAGCCAGTGGGTGGCGACGCAGACGGTCCCGTTCATCAGGGAGCTGACCAGGATCGCGGCGTCGAGCGGGTCGGCCTCGGGGTAGCGCTGGGACAGCTCGCGGGCCATCTCGTCGGAGGTCCGCGCGAAGGTGGCGTGGAAGATCTGGGTGGCCCGGGGATCGCCGGGACCGAAACCGCCGAGGGCGTGCCAGAGGAACGCGATGATGCCGGGCACGTCGGTGGCCCGCAGTGCCTCGGCGACGTCGTCGAACATGGAGGCTCGCTCACCGGCGGTGACGGTCGACCGGAAGCTGCCGATCACGCCGCGCAGCATCTCCGTGCAGACGGTGGTGACCACGTCGTCTATCGACGAGAAGTGGTTGAAGATGGTGCGCCGGGAGACGTCGGCCCGCTCGGCGAGCTGGTCGACGCTGAACCGGATGCCGTCGCTGACCAGCGCGTCGGCCGCGTCGAGGATGGCCCGCCGGTGGCGTGCCTTGAGCGCCGCCCGCCGGTCCAGGGAATCGGTCACAGTCTCTACACTAAGTGCATCGTTGCACTGGGTGCAAACGCGGACCGGCCCCCGCGAGATTCGCGGGGGCCGGTCTCTCCCGAGGAGTCAGAGCTTCTGGGTCTCCGTCGTCGAGGGGTGCAGCTCGGCGGTGGTCTGCTTGACGAACTTGCCGGTGCTCGTGCTGCGGTTGACCTCGCGGTCGCCGCGATCCTTGTCGCCACCCACGTGCTCGGTGGTGGTGGTGCGCGGGTTGCGCTCCGCGGTGCTTTCCTTGACGAAGCGTCCGGTCTTGGCGCTCCGGTTGACCTCGTGTTCGTTGCCGGCCATCGGGGGGCCTCCTCGTCCGGTGGGGATCCGTGTGTGCACCTCTATCACTGCCCGCTTATCGGCGCGGGAAACGTCAGAGCCCGATCCAGATCGGAGATCAGATCGTCGGGGTGCTCGATGCCGACCGCGATCCGGATGGTGCCGGGACCGATCGACGCGCTGCGCAGCTGGTCAGGGGACAGCTGCCGGTGCGACGAGCTGGCCGGGTGCAGGATCAGCGTCTGTGTGCCACCGAGGGACGGTGCGAGCCTGATCAGGCGTACCGATCTCTGGAAGTGAAGCCCTGCGTCGTAACCGCCGGCCAGGTCGAAGCAGAAGGGTGCGGCGAAGCCGCGCACATACTTCCTGGCCACCGCATTGCTCGGATGATCGGCGGAGCCGGTCCACAGCACCCGCTCGACCGCCGGATGCCCGGCGAGGAACTCCGCGATCCGGGTCACGTTCGCCGCGTGCCGTTCCACCCGCAGCGGCAGCGTCTGCAGGCCGCGCAACGTCAGCCAGGCCGCGAACGGGTCGGTCACCGCGCCGAACTCCACCGCGTGCCCCCACACCTCGCGGTGCAGCGCGTCGTCGGCGAAGACCGCGATCCCGCCGGTCACGTCACTGTGGCCGCTCAGGAACTTGGTCACCGAGTGGATCACCACGTCCGCGCCGTGCTCGATCGGCCGGCACAGGAGAGGGGTGGCGAACGTGTTGTCGACGATCGTGACGATCCCGGCCGCGCGGGCGATCGGGGCGAGCGCGGGCAGGTCGCTGACGTGGCCGGTCGGGTTGGCGACGGTCTCCAGATAGAGGATCCGGGTACGCGGGGTGATCGCCTGGCGTACCTCCTCCGGGTCGTGACCGGTCACGAACGTGACGGTGATGCCGTACCGGTCGGCCATGTCACGCAGGGTGGCGTGCGTGCCGCCGTAGAGGGTGTGCTGTGCGATCACATGGTCGCCAGTGCGGAGCAGGGCGTGCAGCAGCAGGCTGATCGCGCCCATGCCGGAGCCGGTCGCGATCCCGCTCGCCGCACCCTCCAGATCGGCGACGGCGTCCTCGAGCGCGCGCACGGTCGGGTTGGCGAAGCGGGAGTAGGCGTACGACCGATCGGGGTGGTTGAGGCCGTCGGCCAGCGGCTCCGGGTCCTCGAACGAGAACGAGGACGTCTGGTACAGCGGCGGGCTCAGCGGGGTGCTCTCCGGAACCGGTACGCGGATGTGGATCACTCTCGTGTCGGGATGCATACCCCGATCCTGTGTTCTCCTGCGCCGGCCCGCTCGACGCGCCGCCGGAATGCGGGCGGGGCGGCCGGCTCGACGCCTCCGGCGGCAGCGGGGACCGGTTGCGACTGCCCTTCGTGGCCTCCGAGAGAGAACTCTCCACTGCGGTCTCGGCGCTGGCCACAGCCTGGAAGGGGTACACCGGGGCCGCGGTCGCGCCGCCGCTGCCCGCGATCGCCGTCCGAAAATGTCAGGGGGTGCGGGCATAGTGCGGGCCATGTTCAACGGGCTGCACGATCCCTCCCTCCCGGGCCTTTTGACGGCGCTCCGGTCGGCCGACCCGAGCGAGCGTGACGAGGCGCTCACCCGGTTGCACCGTGCGGTTCACGTCCATCCCGACACCATCGCCGGCCTGCCGTTCCTGTTCACGATGGCCACCGACCCGGCCACCCCGGACCGGGCCGCGATCGTCGCCCTGCTGGTCGACATCGGGCGGGAGATCGACGACGCCGCCGCGGCCCTCCGGGAGCGGGCCGCCACCTTCGCCGCCCTGGCCGCCGACCCCGACGTGCGGGTCCGCCGGGCCGCGATCCCCGCGCTCGGCCTGTTCCGCGACGACGCCCAGCAGGCCGCCGTGCTGCTCCGCGAGCGCCTGCCGGCCGAGCCGGGCGCCGCCGAGCGGATCCTGATCGTCGAGGCGCTGGCCACCTTGGCGCTGCGGCTGCCGGCAGCCGCCGACGACATCCTGCTGTGGTTCGGCCGGCTCGCCGGCGATCCGGCCGCCGACCTGTCGACCCGTCTCGCCGCGGTGATCCACCGTGCCCGCTGCACCCCCGGCCGGATCAGCGACGACCTCGTCCCCGCCGTGATCAGCCTGCTGTGGACGATCACGTCCCTGACCCCGCCGGGCGCGCCCTCGCCCGGCGACGCCACCCTGGCCGGCCTCGATGACGGCGTGCCACCGGAGATCGCCGCCGCCTTCGCCGACCTGGAGCGGCTTCAGCGTGTGCACGCGCCGACCACCGGCCTGCTGCGCACCCTGCACGACCTCCTCGGCGGCCGGATCATCGAGCGGACCGCCGTTCTCGCCGAGCAGTTGCGCAGCCCTGACACGGGATGGCGGCTGGACGCGATCCGGATGAGCGGCGACCTGATGACCCGATGGCGCGGCGACCACGCCGACCTGATCCGTCTGCTGGCCCGGCAGGTCGCCGACGACGATCCGGAGGTGGCGGCCGCGGCGGCGGCCGTCCTCGGGAGCTGTCATCCGATCGCCTCACCCGCGCGGGAGGCCCTGGCCGCGCGGGTCGTCGCCCTCGGGCCGCGCGAGTGGGCGGCCCCGCAGCCCCGCCTTCGGCGAGCACACCAGGAGGCGGTCGTGGCCCTGGCCCGGCTCGGCGACGAGCGGGCCGCGCCGAGCCTGTTCACCGCCCTGACCGCCGACGTGGACGCCTGGCGTGCCGTCGAGGCCGCCCGGTTCCTGCCGGGAGCCTCCGACCTGCTGGCGCCGCTGGTCGCCGACCGGCTGTCCCGCGCCGACCACAGCCGCGACCGGGACGAGATGGGCATCCACGCGATGCTCACCACCCTGTCGATGCTGGGCGAGCCGGGGACGGTTCCGGCCATCGCCGCCGCTCTCACCGCCGCCGTGCGGCACGGCCGCGCCGGCACGATCACGGCGGTCCTGACGGCGCTGGCCTCGTTCGGCCCGCTGGCGGAGAGCGCACTCGCCGACATCCGCCCGCTGATCGACAGCACCGACGCCGAGGTGCGCCATGCCGCCCTGGCCGCCCTCTCGACCGTCAGCCGCGACCTCGACGAGATCCTGCCGCGCCTGCTCGCGCTCCTGGACCCGCCCACCTCTCCATCCGAGGCGCCCGTCTTCTCCGGTCCGCGATCGAGCGGTCCGGCGGCCGCGGCGGAGGGGCCGCCCGGGGACGCGGACATGGCGGCGGTGCGGGCGGCTGTCGACGTGCTCAAGGTGATCGGGCCACCGGCTGCGGCCGCCGTCCCGCGCCTGCGTGAGCTGGTGGGCGGTGGCCGGGAGTGGGTTCGGGTGCCCTGTGCGGCGGCGCTCTGGGAGATCGGCGGTGAACCCGAGGCACCGGTCGTGATCGAGGCGTTGCTGTCGGCCTGGCAGCGCAACGGCTGCGTCGCCGACCCGGTGGTCGCCTGCCTGCGCCGAATGGGCCCGTCCGCGCGGCCGGCCCTGCCCCATCTGATCGCCGAACTCGCGCAGAGCCGCCGCGGCGACGGCGGGATCACCGACATCGAGGCCGACGAGAGACTCCAGCGGGCCTGCCGCAACGTCATCGCTCATCTGGGACAGTGAGCGGGGTCGAAATATGTCGGCACGCTACGTATGGTCCTCGGCATGCGGGAGACCACCTACTTCATCCTGGCCGCACTCCAGGACGAGCCCCGGCACGGATACGCGATCATCCAGCAGGCGTCGGCGCTGTCCGGCGGGCGGATCCGGCTCGCCACCGGCACCCTCTACACCGCACTCGACCGGCTCACCGGTTCCGGGCACATCCGGGTCGTCGAGGAGCAGATCGTCAACGGCCGGGCCCGCCGCTCCTACGAGCTCACCCGGGCCGGCCGATCCGCCCTCGAGCAGCACGCCGAGCAGTTGGCCGCCGCCGCCCGCATCGTCACCGAGCGCCGCGTCATCCGGATGGCGGTGCGTCCCGCATGACGATCTACGCACGGCTGGTCCGTCTCTATCCCGCCGATTCCCCACGTGAGAAGATCCTGGACACCGTGATGCTCGGTTCCGGCCGGTTCTCGGTCCGCGAGGGCCTCGCTCTGATCATCGGCGCGCTGCGGGCCCGCACCGGCGCCGACGTGCGCCGCAATCCGGGTGAGTTCGCCCGTTCCGCCGTCCGGCTGTCCGCCCTGGTCCTGCTCGTCTACGCGGCCGCCGTCGACCTGACCGCCGCGCCGGCCCCCGGCGCGCCGGCCCTGTTCGGCAGCCTCGACTTCGTCCAGTACCCGATCGCCGCCCTCACCGCCCTGGTCCTGCACGTCGTCGCGATCGTCGCGCTGGCCCGCGGCGCCTATCTGACGGCCGCCACCGGCGCCGTCGCCGCCCTGATCGCCTCCGTCGTGTCCCAGTCGCGTTCCGGTTCGTCCTGGAGCTACGCCTGGTACTACGACGGGTTCTGGGCCGCCCCGCTGGCGGTGCTGCTGATCCTTGCGCTGCTCGGCGCGCGCCGCGAGCATTCGTCCCCGGCCGGCTGGCTGCTCGCGATCGTCCCGGCGATCAGTGTCCTCCCGACCGGCGCCGGTCATGTTCTCGGGCTTGACCTGTTCTACCGGCAGCAGGCCCTCGTCGCGGTGTTCGCGCTGGCTCTGGCGTGGTCGTTCATTGACGCCCGGGTTCCGCTGGCGGTCGCCGCGGTCGCCGCCGTCGGCATCCTCACCCGCCTGACTCTCGCCATGCTCGACGAGATCCCCGGCGGCGCCGACACCATCCTCTCCGGCATCGCGGTCACCGCGATCCCCGCGGTCGCCCTGATCATCGCCGCTGTCCTCAGCCGCCGCCGCGCCGTGATCTGATCGGGGGCCCGGATCCGACAACGACTGACCGTGCAGATCTGGGAACGCTGAGGAGGAGTGGTGGCGATAGCGTTCGAGCTGGTGGTGAACTTCGGTGCGAACCACGACGCCGCCGAGCGGGCGCGTGCGGCCGTCAGCGGTCATCCTCCGCTCCACGTCGGCGATCACCGGATCCCACTCCACGAGCCGCTGCTCATGACGGCTCGCTCCAGCAGCGGCCGCGAGTTCCTCGAGATGTCGGTCCTCCCGGTCGGTGTCGGGTCCGGCGTCGCGCCGGACCGCGGCCGGCGGTCGATCCCGCTCACCGGGGAGGAGTTCGGCCTACTGGGCCACGGCCTCTACGGCCTTCTGCGGCGGTTCACCGGTTACCGGGCGGCCCAGGTCGGATGGAACCCGGAGGACCGTGTCGACCTCGACGAGCTCCGATCCGACTGGATGGCGGAGCTGGCCACCGGCCGGATGCCCGGCCTGACGCTGGCGGACGACGTCCACCGGGACCTCCACCGGGACCTCCACGGCTCCGGCTTCACCCGGTTCGCGCCCGGTCACGTCTGGATCCCCTACCGGGGCGAACAGCCATCGGACCTCGCCTGACATCGTTACGGCGGTTGTCCGCCTCCGGTCCGCGGCGCTTCTCTCACCCCATGCTTCGGTACGGGCCACGCAGCGTCCCGTGCCTCGCGGCGGCCACGGCAGGCGTCCCCTTCCGACCGTCCCCGGGTGCGGGTCATGCATGCCCGCCCCGGTCACCCCCGGCCGTGACAGCCAGCCGGACAAAACCGAGTGGGGCCATATGGTCCGGCGGGCACCGCAGTCGTTGCGGCCGGCCCGCTACGATGCGGCGGTGGACCGGATCGAAGTCACCGAAGCGGGCATCACAGTGACGAGTGTCCAGGAACCGGTGTCTGGGTCTTCGGCAAGGAGATGAGGCCGGGATACACCCATGTCTCCGAGTTGCCGTGGGACGAGATCTCCTCGGTGTTCATCCAGGTGCTCGAGATGCCGGACGGTCGTCACTGGAGCACCCTCGTGGTGGATCTGACCTGGGGTGAGTTCTACGAGATCGCCGACGACTCCGAGGGATACGCGGACGTGGTCCGGGAGTTGTGCCGTCTGCCGGGTCGTCCCGTTCCCGAACCGGCGACCGAGGCGGAGATCTGGCCGGCCGACGAGTAAGCGGGCCGCCTGCTGGGAGGCTTCGCGGCTGCCGTGCCGACTCCCGCATCGCCGACGGGTCCCATCGTGCCGCGGGAGCGGAGTCGACGTCACGCCGTGGCCCGCCAGGCACTTCAACGGGCGGATCCACGACCTGCCGGTGACGCGCATCGACTGATCGGTTGACGAGGGTCCCGGCGGCGGTCGATTCGCCGCGGCCGGGCGGGCCACACGCTGGAACCATGACAGCCACCGGATCCATCAGCCTGCGGGACCGGGCGCTCGCCCCGGATCTGGCCCGCGGCCTGATGCTCGCCCTGATCGCCCTCGCCAACTCGGTCCTCTACCTCTACGGCCGGCCCTACGGGGTACGGCAGCACATCGTCGAGAACGGCCTGCCGGACCGGATCGTCAGCGTGCTCACCGTGACCCTCGTCGACGCCCGCGCGTACCCGCTGTTCGCCGCCCTCTACGCGTACGGCGTCTTCCAGATCCTGCAACGCCACCACGACAAGTCCGTGATCAAACGGCGCAGCCTCTGGCTGATCGTGTTCGGGTTCCTGCACGCCGTGCTGCTGTTCCCCGGCGACATCCTCGGCCTGTACGGGCTCGTCGGCTTCCTGCTGCTCGCCGTGACCCGGGCCGGTGACCGGCGGCTGCTCGTCCTCGCCGGAGCGTGGCTGGTCGTGGTGGCCGTGCTGCAGGGGGCGGCGTATTCGATGCCGTCCACCGGGGAGCGGACGTTCTTCTGGTCGTTCGAGACCGCCGAACCGATCGCCGCGTTGATCCTGCGCCCCGTCGAGTGGTTGATCACCCCGTTCGGTGTGGCGGGCGTGGGCAGCGCCGTCCTGGTCGGAACGTGGGCGGCCCGGCGCGGCATCCTCACGGACCCGGCGGCGCACCGGACGCTGCTGGTCCGTACCGCGGTGATCGGTCTCGCCGTCGCCGTCGCCGGTGGCCTGCCGATCGGGCTGGCCGTGGGGCACTTCTGGCACACGGACGCGCTCTGGGCTCTCAATTCCCTGCACGCGGTCACCGGGGTCGCCGGTGGGCTCGGCTACGCGGCGCTGATCGGCCTGATCGCGATCCGTTCGCGCCGCGGCCGGATCGTGCGGGCGCTGGCCACCGCCGGCCAGCGGTCGCTCAGCCTGTACCTGTTCCAATCGGTGGGTTTCGTGCTGGTGCTGACACCGTTGCCGTACAGCCTCGGGCTGGGGGACACCCTCGGCGCCGCCGGGGTCGCCGCGTTCGCCCTGCTCACCTGGCTGGTCTCGGTGCTGCTGGCACCCCTGACGCGGCGCGGTCCGGCGGAGGTGCTGCTGCGCCGGCTGACGTACCGTTCGACGAGTGACGTCCGTGGATGAGCAGCGGGAGCGGCGATGGAACCGGGCGTGGGCGCTGGCCCCGTACGGTCTCCTCGCCCTCGCCTGTCTGGTCTTCCTGGTCTCCGGCCGTGCCGACGCGCTGACCCTGGTCGTCGCCGGCGGCCTCGCGGTCCTGCACTGGTGGTTCATCGTCGCCCATCCGGGCTGGTGGGAGCGCCGCTCCTGGTGGAACGCCGGCTACTTCGCCGCCGTCCTCACCCTCACGGCCGTCCTCCTGCACCGCGACGCCGCGTTCCAGATCTTCGTCCCGGCCTGCTACCTGATCGCCTTCCTGGCACTGCCCGGCTGGTGGGCCTACCCGGGCGTGTTCGCCGCGAACCTGCCGACCCTGGCGGTGACCGGCCCGGACGCAGGCTCGCTACTGATCAGCTTCGGGGTGGCGACGCCGCTCGCGGCACTGTTCGGCGGCATGGTCCGCACCATGGAGCGGGAGGCGATCCGGCGGCGCGAGGTCAACAGCGAACTGGTCGCGATGACCGTCGAGAACGCCCGGCTGGCCCGGGAGGCCGGCGTCGCCGGGGAACGCGCCCGGCTGGCCCGCGAGATCCACGACACCGTCGCGCAGGGCCTCACCGGTATCGTCACCCAGCTCGAAGCCCTCGAGACGACACCCTCCGACTCCGACCGGCGGCGCCTGGACACCGCCCGTGCGCTGGCCCGGACCAGCCTTCAGGAGGTGCGGCGGTCCATCGACGCGCTGCGGCCGGGGCCGCTGCGCGATGTGCGGCTCGGCGAGGCGATCGGCCACACGGTCCAGACCTGGAGTGATCAGTACGGAGTGAGCGCCACCTTCACCGTCACCGGCACCCCGTCGCCGCTGCACTCCGCATGCGAGGTGACCCTGCTGCGTGCCGCGCAGGAAGCCCTGTCGAACGTGGGCCGGCACGCCTCCGCGGGACGGGTGCACGTCACCCTGTCGTACATGGAGGACGTGATCGCCCTGGACGTGCACGACGACGGCATCGGCTTCTCGCCGGCCGACGCCCGCGGCTTCGGCCTGACCGCGCTGCGGCAGCGGGCCGGCGCGCTCGCCGGTTCGGTGGAGATCGAGTCCAGGCCCGGTGCCGGGACCACGGTCAGTGTGACCGTGCCGCTGATCGAGGCGCGACGATGACACTGCGCCTGCTCGTCGTCGACGATCACCCGGTGGTGCGGGACGGGTTGCGGGGCATGCTCGGCACCCAGCCCGACTTCGAGGTGACCGGCGAGGCCGCCGGCGGCGCCGAGGCGCTGACCCTGGCCGAGGCGCTGCGCCCGGACGTGATCCTGACCGACCTGCGGATGCCCGAGCCCAGCGGCGGCACGCTGATCCGCCTGCTGCTGGAACGCGTCCCGGACACCCGGATCCTGGTGCTGACCACCCACGACACCGACTCCGACGTGCTGCCGGCGATCGAGGCTGGCGCGATCGGTTACCTGATCAAGGACGCCCCGCGCGAGGACCTGTTCCGGGCCGTCCGGGCCGCCGCCCGCGGCGAGACCGTGCTGTCCCCGTCGGTGGCCGCGCTGCTGCTGGCCCGGGTGCGCCCGCAGTGGTCCGCGCCGCGGGCGCTGCTCAGCGCCCGGGAACACGAGGTTCTCACCCTGATCGCCGAGGGCCGCACGAACCGGGAGGCGGCCGCCGCGCTGTTCCTCAGCGAGGCCACGGTCAAGACGCACCTGCTGCACATCTACGCCAAGCTGGAGGTCCCCGACCGGGCGTCGGCGGTCGCCGCCGCCCACCGCCGCGGCATCCTCTGAAATTTGTCGTACCCGGGCCATGCGATCGTCTGCTCGGCGGACTTCTACGGCGGCCCGGAGGACGACTACATCGAGGACGGCGAGGCCGTTGCCAACTGGATGGTTTGGCCCTTTTGTTGGCCCAACAGATCACCAGAGATTCCCCATGCTTGCGCACATCGACCCCTACGGAAAACGATCGTCAACCGGAGGCAGATGTCAGCGATGCTTGAGGAGCTGGCAACGATCCAGCCCGAACTTGACGACTTGGCGCAGAGTACCGCCCGCGCGTTGGGCGTCCTTATAGCGGCCTACGGCGATCGGCCTCATCGTCACCTCTGGTTCATCGGCGACTGAACAGCAATGGTCGAGACTTTTTCGTCTTGGTCCAGAAGGCGTCAAAGCGAACTCCCTTCGGCACGACCAGACGCCGGCCTGTCACCGCCGACCACCGGTCGGGACGGCGGCGGCCGGCCCGAGTGCGGACAGCGGCATTTGCGGATATTCGAGGCCATACGCTGACGGCCTTAGCCTGCGCCACCGGTAAGGCTGGCGGTGTGGGCGATGATCCATGCGGCGTCCCGCTGATAGAGGTCGACATGGCTGCGGAGGTCCTCGTGGCCGGCGTCGGCGCGGGCTTGAGTGAAATGGGCCAGGTCATACAGGCGCTGCACGGTGGCGGGAAGCACGGCTGCCGTGTCCAATTCCTGGCCGAGGTAGCGGCTGTAGGTGTCACAGAGCAGACGCAGGCGTCGGGCTCGCTCGTCCACCTCACTGTCCAGGCCGTCACCGTTTGCCGGATCGGTCAAGGGCACCAAACGGTAGGCGAGGTAGGCCAGATCCCACACTCGTGGGCCAGGAGAGGCGGTGTCCCAGTCGATGACCCCGGTGAGCCGTCCATCGGCGAAGACCATGTTGTAGGGGGCGAAGTCGTTGTGGCAGATGACCTCGACCGGTTGGTGCGCAGAGATCTGCCAGCTCGCGTTCGTGGTGTCGAAGCCGGTGCTGGCCGCGTGCAGCTGGGCCAGGTGCCGGGCTGCGTCGGTCAGAACGTCTTCGTTCCAGATCCAGTCCGGCAACGGGTACTGCGGCACTTCGCCGGCCAGGTAAGACACGCTGTCGCGTCCGTCCTGATCGCGCCCGAGGGGCTCGGGTACCCAGTCCAGGCCATGCTGTCTCAGGTGCCGCAGGAGTCGTTGAATCGTCGGGCTCCAGGCACCGGAACGGCGGCGGACGCTGACGCCTACGCGTACGGCTCCACCCATGCTGCCCCCTGGCAGTACTTCCTCCTGCTCGATCGCTGCACCGGCATCGTGATCACTCATGGACAGCATTCTGAGTGGAGTGACGGCGTACGGAACACCGACTTTTCCGTCCACGGCAACATCCTCGATTCGGCAAGAGAATGCTGTTGGAGGATCGCTATCCGTTTCGTTGGGTGTGGCTGTGCAATACGATGTGACGTCCGTCGGTCAGCGGGTACGGACGGTGCCGGGCGCGATCACACCTGCGGATGCAGTTGGCCTGGTGGCGAAATCGGTTGCCGCGTCGTCGATGTGTGGCACCGTGTGAATCTCCACTTCCTACCGCGAGGCCACGGTGACGATCTACTTCTACGGGGCCGACGAGGTTCCGTACGGCTGCTTCTCCAACTTCTCCTCGCACGGTTTCGACCTCGACGGGCGCTGGTGGCCGACGTCCGAGCACTACTTTCAGGCTCAGAAGTTCGCCGGCACCCGCCACGCCGAACTGATCCGCCGGGCGGCCGGCCCGCTGCGCGCCGCCGAACTGGGCCGTGACCGGTCCAAGCCGCTGCGCCGTGACTGGGAGCGGGTCAAGGACGATGTGATGCGCCGGGCCGTGGCGGCCAAGTTCGCCGCTCACGCCGACATCCGGGCCGTCCTGCTGGACACGGGCGACGCCGAGATCGTCGAGGACACCGGCGCCGACCACTACTGGGGTCGAGGCCGGACCGGCACCGGCAAGAACATGCTCGGCCGAATTCTGATGCGCACCCGCACCCTGCTGCGCGCCGACGTGGGGGGCGGTCACCCGTCTTCGCGCCGCTCGTGACCCGGCGGATCCGGCCTGAGAGCCGGCCCGCCGGATGGTGGCGGGCGGAATTCACCGCCACCATCGGTGGGACTCCGCGCTATCTGTTCGGGCTGTCGCAGCCGAGCGCGCCCTGGTAGCCGTTGTCCACGTCGCCGGACGCCACCTGTGCGGCGACCTCACGCAGAACCTTCGGCCAGGCCCCCTGAGCCTCCATCTCCTCGAGCACCCGCCACCGCGTGCTGCTGCGCAACGCCTCCGCCGCCCGGCCGGTCGCCGCCGCGTCGCCGGCCTTGTCCGCGCGGATCCACTCGCCGATCCACGCGCACGTCACCCGCCCGGTCACCTCGGCGCCGAACTGGTACGCGTCGTTGGCGCCGTCGACCCGCACGGCCGCGACGTCGAAGCCCGGCGGGATCGGCACGTCGGTGAGCACCTTCCGTACCTGCTCGCGTACCTCGCTCGGGGTGACGACCTCGGGCGGCATGGCGGCCAGGAACGCCGCCGCGTCGACCCGCTCGACCTTCTTCAGCAGTGCCTCCACGCCGGCCCGGGTCCAGCCGGAACCGGTGCGGATCTCGACGTACGCCCCGTCCCGCGGCTGGACCAGCACCCCGAACTCGCTCGCGCCGTACGACAGGATGTGCGCGGGCGTGCCGGCCACCGTGGTCGCCGACGGCTTCCCGTCACGGGCCCGCTTGTCGTAGAAGGAGCGGTACCGCTCCTCCGGATACCAGTTCATCTCGATCTGGCGGTTGCCGTCGACGAACTCGATGGTTCCGGTCTGCGCGGCGAACCCGTACACCGTGGTGATCTTCCAACCCGGCTCGCCGATCAGCAGCCGCGGCAGCTTCTCCGCCGCCATCAGGTCGAACTGGTAGTCGCCGGAGTGCGCGCTGGGCAGCGCCGTCGACGGAGCCGGGTTCTCCCGGCCGCGGTCACCGAGCAGGGTGGTGGCCCCGATGACCCCGGTGACGACAGCGGCCGCCGCGACGGCTCCGGCGAAACGACGGGCGAAACCCTTCTTCGGTACGGGTACGAGCACCGGCGTGGACATGATCTCCTCCAGGAGCGTCTGCTCCGCCCCGCCGAGGCGCTCGATCAGATCGGTCCGGTACGGGTCGGCGTCGTGAACCATCCGGTCCAGCTCTTCGTCACTCATCGCTCCTCCTTCGGGGCGGTGGTGGTCAGGACGTCACGTACATGTCCGTCCACGTACGGGTCGTCACCGATCAGTTCGCGCAGTCGCGCGCGGGCCCGCGACAGCCTGGTCCGGGCCGCGCCGGCGCTGATCCCGAGCACGTCGGCCGCCTCGCGGGGCTGCAGGCCCTCCCAAGTGGTCAGCATGATCAGTTCCCGGTCCGGTTCGTCGAGGCGAGCCAGCGCCGCCCGCACCGCCAGCCGTTGCGGCACCTCGCTGGCCGGGTCGCGGGACACCACCGCGGTGATTCGCTGGCGTAACCGTTCGCCCAGCCGTTCCCGGCGGGTTCCGCCCCGGTGGTGGTTGGCCAGGACGCGACGTGCCACCCCGTACAGCCACAGTCGTATCTCGTCGTCGGGTGGCAGGTCACCGCTGCGGCGCCAGGCCACCAGGAACGTCTCGGCGACCACATCCGAGGCGTCCGCGTGCTGGTCGACGCGGCGTGACGCGTACGCCAGCAGTGCCGGGAAGTTGCTCGCGTAGACATGCCGGAAACGCTGCTCGTGCTCGGTCCCAGAACTCACGTCACATCCATGTCCGGACCATCGGTTAGCGTTACGCCGATGACATCGACGGACTTCTACCGTATCGGCGGGGACCTTCCGGTGCGGCGACTCGGTTTCGGCGCCATGCACCTCACCGCCCAGGACCGCCGGATCGCGCTCGCGGTGCTCCGCCGGGCCGTCGCCCTGGGCGTCACCCTGATCGACACCGCTCATCTGTACGGCGGTGGCGTCAACGAGGAGATCGTCGCCGAAGCCCTGCACCCCTACCCGGACGACGTGCTGATCACGACGAAGGTCGGCGTCGCCCGTACCGGTCCGGAGGGGGAGTGGCGGCTGGACGGCCGGCCGGAGGTGCTGCGCGAGCAGGTCGACCGGGCGCTGACCCGGCTGCGGGTGGACCGGATCGAACTGCTCCAGCTGCACCGGATCGATCCGGAGACGCCACTCGCCGACCAGGTCGGCACCCTGCGCGAACTGCGGGACGCCGGCAAGATCGGCCGGATCGGCCTGTCCGAGGTGACCGTGGACCAGCTCGGCGAGGCCCGGCGGATCGTCGACATCGTCAGCGTGCAGAACCGCTACAACCTCCTCGACCGTGAGCACGAGCCGGTTCTCGCCGCCTGCGAGACTGCCGGCATCGCCTTCCTGCCGTGGCGGCCGACCGCCGCGGGCGGTTCCGGGGCGCGGGCGGCCGTCGCCGACGTGGCCGCCGAACTGGGCGTCACGGCCACCCAGGTGGCGCTGGCCTGGCTGCTCGCCCGTTCGCCGGTGATGCTGCCGATCCCCGGCACCGCCAGTCTCGCCCATCTCGAGGAGAACGTCGCCGCCGCCGATGTCCGGCTGTCGGCCGCCCACCGCGCGCTCCTGGACGACCTCGAACCGGCGTGACCGGGGCGCGACACCGCTGATGTCGTGGATCGTCGAGGTGCGGATACCGTACAGCCGGAGCAGTAGGACACGTCACCGGCGCGGGGGTACGACGCGACCCGCACCAGCATGCCCGCCCGGTGACGCGGCGCACGAGGGAGCACGGCGTGAAGTCGACGGAGGCACGTGACCTGGCCGCCGGCCTGATGAAGAAGCACGGCCTCACCGGTTGGCGGCTGACCTTCGACGACGCGAAGACCCGCGCCGGGGTGTGCCGTCCCGACCGGAGAGAGATCGGCCTGTCCCGCCCGCTGACCCGCCTCCACACCCCCGAGCAGGTCACCGAGACCGTCCTGCACGAGATCGCCCACGCCCTCGCCGGCCCCGGCCACGGCCACGACGACGTGTGGCGAACGATCGCCCGGCGGATCGGCTGCTCCGGCACCCGCTGCGTCCCCGAGGACGTCCCCCGCGTCGACGGCGACTGGCAGGGCACCTGCCCCGCCGGCCACCGCACCACCGCCCACCGCCGCCCCACCCGGGTCCGCTCGTGCGGCCGGTGCTCCCCACGTTTCGACCGCTCCGCCGTGTACGAGTGGACCTACCGCGGCCGTCCCGCCCCGATGCTCCCCGCTTACACCGCCGAACTGAACGGCCTCCGATCCACCACGGACGCCACGCCACCGCTGCCCCGCGTCGGCGACCACGTCCGCCTGAAGGGCGCGGGAAAGTACGGCGGCCTGACCGGAACCATCGTCAAACAGGGCCGTACCCGCTTCCACGTGCAAACCGAAGCGGGCCTCCTCCAAGCCTCCTTCACCATGGTCGAACCCACCGCACCCTGACCGCCGCACACCCACCCTCAGCGCCCCGCCCGGGCCCAGCGACACACCGGGCAGGCGCACCGATCCGCCTTCCGAAACTCGATCCCACTCGGAGGAACCGGCAATCATCCACCCCCACCGAAAGCCCTCGCCAGCGACAATTCGTGGAGCCGAAAAACAAAGACCTGAACAACCAATCACCACCGCACGGTGACCACAGCGAACCGTTCCACGCCGGAAAACAATGAGTGTCACCGCAACCGCCATCCCGCAATGGCCACACTCATTCAATAAGGTCTCGCCGCCGGATAACCCGGGGACCCGTGACTCCCGCCACCACGAATGCGCGTCGAATCGCCTCTGCTTGACCCCCGGCGAACCCTCTGCCACCGAAGAGGCTGCCGCCCACGTAACCGTCCCATGGCAGACCCGCTTCGTCGCGGTCTCGCGACCCGGGATGGCTTGGTGCCACACCCTCGCCGCGGGTCGCGCTGCCGGTCCTGTCACCTGCTTCACCGACGTCTCCGACTGGCTCGTCTTCGCCGTGGCCGGCGTCTCCGACTGGCTCGTCTTCGCCGTGGCCGAAGTTTGGGACCGGCTCCTCTTTGCCGTGGCCGACGTTTGCGACTGCGCCGCTGTCTCCGTTGCTCGAGGCCCTGCGCCGTCCTCTTCCACAACTGATTCGGCTCGCTGGACTGTCACCTCTGCCGCCGCTGAAGAGGACAGCCGTGCGCGCGACTGCACCTGTGCCGCTGAGGTGATTCGTGGTGGCGGCGCCGCCGGCCGTGCGGCCCTCGGCGCGACCTCCGCCGGAATGCTCCCAGCGGCAGGCGGCAGCAGCGACACGGCACCGCTCTCCCGCAGTCGCCGGAGTTTCTCGGCATGGCGTCGCTTCAGGCCCCAATCACGACGAATCTTGTGCTCACGCCGAAACTCCTCGCGCTCGGGATCGTAATTCCGGGCCTTGGTTCGATCCCGCAGAGCCGCAGTCTCCGCCCGACTGAACAATGACATCTGCCCCACCCGTATATTGTCCCAGGCCGGAGTCCGAAAGTGTAAGCAGTGGATCAACCATAATCATTTTCCAAGCATTCCCGGAATCGCTTGACCTCCCTTCAGGGCAGGATCGTCCGCGCAATGGCAGATCGTGCTCGGCTGTCTCTGGCCGCTTCGGAGACGGCTCTGATTGTGTGGCTGGTGTCGGCTCGCTGGGGATGAGCCGGCGGCAGTGACGGTGACTGTTGACCTCAACTCGGCACCTTGAAGGTATTTGTCCGTCTGCCGCTGCCGCTGCCGCTGCCGCTGCCGCCGGCCAGGGCCGGGCCGGGTCCGGCCAGGGCCGGGCCGGGTCCGGCCAGGTTCGGGCCGGGTCCGGCCAGGTTCGGGCCGGGTCCGGCCAGGTTCGGGCCGGGTCCGGCCAGGTCCGGGCCGGGTCGGCCCGGAGACAGTGGCTTGATCAGGAGCCCGACCGCCGTTCAGGTCCGCCGTCTCCGGGCGAGCCTCGCCGCCTCCACACCGGGCAAGGAAGAACGCATGCCCATGCCGGCGGACCTCGCCGACGTGCTCATCGGCGTCGACACTCACGAAGAGGCCCATAACGCCGCGATACCGCTACCGGCGGTGTCCCGGCCGCGACACCGTGACCACCGATCCGACGGCGACGCCGAGCCGGCCGCTCCGGGAGCCGGACCGCGCGCCGGTGTCCGTCCCGGTCGACGCCGTGTTCGGCCTGGTGGTGATGGTGGCGGGATCGGAGCGGTGACCGGACGCGGTGACCGGACGCGGTGGCCAGACGCGGTGACCGGTGTCGGTCACCGCGCCGGGCCAGTTTCAAGGCAGGGTGTAGAACCGGCTCGGGTCCTCGGCCAGCGAGGCCTTCACCATGGCGCTCCACTTGTCGACGACCACCTCCATCAGGTCCTGCTCGACGCCGTCCAGCGCGGCCCGTACGACATCTGCCGGATCGGCTTTCTCGATGTCGAAGCCGGCCATCATGTCGGTGTCCGCGGCACCCAGGTGCACCCCCGTGACCAGGGTTTTCTGCCCTGCCAGTTCCAGGCGGACACCGTTGGTCAGGTTCCATGCGGCGGCCTTCGCGGCGCCGTAGGCGGTGGCGCCGTCGGTGTTGAACCAGGACAGCGCGGACAGCACGTTGAGGATGGCGCCGCCGGCCAGGCGCGGTGCGAACGCCCGGATCATTCCCAGCGTGCCCCAGAAGTGGGTGTCCATCTCGAGGCGGATCTTGTCGAGGTCGCCGGTGACCAGATTCGTGTACGTGGACACACCCGCGTTGTTGATGAGCAGGTTGACGTCGGTGGCGACCTCGGCGGCCGCGGCGATGCTGGACTGGTCGGTGATGTCCAGGCGCAACGGTTCCACGCCCGGGATGTCGATCAGCTCGGGACGGCGGGCGGTGGCGTACACCTTGGCCGCGCCGCGTTCGAGCAACTGCTGGGTGAACTGCCGTCCGAGACCGCGATTTGCGCCCGTGACCAGGGCGATCGCTCCGTTGATCTGCATGTGGCTACGCTAGGACCTGACGTTGACGTCAGAGGCAAGTCGTGGGATGGAGGTCACCATGCGGATCGGCGAACTCGCGGAGCGGGCCGGGGTCAGCGTGCGCGCGCTGCGGTACTACGAGGAGCAGGGTCTCCTGCACGCCGAGCGCAGCGGGAGCGGCCAGCGCCGGTACGCGGCGCCGGCCGTCGAGCGGGTGCGGCTCATCCAGATGCTGTACGCGGCCGGTCTGACCAGCCGCACCATCGCGGAGCTGCTGCCCTGCGTGGACGCCGGGGTGAGCACCCCGGAGTCGCGGGCCCGGCTGGCCTCCGAGCGCGACCGCATCGACGGGCAGATCGCCGAGCTGACCCGGACCCGGGATCGGCTCGACGAGGTGATCCGGTCCACGTACCGCACCGACAACGGCTGCGTGCACCGGGCCGCATAGGCGCCACCCCTCCTACGGTTTCATGGTGTGCAGGAAGTCGGCGGCTCGGGTGACGTAAGGCTCGACGTCGTACAGGTCGATGTGCCGGGCGGCGTCCAGCCACACCATCGACTTCGGCCCGGCGGCCGCGGCATAGGTGGCCTCGGCCAGTTCCGGCGGGCAGTAGTCGTCGACCCGGCCGTGCACCAGCAGCAGCGGGGCGACCGCCGGTACCCTTCCGGGTCGCCGGCGGCGAACCGGGCGGGGCTGTTGTACGCGCCGGCGATCCCGATGACCGCGCGCAACCGGGGATCGGCGGGGCCGCTCGCCGCGATCTGTCAGTGGGCGACCGAGAACGGACAGCGGTAACGTCGGATCGATGTTCGACGTTTTTCAGCTCGACCGGCTCGACCTCGATGACGTCTCGCTGCGGTTCCGGCACGGTGGCTCCGGTGTGCCGGTGGTCCTGTTGCACGGGCATCCGCGGACCCACACCACCTGGCATGCGGTCGCGCCGTTGCTGGCCGCCGACCACTTCGTGGTCACACCCGACCTGCGGGGGTACGGAAGGTCCACCGTCCCGCCGGATCGTCCCGATCACGCCCAGTCGTCCAAGCGGGAGATGGCCCGCGACGTGGTCCGGCTGATGGCGCACCTGGGTCACGACCGGTTCGCGGTCGCCGGGCACGACCGTGGCGCCCTCGCCGCGTTCCGCACCGCGATGGATCACCCGCGGGCGGTGACCCATCTGGTGGTCATGGACGGCCTGCCGGTGGTCGAGCACCTGGAACGCACCGATGCCACCTTCGCTCGGGTGTGGTGGCACTGGTGGTTCCTCGGGCAGACCGAGAAACCGGCCGAGCCGCTGATCAACGCCGACCCGGACGGCTGGTATCGGACGCCCGGTCCGGAAGTGATCGGCGAGGGCAACCATGCGGACGTGTGGGCGGCGTTGCGCGACCCGGACGTGGTGCACGGCATGTGCGAGGACTACCGGGCCGGTCTCGGCATCGACCGTGGGCACGACGAGGCCGACCGGGCCGCGGGCCGGCAGGTCCGGTGTCCCACGATGCTGCTCGAATCGGTGCACGACGACATCGACATCCACGGCGATCCGGCGGCGATCTGGGCGCCGTGGCTGGCGCGGCCGTTGCGGCACCGGCGGATCGACAGCGGGCACCACCAGGCCGAGGAGGCGCCCGAGCAGGTGGCCGGTGAGCTGCGGGAGTTCCTCAGGAGCGCAGCGCGGTGAGGACGGCGCTGATCTCCGGGCGCGGGGTGGGGGAGCGGCGGACCGCGGCGATGATCCGGCGGGTCACCGGCGGGGTGAGCGGGCGGGTCGCGACCTGGTAACGCGGGTCTACGGCGAGGCTCGGCAGCAGCGTGATCGACGCGCCCTTCTCCACGTGCCGCAGCGCCAGCATGTAGTTGTTGAACCGGCAGATCACCGCCGGTTCGAAACCGGACTCCCGGCACAGGCGGGTGGCCAGCGCCGACATGTAGGAGCCGGCCACGTCGAAGGTCCACCGCTGGTCCGCGCAGGCGTGCAGGGCGACCGCCTCGTGCCCGGTCAGCGGATGCCCGTCGGGCAGCACCAGGACGATCTCGTCGGCGGCGATCGGGACCAGGTCGATGGCGGGGTCGAGTTCGGCGCCCGCGAAGTCGGCGGTCGTGATGATCACGTCGACCTCGCCGCGGCGCAGCGCCGGCATGCTGTCGTGCGGTTCCGATTCGAGCAGCACCACCGTCACGTCGGGATGCCGGGCGGCCAGGGCGGCGACCGCCGGTTCGGCGAGGGCGTGGACGGCGCTCTGGAACGCGGCGAGGGTGACCGTCCCGGCGGGCTCGTCGGCGAGCCCGCGCAGTTCCGCCTCGGCGGCGTCCATGGCGGCCAGGATCTCCCGGGCCCGGCTGGCCAGCAGCACCCCGGCGGCGGTCAGCCGGACCCGGCGGCCGGTGCGTTCCAGCAGCGCGGTACGCGTCTCCCGCTCCAGGGTCGCGAGCTGCTGGGACACCGCCGACGGGCTGAGGTTGCCGCGCTGGGCGACGGCGCGGACGGTCCCGTACGTCGCCAGGTCGGCCAGCAGCCGCAGCCGCCACGGATTCAGCGTCACGCCCGCACTGTACGGCTCCGCTTAACAGCCACGGTGAGAATGTGAGATGGACCTGCCCAACACCGGACTTCTAGCGTCGGGGCATGGCTGATTCGTTCTGGTCCGACGCCGACCGTCACCTGATCCGTTACTCCGGCGCGGGCAGCTTCGTGCCGGAGATCATCGAGCGCGCCGAGGGCAGCTTCGTCTGGACCGCCGACGGCCGCCGCCTGCTGGACTTCACGTCCGGGCAGATGAGCGCGATCCTCGGCCACTCCCATCCGGCCGTCGTCGAGACGATCCAGCGGCAGGCCGCTACCCTCGACCACCTGTTCAGCGGCATGCTCAGCCGGCCGGTCGTGGATCTGGCCCGGCGGCTCGCCGCGTCGCTTCCGGATCCCTTGGAGAAGGTGCAGCTGCTCACCACCGGCGCCGAGTCGAACGAGGCGGCGATCCGGATGGCGAAGCTCGTCACCGGCGGCCACGAGGTCATCTCGTTCGCCCGGTCGTGGCACGGGATGACGCAGGCGGCGGCGGGCGCCACCTACAGCTCGGGACGCAAGGGGTACGGTCCGGCGGCACCCGGCAACTTCGCCATCCCGACGCCGAACGCGTACCGGCCGGACTTCACCACCCCGAACGGCGAATTGGACTGGCGGCGGCACCTGGACTTCGCGTTCGAGCTGTTCGACGCCCAGTCGGTGGGCAGCCTGGCGGCCTGCATCGTCGAGCCGATCCTCAGCTCCGGCGGGGTGATCGACCTGCCGCCGGGTTATCTGGCGGCGCTGCGGGACCGGGTCCACGAGCGGGGCGGGCTGCTGATCCTGGACGAGGCGCAGACCGGGCTGTGCCGGACCGGGGACTGGTACGCCTTCCAGCGCGACGACGTCGTCCCGGACATCCTGACCCTGTCCAAGACGCTCGGCGCGGGCCTGCCGCTGGCCGCCGTGGTGACCAGCGCCGCGATCGAGCAGGCCGCCCACGACCGGGGTTTCCTGTTCTTCACCACGCACGTCTCCGACCCGCTCGTCGCCGCGGTCGGCAACACCGTCCTCGACGTGCTCACCGCCGACCGGCTGGACGAGCAGGCCGCGGAGCTCGGCGCGTACCTCCGCAAGGGTCTGCTGGAATTGGCCGAACGGCATCCGGCCATCGGGGACGTGCGGGGCCGCGGTCTGCTCGTCGGCCTGGAGCTGGTGCTCGACCGGGACACCCGGCAGCCGGCGAACGAGCTCGGCGCCGCGGTCACCCGGCGTTGCCTGGAGCTGGGCCTGCACATGAACGTGGTCCAGCTCCCGGCGATGGGCGGCGTCTTCCGGATCGCCCCGGCCCTGACCTCGACGCACGCCGAACTGGATCTGGGCCTGGAGATCCTGGACCAGGCGATCACCGACTGTTCCCAGCGTGGGGAGTTCCGCCGCGCATGACGCCTGACGTCGACAGGGTTGTCGCGGGCGGCCCGCGTACGACGGCCGTCCTCCACCGGCAGGAGCTACCGTCGCCCTACGGGTGTCGTCGCGCGGCACGGCGGCGTTCAATGGTGAGCCATGAGATGGTTCCGGCGAACGCCCCCGCGCCCGGGCTACGCGGTGGACGGTGTCGAGCCTTACCGGGGTGACGACGGCGTCGACTACTACACCGGGGAGCAACTGGCCGGGCGGCCTGTGGTGGCCGAAGCGGTGGCGCGGCTGCCGTACCAGGAGCCGTACCTCGTCGAGCTTCCCCTCTATCTGTCCGTCTCCACAGCCGACGGCAGGAAGTGGACCTTCGCGGTCGACGAGTCGGTGCGCTGCCTCTTCGACCTGTCGTACGGGGGCAGCGACATCGTCGAGGAGCACCTTTCGGCGCAGCCGTGGATCACCGCGGTCGAGCGGGTCGATCGTGACGTGTTCGAGTGCACCGTCTCGGAGGACCTCACGGCCGACGTCGTGCTGGCACGCTGCATCGACATCTGCGGCGAGGTCTATCGCCGCCTCGACCCCTGACCCGCACGACACCGTCAGTGCCGGTGGAGTCGCCCTCGGTCGCGCGCCGATCGGTCACCGGCCGCGACGTCCGGGTTTCCCGTGCGCCGGCCGGAGGCGCCGCGGAGGTCAGGCGAGGACCTCTTTCCACTCGCGGATCTCGAAGGCGGCGACGACGCCGTGGCGGACGAAGGGGTCGTCGGCGGTGAACCTCTCGACGGACTCGCGGGTGGGGAAGAGCCCATGATCACTGTGAGGAGTCCTATCGGATACGGGATGTTGACATCGGAACCGAGGTCGCGTTCACTTCGTGACGACGCGGGTCACTATGTGTCTCGAGCTGCGTCGATGGACGTCCTGACGGATCATCGGAGGCGTGTGTGCCCGCGGTGGCACGACCGCACGGCTGAGCGATCGAGCCGGTGCCACCCCCGGTCGTCCGCTGGCGTGCGCGCGTCGGTGCGGGATCGTGCACTGTCCCGCCCCGCACCCGTACAGGTCAGGAAAAGCAAGGAGCAACCCGTGTCGATCACCCCCGCTGACGTCGACGGCATCGCTTTCCGGGCGCCGGCGTCGGGCGCGCGTGGCTATCACGAGGACGAGGTCGACGCATTCCTGGAGGGCGTGGCCGAGGAGATGCGCCGGCTCGCCGCGGAGAACGAGGCGCTCGCGCTGCGCCTGCAGCACGAGGACCTGGCCGGGCATCTGGAGCGGCTGCGGCGTGAGTACGAGCAGGCGCAGGCCCGGGTCGAGCGACTACGGGCGGAACTGGCGCAGGCGCGGGCCGGGACGCCGGGATCCGAGGAGACGGGGCTTCTGCGGCTCGCCCGGCGTACCGCTGAGGAGCACCTGGACGACGCCCGCCGTGAGGCGGCGGACCACCTCAGGAAGGCGGCCACCGAAGCCGGCAAGGTGGTCAGTGACGCGGAGTTGCGGGCGTCGACGATCGTCGCCGACGCCCGGCACTCCCACGCGGAGCAGATCGCCGGACTGGCCGCGAAACGTGCGGCGGCCCTGTCCCGCATCCAGGAGCTCACCGTGACGGCCGACTTCCACCGCAAGGCGGTGGCCGCCGAGCTGACCCACCGACTGCGGGCCATGGACGGCGGCGCGCCGGCTAAGCCTCCGGGTGCTCCGTGACGTTCTGCAGGTACAACGCCTCGCCGAGCTTCTCGATCAGGGCGAGCTGCGTCTCCAGATAGTCGACGTGGTGCTCCTCGTCGGTCAGGATGTCCTCGAAGATGCGGGCCGAGGTGACGTCACCGACGGAGCGCATGTGCTCCAGGCCGCGGCGCAGCCGGTCGACGGCCTCCACCTCGATCTTCATGTCGCACTCGAACTGCTCCTTGACCGACTCGCCGATCCGCAGCACGGACAGCTTCTGGTAATTGGGCAGTCCCTCGAGGAACAGGATCCGGTCGGTGAGGACCTCGGCGTGCCGCATCTCGTCGATGGATTCGTGCTTGGTGTGTTTCGCGAGCACGGTGTAACCCCAGTTCTCCTGCATCTTGGCATGCAGGAAGTACTGGTTGATAGCGGTCAGTTCCGCGGTGAGCTGTTCGTTCAGAAACTCGATGACACGGGCGTCGCCTTGCATGCCAAATACCCCCAGTTATGGCTTAACTGAGGTTCAGCGTAACGGCTCGGTGACGCTAAGCGACTAGTGGTAGGCGCGTGTCGGCGGTCTCCTCCTCGATCAGGTCACAGATACGTTCCAGGCAGCTTCCGCAGCCGGTGCCGGCGCCGCAGGCGTCGCCGACGGCCTCTTCGGTGTGCGCACCGGAGCGGATGATGGAGCGGACTTCACGCTCGCGAACGTGGTAACAAATGCATACGAACATCGAGCGCGGGTCTCCAATAGCTTAGCCTTACCTTCGTTAGGTTTCCCTAAAAACCCAGCTCACGCAAGCCCCGGATCTGTGACGAGGCTCCGCTCATCGAGATTTCTCGATAAGGGTGCGCCGGGCCGGATTCGCGTGAGTCATCTGTGCGAGGACTGTGCGTCCACTAGGATCAGCATGTGCGATTAGCGCGGGCCGTCGCTATTTCTTGACACTGCTCCGGCGACTTTCCTAATGTCAGGAAAGCGATTCCCCGATGCCTTTTCCCGGTGGGCTGTCACGTTTTGGAGAGGTCCATGTCTGCTGCCGTCCGCCACGCTCTGGAATCCTTCGGAGCTCGCGTCTCCCATGCCCGCTGGACCGCTGCTCAGGTGATGTCCGAGCTCCGGCAGCCGGAGCAGGAGGGCGGCCTGGACCACGATCCGGATCCTCGCGTGGAGAACGTCGAGGACGTCGACGATCTGCACCGCCACTTCCCGCGCCCGTGATTAGCCGAATCGCACATGAGAACAGCCTGTGCGGCACCTAGGAATTGCGTGTGGTGAGGGCTTCGGCGATCGCGTGAATACGGTTCCGGCCCTCGTTCTTGGCGGTGTAGAGCGCCTCGTCGGCCCGCTGGAGCAGCTGCTCGACGGTCTCCGTGCCGTTCCAGGTGGCCACCCCGATGCTGCAGGTCTGGCCGTCCGGCGTCGCGGCCCGCAGCCGGTCCAGCACCTCGACCGCCGGTGACGTTCCGGTCGCCGGCAACGCGACGACGAACTCCTCACCACCCCAGCGCGCGAGGAAATCGTCCGCGCGCAACTCGCTCGCGAACGCCGCAGCGGCCTGCCGCAGCAGCTCGTCGCCCGCGGCGTGCCCCCGGGTGTCGTTGTAGCGCTTGAAGTGGTCCAGATCGGCGATGGCCACGGTCAGCGGCGCGCCGTCCTGCCCGGCCCGGGCGATCATCCGGTCCATGGTCTCCTGCCACGCCCGCCGGTTCGGCAGCGCGGTCAGCATGTCGGTGAACGCCATCGCCTCCAGCCGGCGCAGCAGCTTCTCGTGCTCCAGGGCGAGCGCGGTCTCGTCGGCGAGCAGGCCGACGGCGCGCGTGCGGTAATCGCTGACCGAGTCGACCCGGCGCTTCCAGCCCACGGCGAGCACCGCGATGACCCGGCCCTCGGCGATGACCGGCTGCCACAGCATCGACCGGCTCTGCACCAGGCGCAGCAGCGCCGCCGAGACGCGCGGGTCACCGTCGGCGTCGGCGATGAAGACCGGCTCGGCGCTGCGGTAGGTGTGCGCGATCATCGACGGCCCGTCCAGCGGAACCCGGGTGCCGAGAACGTCGGCGCCGGTGGCGATGGTGGCGACCAGTTCCCGGGGTGGCCCGGTGGGTGGCGGCTCCAGCAGCGTGACGTTGTCGGCGGCGGCCAGATCCTGGATCGCGGCGACGATCGTGGTGCGGGCGTCCTCACCGGTACGGATCCGCCGTGCCGCGGCGGCCACCGCCGCCAGCAGCCGGTCGGAGTCGCGGACCGCCTCCTCGGCCAGATGCCGGTCGGTGATGTCCTGCAACTGCACCAGCGTCCACGGCTGCCCGCCGACCTCGCTGTTGCCGACCGTCAGGTACGCCCACCGCACCGACCCGTCCGGCCGGATCACCTCCCGGGTGCCGTCCTCGCTGCCGTCCGCGGCCAGGTACGGCCCGAGGTCCGCGCCCAGCACGTCGTCCCGGCCCACCAGCGCGCAGAACGCCGGGTTCGCGGACACCACGCATCCGGTCCCGTCGGCGATCGCGACCCCGGTCGGCGAGGCCTTGAACAGCTCCTCGAACCGGTGCGCCACGGTCCGGGCCTGCTCGTGGACGGCCCGGAGCTGTCGCTGGCGGCGGCGGAGCGCCTCGTGCAGCAGCACGCCCAGCGCCGCCGCGAACGCCATCTGCACGCTGTAGTAGCCGAGCTCGGGAACCCGCAGGTGATCCAGGGACGTCACGGTGGCGATCCAGCCGACGCAGCCGGCCAGGGCGGCCGACGCGGCGATCAGCCGCGAGGTGACCGCGGCGCCGATCGCCAGCAGGGTCAGCATCAGCGTGATGCTGTAGTGCAGCTGCCCGGTCACGGCCACCTGGGCCACGCTGTCGGCGACCGGCAGGAACGCCAGCCACTCGCCGCGGCTGCGGCCGGGCCCGGCCAGGCGCGGGCGCAGGGTGGCGAGCGCCATCAGCGCCGCGGTGGCGACGTCCAGCAGGGTCATCACCGTGCGGGCGGTGCCGGTCAGGGTGAGGAAGTTGGTGACGGCGAGGGCGCAGTAGACGGCGGCGACGGCGCCGCGGATCCATCGGGTGGCGGCGTCACGGCGCTGGATCGTGTCCGTCATGGCTGCACCCGCCTCCCCTCGGCCCTTGCGGGTCTGTCGGCAGGCGGGTGCGCCATCTGAAGGAAAGCGACGGCTACGCGTGCTTGTCGTGACCGCGCCAGCTGGCGACGGCCAGGGCGATCACGACGAGACCCATGGCGATGTCGTTCGCGGTGGCGAGCGGCGACAGCTCCTGGTAACCGCGAACGAACGGCGCGGCCAGCAGCCACGCTCCGAGGCCGGCGCTGATCAGTGCGAGCGCCGCGGTGTGCCGGATGTGCAGCACCCGGATCAGAGCGAGCGCGACGATCGAGAGCCCCACCGCCACGTCGTTCAGGCCGGGGTAAGCGAGACCGGCCTTGGCGTGGTCGAGTACGAGCGGGGCGGACGTGAGCCACAACCCGGCGAGAACCAGCAGTTCGCCGGGGGTGTGCGCCATCTCGTCAACAAGACGGCGGGCGGAGGGGTGGATGTGGACGTTCATCGGAGGCGTTCCTCCCGTCGGAGCCTGATGACCTGCGGAAAGTCTGGCATCACGGCGGGGTGGATTTCGGCGGATTCGCACTCATGGACTAACGCCCACGACCCGGACAAAACACCCTGCTCGGCCTTCGGGTCCGGGCGGCGGGGAAGCGGCCTGATCGACGTGGTCGAATGAGCGGATGTCGGATGCGGAGAAGGCCGTCGCCGAGCGGGACGCGCGGGAACTGGCCGAGATGTGCGACCTGCCCACCCTGGAGTTGCGGCGGCACGGCGGGCTGACGGTTCCGCGGGACGGGGACGTGCTGCTGGCGCTGTCGGTCGGCCCTGCCGGGGAGGCGGTCACGCTGTGGTGCGCCGAGGCCGACCGGGACGGCGTGAACTCGGTGACGGTCCAGCCCGGCTGGGCGACGTTCCCCGACGCGCGGTCGGCCCGCCCGGCCGGCGCGCGGATCGCGGTGCACTCGCCGGACGCGGTCACCACCGTCGTCGACGTCGCGGCGCTGGCGGTGGCGCATGCGACGGTGCAGCCGCTGCCCGGCGGCCGTTTCCTGGTGGTGGGGGCGCGCTGCCGGTGGCGGCCGGAGGGCCCGGACCGCAACGCGATCGTCTACGGCCCGGACGGCGGCCGGCTCAGCGAACACACCCTCGGTGACGGCATCGAGCACCTCCTCACCACGCCGTCCGGGCAGATCTGGGCCGGGTACTTCGACGAGGGCGTGTACGGCAACTGCGGCTGGGGCGGTCCCGGCCCGGAGCCACTGGGCGAGTCCGGCCTGGTCCGCTTCGGTCCCGGCGGCGAGCCGGCCTGGGAGTTCCCCGGTGACAAGGCGATCGACGACTGTTACGCCCTCAACGTCAGCGGTGAGACGGCCTGGGCCTGCTATTACACCGACTTCCCCGTGGTACGGGTGAGCGACGGCGCCGTGACCACCTGGGCCAACGGACTGGCCACCGGTGTGAAGGGCCTGATCGCGGACGGCAGCCGGGTCGGGCTGATCGGTGGCTACCGTGCCTACCTGGACCGGGTGGTCGTCGCGTCCCTCGGTGACGGGGTCCTGCACGAGACCGGCCGCTACCGCCTCGTGCTGCCCGGCGGTGACCTGTTGCCCGATCGTTTCCGCACCGTCGCCCGCGGTCCCGACCTGCACCTATTCGTCGGCGCCGACTGGTACCGGCTCACCCTCGACGATCTGCCCTGATCCTGCCGCGGTGGCCGCAAGGGGCATGCATGAGTGGCACCGGGGGACGGTGGTGAGGGGACGCCTGCCGCAGCCGCGGGGAGTCACGGGCGCGGTGCGTGGCCCGTACCGCGGAAAGGGTGAGAGAGAAGTCCGGTAGACCGCAAGTGATCAGGCGGTGCAGGTCGGCGGCGTGGCCGCTGATCGTGGCATCACCGTTTATGCTCATGAAACTGTGCAAAACGGTCCCTTTCGCGTGCTGGGAACCGGACCGCGAGCGGCGGCCCGGCAAGCCGCCGTGCTCTTCGCCGTCGCCGGGCTGCTCGGGCTGCTCGGCATCCTGAACACACCCCACCTCGCCGGACGGCTACTCACCGTCACCGCGTGTGACCTCGTGCTCACCCTCGCCGGCCTGTTCCTGCCGTGGGACCGCTTCGGCGCGAACTCGCCGGCGCTGCTCGGCCTGGCCGGCTTCGCCGTCCTCGGCCTCTCCACCTGGTCCTTCGGCGGCGTCGCGGCCGGCACCGGGCCCTTCCTCGTTCTCCTGTACGCCTGGTCGGCCCTGCACTTCCGGCGATGGATCCTGGCCGCCTTCACGGTGCCGGCCACCCTCGCCTACCTCGTGCCGCTGATCCTGACCGGCCAGCCGCCGCTCGTGGTCAGCAGCGCCGTCGTCTTCCTGCCGGCCGCCGTGTCGGTCGCGTTCCTGATCGAATCGCAAGCCCGCCACCTGCGCGACGACCGGATGCGGCTGGCCCGCATCGAGCAATGGCGGGCCGCCATGATCAGTTCGCTGGCCCACGACGTCCGGGCGCCGCTCAGCACCGTACACCTGGTCCTCGAGGATCTGCGGGAGACCGCGACCGGACAGACCGCCCGAATGCTCGACGCCGCCATGCGGCAGACCGCCCGGATCGCCCGGCTCGCCGACGGGCTCCTCGACATCCAGCGCATCGACAGCTCCGGCCAGCTGAAACTCGACAGAGCCCGGCACTCCGCCGCGGTGCTGGTCAAGGACGCCCTCTCCTATGTGCGCGAGGACGCCGACGTGAGCGCCGACATCGACCCGGACCTCACCGTCTACGTCGACAAGCAGCGCTTCGAACAGATCCTGCTCAACCTGGTGACCAACGCGCTCCGGTACGGCAAACCACCGGTGCTGGTGACGTTCCGCCGCGACGGCGCGATCGATCGCCTGGAAGTGCGCGACCACGGCGCCGGGATCCCGGAGGCCCTGCGGCCACGGCTGTTCGGGCAGTTCGCGGGGGAGGGGCCGGAGTCGGTCGGGCTCGGACTGTGGATCGTGCGGCAACTCGCGGCCGCCCACGGGGGTCAGGCGTTCGCGGAGGCCCGCGAACCCGGCGTCGCCATGGTGATCACATTCCCGGCGGCTGCTCTCTCCGGTTGACCCCTCTCTGCTCCGGCGGCACCTCCTCAGGTTCTCTTCCGGCTGCTCCTCATCGGCTTCTCGTCCGGTGCCTTTCTAGCTGCCTCTCGTCGGGTGGTTTCCTCAGTTGTCTCTCGTCCGGTGGTTTTCTCGGCTGCCCCTTGTCGGGTGGCTCCTCAGTTGCCTCTTATTCGGTAGCCGAGGCCGGTCTGCTTCACGGCGGTGAGGTCGGCAGGTGTCAGGCCGCGGCCGGTGAAACGCTCGACCGCCACCAGGCCCTTGCCGATGCGGTCACCCGGCTCTCCTTTGCCGAAGTCCAGGCCGGCGACGGCGGGCGTCACCACCGGCGGCCAGATCTCACTGCCGAACGGCTCATGGGAGGCCAGCAGCCGGCCGAACTCGGCGAAGGAGAGCCGGGTGAGGGCGTTGACGTTCCAGAACATGCTCGCCGCCCGGCCGCCTGCCGACGCCGCCTGCAGCACCTCCGGGTCCGCGCCGCGGTAGCCGTTGTCCTCGACCACCAGGATCGCGTCGCCGGTCTCCAGGATGGTGACCCACTGCTCGTAGGTGCGGCGCAACGCCTGCTCCCGCGCGATGACCTGGGCCTGCTCAGGAAGATCCGGGTCGGCGCCGAACGCCGGCAACACCTGCCGCGCCGTCGAACCGGTGACGACCGTGACGGTCGCCGCCACCGAGAGGCTGCTGTTCTGCACCCAGCGGTAGGCGTGCTCAGGCGGCAGGTTCGGCTCGGGCTCGCCGCGCAGCCGATGACCGAGCCGGTCGGTGCGTTTCAGCACGGTCTCGGGCGCCTCCGGAGCGGCCCACATCGTCAGCCGGTAACTCTCCACGCCCTCGTCCCGGCCCCGCGCGTGCACCCGGATCCGGTAGTGGCCCGGCCACGGAGGAGTCTCCCGGAGCAGGCCCCGCTGCTCGAGCCGTCCGGGGCGGTCACCGACGCCCGGCCCTCGGCTGCCCGCCAGCTGACCTCGACGACGTCGTCCCAGCCCGGGTCCAGTGCTGGGCTCGGCTCTTCCACGGACCCGTTCTCCGAGGCCGCCTTCTCCGGTGCTTTGTTTCCTGGGTCTGGGTCTTCCGGAGAGCCCTTCTCCGCGGCCGCGTTCTCTGGGGCCGTGTTTCCCGGGTCCGGGTCTTCCGGGGAGCCTTTCTCCGGAGCCGTGTCCTTCGAGGGCGCGTCGATGATCTGCAGGTCGACCCGTGCGCTGCCGTCGGCGATTCCGGTTCGTACCACCACGCCGCCGTCGCCCACAGCGACCAGCCCGTTCCGCGAGAAGTCCGAGATGCGGGGGAACGCGCCTTCGGTGAGACCGAACTGGTGCCCGATGATCTTGAGGTGCCCCGACGAATGGCGTGGCATCAGATAGCTCTCCCGGATCTTGGTGAGCAGCGCCTCCTGGTACCCGGCCGGCAGGGGCGCCTCCTGCAGCAGGAGTGCCGCGATGCCCGTGCCCAGCCCTACGGTGGCAGCGACCGGGTCGACGACCGGCACCGGATGCGCCTGGTGGATCACGGCGCCGGCGACCGTGACGGCCAGCGCCAGATACACCGCGCCGTGCGCCGCGGCGATCGCCGGTTCGTCACCGCACACCCGCACGGCCATTAGCGGCGCGACGCCCGGATCGGCCGCGAGTTCCCGGGTCAGGGTCATGGCCCGCTCGGTCAGGCCCGGGCGCAGCCGGTCCAGCAGCCTCGGCGTCTCCGTCGCCTCGCTCTGATAGCCGCCCATCACCGACCCCCAGCCGAACCTGCCGGAGAACGCCGCCGGCAGACCTGCCACCAGTTCCGGAGCGGTGCTCCAGGCGTGCCGGGCGACCGGTCGTTCCAGCGCGCCGAGCAGGCGCTCCGCCAGCGGTTCGCCGACCGACCGCAGCGCCGCCAGGCACTCCGGCTCGCCGTTGTCCGGTTTCCGGAACCGGCGGCCGGTCAACGTCATCGGATCGGCCTCCTCCGGCGCGGCCGACCGGCCCAGATAACGCGCCGGCGCCGCCGGGATCCGCTCCGCCGGCACGGGCACGGTAGTGGCGGCGAAAGCGGCCAGTGCGGTCAGCTCGGTCACCGGCTGCTCCGGGGCCGGTCCCAGCCCTCGGGCAGCTCGGCCGGCGGCGCCGGCCAGCCGGGGTCCGGACGGAAGTCGCACCACGTGCCGTCGAACGGGAACGCGCCGGCCTCGGCCAGCGCGATCACGTCCTTGCCGGCCTGGCGGACCCGATCCTCGTCGTCCACCCAATACGACTCCGGCATGGAGAGCCGCTCCGCGAACTCCTCCTCGTCCTTCCACTCCCAGGCCCGGTCGGCGTGGATCACCACGTCCAGGTCCCAGTCGGACGTGTCGACACCGGCCAGGCCGGAGCCACGCCAGGCGACCGACGGGGCCTCCAGATTCGCGTACCACCTGGTGAAGCGGCCGCCGGCGGTGAAGACCCAACGGATCGAATAGTCCCGGTCACGCCAATGCCGGCACAGCAGACCCTCGTCGATCGTGTGCGGCGCCGGCGACTTCCGGGAAACGGACCACTCCGGCAGCGGAGTCTGCGGCATGGTCCGGCCGTCCGGCATCCGGAAGTGCCACCCGCGGCTCCCGGCGGGCACCCACAGCAGGACACTGTCACCGTCGTCCTCGATCACCCGGAGCGGCACCACCAAGGCGATGTGGTCGCGTTGCCAGTGCCGGAGAAGAATCGTCTCGCCAGGCTCGAACGTGACAGACATGCCGTGAAGATATCGGTCGGCGGCTGATCTCACGGCGCATGGAGCGTCGTGGACGAACGGCGCCTCACCGCCATCGCCTTCAGCCTCGACGGACAAGTGCTGGCCAAGCACCCGTTGGCGGGCCTGATGGTGTTGCCGGGGCGGTGGGGCAGACTAGATCCAGCCCTGCTGCCAGGCATGGTGTGCGGCGGCATGGCGGGTGTCGGCACCCAGTTTGGTCATCGCTGCGGACAGGTAATTGCGGACCGTGCCGGGTGCCAGGTGCACCGCTGCGGCCACCTCGTTGATCGGTGCGCCGCCCCGGACGGCGGCCAGGATCTCCAGCTCACGGGCGGTGAGCGGGCAGTCGTCCTCGCTCAGGGCGCTCGCAGCGATCTCCGGATCGACGTAGCGCCTGCCGGCGTGCACGGAGCGAATGATCGCTGCGAGCCGGGTCGCCGGCGTCGTCTTGGGGACGAAACCGCCGACCCCGGCGGCCAAGGCGCGCCGCAGAACCGCAGGACGGGCGTGCCGCGTGACCAGGATGATCGGGATCCCGAGGCGGACCCGAATCTCCGCGGCCGCCTGCAGCCCGTCGCCCGGCGGCATCTCCAGGTCCAGAACAGCGAGGTCGGGCCGAGTGTGAACGGCGGTCTGGACGGCAGCCGCACTGTCCGCAGCCTCGCCCACGACGGTCAGGTCGGTTTCCAGCCCGAGCAGGGCGGCCAGTGCTCCCCGGATCAGGTCCTCATCGTCGGCGAGCAACAGCCTGATCATCGGACGGCCGGCAGTGGCAGAGTCGCGCTGACCTCGAACGCGTCGGTTGTCGGGGCGGTCCGCAGGCAACCACCGGCGGCGGTCAGGCGGTCGGAGAGACCAGCGAGGCCACCTGCGGGGCCGGTCGGCCCGGCGATCGGCGCGTCGTTGACGAACCGCAGCACCACAGCGCCGGGCTCGGCAGCCAGGGAGATCTCGCACCGGCTGGCCGAACTGTGCCGCAACACATTCGTCGTGCACTCCCGAACGACGAGGCCGAGCAGTTTCTCCACCGCCGGTGGCAGGGGCGGCAGCCCGGCGGACGGCTCGATCGACGGCGTGACACCAGCCGCGGCGAGGACCCGAGCCGCATTGGTCACCTCGGTCCCTAGTGACACCGCTCGGTAGCCCTGGACGATGTCGCGGGTGTCGCCCAGAGCCTGCCGGGCCAGCGCCTGAACCTCACGCATCTGCATGGCTGCCTGGACCGGATCGGTTTCGGCGAGGCGCTCGGCCAGCTCGCTCTTGAGCGCGATGACCTGCAGGTTGTGGCCCTGGATGTCGTGCAGTTCGGCGGCGAACCGCTGGCGCTCGCCGGTGACCGCGGCGGACCGCTCCACATGCCGAGCGTGGTCGAGTCGCTCGGCGACCTCACAGATCCAGATCTGCGCATAGAGCGAGGCCGCGCACAGCACGGTCATGCCGCTGTCGGTCAGGGCCGCCTGAAGTGTGGCCTCACCGGCCGGCCACGACGCCGCGAAGGCCAGCCCGGCGCCGACCGGCCAGACGAGGCGGGCGGGGCGTTGGGCGCCGGCGTGGGTAGCCGCGAGCACCGCGGCCAACGGCAGAACCCATGGGAAGCCGCCGCTGCCGAGCACATGGCCGTAGGCGAGAATGCCGGTCGCGCCCGCCGCGGCCGCCACGATCACCGTTGCCGGTGGGGGAGGCCCACCGGCCAGTGGGACGGCGAAGAGGAAGCCGGCGACCGCACAGACCGGCAGCATCACGGCGAACACCACGGCGCGGGCCGGGACGTCCGGCAACTCGGTGGCGACCAGCAGCACCATGCCGGCCAGGCAACCGATCATGATCCACCAGGTGAGCCGGCGCAGCGCGGCGAGGCCGTTGGTTGGTTCGGTCGCTGCGTTCACGCCACCATGATGCTGGGCCGTGGTCGATGATCGGGAACATTGATGACATCTGTCATGAAGGCCGGTGCAGATACGGCACTACGCCGCCGCGGCGGCCGGGTCAAGACTCGATGGCATGGATCCGGTTACCTGTGCGGGGCTCCGTTTCGCCTACGGCGCGTCCCCAGTGGTGTGTGAAGTGGACTTGACGGTCCGGGAGAGCGAGATGTTCGCACTGCTCGGGACGAACGGGGCCGGCAAGACGACGGTCATGGAGCTGGTCCTGGGACACCGGCGGCCTTCCGGGGGGACGGTCCGGTTGTTCGGCCGCGACCCGTTCCGGGATCGGCGGCGTCTGGCTTCCGAGGTCGGTGTCGTGCTTCAGGACAGTGGTTGTGCCCTCGATCTGACCGTGGCCGAGACCATCCGGCTCTGGCTGCGCCTGTACCGGCGAGGAGAGGTGGCGCGGGCGGCCGCCGGGCTGCTCGCCGATGTCGACTTGGAACATCGTGCCGCGCTGCGGGTCCGCCAGCTCTCCGGTGGGGAGCGCCGGCGTCTCGATCTCGCCGTCGCCCTCTGCGGGCGGCCCCGGCTGCTACTCCTCGACGAACCGACCTCCGGTCTCGATCCGCAGGCGCGCGAGCGCACCTGGGATCTGCTGCGTGACCGTCGGCGCGAGGGCACGACGATCGTGTTCACCACCCACTACCTCGAGGAAGCGGAGCAGACCGCCGACCGCATCGCGATCATGGACCGTGGGCGGGTGGCGCTCACCGGTCCCGTCGACCTCGCCGCCTCGTTCCGCCGGATCATCGAGGAGAGGATCGGATGAGGTCGGCGATGCTGATCGCGGGCGCGGAATTCACGCTGTTGTATCGACATCGGATGACCCTGGCCATGGGGGCGATCCTGCCTGTCGCGCTCGGACTGTTGATTCTGTGGGCGGAGGCCGACAGCGGACGGGCGGGTTCCGGCACCGCTGCCGGTCTGGTGCTGGTCACCCTGATAACTCTGACGGCCTATGTCTCCGGCACCACGATTCTCGCCGGTCGCCGGCAACAGTCGGTCCTGCGCAGGTTGCGGACCAGTGGCGCCTCGGACACTGCGATCCTGGTCGGCAGCCTCGCGCCATCCGCGCTGCTCACCGTGGTGCAGGCGGGTTTCCTTCTGGGGCTGGTCATGGCAAGCGGCGGTTCGCTGCCGGTGGACCTCGCCCCGCTGCTGCTCGCGGTGGTGACCGGTGTCGTCGCCGGGTGTGGGCTGGCGGCGCTGACCGCGGCCTTCACCTCGGCACCCGAGCTCGCGCAGTTGACAACCACGCCGATCGGGGTGGCATTTCTGGGTGGTGCGATGTGGGTGATGCGGACTCCACCCGATGAAGTGACCTGGTCGATGCTGGCGCTGCCGGGTGGAGCCGTGACCCAACTCGCCCGGATGGCATGGCAGGTTCCCGGCGCGACCGGGCTGGTCCCGGCCGCGACCTCGCTGGTGATCACAGCAGTCCTGGCCGTCGTTGTGGCGGTCCGTGTGTTCGTCTGGGATCTACGGCGGTGAGCGCCGCGGAGTGGCCCGTATGCGCGTCCGGAATCTACGGCGGTGAGCGCGGCGGAGTGGTCCGCGCGTTCGTCTGGGGCCTACGGCAGCGACCGTGGCGGAGTGGTCCGCGCGTTCGTCTGGGGCCTACGGCGGCGACCGCGTTGGCTGTTGGGAGTGCGGTGGTGAGCGTTACTGGCTATCCGGAATTGGCCGGGTCCGTGCGGGTTTCGCGGAGCGGTTTCGGGCCGGCGTCCTCGCCGTCCGCACCCGAACTCACCAATGCGCCCAGGTCGTCCTCTGGGCCACCCTCGGCGGGTCGCTCGTGCGTGATCGCGGTGGCGGCAGTTCGGGCCTTCCGCGGGATCACGGTGGTGATGTGCCGTGTGATCTTGGCTTCTACCTGGGATTCAAGGCGATGAGTGTGAGCTTCGAGGGTTCATTTCCTGTCGTACCCGGGCGATAACCTTCGGGACACTTCGGCGGTCAGGGATCGCGGTGGTGGTGTGGCTACTTCGGGTGAGGGTTGGCGATATGCGGCATTCTGAGGACTCGTTCGTGATGCCGGAGGGCTGGCTGAAGCATCGCTGCCCGCGGCGCGGGAGTGCGGGCGTGCTGCCGTTCGAGCCCGACCCCGAGGCCCGTGCCGTCATCAAGGGCATGGTCGTGGAGCAGGCCGGCGGCATCCGAGGAGTGCTTGACGCGATCAGCACCGACGAGGGGATCGCGGCGGCAGCGTCGTCGTGGCGGGCCGGGGCTCGTGAGGCGCCGCCGGTCGGGGCGGCGGCCATCGCGGTGATCAAAGCGGTGTGCTCGCGGGACGGCTACGACCAGGTGGACCGGTTCGCTGATCTGTGGATCGGTGAGCGTGGCCTGGTGTTCGCCGTGATCGCGGCCGTCGAGATGGCGTCGCTGACGGTCGTCGACGACACCGTGCCGCCGCGGCAGCGGTATTACAGCACCACGCACCGCGGGGTGCGTCACCTGCGGGACGGGGAGCAGCGCGACAGCTGGTCCGGTGACCCGGCGCTGCAGGTCCTGCTGCGGGTTCGGGCGGCGGTCGCGGCTGCTCCGGAGGAGCAGTTCGAGCAGGTCGTGGCCGCGCTTGAGCCTTTCCGGGCGGGCCTGCCCTATACGCGCGTCGCGTGTTCCGTGCTGGTGCCCCGGGCTGACTGGGTCGAGCAGGATGTGGCCGACGCGGTGGCGGACAGCGACAGCCAGCGGGCCGGCATGCTGCTCTACGCCGCCGGCACCGCTGAGCAGGCCGGCACGCTGGCCGCGCTCGCCGATACCTGGTCGGCGCTGCGCCGCCAGTCGTCGATGGTCACCCTTCTCGACGGGGTGGGTGCGGGCGCCGCGGCCGCGCTGTTCCACTGGTGCGACGCCGACGTCTCGATCTCGCACGGTGTTGGCGGCGAGCGCTGGCTGCTGTCCGGGCTGGCCGTCCTGCCCGGCGACGACGTGATGCAGGGCCTGATCGATCGGGTCACCGCGCGCAACGTCAAACCTGCCCTGCTGGAGGCGGCCGAGCGGTTCCCGGCGCGAGCGATGCGGCTGCTCGCAGAGAGCTCGCGGCGACCGGTTGTTGCCGGGAACGGGGGGCGACCGGCTGTTGCCGAGGGCACGATGCGATCGGCCGTCGCCGAGCTGCTGCGGAGGCACGTGCTGACCCACCTCGAGCTCGTCGACGAGGTCATCCCGCTGTTGAGTACGGAGGCTGCCGCCCATGTGCGGGCGATCGCGGATACCGTCGGCGCGGTGGTTGCCGCCCCGTTGTCGGCGGTCCCGGGCGTGCTCGCGGACCCGCCCTGGCGGCACCGGGTCAAAGCTGTCAAACCGCCGGTGATCGCTGGTCTCGCCTGCACCGATGCGGCGGCGATGAGCTGGAGCCCCGGCGAGCACGACGAGTGGGCACGGACCTCGGTGCGGTTCTACCAGGACGGGCCGGTCAACTGGGCGGCGCTCGCCCGGAAGGTCGCGGCCGGCAAGGCTGGCGGGGAGGACCCGGGCCGGCTGTTCGTGAGAGGGCCGGTCGAGATCGCCCGGCCGGTGCTGGCGCAATGGCAGCCCGGATATCTCTGGGATGCGACGCCGTGGCTGCGGGCGACCGCGGTGCGTTTCGGCGCCGACGCGCTGCCGACCATGCTGGCCGCCGCCCGGACCGCTCCCGCGGAGTACGGACCGTTGCTCCTCCCGTTCACGTCCCCCGAGTTGGCCGTGCACATGGCCGACTGGCTGGCGCGCCTCAAATCGGTGCGGCGGATCGCGCACGCCTGGCTGCTGCGGCACCCCGCCGAGGCCGCCCGGGCGCTTGTTCCGCCGGCGCTCAGTAAGCCCGGCGTGGCCCGGCGGCAGGCTGAGCGGGCACTGCTCCTGCTGCACACCAACGGCCACACCGAGCAGGTGCAAGCGGCTGCCGCCGGCTACGGCCCGGAGGCGGCCGACGCGCTGGAGGAGCTGCTCGCCACCGATCCGCTGATCGTTCTGCCGGCCCGGATGCCGGTGGCGCCGGCGTGGGCCGCAGCCGCGCTGCTGCCACCGGTGCGGCTGCGGGACGGCTCCGGCGCCCTGCCGGGCGAGGCCGCCGCCAACCTGGTCACCATGCTGGCGATCGCGAAGCCCGACGACCCGTACCCCGGGGTGGAGATCGTCCGGCAAGCCTGCGAGCCGGCCGACCTCGCCGAGTTCGGCTGGGCTCTGTTCTCGGGCTGGCAGGCCGTCGGTGCTCCCGTGAAGGAGAGCTGGGCGCTCGACGCGCTCGGCTTGATCGGTGATGACGAGACGGTGCGCCGGCTCAGCCCGCTGATTCTCGCCTGGCCCGGGGAGGGCGGGCACGCCAAAGCAGTCACCGGGATCAACGTCCTGGCCGGGATCGGCACCGACCTCGCGCTCACCCACCTGCACCGGATCTCTCAGCGGGCCCGGTTCAAGGGCTTGAAAGCGGCTGCGGTCGCCCGGATGGACGAGGTCGCTGAAGGGCTGGGCCTGACCGCTGAGCAGTTGGCCGATCGGCTCGTCCCGGACTTCGGGCTCGACGCCGACGGCAGTCTGCGCCTGGACTACGGGCCGCGGCAGTTCGTGGTCGGGTTCGACGAGCAGCTCCACCCGTTCGTCACCGACGGCGACGGCAGACGGCTCAAGACGCTGCCGAAGCCCGGCACCCGGGATGATGCCGCATTCGCGACGGCCGCCTACCAGCGGTTCACCACGTTGAAGAAGGACGTCCGCGGAGTCGCTGCCGACCAGGTCCGCCGACTGGAACACGCCATGGTCAGCGGTCGCCGTTGGACCGGCACCGAGTTCCAGGAGTTCTTCGTCGGCCATCCCCTGGTGTGGCACGTCGCGCGGCGTCTGGTCTGGGCACGTTTCGATGCGGACGGGACACCCATCGGGACGTTGCGGATCGCCGAGGACCGGACGTTCGCGATGGTGGACGACGAGCCCACCACGGTGGCCGACGACGAGGTCGTCGGGATCGCGCATCCGCTGCACCTCGGCGTGGAGGGGACGGGATGGGCGGAGGTTTTCGCCGACTACGAGATTCTGCAGCCGTTCCCGCAGCTCGGACGGCAGACGTTCGCGCTGACCGAGGAGGAGGGTGCGGGCAGCACGCTGGGGCGGTTCGAGGGGCTCAAGGTCGCGACGACCAGTCTGCTCGGCCTCGAGCGACGCGGCTGGCGGCGGGAGGATCCGCAGGACGCGGGCATGCAGAGCATCGTCGAGCGGGAACTCGGCACCGGCCTGGTGCTGTCCGTCGAGATCGAGCCGGGCATCGCGGTCGGTGACCTGAGTTTCGCCGTCGACCAGAAGCTGACCTCGGTGTTCCTGCACGACGGCACCGGTCACCGGTGGGACGACAGCATCGGTCACGTGCCGCTGAACAGCCTGGACCCGGTGACCGCCTCGGAGGTGCTGTGTGACCTCACCGAAGTCACCGGTTGACCGTGCCGCCGCGCCGCCGTGCCGCTGCGCCGCACGGTGCCGCGCCGCGCCGCTGTGCCGCCGCGCCGCACGGTGCCGCGCCGCACGGTGCCGTGCCGCACGGTGCCGCGCCGCACGGTGCCGCCGTGCCGCACGGTGCCGCGCCGCACGGTGCCGCGGGCGGCGGTGCTCGGCGACGTTTCGGGCGCCGATTGTGGTGCTGGTCAGTCAGTGTCGAGGAGTTGACGGGTGATGTCGGCAGCTTTGAAGTGGGCCGGGTCGAAGTCGGCGGGGGAGTTCAGGCCCAGCCATTCGAGGCTGTCGGCGTGGTCGGGATGAGCGGGGTCGGCGACGACCTCGATCAGGTCGTGGTAACCCCAGATGCCGCCGCAATCGTCGGGGGGAGCGGCGCGGCGGCCACCGGTGCAGCGGGGATAGGCGGCACCCTCCTCGCGGTCGAGGACCTTCTCCACCAGGATCTCGTGTTCCCAGTCGTCCCCGAAGTCGTAGATGTAGGTGATCTTGTCGGAGGCGGACGGGGCCACCTGCTCCAATGTCACCGAGGCTGCCGAGCGGTGGCCGAGATCCGGGTCCGCCACACCGAACAGGCCGTAGGGGGTTTCGAAGACATGCAGGTGACTGTCTTCCCAGTCGAAGGCGATCTGGATGGTGCCGTGCAGCGCCGCGAGACTGGTGTCGGCGGGGACCTGCAACCGGCGCCAGATCGGTGGTCTCGCGCCGCGCAGGCTCACCTTGATCTGATAGATCGGAGCCGGTCCGCTGGACTTCTTCCGCTTCGCCGGGAGTTTCCGGTCGGCAGCGGGCCGCCGCCGCGACGGCGAGCCGTCCGTGGCGATCCGGCGGAAGATCTCGATCTCGGACAGGTCGCCGCCGTGCTCGGCGGGCGGCCGCGATGCTTCCGGCAGAGTCCACATCCGGGCCCTGAGCAGCGCGGCCACCAGGTGGTAACCGGGACCGTCCTCGTCCAGGTTCTCCTCGGGATCCACGAGGTCGGCGTCGTGGTCGGCGCGGGCGTCCAAGGCCCGCTCGACCTGCCATCGGAACTCGCCGGGATCGAGCGTCTCCCGAGCGATCTTGAGACCGCGGGCACCCCGGTTGTCCTGGATCGCGTCGACCACCTGGTCGAGCAGATCACCGGGAAACAGGACGATGCCGGCGGCTGCGAAACAGTCGCCGTGGTCGACGTTGACGGCGAAGCCGTGCACGGTTCCGCCCCGCTCGAACGTGCAGACCAGCACGGACAGCAGGTCATCACGGTCAGCGAACCGCAGGAAGGCGCCGGCTGTCATCGGCGCGCGCAAGGCGGCGGCCCAGCCCGGCTCCGGAACTCCGGACTTGATGAGGCGCCGGGCCGCGTCCGAGGCAGCCCCGACATCGTCGACGGCGCCGATCGCCAGCAGCACCGCGAGCGCTTCGCGGGTCTTCTCCTCCTCGATGGCGGGCACGATCGCAGTCGCCACAGCCTCGGCGAAACCCTCGCCGGCGAGGTCCCCGGCGGACAGGAAGTTGGCGCCGAACATCTCGGCCTCGAGCGGATCCTCGCAGTCCAGCAGCACGCTGCCGCCGTTGAGCAGGTCACCGACGAGCGTTGCCGCGTCGAGTCCGCCGCCGGAACACTCCGGGCAGTCGCACTGCTCCGGCACAGGGGCGACGGTGCGCAGCACCCGCTCGCCGCCGGAACGGCGAGATTTCGACTTCTTGCGGCCTCGGCTCACGGGACTCACGAACCACATCCTTCACCATGATCCGAACGCTTGCCACGTCGGTGCCACGAACGTGGACGTGGCCACCGGGGCGGCGACGACAGTGGGCATCGGCTCCACGCGGCCCAAACGAAGCGAAGCGTTTCAGGGAGCACTGCGCTCTTGAGCGCGGGTGCGATCAGGGCAGGACCATATCGGATGGGAGGGGGAACCGGAGTGGAGGGAAGATCAACGACGCTTGCGGGGCCCTGTGAGAATCCGCGGATGCGAGAGAGCGTTCGGGCATGACGGGTACGGCGGTGGCGCTGCACGCCACGGTTGCGGGATCTGTGCTCGTCGGCGTGCCGGCGACCTGGCGGGCGATGCGGACGACAGCGGCCGAGAGGAGTGGGCCGGCCCGTTGGTGGTGCCGGCCGGGCTGGTGGCTGGCCGTGGTGACGGTGGTCCTTTTCGTCAATCAGGTGCTGTTCACGATCTACGCGCTGCGGGTCCGCGACGGTGACATGTCCTACCTGGCAATATATGTGCCGGACGGTTGGTTCGAGCTGGCCGACGGGCCGGTGATGACGTGGCTGGCCGAGCACACCCCGGCGCCGGAGTTGCTGGCGGTGTGCGCGCTGCGGGTGCCGTCGCTGTTCGAGCTGCCGCTCGGCATGCTGGCGTACCTGACGGTGCTGAACTGGCTGGACCCGAGCCTGTACCGGCGGCTGACCAGCACCACGGTGATCGCCCTGATGAGTGCCTCCTATTCGATCACCTTCGGTCTGATCGAGTGGGAGTTGCACACTCCGTACACGGTGCAGAACCTGGCGCTTCGCCTCCTCTCCGGAATCGTGACGGTGTTCGCGCTGCGGAGGCTCGGCCGGCTGCCGTCGGCGCCGCAGGGCAGCGGCGCGCCACGGACCGCGGCGGAGCTGCTGGCGTTCGCGGCGTCCACGGCGGCGCTCGGCTATCTGGTGCTGGCCTTGTACGACACCGTGCTGCTGTACAGCATGGGCCGGGTCGGCGAACACGTGCCCGGTGCGGTCGCGGCCGGAACGGTGCTGGTGGCGGCACGGTTCGCGGCGGCCCGCCTGCGCCGGAGACCTGCCGAGCCGGTTCCCCGCGGCAGCACACCGGTGACGGCTGGTAGTGCGGTGATGCTCGGGACGGTCGGTTCAGGTGCCGGTGCATCGGCGGCTGGTGGTGGTGCGGTGGTCCTCGGGACGGTCGGTTCAGGCGCCGGTACACCGGTGACCGTTGGTGGCCCGGTGACCGCCGGGTCGACGGGTTCGGATGGCGGCCTGCTCACCACCAGGGCGGATGCCGGCAAAGTGACCGCCGGGCCGGGTGTCGGGACGTTGACTGCTGGGATGTCCTGGTGGCTGGCGCTGTTTCTGGTTCCGGCGCTGGCCATTCGCTACGAGCTGGGCTTCGGCTCGTGGCTTCTCGCGGCGAGTGCGGGGCTGCTGATCATCGGGGCGGCGACGGCGTTCGCGATCTTCGAGGTGTACGGCAGTCTGCCGCGGGACGGACGGGCCGCAGCGGCCCGCCGCTGGCTGCTCGGCCTGGTGGCGGCCGGTCTTTCCGCGACGGCTGCCGCCGCTGTCGGGCTTGCGGTCCCGGCGGTCCATCCGGAGATGCGCCTGCTGTCGGCAGCCGCCCTGTTCGTGCTCACTGCCACCGTGGTGTGCGCCGCCTGGGATCGCCATCACGCGGGAGAGCCGGCCCGCTGAACTCCTCCGCCAGCCGCGAGTGTCACGGTCGGCGCTACTTGCCACCGGGCTCCGGACTGCCGGGCCGCCGGGTCCGCGCCAGCTGCTGCGCTGCTGGATCGTCGGTCTGGTGAGCTGCTGAGCTGCTGAGCTGCTGAGCTGCGGGGCCGGCCGCCGAGCCGTCGGCCCGGTCGTCGGTCTGCTGGGTCGCCGGGCTGTTGGGTCGTCGGCCCGGTCGCCGGTCTGCTGGACTGTTGGGTCGTCGAGCCGGTCGTCGGTCTGTGGAACTTCTGGATGCTGATTCGCCCAGCGACCACCTGACCACCTGACCACCCGGCCACCCGGCCACCCGGCCACCCGGCCACCCAGCTGCCCCGGCCACCCGACTGCCCGGCCACCCGGCGACTGGGGCGGCCGCGGGGTCGGGGCTGTCGGTCGCTGGGGTGTGAAGCCGGAAAGGCCATGCCCACCACGGTCACCAGCCGCCCCATGATCGTCAAGAAGCGGACTCCCGCATGGAGCGGTCAACCGACCCCCGGTGGGGAGGCCGGCCCGGCTGTGCCGGCGGCCCGCGGCGACGAGGGTTACCGCATGGACATCGCGGTGGAACCGGACGGGGTGTCGCGCCGGTACGGCAAGCGCGGCACTCTGGCTCTCGCAACGTCTCGCTCGCCGTGCCGGCGGGCACCTTCGTCGCGGTGATGGGCGCGACCAGCTCCGGCAAGAGCACCTTGATGCAGTGCGCCGCCGGCCTGGACCGGCCGGCCGACCGGCGGCACCGGCCGACCGGCGGCACCGGCCGACCGGCGGCACCGGCCGACCGGCGGCACCGGCCGACCGGCGGCACCGGCCGACC
>NZ_BOMZ01000049.1 GCF_016862455.1 Actinoplanes utahensis
CCGACCGGCGGCACCGGCCGACCGGCGGCACCGGCCGACCGGCGGCACCGGCCGACCGGCGGCACCGGCCGACCGGCGGCACCGGCCGACCGGCCAGGCGCAACATCACCTGGATGGGGGAGCGGGCGTTGACCCGGCTGCGCCGCGATCGGGCCGGTTTCGTCTTCCGTGTGCTGGCGGTGCCGCGTTACCTCAACGCCGGACCGAATCTCAGGGTCCACACAGGAGCGCCGGGTGACGATGCGGGCATGACGACGTTGGCGCAGCGTCCCGCGGCGGTACTGGTCGCGGTGTCACGACCGTGGTTCTGGCCGGTGTCCTGGGTTCCCGCCTACCTCGGGACGGTGATCGCCGGGCACGCCTGGCTCCCGGACCCGGCCGATACCGGCCGGGCGGTCGTGGCGCTGCTCGTGCTCGGGCCGCTGATCTGGGGCGCGGTGCTCGCCCAGAACGATCTGCACGACCTGCCCAGCGACCGGGTCAACCCGCGGAAGGCGACGGCGCCGCTGGTCACCGGGGCGGTGTCGGCGCCGCGGCTGCGACTCTGGCACCGAGCGCTGGTGCTGGCGTCGATCGGGGCGGCGTGGTACGTCGGGCCGTTGTTCGTCGTCGGCGTGGCGGGGGTGCTGGCGCTCGGCTGGGCGTACAGCGTGCCGCCGTTGCGGTTGAAAGGCCGCTCGGGATGGGACGTGGCCGTCAACGCGGTCGTCGTCGGGGCGGTGTCGCCGGCGGCCGGCTGGGCGATCACCCGGGAACCGTGGGAGTTCCCGTGGCAGCTGGCGCTGATCGGCGTGCTGTTCGCGGCGGCCCTCTACGTGCCGACCACGGTCATCGACGTCTCCGCGGACGCGGGGGCGGGTGACGAGACCTTTTCCGTGAAGTACGGGGCGCGTACGGCGTACAGAATCGGTCTTTGTCTCTGGGGTCTTGCTCTCGCCGTTTCGCTCTTCTGTGCTTCGCGGGATTCGCTGGTGCCGCGGGAGACGCTGATTCCGCAGCTGGTGATGGCGCCGGTGCTGTTCGCCGCGTACGCGGCGCTGACCCGCCGCCCGTCGATCGCGCGATTGGCGGTGGTCTCGCTGCTCTTCGGGATTCCGACCGCCGGTTTCGCCATGGCTTATGTGGGGTGACCTCTGATGCGGATTCTCATCATCGCGGTCGGCAGTCGCGGCGACGTCGCGCCGTTCACCGGACTGGGCCGGCGTCTGTTTGCGGCAGGCCATCAGGTCACGGTCGCCACCCACGATCTTTTCGAGCCTTCGATACGGGGCGCCGACCTCGATTTCCACCCGCTGCCCCTGGACACGCGGGAGGAGTTGACGGAGCGGCTCACCGCCGAGGGCGCCCGTGGCCAGTTGCGGACCACCGTCGAGTTCAGCCGGATCCTCGCCGCGCACGCCCGCCCGATGGCCGCCGCGATCCTCGACGCCGCCCGCCAGGCCGACATGCTGCTGCTCACCCCGGCCGGGTGGATCGGCACGCACGTCGCCGAGGCGCTGAGCCTGCCCAGCATGGGCGTCTACCTGCAGCCGATGACCCCCACCCGGGAGTTCCCGCCGGCCATGGTCACCACCCGGGCGCTCGGCGGCCGGGGCAACCGTTGGGCCGCGTCCGCGCTGCTCAACCTGGGTCAGCGGCCGTTCCGCACGGCCGTCGCCGCCCTCCGCGACGACCTCGGCCTGCCGCCGATCGGCACCACCGCGTGGCTGGCCCGGCTACGGGCGTCCCGGTGGCCGATCTGCTACGGGTACAGCCCTACGGTCGTCCCGCAGCCCGCCGACTGGCCGGACTGGAACCACACCGCCGGCTACTGGTGGCCCGCCGCCGACCCGGCGTTCACCCCACCGCCCGAGGTCGCCGACTTCCTCGCCGCCGGGCCGCCACCGGTCTACATCGGGTTCGGCAGCATGCCGTTCGCCGACGGGACCGCCGTTTCCGCGCTGCTGCTGGCCGCCCTCCGCAAGGCGGGCCTGCGGGCCGTGGTGAACTCCGGTTGGGCCGGGCTCTCGGGCGCCGGCGGCGACGTGCTGACCGTCGCCGACCTGCCGCACGACTGGCTGTTCCCACGAATGGCGGCGGTCGTCCACCACGCCGGCGCCGGCACCACCGCGGCCGGTCTGCGCGCCGGGATTCCCGCGGTGCCGGTGCCGTTCATGGTGGACCAGCCGTTCTGGGCGCGACGGCTCGCCCTGCTCGGCGTCACCCCGGAGCCGATCCCGTTCCGGCAGCTCACCGCGGATCGGCTGGCCGCCGCCCTCACCCGGGCCACCGGCGATTCCCGCTACCGTGAGCGGGCCACGGACATCGCCGCGCGCCTCGCCCGGGAGGACGGCGCCGCCGCCGTCCTCCACGTCGTCAATGGATCCCTGTGAGCACCGACCTGCTGGAGTTTCGGCTGAGGACCGTGGCGGCCCGGCCTAGTACTGCAACGCACTCAGCGGGTGGAACGTATTGGAAACCCGCGCTCGCTGCTCGACAAGCCGTAGGGGCCCCCGGGAGACTCTTCCTGCCTGATTTGCCGAGATGTCGCCGGAGCGATACGCAGCGGAAGAGCGCGGTTCCCCGGTTGTCGGTGTTGGCGATCACCACTATGAACCGAGGACCGCAGGCACTACGGAACCCAGATGCTGTTGGCTTGGAAGGAGCCGAGATTCGAGACACCTGCATTCGCGGCAACCTGGAGCGGCCCACCGACGCAGTCGTCGCCCGTGAACAGTGCCGCCGAGTTGCTGGCGGTGTTCAGCGCGGATCGCGCTCGGCCGCCCCATCCGGCGTCGACCAGGCTGACACATGTGCCGCCCGGTGCCAGCGACGTGAGTGTCAGCCTGCTGCCGGTGTAGTTGGCCGAACTGAACAGACATACCGTATTGGTGAACTGACACTGAGCCGGTGCCGCGGCGTGCGCTGGTGCAGGTGCCATCACCGTCGCGATGCCGGCAACCGTCGCGGCGAACATGATCGCGCTACCGAGTTTACGAACAGGCATTCCCGAACCCCTATCTATCCACAATGGACGAACATTGCCCAGTCTATCGAGAGAGGTCGATCTACACACCCCCAATGCTGCACCCGGTGTTGCGACTCGAGCGGCGGTCGCTCGTTGGCTGGTCATGCTGAGTGGCATGGTGCTCACGTAGCGGAAGGCGGATTTGGATAGCTTGTTTGCACTGGTGGCGAGCCGTTTTATCGGGTGGAGCCGCGCCGGTTGGCATTCGCCTGGATACGCGGGTTGCCGGCTCCGTTGGAGCGGCGTAACCGGTGACAATCGCTGAACACGCGGGCCGCCGGTCACCGAACGCGGTGCAGGAGATGCTCTACAGCTCGTGCTGGAAACCGGCTCCGGTCCGTGATGACATGCGGGACTACCTGGTCGAACACCTCGGTAGCTCCGACGACACCGGGCTCGTCGAGAAGGGCCTCCGATCGGCCGATCATTGATACGTTCCGCCTGTCTACTGCCGTTGCGGCATCAGGACGGCGGGGTGTCGAGCCCCAGCCGCTGGAACAGTACGTACAGTTGCTCCTCGACGAAGACCTCGGTGGCGGCCAGCGTCGCCTCCACCTCGGGCGCCGGCGCCGAGTCGAGGCCGGCTTCCTGGGCCCACGTCATCGCGGCAGCCGCGGCGGCGGCGCCGCTCAGCGTCCGGGCGAGCATGTCCTGCCTGGTCGCGGCCGCCAGGGCGGGATACTCCGGGTCCTCCCAGTCGTCGCCCAGGTAGTTGCCGCCCTCGTCGAACGGGGATTGCGGCAGCACGGTGTACCCCACCGCACTGTCGATGTTGAGCCAGGTGTCCCAGAACGGTGTCCGCACACCGACCGCATGCACGTAGGCGGTGGAGCTGTCCAGAATGTCGGCGACCAGTACCGGAGCGCCGGTCGCGTCACGCAGGTCGGTGATCAGCGTGCCCGGGAGGTCGAGGTCCGGCACCCGGACCCGGGTGATCTGCCAGCCGCCGGCCGCCCGCTCGCCGTCCACGGCGTCGTCGTCGGCCAGTTGCGGCATATCGGGCAGCAGGTCCCGCAGCGATGCCTCACCACGATGGACGACGTATGTTCCCCAGAACCCCATGGCGGTGATCATGGCGAATGAGGACGGCGCACGTCTGCCCCGGGACGGTCCACCGCCAGGCTTGTCGTTCCACCAGTTCGGCGGGGCTTGGTGCCCTTCTTGTGATGGCCTGGCCCGACCAGCGTCTTGACCGGCCCGTCGGTGCACAGCAGGGCGTCCGTCAGCTCGAACAAGACGTCGGCCCGCCTGGTCATGCATCGGTAGAGCTGCTCAGGAGCCCCGCCAACACATCGATCGCTTCCGCCCTGTCCGTCACGACGGCCACAACGATCGTCGATAGGTGCCAGATGCCCCCATCCTCACCGGATGACGCACGTTAACCGTCGGCCAGACCGGAGAGGGTCGTACGAACGCACGGATCTGGGCCGATCAGAGTGCGTTCGCACGGCGCCTCTGATCTTCGGTGGCATCAATGCAGATGGCTTGTTGATCTCACCGGTGCCGGTCGAGTTGCTCGATCGACTGCGCCGGCTTCGTCGCCACGAAGCCGCGATGTGGCGATTGGCTGTTCACCGGCGGCCGGGTGTGCGCTTGGATCGGCGGCATGACTCTCGCGAGCGCGGCTCGAAACCTGTGGCAGCTGTACGAGCCGGTGCATGCGGTTACGTACTTTGCACCCCAGGCGCGGACGGCATTCGAGAACGCCGGGCTGCGCGGGTACTGGCGTGGATATTTCGCCGGGCGTGCAGCCCCTCTGGGCGCGGTGACGGCGGCGCCGGTCGCCGCGTTGTTCTTCTCTTTCGCGCCGGCCATGGTGGCCCGTGCCGTGCCGGATGTATGGCAACGGGCGACGCCGGAACAGGCACTGGCGGCCCGCCTCGACGGCGCGGTCGCGGCGTTGCGAGCGATCCTGCCGGACGAGCCCGCGCGGTGGGTGGAGGCCGCGGACTTGCTGGAGGTCGCCGCCGGGGCGGCCGGGACGGAGGGCCGGGCGCTGGGCGCCGCCAATGCCGTGCTGCCGCGTCCCACCGATGCGCTCGCCCGGCTTTGGCAGGCGGCCACGGTGTTGCGGGAGCACCGGGGTGATGGGCACATCGCCGCACTGGTCGACGCCGAGCTGACCAGCTGTCAGGCGCTCGTCCTGCGGCACGGTGTGCACGGCGGCCGGGACCAGCTACAGCCTAACCGGGGCTGGAGTGACGGCGAGTGGGACGCTGCGGTCGGGCAGCTGACCGCCCGTGGGCTGGTGGACGGGTCGGGCCGGGCCACCGGCGAGGGGCTGAAGGTGCACCGGGACGTGGAGAACCGAACCGACCGGCTCGCCGCGCAACCCTGGGCGGCGTTGAGCGTCGCCGAGCAGGAACGGCTGGCGGGCGTGCTGGCACCGTTGGCCACGGCCGCCGGCGCGGTCGTCCCGTACCCCAACCCGATGGGCCTGCCTCGACGCTGAACGGTTCCGGCAGCCGGCCGAGGATGCCCGACCATGCTCGACGCCGGTGTCAGCCTCCGCGACGTCCAGATCGCCGCCCGCCGCGCCGACTCCCGCACGACCACTGCGGCCTGTCATCGATCGGACGTTCCCGTTCGAGAGGGCCGCCGACGCGTTCCGTCACTACGGGCGGCGCAACCCTTCGGACGGGTCGTCATTCGAATACGTTGAATGACTGTTTCCCGGTCCGGTGGAGCCGATAGTTTCCGTCCCATGCCGAGACTGGTGTGGACGGCGGCGCTGCTGTCCTGGGTGCTGGCGGTGCCACTGTGGTTCGTCATGAGGTTCGTCCTCGTGATCGCGCACGAGGGCGGTCACGCGCTGGCGTCGAAGCTGCTCTTCCGGAACCTGGAATCGGTCACCTTCAACCGGTCCGGCGGCGGCATGACCAGCACGGTTCCACCGGTGCCCTGGCTCTTCAACATCCTCATCAAGCTGGCCGGCTACCTCGGCCCGTCACTGTTCGGGCTGTTCGGTGTCTGGCTGTTGGTGCGGGGGAGCATCGAGGTCGTGCTGTGGGGCAGCCTCGCCTTCCTGGCGGTCATGTTGTTCGCGGTCCGGGGCGTGGTCGGCTGGCTGTCGGTGCCGGGACTGATGGTGATCATCTGGTTGATCGCCACCCGGACCGAGCCGCCGCTGCAGACGCTCTATACGCACATGTGGATCTGGTTCCTGCTGATCGGGGCGGTGCAGCGGATGCTGCTGTTCGTCGCGAACAAGCAGTACGACCAGGACAAGACCGACGCCGCCGGATTGGAGAGCCTCACCGGCGTGCCCAGTGCCATCTGGACGTTCGTGTTCCTGGTCGGCACGATCGCGGCTCTCGCGTACGGCGGCGGGCTGTTGCTGCGGAGTGCGATGTGAACCGGCGGCCGGCACGCTTCATCGCATGCCGGCCGCCGGGTGGAACGGGGAAAGACTCAGAATCGGTCGGCGAAACCGGTCTCGGCGATCGCCGGGAGGTAACCGCGCTCGTGCCCGACGGCGGTCGGGTGCAGGACCGTGTTGTCGCGCATGCCCTCGGTGCCGACCAGCCACGGGCGGGCGCTGCACACGCCGTGCCGGGCGAACGCCTTCTCGACGTCGGCGAACCGGACCCGGGCCCGGTCGGCGGCCGCGGCGATCACCGCGTTGAGGCGGGCGGCGACCTGGTTGACGCGGGCGCGCATCTTCGCCGGGATCGGCATGTCGGCGCAGCGGGCGGCCTTCGCGAACGGCAGCGGGTAGCCGGTGACGACGATGCGGGCGTTCGGGGCGGCGGCGCGGATCGCCTGGATCATGCGGGTGATCTCGCGCGGCAGGGTGACGGCCAGCGTGCGGTTGATCCGGGCGTTACCGGTACGGCAGGCCATCGCGGTCATCGGGCTGAGACACGCCTGAAGGACCTCCTTGACGTTCAGGTCGTTGGCGCCGACGGTGACGGTGACCAGCGCGGTCCGGTGGTTCAGCGCGGCCAGCTGGCGGCCGGTGACGTCGGCGACCGTCGCGTTGATGCAGGCCGCGTTGCGCAGCGCGACCGCGCCGTCGGTGCTGCGGGCCAGCAGCGCCGGGTACGCGGCGGGGGTTCGGCCGCAGTTGTCCCGGGTGGGCGCGGAGCCGTACCCGGCGGCGTAGGAGTCGCCGAGCGCCACGTACTGCAAAGGCGTCGGGGCGACGGACGCGGCGACGGCGGTGGCGGGGGCGGCCCACGCCGTCGCGGTCAGCGCCACCGCGGCGTAGACGGCCACGACGCGGCGGAAGATCGCAGCAGGGTACGACATGAGAGTCTCCGAGTGAGTGCTTCTAGCGCGGAACCGGGGGGACCGGAAACGGACAAACGGACGCTAACACCCGAAAGTGCTCATCTCGCGCAGGCGCACCGGGCCCGGCTCGTGTGGAGTTCGGGCCGGCACCACGGCCGAACTCCACACTCGGGAGGCGCGGCTACGGCGGTCTACCCGCTTCCGGTCCGCGGCGGTTCTCTCACACCACGCTTCGGTACGGGCCACGCAACGCCCCGTGCCTCGCGGCGCCAACGGCAGGCGTCCCCTCGCGACCGTCCTCGGCTGCGGGTCATGCATGCCCGTCCCGGTCACCCCGGCTGGTTCTCATCGCTGTCTCAGCGCAGCTGAAACAGCAGCCACAACCAGCCGGACAAGATCCGAACCGGCTGTCTCGAACGCCTTCAGACATGCAGTGACGACCAGCCGGACAGAACCGGAACCGCTCGCCGTAGCGGCAGCTAACCGGCGGCGGCCGGGAGGATCACCCGCAGCGGACCGTGGGCGGTCTCGTGCCGGTCCGGTTCCGCGGTGACCTGACGGCGGTACTCCTGCGGGCTCATCCCGCGCTCCCGTTTGAAGGCGGTGCTGAGAGCGAACGCGCTGCCGTACCCCACCCGGCGGGCCACCGACCCGATCGTGGCGCCCGGCTCGCGCAGCAGGTCGGCGGCGAGGGTGAGCCGCCAGCCGGTCAGGTACGCCATCGGCGGCTCGCCGACCAGCTCGGTGAACCGCCGGGCCAGCGCCGACCGGGACACCCCGGTCCGGGCCGCGAGGGCCGCGACGGTCCACGGCGTCTGCGGCGTTTCGTGCAGCAGCCGCAGTGCCGGGCCGACGATCGGGTCCTGCCGGGCCCGGTGCCAGGCCGGGGCGCCGGCTTCCGGGGCGGCCAGCCAGGCCCGCAGCACCGACACCAGCAGCAGGTCGAGCAGCCGGTCGAGGACGAGCTCCTGGCCCGGGTCGGTGCGGGAGATCTCGGTGGCGAGAAGCCGTACGAGGGTACGGTCCGCCGCCGCCCCCGGCTGCACCAGCAGTCGTGGCAGCGCGCCGAGCAGCCGCCGGCTGACCGCACTGTCCATCCGGTACGTCCCGGTGAGCAGTTCCGTCCCGGCGTCGAGCCGATCGCCCCAGGTCCGGACGCCGAGGTGCATGGTGTCGAGCGGGTTCCGCCCGTCCACCGTGACGCACACCTGCCCGGGCCGGATGATCGTCTGCCACGGCGTCGCCGGGTCGTCGGCCACCGTGTACGGTCGCGGCCCGCGGATCACCGCCACGTCACCGGGCCGCAGCGGGGTCGGGTCGCCGTCGTCCCCGGTCACCCACGCCGACCCGCGCACCACGGTGAGCAGGGTCAGCGGCGCCTCGTCCTCGATCCGCAGCGCGAACGGCGGATCGAACACCGAGCGCAGCAGGAAGGCGCCCCGGGCGCGCGGCGAGTCCAGCAGACCGGTCAGCGTGTCCACACCGGTCACCGTATCGACGCCTTTCCCGCGCGGCCCGCCATGGGGCTCACGTAGTCCGCACAGCGGCGGTTGGTGATCGGCATGTCCCCAGTCAACCGGGTCGACCGGGGACGAGCCATGGCTGTGGAGCCGCGACGCATACGCGAGCGTCCAGGTCACACGGTGATGCGGCCCACCGTGCCCTCCCCGGCCGCGGCCAGGTAGAGGGCACCGTCCGGGCCGGCTGCCAGCCCGGCGAACGGCTGCGGGACCCCGGGCAGACCGTGGCCGAACAGGTTCGGGGTGATCGGCCGGGGGAGCGGGATCGGCAGCTCGGCGGCGACGACGCGGACCGGGGACCCGACCTCGACGACCCGGCGGCGGCCGGCCTCGGCGGCGAACAGGCGGCCGCCGCTGAAGGCCAGGCCCTGCGGGGTGTCCAGGCCCTCGGCCAGCGCGACCGGTTTGCCGTCGTCGAGCCGGTAGACCGCGCCGTGCTCCTCGTCGGTGACGTGCACCCGGCCGTCGGCGTCGACGGCGATCCCGGCCGGCCGGCCCAGGCCCTCGGCCAGCACCGACACCTCGTCTGCGGGACTGATCGCGAGGACCCGTCCCCGGCCCGCCTCCGCGACGATCAGGGCGCCGTCCGGGCGTACCGCGATGCCCCGGGGTTGCTCCAGGTTCTCGGCCCGGGCGCGAGCCGACCGTGACGTGCGGTCGAACGTCCCCGCCTGCCCGTACTGCGAGGTGAAGTGGAGGACGTCGCCGTCGGCGGCGATGGCGTGGGCGAACGGCCGCAGCGCGCCGTCGATCCGGTAGTGGTCGGCGGTGACCACCGCGCCACCCGCGTCGACGGTGACGTCGAACGGGCCGGCCAACCCGCGCGGCACCACCTCACGGGTGCCGCCGCCGGGCAGGACCTCGGTGATCCCGCCAGCGGCGAAGCTGGAGACGAACATCCGGTTGTCGGCGTCGAAGGCGGCGTTGTCCAGGCCCGGGATGCCGGTGACGATGGTGGTGCGCTCGCCGTCCTCGATCCGCACGATGGTGCCCGCTTCGTCGATCAGCAGCACATGGAGGACCCCGTTGCGGTCGAGGCGTACCGCGACGGTCTGCGGCACGTCGGCGGCGACGAGTTCCGGGACGCCGCCGTCGGGCGCGATCCGGTAGACGTCGCCCGGGAACATGTGCGGGTAGTAGAGGTTGCCGTCCGGGCCGAACTGCATCGCGTTGCCCAGCGTCAGGCCCTCGGTGAGCACCCGCGGCACACCGTCGGTGACCTCCAGCAGCCGGCCGCCGAAGGTCATCTCGTTGACGAAGACCCGGTCGCCGAGGACCGCGATGCCGTTCGGGTTGGCCAGGTCACCGGCCAGCACCGTCAGGTCGCCGTCCAGGCCGAGCCGCCACACCTGGCCGGGCGACAGATCGGTGATGTACATCGTGCCGTCCGCACCGAACGCCACGTCGTCGGGCGCCTGCAGCGGGCCGTCCGGCGCGATGACGGTCTGCACCGCGCCGGTGGCGACGTCGACCGAGCTGATCCGGCCGGGCAGGAACTCGGCGACGTAGAGGCGGCCGTCAGGGCCGAAGGTGATGCCGTTGGAACCGCGAAGCGGAGTGGGTACGGTCACTCGTTCCACAGGACTCCGTCCATGCTGCCGTCGGTGCGCCAGGTGCGCAGCAGGTTGTGGAAGGCGATCGGGCCGGGACCGAAGGAGAAGCTCACCGGCATCGGACTGCCCTCGTTGTTGTAGTAGCCGGGGGTGCATTCGGCCTGGAACCGGTAGCTGTCGTGGGCGTTGCTCGCGATCGTGGCGGACCACTCGTCCTCGGCTTCGAGGGTCGGCTCGATCCGCTTGGCCCCGGTGGCGACCAGCGCGCCGATGTGGATCGCCTGCTGCTGCAGGATGTGGACGAAGTTGACGGCGTTCGCGTTGTGGATCGGGCCGAGGTGGAACAGGTTCGGGAAGCCGTGGCTGTAGAAGCCGTGCAGGGTACGGAAGCCGTTGCTCCAGTGCTCGAAGATGTTCTTCCCGCCGCGGCCGGTGACGGTCAGGGTGCCGGACAGCACGCCGGAGATGCCGACCTCGAAACCGGTGGCGAAGATGACGCAGTCGACCTCGTACTCGTCCTCGCCGACCACCACCGACGTCGGCGTCATCCGGGTGATGCCGCCGTGGTCGGCGGTGTCCACCAGGGTGACGTCGGGCCGATTGAACGTCTGCAGGTAGTGGTCGCTGAACGTGGGCCGCTTGCACATGTAGCGGTACCACGGTTTGAGCAGCTCGGCGACCGCCGGATCGGTGACGACCTCGTCCACCCGGGCGCGGATCTCGTTCATCTTCGCGAAGTCGGCGAGTTCCAGCTCCTCGTCGGTGAGCTCGTCACGCGTACCGGTCAGGAAGGTGCGTTGCAGCCGGGCCGTGCTGGTCCACCGGTCGTCGATCAGGTCGACGTCGGCGTGCCCGCCGCTGACGATGGTGAGGAAGTTGTCCATCCGTTCCTGCTGCCAGCCCGGTTTCGGGTCGGCCAGGGTGAACGGCCGGTTGTCGCGGACGTCGACGGTCGACGGGGTGCGCTGGAAGACGTAGAGGTGCTCGGCGGACTCGGCCAGATGCGGGACGACCTGGATGCCGGTCGCACCGGTGCCGACCACCGCCACCCGTTTCCCGGCCAGCCCGTGCAGCCCGCCGGTCTGGTCGCCGCCGGTGTAGCCGTAGTCCCAGCGACTGGTGTGGAAGGTGTGCCCACGGAATTCGGCGATCCCGGGGATGCCCGGCAGTTTCGCCTGGGTCAGCAGACCCGACGACACCACCACGTAGCGGGACCGGAACCGGTCGCCCCGATCCGTCGTCACGATCCACTCGGTGGCCGCGTCGTCCCAGGTCAGATCGACCACCTTGGTGTGGAACAGGGCCTGCCCGTAGAGGTCGTAGCGTTTCGCGACGGCCACCGCGTGCTGCCGGATCTCCTCGCCCGGAGCGTACCGCCACTTCGGCACATAGCCGACCTCTTCCAGCAGCGGCATGTAGATGCTCGCCTCGATGTCGCAGTGGATGCCCGGGTACCGGTTCCAGTACCAGGTGCCGCCGAAGTCACCGGCCTCGTCGACGATCCGGATGTCGTCGAGGCCGGCGTCCCGCAGCTTGGCGGCGGTCTGCAGGCCACCGAACCCGCCGCCGACGACGGTCGCCTCGACCCGGTCGCTGACCGGCTCCCGTTCCTGGAAGGGCGTGTAGGGGTCCTTGGCGTAGTAGCCGAACTCGCCCGTCGTACCCCGGTACTGCCCGCCGCCGTCCGGACGGATCCGCCGGTCCCTCTCGGCCTGGTATTTCGCGCGCAGCGCGTCGATTTCCTCGCGGGAGGTCGTGGACATGCGGTTCAGCTAAACGGGGACCCGGTTCCGAATCAAGGGCTTGCCCAGAAATGGACATCGATTCATGAGGTCCGTCGGCGGGCACGTCCACCCGACTGCAACCGTCTGAAAACCTCAGATGCCCCCGTCCGCCTGCCGACGATGCGGCCACGAACTTGAGGGGGCATCGTGGCGAGAGTTCTGGTGGTCGAGGATGAACCGGATGTACGCGATCTGGTCGTGCGTTACCTGCGGCGCGACGGCCACGACGTGCTGGCGGTGGACAGCGGGCTGACCGCCCTGGCCGCCGTCGAGCAGCACGGCATGCCGGAACTGGCCGTGCTGGACGTGGCCATGCCCGGCATGGACGGGCTGGAGCTGCTGCGCGAGTTACGGCTGCTGGGACCACGGATCGACGTGCTGTTCCTGACCGCGCTGTGGCTGCCGACCGACCTGAACCGGATCCGGGATGCCGGCGCGGCCCACCTGGCCAAGCCGTTCACGGTGGCCGGCCTCGGCCAGGCGATGCGGCTGCTGGAGTCGGGGGCCCGCTCGTGACCGCGTTGTTCGCCGCCCTCTATCTGGGCGCGACCGTCCTGGGCCGGCTGACCGTGCTGGACGGCAGCGACATCGCCGTGGTGTGGCCGGCCGCCGGGGTGGCGGCGATCTGGTTCCTCACCCGGCGCCGGTCCCCGACCTTCCGGGCCGAGGTGGCCCTGTTCGCCGTCCTGACCTTCCTGGTCGACCTGGCGACCGGGGCGAGCGCGCCGATCGCGGCCGTGCTCGTCGCCGCCAACCTGGTCCAGATCGCGATCCTGCTCCGGCTGACCCATGGCATCGAGAAGGTGCACAGCCCGCGCCGGTTGTGGCGGATGCTCGGCGCGGTCCTCGCCGCCACGGCCGGTGGCGCCGCGATCGGCCCGACCGGTGTGGGTCTGCTCACCAGCCATTTCTCCTGGTCCTCAATGGTCTCCTGGGTCGCCTGCAACACCGCCGGCATCCTGCTGATCGGGGTCTCCGGCCTCTACCTCGCCGGCTGGCGCGGCCGCCGTACCGCCGGGCCGGCCCCGCGGGTCGCCGAAACGCTCGGCCTGGCCGTGAGCACGCTCGTCGCCTACTACGCTTGCTTCCTCGCCGACACCGGGCTGCCGATCGCGTTCCCGCTCCTCGCCGTCACCGTCTGGGCCGCGGTCCGGATGCCGATCCCGTGGGCGATCGGGCACGGAACCGTGACGGGGGTCGCCGCCGTGGCGTTCACGCTGCACGGCACCGGCATGTTCGCCGCCGTCGACGACCAGGTCAGTCAGGTCCTGGTGTGCCAGCTCTTCGTGGTGACCGTGGCGGTCATCGGGCTCGCCGTGGCGCTCGGCCGCGACGAACGCGACGCGCTGCTGGCCGAGCTCGCCGCCGAGAAGGCCCGGCTCGCGGCCGAGAAGGAGCAGGCCGCCCAGCACGCCGACCTGGTCACCACGATCATCGACGCGATGGGCGACGGGCTGTCGGTGATCGACGCGAACGGGCGGGTGCTGCTGAGCAACCCGGTCGCCGCGAAGCTGCTCGGCGGGCGGATCAACTCCGGGGACATGGTCACCGGCGCCGCCTACTACGGGCTGTTCCACCTCGACGGCCGCCCGCTCACCGACGACGAGCTGCCGTACACCCGGGTGATGGCCGGTGAGGACATCGGGCAGATGGACCTCGTCGTCCGCAACCCGGGAGTCCCGGACGGCCGGATCGTCAGCGTCACCGCCACCGGCGTGGCCCGGGCCGGCGGCAACGTCGCCGTCATCGTCTTCCACGACGTCACCGCCGAACGCCGGCACCGTGACGAGCTCGCCGGATTCGCCGGCGTCGTCGCCCACGACCTGCTCAACCCGCTCACCACCGTGGAAGGCTGGACCGACACCGTCGCCGAACTGCTGGAGACCGAGCCGCCGCGGATCGACACGGCCCGCGACGGGCTCTGCCGGGTCGCCCGCGCCGCCGCCCGGATGCGGGGACTCATCAACGACCTGCTCGCCTACGCCACCAGCCGGGACGCGGGGATCGCCCCGGCGCCGGTCGACCTGTCCGAGATGGTCGGCGACATCATCACCGCCCGCTGCGACGCCGCGGTCGCCGGTGGCCTGCCGGTCCCCACGTTCACCGTCGGCGCGCTCGCCGAGGTGCACGCCGACCGGGTCCTGACCCGGCAGCTGCTCGACAACCTGATCGCCAACGCCATCAAGTACACCGCGCCGGGTGTGGTGCCGCGGCTGACGATCTCCGGCGAACTGCGGGACGGCGTCGTCGAGGTGACGCTCAGCGACAACGGCATCGGCATCCCGGCCGGTCAGCACGACGCGATCTTCGGCAACTTCCACCGCGCCCACCGCGACGCCGGGTACGCCGGGACGGGCCTCGGCCTGGCCATCTGCAAACGCATCGTGGAACGGCACGGTGGCGCCATCAGCGCCGCCGACAACCCCGGCGGCGGGTCACGGTTCACCTTCACCCTGCCGGCCGGCGCGGTCGGCGAGACCACGGCCCGCCGCGAGGTCACGGTCGCCGTCTGAGATTCAAGACCCTTTCCCCGTACGACGAAAGCCCGCAACCCTCCGCCCCGCCGGTCGTGTCATGACCGGCGGGGCCCGCGCATTTCGATATCGTTCTTCTTCGATCCGGTTCTCCTCGTCGCCGTCCCTCGCTGTCGCCCGGCATCCGTCCCCACCGCTCTCCGGGAGTTGATGTGACCGAGCAGCCGTCACCCGAGATCCATCCCGCCTGGCTGCCATCCACGGCCTTCCGGGCGATCGCTTCCCGCCGAGTCGTCGTCGACGGCGACGGCCCACTCGTCGACACCGTGCGTGACGAGGTGATCCGTGCGGGCGGCATCCTGACCGCTCCGGGAGAGCCGGCCGATCTCGTTCTCGTGTCCGGCGGTTCGTCCGGTTCCCCCCACCCCTCGGGCCCTTTCGGCTCCTTCGGCTCCTCCGGTGACGGCTTCTCGGTGAGCCGCCGCGACGGAACCACCGTCGTTCGTGCCGACGGCCCGTCCGGACTGCTCAACGGGTGGTTCGCGCTGGCCCGCGATGTGCCGCCCGGCCGTCATGACCCGGCGTTGCCGCTGCGGGTCCTCGACCACTGGGACAACGTCGACCTCCATCCGGTGATGGGCCGGGTGGAACGCGGCTACGCCGGCGGGTCCCTCTTCTGGCATGACGGAGCGTTACGCGAGGATCTGTCCCGGGTCCGGGACTACGCGCGCCTGCTCGCCGCCTCCGGCATCAACGCCGTCACCATCAACAACGTCAACGTCCATGCGACGGAGACCCGGCTGCTCACCGACCGGCGCGACGAGGTCGCCGCCATCGCCGCCGAGTTCCGGAGGTACGGCGTACGCGTCCACCTCTCGATCAACTTCGCCGCCCCGGTGTTCCTCGGCGACCTCCCGACCGCCGACCCGCTCGACGACCGCGTCCGCGCCTGGTGGTCCCGGGCCACCGCCCGGATGTTCGACACGATCCCGGACTTCGGCGGCTACCTGGTCAAAGCCGACTCGGAGGGCCAGCCCGGCCCGCACACTTACCACCGCACCCACGCCGACGGCGCGAACATGCTCGCCGAGGCCCTCGCCCCGTTCGGCGCCGTGGTCCGCTGGCGCGCCTTCGTCTACGACCACCGCCAGGACTGGCGCGACCGCGGCACCGATCGGGCCCGCGCCGCCCACGACCACTTCGTCCCGCTCGACGGCACGTTCCACGACAACGTCATCGTGCAGGTCAAGTACGGCCCGATGGACTTCCAGACCCGCGAACCGATCTCCCCGGTCCTGCTCGCGATGCCCCGTACCAACCTGGCCGTCGAGTTGCAGGCCACCCAGGAGTACACCGGCCAGCAGAAACACATCTGCTACCTGCCGCCGATGTGGTCGGCGGTCCTGCGGTCCGTGCGGGTGCGGGCTCTGGCCGCCGTCTCCAACGCCGGCGACGACCCGTTCTGGACCGGCCATCCGCTCGCCCAGGCCAACCTCTACGCCGTCGGCCGTCTCGCCTGGGACCCCACCCTCGACCCGATCGCCGTCCTCGACGAGTGGATCACGTGGACGTTCCCGGAGGCCCGGGACGTCCTGCACGAGCTGATGGACGATTCCTGGCAGACGTACGAGCGGTACACGGCCCCGCTCGGGGTGGGTTTCATGGTCCGCCCCGGCCACCATTACGGCCCCGACGTCGACGGCTACGAGTACACCCCGTGGGGCACCTACCATTTCGCCGACCGCGACGGCATCGGCGTCGACCGTACCCGGGCCACCGGAACCGGCTTCACCGCCCAGTACCCGCAGCCGCTGTCAGATCTCTACGAGTCCCGCGACACCTGCCCCGACGAACTCCTCCTCTTCTTCCACCACGTCCCCTACACCCACGTGCTGCACAGCGGGGTCACCGTGATCCAGCACATCTACGACACTCACTTCACCGGGGCCGCCCGCGTCGCCGAGATGCGCCACCGCTTCCAGAAGTCCGCGGACCTCTTCACCCCCGCGGTGTACGCCCGGATCTCCGCCCTCCTCGACGAACAGCTCCGCAGCGCCGAGGAATGGCGCGACCAGATCAACACCTACTTCTTCCGCAAATCCGGAATCCCCGACGCCCGCCACCGCCGCATCCACTGACCCCCACCACGGCCCCGCACCGGACGGAACTGAAAACCCCCGGCTGGTCGTCAGTGCTGTCTCCCGGGCCTTGAGACAGCCGTGACGGCCAGCCGGAAGTAACCGGCGCCCGCGCTTGTCCAACCGTCAGCCGGCAGTTCCGGTGGATCGCGCGGTCACTGCGCCTATGCGGTGCCGGGTTGCCGGCGGGTGAGCCGGTCGCGCCGCTGGGTGCCCCAGGCGCCCAGCGGGCGGAGGGCCTCGTTGAGGGCGCGGCCGTGTTCGGTCAATGAGTATTCGACGCGGGGCGGCACCTCGCGGAACGCCTCCCGGTTGATCAGGCCGTCCTGTTCCATCTCGCGCAACTGCTGGATCAGCATCTTCTCGCTGACGCCGGGCAGTCCTCGCCGCAGTTCGCCGAAGCGCCGGGCGCCGTGGTCGTGCAATTCCCACAGGATCAGTGATTTCCATTTGCCGGACACCACGTCCATCGCGGCGTCGAGACCGCAGATGTACGGGCCGGACCGTGTCGTCGTCATCAGTGTGCCCCCGTGCTGATGCTTACCAAAAGGTAAGTACGAACTATTAAGTAGGTACTTGTCCGAGCGACTGTAACCGCGAAGCATCGACGGCGGCACATTCCAGAAGCACGGGGGACGAGACATGACGATTTTCCTCGGTACGGGGGCGATGGGCGCCGCCCTGACCATCGCGGCCGTCCGTGACGGCGGATCCGCCGTGGTGTGGAACCGCAGCCCGCAACGAGCGCACGCCCTCACCCGGACGCCCGGCGTGAGCGCCGCCGAAGATCCACGTGACGCCGTCACGGCCGGCGACGTGATCGTGACCTGCCTGCTCGACCACGCCTCGGTGCACGAGGTGCTCGATCCGCTGGTGGCGGACCTGGCCGGGCGCACGGTGATCAACATGACGACCACGACCCCGAACCAGTCGCGGGAACTGGCCGCCTGGGCCGCGGCCCACGACATCGCCTACCTCGACGGGGCGATCATGGCGGTGCCCGAGATGATCGGCGAACCGGGCTCGATGATCTTCTACAGTGGTTCGCCGCTCGTCTTCGGCAAGCACCGGAAGCTACTGGACCGGTGGGGGAGCAGCGAGTTCTTCGGCCCCGATCCGGGCCTGGCGGCACTGTCCGACATGGCCATGCTCACCGGGATGTACGCGATGATCGGCGGCTTCCTGCACGGCACGGCCATGGTGGGCGCGGCGGGCGTGCCGGCGACCGCGTTCGCGCGCCGGCAGGGACCGTTCCTGGCGGCGATGGCCGGGCAGCTCGCCGGGTACGCGGCCACCATCGACGCCGCCGACTACACCGGCGCCGGCCAGCAGAGCCTGCGCTTCACCGAGGCGGCGCTGTCCACACTGATCGAGTCCAGCGCCGACGAGGGCATCAGCACCGAGCTGATCGACCCGGTACGCGAGCTGGTGCGCAGGCAGATCGCCGCCGGTTTCGGCGACCACGGAACAGCCCGCATCCTCGAAGAGCTCAGGAGCAGCCGATGAACCACGTGACCGTGATCGGTCTCGGTCCGATGGGCCGGGCGATGGCCGCCGTCCTGCTGCGGGCCGGGCATGCGGTGACCGTCTGGAACCGTACTCCCGGCCGCGCCGCCGAACTGATCACCGCGGGCGCGTCAGCCGCCGCGACGCCCGCTGACGCCGTCGCCGCCGCCGATCTGATCATCCTCAGCCTGACCGACTACCAGGCGATGTACGACATCCTCACCCCGGAGACATCCACCGGCCTGGCCGGGAAGGTCCTGGTCAACCTCAGCTCCGACACGCCGGCAGCGTCCCGGCAGGCGGCTGCCTGGGCGACCGGACAGGGGGCGCGGTTCCTCACCGGCGGGGTCATGGTGCCCGCGCCGGCGGTCGGCGGCCCCGGCGCGTCGGTGTTCTACAGCGGTCCCGCGGATGTCTTCGGCGCTCACGCGGAGGTGCTGCGGCTGTTCGGCGAGCCGCGTCATCTGGGCGACGATCCCGGCTTGGCGCAGTTGTTCTACCAGGCGCATCTGACCGTCTTCCTGACCGGGTTGTCGAGCCTGCTGCAGGCCACGGCGATGGTCGCCACCGCCGGTGTGCCGGCCGCCGACTTCCTGCCCGGCGCCCTGGAGATGCTCACCGGCATCCCGGACATGATCGAGGATGTGCCGGAGCTGGCTCGCCGCCTGACGGACGGCGACCATCCGGGCGACCTCAGCACCGTTCTCATGATGGGCGCCACCGCCGATCACATCGTCCGGACCAGCGAGGCGCTGAGCATCGACACGGCCCTGCCGCGGGCGGTCGGATCCCACTACGACCGGGCCATCGCCGCCGGTCACGGCAAGCTCGGGTGGTCGGCACTCTACGGGATCATCGCCGGGGGCGGCTCGGCGGCGCCGGGCGGGCCTACGCTGGCGGGGTGAATTTCGAGGTTTCAGCGGAGGCGTACGGCCGGTTCATGGGCCGGTACTCCGAGCCACTCGCCGTGCGGTTCGCCAGGTTCGCGGGTGTCGAGCCGGGAGGACGGGCCCTCGATGTCGGGTGTGGTCCCGGCGCGCTGACCGGGGAGCTGGTCAGGATTCTGGGCGCCGGCTCGGTGTCGGCGGTGGACCCGTCGCGGTCGTTCGCCGCGGCGGCGAGCGCCCGCTTCCCCGGCATCGATGTCACGGTGGCCTCCGCGGAGCGGCTGCCCGAGCCGGACGGCGTCTTCGATTTCACGATGGCGCAGCTCGTCGTGCATTTCATGGACGATCCGGTGGCCGGTCTGCGGGAGATGGCGCGGGTGACGCGCCCGGGCGGCGTGGTGGCGGCCTGCGTGTGGGATCACGGCGCCCGTGGGCCGGTGACCGCGTTCTGGCGGGCCGTCCGAGAGCTCGACCCGGGGGCGCGCGGCGAGTCGGACATGCCGGGCGCCCGCGAGGGTGATCTCGTCCGGTTGTTCGCCGCCGCCGGGCTGACCGGCATCCGTGAGGATGTGCTGACGGTCGAGGCGCGCTTCCCGGCCTTCGAGCAGTGGTGGGAGCCGTTCACCCTGGGCGTCGGCCCGGCCGGCGCCTATGTCGCGCAGCTCGGCACGGCCCGCCGTGCCGAGCTGCGCGACCGGTGCGCGTCTCTGCTGGGCGGCGAGGAGCCGTTCGGTGTCACCGCGTCGGCGTGGGCCGCGGTGGGGCGCCGCGCCCTGATGGGAACCGGTGAGTGAACCTGGGACTTAGCTTGCCATTCAACCCGTGCGGCCGGGTTTGGTGCCCTTCTTGTGGTGGGTGGGCAGAGCCTGGCCGGTGACCAGGATGAGTCCCACGTGGGGGCGGACAGCGGACTGTCGGTTGCGGGAACCGGGCGGACGTCCGGGACCGGGTGGCTGGGTCTAAGGTGTACGCGCTGGTAGGGCGCTGGCCGCGCGGAGGTTCCGAAACCCCCGCCGCACCCGGGCCGGGGTGAGCCGCTCCGGCGTCATCGGGCAATCTCAGGGCCGGCGCAGGTCCTGGGCGAGCGGCCGAGCGAGGCGCGGCTGAGTATGCGCGGCCAGGATCAGCCGGGTCCAGTGGTCCGCCGCGGTCGGCTCGCGCACCTGCGGAGCGGTCCAGCCAAGACTTTGCTTCAGCAGGCGGAAGGTGTGCTCACCGCCGCCCAGGCCGAAGCCGGCCGCGCCCAAGTCGACCTGCTCTGGCGGCAACGCTGTGAACGTGCCCGCTACGGCGTCGACCGTGCCCAGCGCCAGTACCCAGCTCGCCGAACCGGAGAACCGGCTCGTGGGCCCAGGGCACGCCTCGAACGGGGTTGTTTGTAAGTGGTCACTGCTGTAAGGCTGCGGTCATGGCAACACAGCGCAGTACCGCACCACGCCGGCGATCGGACGCGGTCGCCATCGCGATGCGGGTGATCGCCGACCACGGGGCCACGACGGCGTCCGTACAGAAGGTCGCCGACGAGATGGGCGTCTCCCAGCCGTACGTCTTCCGGCTCTTCGGCAGCAGACGCGGCCTCCTCCTGGCCTGCCTCGACGAGCTGGAGTCCCGCATCCGCGGCGCGATGCGGGACTCCAGCAGGGACGTCGCAGGGGAGCCGCTGCCCGCGATCCGGGCGGGTTACCGGAACCTCATCGCCGACGGCGTCATCACCGGCCTCTGGCTGCAGGCCTGTGCCGCGGCACGGTCCGACGAGGTCGTCGCGGCCCGCTGCCGGGCGGTGATCGCCGCCATCCTGGACGAGGCCGAAGCGCTGTCCTCGGCCGGTCCGCAGGCGGTGACCGCGTCCCTGGCCCGCGCCACGCTCGTGCTCACGATGCAGGCCATCGGCATGGACGTCAGCGCCGGCATCGACACGGCCCTCACCACGCTGCGCAGCACCGAGACCCGCACCCACTGATCGGAGCGAGACGACCATGGAACTGTTCGGAACGGTCGCGGACCTGTACGAGACGGCCCGCCCCGGCTACCCGCCGCAGATCGCCGACGCGATCCTGAGCTACCACGGGCGTACCCCGTCGTCGGTGGTGGAGATCGGTGCCGGGACCGGCAAGGCGACCGCGGTCCTGGCCGGCATCGGCGCGCCGCTGACCTGCGTCGAGCCGGACGCCCGGATGGCCGCCGTGCTGGCCTCACGGTTCCCGGTGGCGGTGGTCGAGCGCAACACGTTCGAACACTGGTCGCCGCCTGCCGGTGGGGCCGAGGTGCTGGCCTGTGCGATGGCCTGGCACTGGCTGGACCCGGCCACCCGCAACACCCGGGCCCGCGGCATCCTCGCACCGGGTGGCACCCTGGCCGTTTTCGGTCACCGGTACGAGTACGCCGACCCGGCACACGGGGCCGCCATCCAGGCCGCGGTGCGGGCTGTCGACCCGGGCGTGCGGGAACGGCCGGCCGACTGGTTCCACGATGACATCGTCGCCGCCGGCTGCTTCACGGGCGTACGGAAGCAGGTCTTCGAGAATGTGCTGCCCCTGGACAGATCCGCCTACCTGGCGCTGGTGCAGACCTTCGGCCCGTTCCTGCAACGTTCCCCCGAGCAGCAGGAACGCGGCCTGGACGCCCTCGGCACCCTGATCGACGACTTCGGCGGCACGGTCGTTCTCAACCTGCGCACCACCCTCGTCCTGGCCCGCCGGTAGCGGTACCGGCACCCGTCGTGCCGGATGCGCGCGGGTTCCCCGCGCTGGATGTGGGGCCGGCCGCCACCCGCGGCGGTGTGCACGGCGCGTCCGGCATCGGGTCCGGTGCGTCAGTCGCGACCGTGCTGAGCGCCGTGTCCTTCGGCGTTTGGGGTAAACTCACCCGTCACGCATCGCACGACGCATCGATTGCAGTATCGAGGCCACTATCCGACCGCTATGCCGGGCAGGCTCAGAGCATGACTCTTGACCGTTCCGGATCGCGGATCGACCATCTCAACGTCGCCGTACCCGACCTCGCTGTCGCTGTCGCCTTCTACGAGCCGGTGCTGGCCGCCATCGGGATCACGAAGATGCTGGAGATCCCGGCGAACGCGACCCCGAACCAGCCGACGGCCATGACCGGGTTCGGGCTGGCGGCCGTCAAACCGTATTTCTGGCTCATCGACGGTGGCACCGTCGGCACGAACATGCACCTGGCGTTCACCGTCGACAGCCGCGACGACGTGGCGACCTTCTACCGTGCCGCGCTCGGCGCCGGCGCGACCTCCCTGCTGGCGCCGGCCGTTCATCCGGAATACCACGACGACTACTACGGCGCGTTCGTGCAGGACCCGCACGGCATCAACCTCGAGGCGGTCTGTCACCGGGTTCCGGGCTGACCCGGAGCAGGAGGACACCGTTCGGGGCAAGCCGTAGCTGTTCACCGGCCCGCAGGTGTTCTCCGGTGAGCAGGTCGGTGCCGTCGATGCCGGGCAGGTCGGCGGGTGCGGCACCGTGGTTGAGGACGAACAGCAGCCGGGCGCCGTCGGGAGTGACGCGGGTGGCGGTCTCCACGTCGGGGACGTCGGCGAACGGGCCGAGCAGGTCGTGGCGTTCCAGGACCTGCCGGACGATCGGCGCCGGGTCGAGGGCGGTGCCGACGTACCATGCGTCGCCGGCGCCGTGCCGGTTGCGGGTCACGGCGGCGGTTCCGGCGTAGAAGTCCTCGCCGTAGGTCCCGGCCACCTCGGCGGACTCCGGGATGACCAGCTCGAACACGAGCCGGGCCGGGAGCACCGAGGAGCCGGCCGTCACCGGGTTGACGAAGGACTCCTCCCGGGCGTCCCACTCGTCCACCCGTACCCCGAGAAGGGTTTTCAAAGGTCCCGGAACGTCGGCGAGGAAGGCGTTGTCGTTCTCGTCGACCCGGCCGGACAGGAACGTGGTGATCACGGAACCGCCGCGGGTCGCGACCGCGGCCAGGCGGTCCGCCAGGTCACCTTTGATCATGTGGAGGGCGGGCGCGACCACCACGTCGTAGGCGTCCAGCGGCGCGGTCACCGGAATCACGTCGAGGTCGGCGCCGAGCGACCACACCGCCCGGTGGTAGTCCTGCACCACGTCCAGGTAGCGGACCAGCCGGGACGGGCCGTCGGAGATCTCCAGGGCCCACCAGCTGTCCCAGTCGAAGAGCAGTGCCACCCGCGCGGGGGTACGGCCACCGAGCGTCGCCGTACCCAGCGCGGCCAGTTCCGCGCCGAGCGCCGCGACCTCCTGGAAGACCCGCGTGTCCGAGCGGCCGGCGTGCCCGATGACCGCGCCGTGGTACTTCTCGCCGGCGCCGCGGCCGGCCCGCATCTGGAAGAACAGCACCGCGTCGGCGCCGTGCGCGACCGCCTGCCAGCTCCACAGCCGCATCACCCCGGGCCGTTTCAGCGGGTTCACGTCCCGGCACGCGGTCACGCTGGGTGTCTGTTCCATGAGCCAGAACGGCTGCCCGTCCTTGAGCCCGCGCATCAGGTCGTGGGCGAGCGCCATCCGGGCGGCGGACCGGTCGTCGGGCGGATAGTTGTCCCAGGAGACGAAGTCGAGGTCGGCGGCCCACCGGTGGTAATCGATCGGCTGGTACAGGCCCATGAAGTTGGTGGTCACCGGGGTGTGCGGGTCGAAGGCGCGGATCGCGGCCTTCTCGTCGCGGAAGTTGGTGAGCATCGCGTCCGACATGAACCGCCGGTAGTCGAGGGTGATGCCGGGGAAGGCGGTGTGGTCGGGGCCGCGCCAGTGCTCGGTCAGCGCGTTCGGCGGCTCGATCTCGTCCCAGTCGGTGAACGTGTGCGACCAGAAGGTGGTGTACCAGGCCGCGTTCAAGGTCGGCAGGTCCTGATATCGCTGGTGCAGCCACTCCCGGAAGCCCGCCGCGCACGACGTGCAGTAACAGGCTCCGCCGTACTCGTTCCCGACGTGCCAGGCGACGATCGCCGGATTCCCCGCGTACCGTTCCGCGATCCGGCCCGCGAGCGCGACCGACAGCTGCCGGAACACCGGCGAGCTGGGGCAGGAGTTGTGCCGCTGGCCGTACCGGTGCTCGCGCCCTTCGAAGTCTGTCCGGGTCACTTCGGGGTGCGCTTTCGCCAGCCACGGGGGATGGGCGCCGGTCCCGGTGGCGAGGCAGATCTGACGGCCTTCGGCGGACGCGCGTGCGACGACGGCGTCCAGAACCGAGAAGTCGTACGTGTCCGGTCCGGGCTGGGTGAGTGCCCACGTGAAGACACCGACAGTGAGGGTGTCGATGTGCGCGGCGTCGAACAGGCGGTAGTCGTCGTCCCACACCGAGACCGGCCACTGCTCCGGGTTGTAGTCGCCACCGTAGGGGATCTTCATCGGGTGAACTCGTCACGGACCACCGCGATCATCGCGCGACTGTTGCTCAGCAGGCCCAGCACCAGTAGCGATCCCGCCAGGGCGAGCGCCGCCTCGGACCAGAACCAGACGCCGCCGACCGCGACGACGAGCAGGCACAGGTTCGCGACCGTCACCGAGGGCTTCGCGACCATGAGGTACGCCGCCAGCCGCGCGACATCGCGGGTACGGAACTCGAACAGCGACGTGATGACCAGCGCGTTCAGTACCCACAACGTCGCCACCCCGCCGACCAGCAGCACCGGCCCGCCGCCACCCACCTGCACGGCGAGCACCGCCAGCCAGACGGCCCAGAGCCGCGCCGCCTGCCCCGCGTCGAGCCGGAGCCCGCGCAGGAAGAGCGCCGCCGGCCGCAGATCGGTCAGGTCCAGCTTCCGATGGTGCAGCGCGTAGACCGCCGCGGACACCGCCGGCCCGACGGGCAGCAGGCACAGCGCGGCCAGCGGCAGGTTCGACGGATGCCTGTCGAGCAGCACCGTCACGGCCAGTCCCGGGCCCGCCGTGGCCAGCAGCAACAGTTCCACCACGAGCAGGTGGTAGACGAAGGCGGCCGCCTTCGACAGCAGCCCGGTCCCGAACCGTTCCCCGACCGCCGTGGTCACGGCTGCCCGCCGAGCAGCCGCGCGTCGTCCCACCACGGTGGCGTCTCGTCGGCCACCGGGCTGATCTCGAGAAGGGTCACCTCGTGCCGGGTGAGCGCGATCTCGATCTCCACATGCCCGTCGGCGACGGGCAGGCGGCGGTGGGTGCGTGCCGGTTCGGCGGCCTCACGCAGCAGGTCCAGCTGCCGGGGCAGCGGTGACGCGGGCCGGCCCATCTCGCGCCACGCCGTCCACGCGTTGCCGTGGTCCTCGTCGACGGTGGACCGCATCAGGAAGGCGGCGTCACCGGCGATCGGGACGGAGAACCGCAGGTTGTGCGTGCGCGGCCCGGGTTCGGCGCCGGTGTGGTCGACCGGCGCCCAGGCGAGCACGGCGATCCGGCCGGTCTCGTCGGCGGTGATCACATGATCGTCGGAACGGGAGATCACCTGATCGCCCAGGCGTGCGGCGAAGGCGTACAGATGGAAGGTGGGTTTCTTGATCTGGCGGTGGGTCAGCAGGCCGAAACCGCCGTGGAACAGCGTGGTGGGGACACCCTGCTCCTCGAACATGTCGCTGAACGTCCAATAGGAGAACGAGTCGGCGTGGTCGCCGCCGAACGCGACGACCGGCGCCAGGTAGGCGGCGTGGAACGCGGTGTCGTGAATGGGGTTGTCCGGCCGGTAGGACGAGTTGAACTCGGTGATGTGCACCGGGAGCCCGGCCAGCGGTGTGCCCGCCAGTTGCCGGCGGGGCAGCGCGAACTGTTCCAGGAGCTGCGACGCGGGAGCCAGCGGTTGATAGACCCCGAACGGCACGTGCTGGGCGGGCCCGGAGGTGTACGCGTGCCGGCTCACGAAATCGATCGGCACATCGTTGTCGATCACGAAGTCGGCGAAGGTCTCCAGCCACTTGTCCGAGCCGGGGGAGATGGCCGGCCCGCCGACCTGGAGTTCCGCGTCGACGTCCTTGATCGTCTTGGCGGTGACCTCGTAGAGCCGGTGATAGGCGTCGGCGTCCGCGTCCTGCCAGAAATCGGTCAGGTTCGGCTCGTTCCACACCTCGATCGGCCATTGCCGGACCTCGGCGGCCCCGTATCGGTCGATCAGATGCGCGATCGTCGCCCGTACCAGATCGGACCAGGCCGCATGGGAGCGCGGGGGAGTGACGTTGGCGCGCCACCAGAAGACCGTCTGGTCGCCGGAGGCGAGCCCGGACGGCATGAAGCCCAATTCCAGGAACGGGCGGATGCCGAGTTCCAGGTACGCGTCGACGACCTGATCGAGATAGGTGAAGGAGTGCCGTACCCGCTCCTGACCGGTGTACGAATAGGGCTGGAAGACGCCCATGCCGTCGCTGAACAGCCCGTGCCCGCGGATGTGCCGGAAACCGATCTCCCGTTGGACCAGCGCGAGCGACTCCTGATGGTCGCGGCGCAGCGCGAGGTCCATCCGGCCGGTGCCGACACAGGCGCGCCAGGCTTTCACCCGTGCTCCTTCTTGTACCGCTCGTAGGCCTTGTTCACGATGTCGAGGTACTGCTGGGAGTTCTTCGCCTCGAGCTCCTTGACGTAGGCGTCCCATTCGCTGAGCGGCCGCTGCCCGAGCGCGAACTTCAGGGTGTTCTGGAAGACGTGGTCCTGGAGCGCGGAATCCCAGAGGGTGACCTGCTCGCGCTCCTCGACCGACAGCGGCGCGGGCGGCGGGACCGGGCTGACCTGGCGTTTGTTCATCTCCGCCTGGAACGCCTTCTCCTCGTCGGTGAACTGCGAGTTGAGCATCGCGGTGCTGCCGCCGTACGCGAAGACGCCGTTGGAGAATCCGTAGTCGACCTGCAGATCCTTGGGCGCGTCCGGGTTGAGGCCGGCCCATTTGATGCCCGGGTCGAGCTGGAACGAGCCGTCGTCGACCTTGCCGGTGTAGGTCTGGCCCTCGATGCCCCACTTGCTGAACATCAGGCCCGCGTCGGAGTACCAGAGCCAGTCGATGAACTGCATCATCGCCACGAAGTTCTTCGACTCCCGCGCCTTCGAGGAGATCATGAGGCCGCTCTCCAGACGGCTCACCCCGGGCAGGACGGTGCCGGCCGGGCCGGTCGGCAGGATCAGTTTCGACACCTTCGCGCCGGGGACCTTGGCGACGTCCTTGCGCAGTTCGTTGACCAGGGTCTGCGCGTTCACCCCGATCACGAACGACTTGCCGTTGGCGAACTTCTGCCGGGCGATGTCGTCGGTCTGGGTGAAGCTCTCCGGATCGACCAGGCCCTCGCTGACCAGCTTGTGCAGGTACTCCAGCATGGCGCGGTACTCCGGCTGCGCCCCGGAGTACTCGAACCGGCTCGTGGCCGCGTTCCAGTGGGTCGGCGTCCAGCCCCAGCCGGCGTGCGTGCCGTACGCGGCGCCGAGCAGGTTCAGCAGGTTGTTGGCGCCCGGCTGCGGGGGAGTGCTCCACCGGTCGGACAGCGGGTACAGGTCGGGGTGGGCCTTCTTCATCTCGCGCAGCATGTCCGCCACGTCGTCCCAGGTCTGCGGCGCGGGGAGCTTCAACTTCTCCATCACATCGGCACGGACCCCGAGCGAGTAGTCCTGCCAGGCGTTCTCGTGCAGCCCGGGCAGCAGGTAGTACTTGCCGTCCTCGGCCTTGAACCCGTCCAGGTTCGGCTGCAGGTTCCAGCGGGCGACCTTCTCGGTGTAGTTCGGCATCAGGTCGACGTAGTCGCTGACCGGCAGGATCGCCCCGCCCGCGATGAACGCCTCCTCCTGCGGGTGGTACGTCTTCGGGATGATGAACGGCGCGTCCCCGGCACTGACCATGACGCTGCGCTTCTGGTTGTAGTCGCTGCCCGGAACCGCCGTGCCCTCGAGGGTGACGTTGGTGCGCTTGGCCAACTCGGTGAAGAACGGCCAGTCCGCCTTGTACGGGTAGGCCTGGTTGCTGAGCATCAGGATCGAGAAGGTGAGCGGCTCGGTGGCCTTGAACTGGTCGCCGGCCTTGAACCCGTCCATGGCCCCGGCGCGCTTGTCGTCCAGGCCCTCCTTGCCGTTCTCGGCGTCGTCGCCGCATCCGGCGAGCCCGGCCACGGTGGCGGCGCCGGCGGCGGTCAGCAGGTGGCGTCTGGTCAGCTTCATGGGGATCCGCTCCTAGCCTTTGACGGCGCCGAGCATGACGCCGGAGACGAAGAATCGCTGGATGAAGGGGTAGACGAGCATGATCGGCAGCATGATCAGGACGATCGTGACGGCCTGGATGTTCGCCGCGATCTGCAGCGCGGCCTCGCTGGTCGCGGTGTTGTCGGTGCCGCCGGTCGCGCCGGCGATCAGGTTGCGCAGATAGACGGTGACCGGGAACAGGCCCTGCCGGTCCATGTAGAGGAACCCGGCGAACCACGAGTTCCAGAACGACACCGCGTAGAACAGCAACATCGTGGCGAGCACCGCCTTCGACAGCGGCAGCACGATTCGCAGCAGGGTGCCGTACGTGCCCGAGCCGTCGACCGCCGCGGCCTCCTCCAGTTCCGGCGGCAGGCTCTCGAAGAACGCCTTCATCACCAGCAGGTTGAAGACGCTTATCGCGTTCGGCAGCACGATCGCCCACAGGGTGTTGCGCAGGCCGAGCGAGCTGACCAGCACGTAGTTGGGGATCAGGCCGCCGTTGAAGAACATCGTGAACACCGCGATGCCGACCAGCACGGTGCGGCCGCGCAGCTCGCGTTTCGACAGCACGTAGGCGTAGCAGGTGGTCAGCACGAGGGCGATGACCGTCGCCACCACGGTGTAGACGACGGTGTTGCGGTAGTTGGCCCAGAAGACCGGATCCGACATCACCTTCTGGTACGTGGTGAGGTTGAACCCTTTCGGCCACAGGACGACCTGGCCGGAGCGGATCTCCTGCTCGCCGCTGAACGACCGGGCCACGATGTTGACGAACGGGAACAGCGTCACCAGCACCACGCCGGTCAGAACGGCCGCGTTGGCCGCCTGGAACGCCCGGTACCCCCGGGTCGCGGTCACCACAGGCTCGTCCCGACCGTGCGCCGGGACAGGGTGTTCGCGCCGAGCACCAGGAACAGCCCGATCAGCGCCTCGAACAGGCCGATCGCGGCGGCGTAGCTGAAGCTGCCGGACACGATGCCGACCCGGTACAGGTACGTGGAGACGACGTCGGCGGTCTCGAAGGTGAGCGGGTTGTAGAGCAGCAGCACCTTCTCGAAGCCGACGGCCAGGAACGTGCCGATGTTCAGGATCAGCAGCGTGATCATGGTGGGCGCGATGCCGGGCAGGGTCACGTGCCAGGTCTGCCGCCAGCGGTTCGCGCCGTCGACCTTCGCCTGGTCGTACAGGTCGGTGTCGATCGTGGTGAGCGCCGCGAGGTAGAGGATCGTGCCCCAGCCGACGGTCTGCCACACCTCCGACGACACGTAGAGGGTGCGGAACCAGCCCGGCTCCTGGATGAACGCGACCGGATCCCGCCCCAGGGCCTGGAGACCCTGGTTGATCACGCCGTCCACCGCGACGGTCTGCAGGATCAGGCCGGCGACGACCACGATCGACAGGAAGTGCGGCAGGTATGACACGGTCTGCACGAACCCTTTGAGCCAGCGGGTGCGGACCTCGTTGAGCAGCAGGGCCAGGACGATCGGCAGCGGGAAGCAGAACAGCAGGGTGAGCGCGCCGAGCACCGCCGTGTTCGTGAAGACCTGCCAGAACGTCGGGTCGCCCAGGAACATCGTGAAGTACCGCAGCCCCACCCACTGCTCACCGAACAGATCACCGCCGGGCTGATAGCGCCGGAACGCGATGACGTTCCCCAGCATCGGCAGATACCGGAAGACCAGAAAGAACAGCAGCGGGAGTACGGCCAGCGAGTACAACTGCCAGTCCCGGCGCAGCGGCCGTCGCTTCCGCCGCACCGGCGGACCGGGGGCCGGAGCGTCCTTCACCTCTTTGCTCAACGTGACAACCATGAATGTCTCGACCGTCCAGTTTCCGAAAGTTTCATCGATGGACCGGTATCTCTGGCGGCGAACGTAAGTCCGTTACGAATTCATGTCAAGGCTCCTCATCGCGCTCACTGGAAGCAGATCAACAGTGGACTACGTCGATGTCCTGACGGTATGGTCCGGATCTGATCGAACGAAAAGCCGGTCGCAACTACCGACAGGGGCGCGTGATGTTTCGATGACTTCTGACAAGGCCGGGACCCCCGCGACCATCGCGCTCATCGCCACCGAGGTCGGCGTGTCCATCACGACCGTCTCCAAGGTCCTCAACGGGCGAACCGACGTGGCCGCGCAGACCCGGGCCCGGGTCGAGGCCAGCCTCGCCGAACACGGCTACCGCCGTCGCTCTCGCCGGCCGCCCGCCGTCACCGGCCACATCGACCTGGTCTTCCACGAGTTCGACGCGGCCTGGGCGATGGAGGTGTTGCGCGGCGTCGAGGCGGTCACCTCACCGGCCCGCGTCGAACTGGTCATCTCCCAGCTGGACGGCAGCCACCGGCCGCCCCGGCACTGGGCCGACGACGTGCTCGCCCGCAATCCCCTCGGCGTGCTGCTGGTGCTCTGCCACCCCACCGAGTCGCAGCGACGGCAGTTGCACCGGCAGCGGATCCCGTTCGTCGTGCTGGACACCGACAGCGCCACCGAGTCCTCGGTGCCGACCGTCGGCTCCAACAACTTCAACGGCGGCCTGCTCGCCACCCGGCACCTGCTCGACCTGGGCCACCGCCGGATCGCGGTGATCTCCGGGCCCGCCGACGTCCTGTGCAGCCGGGCCCGGGTCGCCGGGTACCGGTCGGCACTCGACGAGGCGGGGCTGCCGGCCGAGCCGGGACTGATCAGATACGGCCATTTCACCGGGGAGACCGGCTATGAGCACGGGCTCGACCTGCTCGACCGTTCCGACCGGCCGACAGCGGTCTTCGCCGGCTCCGACATGCAGGCGATGGGGCTGATCCGGGCGGCCCGGCGACTCGGGCTGCGGGTGCCGGCGGATCTGTCGGTCGTCGGTTACGACAACGTGCCGATGGCCGAGTGGTCGGCGACCCCGCTGACCACCGTCGACCAGCACGTCCAGGACATGGCGGGGACGGCCACCCGGATGCTGCTCGACCTGGCGCGCGGCGTGGCCGTACCGATGACCAGGATCGATCTCGTCACCGAACTCGTCGTCCGGGAGAGCACCGCCCGTTGGGAACCCCGTGATGCAACCGCCTGACTTCGACACGTTCTGGCGCACCACCCTCGCCGAGTCCGCCGGGCCGATCGTCCTCGACGTCCGTCCCGTGCCGAACGATCTGGACCTGCTGGACTGCTGGGACGTGACGTTCGGCGGGTTCGGCGGGCATCCGGTCCGCGCCTGGTACACCCGTCCCGCCGGGCACACCGAACCGCTGCCCGCGATCGTCGAGTACGCCGGGTACGGCCGCGGGCGCGGGCTCCCGCACGAACGCCTGACCTGGCCGGCCGCCGGATACGCGCACCTGCTCATGGACAACCGTGGCCAGGGCGACCAGTACGGCTCCGGCGGGGACACCCCGGATCCCGCCGGGGTCGCGCTCGGCGGTCCGGGCCCGGTCACCCGGGGGATCCTGTCGCCCGCCGACTACTACTACCGCCGTCTCATCGCCGACGCGGTCCGTGCCGTCCATGCGGTGCGGGAACTGCCCGGCGCCGACCCGGACCGCGTCGCGGTCGTCGGCAACAGCCAGGGCGGGCTGCTCGCGCTCGCCGCCGCCGGGCTGATCCCGGATCTGGCTGCCGCCCTGGTGTCCGCGCCGTTCCTCTGCGACATCGAACGCGGCGTCGAACACGCCAGCGGGCCGCCGTACGCGGAGATCTCCGCGTACCTGGCCGTGCACCGGGACGCGGAGGAGGCCGTCTGGCGCACCCTGTCATATGTCGACGGGGTGAGCTTCGCCCGGCGAGCGACCGCGCCGGGCCACTTCGGGATCGGGCTGCGGGACACCGTCTGCCCGCCGGTCACCGGCCGGACCGCGTACGAGCAGTACGGCGCCGCCGCGCCCGTACGGCCCACACGGGCCAAGCACGAGTACCGGTTCAACGGCCACGAGCACGGCGAGGCGTACCACGTGCGGCATCAGTTGCGCTGGCTCGCCCGTACCCTCGCGGCTCCGGGGGCCTCTCCCACCGCGGACCGCGCCCTTGACGCTCAGGGTGCGGGCCGGCGAGCCGATCTTCATGGGTGAGGGCGGCAGAAGCCCTGTTCGAACCGCCCGGCCCTGGTGGCCGGGGGCGAAGGGGAGTCGAGGGTCTCCGTGGTCGAGTCGGGCACGTCCGCGCCACAGTCGGGTGGCTGGTTCGCCGGGCTGAGCGTCAACGTCAAGTTCCTCAGCGCCGTCACGGTCGCCGCGCTGGTCGCCGTGGTCGTCGGACTGCTGGGACTGAACGGGATGAGCCGCGCCAACGACGGCGCCCGGGAGATCTACAACGGCAACCTGGCCAGTGTGGCGGCACTCGGTGACCTGAAGGCGTCGGTCCTGCAGACCCGCCTGACCATCACCAACCACGCGTTGTCCCGCGACGACACCACCCAGGCGAAGTACCTTCAGGCGCTGGCCGACGACCAGAAGGCGGCGGAGGCGGCCTTCATCGCCTACCGCGACAGCGATCCCGCCGTGGACTCCGCCGCGATCGACGAGCTCTACGCCGACTTCATGGAGCTGGAGGAGATCGCCGCGAACAAGCTGATCCCGGCCAGCCAGCGCGACGACGTCACCGCCTGGCAGAAGATCCGCGATGCGGAGATCAGCCCGCTGATGGCCGAGGCGATGCAGGACATCGCCGACATGACCGCCGCCGAGTCCGCCGACGCCGCGAACACCGCCGCGGAGACCGACGACTCCTACACCGGCAACCGCACCCTCGTCCTCGTCCTCCTGCTGATCGGGCTGCTGCTCGCGATCGGGCTGGCCGTCTTCATGGCCCGCGGCATCGTCCGCTCGCTGCACCGCGTCACCGACGTCTGCGAAAGCCTGGCCGCCGGCGACCTCACCCACACCACCGGCCTGACCAGCAGCGACGAACCCGGCCGGATGGGCCGCGCCCTGGACACCGCGATCGCCAGCCTGCGCCGGACCGTCACCACGATCGGCGGCTCCGCCGTCGAACTGGCCGGCGCCTCCCGCGAACTCACCACCGTCAGCGCCGACCTCCAGGCCGGCGCCGCCGACGCCGCCGCCAAGGCGGGCACCGCCTCGCACGGCTCCGAACAGGTCAACGCCGGCGTGCAGTCGATCGCCGCGGGCGCCGAGCAGATGAGCGCCTCGATCACGGAGATCGCCAGCAACGCCGGGCAGGCCGCGCAGGTCGCCCAGCAGGCGATGGCCGTCGCCCGCCGCACCACCGACCAGGTCGCCCAGCTGGGCGCCGCCAGCGCCGAGATCGGCGACGTGGTCCGGCTGATCACCAGCATCGCCGAGCAGACCAACCTGCTCGCCCTGAACGCCACCATCGAGGCCGCCCGCGCCGGCGAACTCGGCAAGGGCTTCGCCGTGGTCGCCGGCGAGGTGAAGGAACTGGCCCAGCAGACCGCCAAGGCCACCGACGAGATCACCAGCCGGATCGAGGCGATCCAGGCGTCCAGCGGCAGCGCGGCCCACGCGATCGGCGAGATCACCGCCGTCATCCAGCAGATCAGCGACTACACCACGACCATCGCCTCGGCCGTCGAGGAGCAGACCGCCACCACCGCCGAGATGAGCCGTTCCGTCGCCGACACCGCCGCCAACAGCGGCGACGTCGCCGCCACCGTCTCCGGCGTGGCCGCCGTGGCCGGCGCCACCGCGGCCGGCGCCGACACGACCCAGCAGGCCGCCGCCGACCTGACCCGCCTGTCCGGCGAACTCACCGCGCTGGTCGGCCAGTTCCGCCACTGACCGATCGCCTCCGGTCGACCGACGGGATCGCGGGACCCGTGTCCCGTGTCCCGGGGGTCAGCCGACCAGGGCCCACCCGTACGGACGAGTGGTGTGGTTGCGGCGCGGCGGGTAGAGCAGGGCGACGACCTCGAGGGCCCAGCGCATGCGTGGCACGGCCAGCTCGGGATGGTCGCCGTATTCGGCGGCGACGTCGGCGGCACATCCGCGGACACCGCCGTGCGCGCGGACCGTGGCCCGGATGGCGTCCTCGACGACCTCGAAGGCCGGCCGGCTTCCGGTGGCCAGACCGGTGGTGAACAGGGCTTCCGCCCGGGCGGCGGTCAGTACGGGGGTCGTGGCGTTCATGATGGCTCCTCCTTCGCGGGACGTGCTCGGACGCTTCCTATTCGGGCCGGGCGCTCGTCTGGATGGATTCCTGTATCACCAGACCGGCCGGCCACCGGGTTCTCATCGCTGACGCTAGGCCGGGGGTACGACACTTTTTCGTCGGCACCTCTCGGAAGGGTGAACCCCGCCACACAACAAATGGTTCAGGACCCGGGACGCTGACAGCAATACGGGAGACACCCCAGAAAACCTGCTGGTGAACCCCGAGCAACCCCAGACACGTCTCCAGGAGGAGAGCCGCTTCTCGTAACCGGAGACGAGCCTCGGGTACAGCCGTGGCAGGAATCCGACGAGCCGGTCCACCGTCGTCGCGTCGCCACCGACCCGGATCCGGGGCGACCCCGCCCGTGCCTCCGCGACGATGATCCCGGCGGCCCGCCCCGAAGAGATCGACCGTGAGGGTACGGGTCGAACGACTCCCCGTCCGTGTCCAGGATGGTCTGCCCGCCCCCGCTCACACCGGGATGCCGGCGAAGTGCAGTTCGGGGTCGGTGACGCTGTCCGCGCGCAGAAGTCGCACGTCGGACTGGTAGTCCATCGAGGTCAGCCAGGGCATCCGGTCGCCCTGGCGGGGCAGCTGATCGACGGCGCGTTCGATGTAGCCGGCGCCGAAGTCCAGGAACGGCCGGGTCGGCATGGACGGGTCGGCGACCTCGGGCCGGCAGATGTCGTATCCGTGGGCGTCCATGTGGGCCAGCAGCCGGCAGAAGTGCTCACAGAGCAGGCCGATCTTGAGCGTCCAGGACGAGTTGGTGTACCCGATGGCGTAGGCCAGGTTCGGCACACCGGACAGCATCATGCCCTTGTAGGCGACGGTGTCGGCCAGTTTCACGGCAGCCCCGTCGACGGTGAGCGGGACTCCGCCGAACGCCTGCACGTTCAGGCCGGTCGCGGTCACGATCACGTCGGCGTCGATCTCCCGGCCGGATTCCAGGCGTACGCCGGTCTCGGTGAACGTGACGATCCGGTCGGTGACCACCGACGCCCGCCCGGAACGGATCGCCCGGAACAGGTCGCCGTCCGGGACCGCGCACAACCGCTGGTCCCACGGCGCGTACGGCGGGTTGAAGTGCTCGTCGACCGGATACCCGGCGGGCAGCTGCCGGGTGTTGACCCAGCGGATCACCTTGCGGGCCGTGTTCGGGAACCGCCGGCAGAACGACCAGATCGCCTTCTGCTGGACGATGTTCTTCCGGCGGGTCCAGGCGTACCCGCGTTCCGGCCCGAGCCGCTTCTTCAGCGCGTTCGCGATCGCGTCCTTCTTCGGTACGGGCAGGATGTACGAGGGCGTCCGCTGCAGCATCGTGACGTGCCCGGCCGTCCGGGACATCGCCGGGACGAGGGTGACCGCGGTCGCCCCGCTGCCGATCACCAGCACCCGTTTGCCCGCGTGATCCAGATCCTCCGGCCAGTGCTGCGGGTGCACGATCGTGCCGCCGAACCGGTCCCGCCCGGCGAACTCCGGGGTGAACCCCTCGTCGTACCGGTAATAGCCGCTCGCCGAGAACAGCCACCCGCAGGTGAGCGTGCGGCCGTCGGCGAGGGTGACGGTCCACCGGGCGTGCTCGGACGACCAGGACGCGGCGACGACCCGGTGATGGTAGCGGATGTGCTGGTCCAGGCCGTTCTCGGTGGCGGTCTCGCGCAGGTAGGACAGGATCCGCGGCGCGTCGGCGATCGACTCCTCGTCTCGCCAGGGCTTGAACTCGTACCCGAAGGTGTGCAGATCGGAATCGGACCTGATGCCCGGATAGCGGAACAGATCCCAGGTGCCGCCGGAGGCGCCCCGCGCCTCCAGGATGGCGAAGCTCTTACCCGGCAGTTCGGTCTTCAGGTAGCGCCCCGCGCCGATGCCGGAGATGCCGGCCCCGACGATCAGGACATCGAAGTGCTCGCTCATCCTGCCATGGTCGATGGCCCGGCGACCTTGCGCTAGCACGGAGCGCACCAAAATACTCATCGCATGGTGCAGAACGTCCCCTGGCCGGAGATCTCACCGCGGATGGCCGAACTGCTGCGGCAGGGCGCGCGGGCCGCCCTCGAACCGCCCGGCGACTGGCTGGAGGACCTGCACCAGGCGTCGCTGAGCAGCCGGCGGATCCGGGCGGTCACCGAGGACCCGGCCCTGGTCGCCGCGGTCCGCCGCAGCAATCTCGCCAACCTGCGCCAATGGGTGGTGACGAATCTGCGCGAGCCCGGCAGCCGGGTTCCGGCGAACCTCGGCCCGGAGATGCTGGAGTCCTCCCGCGATCTGGTGCGCCGCGGCCTCGACCGGGGGGTGCTCGACGCGTTCCGTACCGCGCAAGGGGTCGTCTGGCGGTACTGGATGGAGATCTGTTTCGGTCTCACCTCCGACGCCGGGGAGCTGCGTGAGCTGCTCGACCTGTCCGCGCTGTCGATCACCACGTTCATCGAGGACACCATCGCCGCGCTGTCCGAACGGATGGACGCCGAACGCGCCGAACTCACTCGCGGCGCCCACGCCGAACGCCGGGCCGCGGTCACGTTGCTGCTGGAAGGCGCCCCGATCAGCAGGTCCCGGGCGGAGACCCAGCTCGGCTACCGGCTGACCGGCCCGCACACCGCCGCGATCATCTGGGACACCGGCGCCACCACCCCGAACCGGCTGGAGGCGGCCGCCGAGTCGCTGCTGCGGGTCAGCGGCGCCGCCCACCGGCTCACCATCGTGGCGAGCGCCGCCGCGCTGTGGCTGTGGCTGCCGACCGGCGAACCCGTCGACGCCGGCCGGCTCACCGCCGAACTCGCCGGGCATCCCGAGGTGCGGGTCGCGCTCGGCCGGCCCGGCGCCGACGTCGCCGGGTTCCGGCGCAGCCATCTCGACGCCGCCACCACCCAGCGGATGCTGGCCCGGCTCGCCTCACCGCAGCAGGTCGCCCGGTACAGCGATGTTCAACTGGTCGCCCTGCTCACCGCCGAACCGGCCCGCACCGACGAGTTCCTCGCCGACACCCTCGGCGAACTGCGGCACGCTGACCCCGAGACGCGGGACACGGTCGCCACCTACATCCGCGAGCAGTGCGGCGCCACCCGTACGGCCGAACGCCTCTACACCCACCGCAACACCGTGCTGCGCCGCCTCGCCCGCGCCGACCGGCTGCTTCCCCGCCCGCTCGCCGAGGACATCGTCGCCGTCGGCGCCGCCCTGGAGATCCTCCGCTGGCGCGGCTGAGCCGGCGACGCCCGTTCCGGGTGCGCCGCGCTCTACTCCGGGAACGGCTCGAAGGTCGCGAACTCCAGTGGATCATCGTCTTCGTCGAGGGCGACCAGACCCGGGGCGTCGAAGCGTCCACGGGTCCACGCCAGGAGTGTCTCGATCAGGCCGCCGGGCAACGGCGGTCCCTGTTCGTCATGCCGCGGATAGACGATCAGCTTCCAGGAATCGGGGTCGCCCTCGGTGAGCCAGCCCAGCTCGTCGCCGTCGAGGGAGGTCGCGAACGGCAGGAAACCGCCCGGCTCCGGCCAGACGGCGAGGGTGTTGTACTCGGGAAACTCCGCGCGCAGCTCCCGGTAGGCGTCCAGTGTCTGCTCGACGTGGCTGTCGAACGCGTCACCGCGGGGCGAGGGGAAAGCGAGCCAGTCGCGCCAGGTCCCGGCTCCGTAACGGTCCATCAGCGTCACGTACTCGTCCGGCAGCCGGGTGCCCAGGCGCGCGAACAGGTCCTCCCAGGCGCCGTCGCCGAGGCGCGGTGTCGCGGGCGGCGGCACCAGCGTGGTCAGCGCCGCCAGACCCTCGCCTTCGGTGAGGGCGGCCCGGCGGCGCGGGTCGGTCGGCGGCGCCGGTTCCGGGGGAGCCCACCGGTGGTTCTTCCGCAGGAAGGCCGTCCGCTCCAGCGTCGCGGGGATCGGATCGAGCCGCCCGCCACCGGGCAGCGGCAACCCGTTGCGGGTCGCCTCGACGAGCGTTTCGACCAGCGGCGTCCCGTAGCGCAGCCACGGGTCGGCGCCCTCGTCGGCAGTGTCCTGCCGGAAGACGACGACCGGCCAGCGGTCCGGGTCGTCGCCGGCCGAGGTGTCCCAGAACAGGTGATCGGCGGTGCGGGTGCTGCCCCACGCCAGCAGGCCGCCGGGCTGGGGGTGCAGGATCGGCGGTGGGCTCGCTGACGTCTCCCGGGAGACCACCCGGCAGTGCCGGTGGGTCTGCGCCAGCCAGTCCCCGTAGTCGAAACCGTCGTAGTCCTTGCAGGGAACGTGCAGCCAGATGTGCTCGCCGATGTCGAGGGGGCCGTACGCGGAGGCGATCGCCTTGTAGTCGGCGGGCAGGGTCAGGCCGAGCCAGCTCTCCACGGCGGCCCAGTCGATCCGGGGCGGTGTGGCGGTGGGCGGGGGTCCGAAGACGGCGGCGAACGACTCCATCCGCGCATTGTCGCCGGTGGGCGGCGGAACCGCTGCCCCGTACATCGAGGGTTCCGGTCCCGCCGCCCACGGTCAGCGCCGGTGCAGGAGGCAGAACTCGTTGCCCTCGGGGTCGGCCAGGACGGTGAAACCCTCGTCACCGTTCTGGCCGACGTCGGCGTGGGTGGCGCCCAGCGACAGCAGCCGTTCGACCTCGGCCGCCACGTCGCCGTCGGCGGCCACCAGATCGGGATGATCCCGGTTCTTGCCCGACTTCGGCTCGCCCGCCGCTTGGAGCCACACGCTGAGGCCGCCGTCCGGTGGCCACAGGTGGGCGTCGCCGTCGTCGCCGTAGTCGATCGTGTAACCCAGTACCGCCGACCAGAACTCCGCCTGCCGGCGTACGTCCTGCACATCGAGCGTCCACTGAGCGAACCTGCTGGTCATCGCGGATCGGCCTCCTCAGGATGTAGGGGTTCGGTGGCGGGGCCCTGCAGCACCGCTCCGTCCACGGTGAAGCGGGAGCCGTGGCACGGGCACTCCCAGGTGGTCTCGGCGTCGTTGAAGCGGACGATGCAGCCCAGGTGGGTGCAGCGGGCGGAGACGGGTGCCGGGGTGCAACGGGCCGACGAACGGGATCCGGTCGGTGCTGGTGTTGTCCTGGGCCGCCCAGCGGTAGGCGATCTCGGACACCCCGAGTCGTGTAACCGGTGACGCCGGCGGCGATCCGGTCCGCTTCGACAAGTGCACCCGCAGACCGCGTTCGGTCAGCTCCCACGTGGTCGACAGGCCCGCGATCCCGCCGCCGATCACCACCACGTCGGCTTCCGCGTCGCCGGTCAGCGCCGGGTGGGTGGCGGGCGGGGCCGAGTCCATCCAATAGGACTCCTCAGTGCCGGGCAGCTCGCTCATGGTCGAGGACTACCCGCCGGCCGCGCCGATAACCGAGGCGGCGCCACCCGGTGAGCACGACGGTCGCGGCGAGCAGGGCCACCAGGCCGCATACCCCTTTCCAGCCGTACGCCGTGAAGCAGCGCACGCCCAGCCACGACCCGATCGCGCCGCCGAGGTACGCACAGGTCATGTAGGCCGTGTTCATCCGGCTCAGCCGTCCGGGCCCGAGGGCGTAGAACCGGACCTGGTTGGCGACCGTGCCGGACTGCATGGCGACGTCGAGGACCAGCGTGCCCGCGATCAGCCAGCCGATCCGCCCGCCGCCGCCGAGGCTCAGCAGCGCCGCCGCGACGAGGACGGCGGCGGCGCAGATCAGCGTCACGAGGTCGGGCCCGCGGCGGTCGGCCAGCCGGCCGGCGAACGGGGTGACGATCACGGTCACGACGTTGACCAACGCGAGCAGGCCGGCGGCGTGCGCGTCGTAGCCGTACGCCGGCCCGGTGAGCAGCAACGCCACACACGTCCAGACGGCGGAGAACCCGGCGAACACGGCCGCCTGGTAGCCGGCCGACCGGCGCAGCAGCGGCTCGCGGCGCAGCAGCCGCAGCGGTTCGATGAGCAGCGCCGGGTACGGCCGGCGGGTGCCCGGCCCGGTCCGCGGCACGACCCGGCCGGCCAGCGGCACCAGCGCCAGGGTCAGCACACCGAACAGCAGGTACGGCGCGGCCCAGCCCCACCACTCGGCGAGGTAGCCGCTGAACGTGCGGGACAGCAGCATGCCGCCGGTACCGCCGCTGAGCAGCAGGCCGCCGGTGACTCCGCGCCGATCCGGCGGGACCAGCCCGGCCACCATCGGGCCGATGATCGGCGCGGCCACCGTGGCGGTGCCGATCAGCACGCTCAGGGCCACCAGCGGGCGCAGCGCGGGCATCAGGCCCGCGATGAGCAGCAGCGTGCCGGTCACCGCGAGCAGGGTCATGAGCAGCCGCCGGTGCGGCAGCCGGTCGCCGAGCGGCACCAGCAGGAACAGTCCGGCGGCGTACCCGAGCTGGGTCGCGGTGACCACCGCGGCCGCCGCGTCGCCGGAGACGTGCAGGCCCGCGGCGATCGCCGGGCCGGTGGCCTGCGGGAAGTAGACGTTGCCGACCGCCACGCCGCAGACGGTCGCGAGGAGGAGAACCGCGCTCGATCTCATGTCCGCAGTCCACCGCGTCAGCCGATCGGCGCTAACAGATATAGCCTGGGGCTAAATGATCGAGTACGAGCTGAGCGCCGACGACCTGGCCGACACCCGCTTCGCGATCTCACCCGTGCAGGAGCTGGTGTTCAGCCTCTGGGCGCTGCGCGATCCCGGCCGTTACACCCTGCACCTGCCGTGGCGCCGGGCCGCGCTCGCCGCGGTCGGCGCCGATGACCTGCGGCTGCTGCTGGCGCTGGTCGGTGCGGCGCGCGGCTTGCCGGACTTCCTGACGCCGCGGCCGGACTCCTTCACGCCGTCCTTGGCCGAGGAACTGGCGACGGTACGCCGTACCCCGCCGGACATCGTCGACCGCGACCTCGCGGCCACCCACCGGCCCGGCCCGGTGCCCGCCGTGCTGCGTACGGCCACCCTGGCCGACCTCATCGCCGTCCTCGAGCGCTACTGGGCGGCGTCGATGGAGGCCGTCTGGCCCCGGATGCGCCTGGTCCTGGAGGCCGACACCACCTATCGTGCCCGGCGGCTGGCGATCGGCGGCGCCCGCGCGCTCTTCGAGGACCTGCACCCGAACGTGACGTGGGATCAGGGGACGGTACGCATCGACAAGATGATCGGCCGGCATCGGGTGCTGGCCGCCGGCCGGGGTCTCCTGCTGCTCCCGTCGGTCTTCGCCTACAAGCCGATCCCGCCGATGAGCCCGGACGAGCCGCCCTGGCTGTCCTATCCGGCCCGCGGCGTCGCCGACCTCTGGCAGCCGCCCGCACCCGTCCACCCCGGCATCCTGCCCGCCCTGGTGGGGCCGCCGAAGGCCCGCCTGCTCGCCCTCCTCGGCGAGGAGTCGACCACCACCGACCTGGCCCGCCGCCTCGGTGTCACTCCGGGCGCCGTCTCCCAGCATCTGCGGGTCCTGCACGCGAGCGGCCTGCTCATCCGAACCCGGGCCGGGCGTTCGGTCCTGTACCGCCGCAGCCCGCTCGGCGACCGCCTCACCGGTATGGGGTAGGCGGCACGAATCCGTGATTCGGCCGGGCGCCCGGCCGTCGAGGATCAAGGGCGACGAACGAGCCCACGATGAGGGGAACGCCTTGCTCCACCGGAAGATCTACACCGTCGCCGCCGGCGCCGCCCTGGCCCTGGCCCTGCAGGCCTGCTCCGGCAGCACCTCCTCCGAGGAGCCCGCCAAGGTGGCGGCCACCACTCCGGCCGTCTCCACTCCTGCCGCCGCCACCTCCGCAGGCGCTGCCGCTGAGAAGCCGTCCGCGACGCCGACCAGGAGCAAGAGCGACACCGAGCCCGGGGGTACGGGCGCCGCGGACCCGATCCTCGCCGGCAAGCGCCAGGTCGTCATCAAGCCCGTGCAGAGCACCGAGTCGATCGTCGCCCTGGACAAGGGCCGCCTCACCACGATCGACGGCGAGGCCGAGCACACCCTGTTCGTCCTGTCCCCGACCAGCGGCAAGTTCCTGATCAAGACCGCGAAGGTGGTGTCCGGCGGCGAGCCGCTCTGCCTGGTGATCAAGACCAACGGCAGTAATCCGCTGACCGTCGGCTCCGCCGCCTGTGACGCCGGCAAGGCCGACCAGCTGTTCACCATCGACGCGGTCGAGGGCAAGAATTACTCGATCGCCAACGGCGACGCGTTCCTGCAGCTCTCCGGCAAGTACGGCATCATCGCCCAGGAGCTCGGCGACGCCCCGCTGACGACCACGTTCAACTTCGTCGACAACGGCGCCTCGACCCTGCCGAAGCTCGGCGACTGACCGGCGGTCCTCGGGCGAGGGCGACCTTACAACAGGGACGACGGGGGCCTGGAAGGGCCCCTGTTGTCTCTTCGGCCACCGGTCTTTTAGGTTAGGCGAGCCTTACCTACTGCCGATGGAGGCCGTCCGATGAGCACGGAAACCTGGTCAGCGGAGTCGTTCCGGGAGCTCTCCGAAGGTCTCGACCCCGTGGTGCTGGCCGCCGGGCCGCCGCCCGTGCCGGCCCTCGACGGCGTGTGGCGGGTGCGTCCCGCCGACCCGGACGCCGGCGACGCCGAGCTGGTCGCCGAGTGGATGGCGCTGCCGCACGTGGACCTGTTCTGGGAGCAGGCCTGGCCGGTCGAGCGCTGGGCCGCGGTGTTGCGCCGCCAGCTCGCCGGATCGTGCACGGTGCCGCTGATCGCCTCCCGCGACGGCGTCGACCTCGCCTATCTGGAGGTCTACCGGACGCCGCGGGACGTGGTCGGCAGGTACTACCCGGCCGACCATCACGACCTCGGCGTGCACATCGCCGTCGGGCCACTCGGCGCCACCGGGCGTGGGCTGGGCCGGGAGCTGATCCGTGCGCTGGTGGCGGGCCTGTTCGCGGCCGATCCGGAGTGCGTGCGGGTGGTGGCCGACCCGGACGCCCGACACGAGAGAGCGCGGCGGATGTTCGCCGGGGCCGGGTTCGCGCCGCTGGCCGAAGTGGATCTCGGGCACAAACGTGCCGCGCTCATGTCGTACGAGCGACCGGCCGCACGCGCCTGAGAACCAGCCGGGGTTCAGCCGAGCGCCTCCGCGATCATGCGGTGGCCCTGGGCCTCGAAGTCGTCGAGGCCGTGCGCGTACGCCCAGGAGGCGGTGCCGATGCCCTCTCGCAGCAGGTTGCGGCGCCAGGCGGCGGACTCGCGCGGGTCGGACCCGTACCCCTCGATGAAAGCCTTCGCCAGGCCCGGATCGTCACGGAAATCCTGGACCTCGAGACGGCCGAAGTCGGTGTAGGCGGGCCGCAGCGCCGCCCGGCCGAAGTCGATGACACTGACCACGCCGTCGTGGATCAGCCAGTTGCGGGGCTGCCAGTCGCCGTGGGCGGGCACGACCGGGGTCTGCGGCTCGGGCCAGGACCGGATCAGCTTCCGGAGCCGTTCCACCGTGGGCGCGGCGATCCGGTGCGGGCCGTCCAGCGCCTTCAGCGACTTCTCGTTCTCGCGCCGCTCGTAGCCGTCGGTGCCGGCCGGCTGGGCGTGCAACAGCGCGAGCAGCTCGCCCGCCTGCCGGAACGTCTCCGGCTTCCGCTGGTCCTCGGTGTCCAGGACCAGATCGCCCGGCAGGTACGTGCAGACGAGGATCTTCGCCCGGTCGTCGCCGTGCCGCATCCGTGGCGCCCGGCCCCGGCTCGTCCACGGTGTCAGCCAGTGCCGGTGCGCGTTGATCTCCCGTGCGATGTGATGGTCAGCGGCCCCACCGGCCTTGACGATGAACCGCTCCCCGCCGTGGGTGACCTCCAGGACCGTGGTCTCCACCACGCCCCAGCTGTGATCCCGCTCGACCCGCAGGCCGGGAAGCCAGCCGTCCAGCAGATCCCGTTGGTGCGAAGTGAGTTTCCCGAGCCCGCCCGTCACGGCAGAAGCTTACGGCGGGCCCGGGCGGCGGCGGGGGTCAGCCCTCGACGACACGGGCCTGGAGGGCGGCGGCCAGCTCCGTCATGCGGCGTTCGGTCGCTTCGTCGGCGTCGGTGACCTCGATCAGATCCTCGTCGTGGAAGAACGGCACCGGTCGGCCGGACGGGTGGCCGGTCCAGCAGTGCACCGGCGGGCACTCGATCCATCGCAGCCCGGACGGTAGCCTCACCTCGACGCTGCTCATCGACGAGAAGTCGGGCTGGGCGGCGGCGAGTGCCGTCCACTCGTTCCACCGGATCGGAGCGTCGCCGTTCATCGACGCGCGGGTGATGACGAGCTGCCGGCGGTGGAACTCCTCCCGGTCGCGGTCCCCGGCGACGATCTGTGCACCGTCCCACTCGTACACTTCCGCGTCGTCGCCGATCACCCAGGCGTCGAAGTGCCCGGCCAACTCGATCATCCGGCGGATGAAGGCGTCGCTCGGATGCTTCGTGTCGAGCTGGCCTCGCTGGAACAGCAGGTACTCCTCGTGCACCGAGTCCTTCCACATCACGTAGCGGAAACCGGGATGCCGGGGCGCGTCCGGTGGAGTGAACAGGTCGGGCGCCGCGTCCACCGCCGCCGTGACCTCCTCGTCGAGAATGGGAAAGCGTTCACTCTCGTGGTCCCGGAATGCACGGGTGATGTGCAGGTAGCAGCCCATGCCGCCATCGTCGCCGATCATTGCGTTCCGTCGCTACGCGTGGGGGCCCCGGACGCATCGCGCCCGGGGCCCCCACGTTCAGCGGTCAGGCCGGCTCGAAGCCGGTGGCGTGCAGGGCGAAGGAGCGGATCGAGCCGGTGTCGGAGCCGACACCGTCGGTCACGTGCAGCGTCCAGGTGCCGTCGATGGGAGCGGACCGCAGGGACGTCAGCGAGCCGTCCGGCCGCCACGTGCCGGTGAACGGAGCGTCCGTCGAGGTCACCGACGAGAACGACGCCGCGGCCGTGTCGTCGAAGACCGCCTGGCAGATGTTGTTGCCGCCGCCGCCGTCCCGGGCGAACAGGGCGATCGAACGGCCGTCCGGTGCCGTCAAGGTGGCGGTCAGGTCACCGACCCAGGTGTGGTCGATGCCGACGGTCGTCGCGCCGGTGGTGGTGTTGCACTCGGTGCCGTCGATGGAGAAGGTCAGCGACGAGGCGTACCCCACGCCGGTCACCTCCACGCCGGCGGAGGCGCCGGCCACGTCGTTGTCCGGGATCGGGACGACCGGGCCGGTGTAGGCGAAGTCCCGCACCGTGGTCGACACCTGGCCGACCGGCACGAGCAGTTCGGCGGCGGTCGGCGACAGGATGCCGGCGAACGTGACGCGGGCCGACAGCTTCACCGGGCGGCCGAGCGGATAACCGGCGTCCAGTTTCAGCGTGTAGTCCCGGGTCTTGGTGGCGCCGGCGGCGATGTTGCCGTACGAGCGGGCCCGCGGCGTCACCGTCACCCCGGCGTCGGCGGTCTCCACCACCACGTTGACGCCGGTCGCCGTACCGTCGCCGACGTTCTCGGCCGGCACGGACACCGTCGCGGTCTCGCCCGGTTCCAGGTAGGCGTCGCCGTCGCCGGTGGTCGGGGTGACCGTCGGGGTGCCGGTCCGGACCAGCGGCTGCGGGGTGGCGCCGGTGTTGCGCAGCACCAGGTCGGCGCGGATCACGCCACTGCCGGTGCGGTTGTCGTACCCGGCCGGGGCCAGGTCCAGCGCGGTGCCGGTGAGCGCGGCCCGGATCTCGGCGTTGGTGGTGCCCGGGTTGCCGGACAGGACCAGGCCGGCGATCGCGGCGGCGTGCGGTGCGGCGGCCGACGTGCCGTAGAAGGTCTCGAAGCCCGGGACCGTCGTGGTGACGCCGTCGGCGGCGGTGATCTGCGGTTTGGCGCGGACGAACCCGCCGGTCGAGGAGAAGTTCCCGGGTGTGATCGGGGTGCCGTCGGCGTTGAAGAACACCCGTCGCGGCCCGTCCGAGGTGAACCGTTCCGGCTTGGACTGCTTGGTGAAGACGTTCGGGTACGGCCCGGTCGGGTTCTCCGGGTCCCCGGTCTCCAGCGGGAACGGCAACGGCTTCGCCGCGGGCGCCGCCGCCACCGAGAACGCCTGCTCGGCCGAGTTGTGGCCACGGGTCACGCCCGGGGTGGAGAAGCCCTTGAGCCCGTCCGCCGAGTCGGTGAACCGGCCCCGGAACACCGACAGCTGCAGGTAGCGGTCGGCGCCCGCGAACTTCACCACGGCCAGCCGCTGACCGGTGCCGGACCCGGTCTGCAGGGCCTCCCACGGGTCGTCGTCGCCGTTCTGGGTGTCCTGCGAGAAGGTCGTGACGTCGCCTGCCGCGTTGAACAGGTACAGGTCGTAGTCGTTGGCCGATCCGAGCAGCGGGTCGGCCCACCACAGGGTGGTCACCCGGCCGGCGCTGTTCGGCGACAGCGGGTTGAACACCTGCACGCCCGCGCCCGGGTCGAAGTCGTGCGCGTCTCCGGCGAACTTGCCGACGCCCCGGCCCGAGCCGGCGAAGTCGCCCTCCCAGTTGCCGGACGTGCCGTCGAGGGTGTTGCCCTCGTTGCCGGCCGAGCTGAAGTAGAACGCGCCGTCCGCGGTGACCGCGTTGACCGCCTGCGCCGGGAGCCCGTCCTGGAAGGGGCTCTCGTGGTAGTAGACGACGTCGTCGACGATGATGTCGCACCCGGCCTCGAACCGCAGCGCGCGGATGTTCGCCGCGAAGCTCGCCTCGCTGGTGAACGCGGTGGCGAACCCGAGCTCCGCCTTCGGCGCCAGGTCGTGGATGATCTCCAGCATCGCGGTGCCCTCGTCGCCGGAGCCCTCCTGGCCCGGCAGCACGTCGACGGCGGGCAGGTCACCGGACGCCTGCGAGGCGGCCAGGGAGTCGATGCCGTCGGACAGGGCGCAGATCTTGACGCCGACGCCGCTCACCTTGTACCTGGTCCGGGCGGTGTCGGCGGCGTGCGCCCGGTCTCCTTCGGAGACGGCGGCGCCCTGGGTGGGCGCGGCGGTCGCGGTCGCCTTGGCTGCGGCCTTCTGCTGAGCCCGTCGTACGGCGGACTCGATCCGGGCGGCCTTCGCCTCCTTCGTGTCCGCGGCCGGGCGTTTGCGCGGATCGGTCTCGTGGCTGCTGATCAGGCCGGTCTTGAGGCTGACCTCGGCCACGTCCTTCCACTCGGCGATCGCCGGCAGCGCGGTCAGCGGCGCCTCGACGAGGACCGTGTCCGCCGACGCGTGCCGGATCCCGGCGCCGACCCCGCGTAGCCGGTTCACCAGGGCGTCGTCGACCTTACCGGCCCGTACCAGAACCTCGGTCCGGCCGGAGGCGGAGACCTCGACCCCGGTCGACAGTTCCGGCAGCGCGTTCGCCGCCACCTTGCCGTTGCGTTTGCGCAGCTCGATCGCGAGCCGGCTGTCGAGTTTGCGCTCGGCCGGGGTCAGCGACTTCTTGAGCTGCTGGAGTGCGGCGATCTGCGCGTAGGCGCGGTCGGCCGGATCGGCCGGGGCCTTCGCTGCCGCGCCGGGCGCCGCGAGCGCCACCACGGTGGCCCCGATCGTGGCGATCGTCGCCGATCGCCGAAGGTCACGTCTACCTGAGATCTTCAAATGCCCGTCCCCCAACTGACATCCATCGATTCGATGCTCGTGGATATTAGTCGGACCGCGATCAAATCCGACACCCTCGATCGACAGTGCCGATCATCACTCGTTTCGATATGGGCAGTGACGGTGAGTAGTCGCCGGGGGTGGGGTGTGACGCTCGGGCGTGTCCGGAGACGATCAGGGAACCCCGGACACGCCCGTCTCACGTCACGCACCGTGCCCAGTGCCGCGTGAACGGATGAAAGGGATGAGCTCGGCCTTTCGGCCTTACCGCCCGTTGCGGTGAGCGGTGTCGAGTTGTTTCGATACCGGTCATGCGCATCGAGGCTCCCGGCAGTGCCGACTCGCATCCGGCGCTGGCCGCGCCCTCACCGGCCGCCGAGGAGACGGTGGTCGGGCGGTGCCGGGCCGGCATGTACGTCCTGGGAGACCGCATCGGCGCAGCCCCTGGAGACGCCGTTCCGGCACGGCGGCGGCGACGTCGTCGAGGCGACCGCGGAGGGCCGCGGGCTGCTCGACGGCAACGCGAGAATCGGGTTCGACCATGCCGGCCGGATTCTGATCGCCACGAGGCCCGGGTACACGGTGAGCCGTGGACCGTGGTGACGGAGGACGACCTGACCCCGGTCGCACACGTCCGTGGCGCGGCGGCCGAACCCGTACGCGGTGACTGGCCCGGTCTTCAGGTGAACGTCGAGCCCTCCGGCGCCCCGGGGCACGCGTTGCGGTGGGAGAGCCTGCCGACCGACCACGACCGTCCCCGGGGCCGGTGGCCGATCGGGGGATCCGACCTCTCGATCGTCACCTGGAAGGGTGGCACCCTTTCCGTGTCACATTCACCTGGCTGACAATGTGACGGCCTGCCGGACCAGCAAGCAGCCGTGCGGTCCCCCGGGGCGGAAACTGAACAGTGGAGGACGCCCGATGAACCCCACCACCGTGGAGTACCTCGCCGCCGACAGCGTCGACGAGGTGATGGCCGCCCTCTCCGACGGGGACACCGCGGTGCTCGCCGGCGGCCAGAGCCTCATCCTGGAGATGACCGGCACGTGCGCACCACCCCGCCGGGTCGTCGACATCAACCTCGTGCCGGGACTGGACACCCTCGACACCGGCGGCGGCACGCTGCGGGTCGGGCCGCTGGTCCGGCATCGGGCGTTCGAGGCGGACACCGTCCGCGGGCCGCTGGGCGACCTGATGCGCGCGGTCGTCTGCCACATCGGGCATCCGCCGGTCCGGGCCCGCGGCACGATGCTGGGCAGCCTCGCCTACGCCAACCCGGCGGGGGAGTGGCCGGCCCTGGCGGTCACCGTCGGCGCGCAGATGGTGCTGACCGGGCCGCGCGGGACCCGCACCGTGCCGGCCGAGCAGTTCTTCACCGGGCCGTTCACGACCGTGCGCCGCCCGGACGAACTGCTCGCCGAGGTCTGCCTCCCGGCGCTGCCGGAAGGCACCGGCACCGGGTACGCCGAGGACCGCCGGACCACGATCTATCCGCAGGCGGCCGCGATGGCGGCGGTCACCGTGACCGACGGTCTGGTCAGCGCCGCCGCGATCGGCCTGGTCAACGCCGGCCCGTGCCCGGTGCGGCTCCGCGCGGCCGAGCGGATCCTGATCGGCTCGGAACTCTCCGACGCCGCCATCAACGCGGCCGCCGCGGAACTGCCGTTCCCCGGGGACGGCCCGCAGCGCCGCGCCTTCGGCACGCTGACCCGCCGGGCGCTGACCCAGGCCCGCAAGAAGCTCGCCGGGGTGTCCTAGCGGTACATCCTTCCGGCACCACGTCGCCGGTGACCTCACCCCGGCCTGGGAGAGCCCCGGCCATCTACACCGCCGCGCCCGGTTCGCCGGCCCCCGCGTCGCTCAGCCTGCCGGCGTCGTGGGCGCGGCACACTCGCGAAGGGTCGCGCTGATCCCGGTGGCGCAGACGTGCCGCCGGTCGCCGCGCGGCTGCAGGACACCCCGGTTCGCGGCGTCGTAGAGCTCGGCCAGTTCGGCGGCGAGCAGCGGCGGCACCCCGGAGTCGGTGAGCGCGCCGAGCCACGCCTCCCGGGGCAGCGACACGACCTCCAGTTCGCGGCCGAGCAGTTCACCCAGTTCGCCGGCGACCTGCCGTTCGGTGTACTCCGGGGCCACCAGGTCGACGACCTCGCTGTCCTCCGGCGGGCTGACCAGGGCCGCGGCCGCCGTCGTACCGATGTCGCGGGTCGCCACCATCGGCACCGGCACGTCCGCGTCGCCGAAGACCGGGTAGACGCCCGCGCCCGTGGCCGCGCCGAGGATCTCCTCGACCTTCTCCTGGAAGTGCGGCGACCGGATCGCGGTGACCCGGGAGCCGGTGTCACGCAGCCGGCTCTCCAGGTGGTGCAGCCAGCGCACCGGCCCGTTGCCCTCGGCCAGGTCCGCCCCGAGCGACGAGAGCATCACGACGTGCGGCACCCCGCTGTCGGCGACCGCGCCGGCGATCGCATCGGCCAGTGCCCGATGTGCCGCGTCGTCACCGCCCGGCAGCGTCGGCAGCATCACGAACGCCCCGGCACATCCGCTCAGCGCCGCGGCCAGGGCCGGACGGTCGGCGAAGTCGGCCACCGCCGTCTCCGGATGGCCCGCGCCCTTGCGCGGGTCCCGGACGACCGCGCGGTAGGGGACGTCCGCCTCGCGCAGGGCCCGCGCGGTCGCTCCGCCGACGTGCCCGGTGACTCCGGTGATCGCGTACATCCGCTGTCTCCTTCGACTGGTTCTTCGTTGACTCCAGTCAAGCGGCAACGGGCGGGACGATCCATGGCTCGAACCCGCGCCCGCATGTTCCATCGTCCACGTCGAGGAGCGTCGCCCAGTCGCCCAGGGCGGTGGTCATCGCCCGGATGATGCCCGGGGCGGTGCGCAGCGTCGAGTGGTCACGACCGCAGCGCAGGTCGTAGATCGGGTTCGCCACGGTCAGCGTCATCGCTCCTTTGTGGCCCGCCACTGGCCGGTGCCGGGGTCTCCGACGAGTCAAGGCGGCCGCTGTCGGAGGGAAGTTGCACCGAGGCCGGCACATGCCCGGAGTGGACGGTCCTCCAGAACCACGACGAGGCCCCCGCCGGGTGTGGT